>NZ_OY761445.1:2776875-3425000 GCF_963664415.1 uncultured Desulfobacter sp. | reverse complement strand
GATAACCGCTGAAAGCATCTAAGCGGGAAGCCAACTTCAAGATTAGATATCCCTTCTTTAGACTGAAGACCCCTTGAAGACTACAAGGTTGATAGGCTGGGTGTGTAAGCATGGCAACATGTTGAGCTTACCAGTACTAATAGGTCGTGAGGCTTAGCCACTTTTTTCCACGAATAAATTTAGATACTTTGATGTTGAACGAAATTTTGCGAAATTCTTCGTTGCCGCACAAAGCCTTTAAAACGCAGTAGTCCACTACAGCTTATTTAAAGACTTTGCTTGCGCCTTGAATTTCACTAAAATTTCATCCGACTGCGACATAGCAATATTTTGATATTGATTTACTGCAACAGATTACATATTTGGACCCATGGGATAATGCCAGTTTGAAACTTTCTGAAATCCCAGGTCCGACCAGTGTAACCGGTGGCGATGGCGAAGAGGCCACACCCGTACCCATCTCGAACACGGAAGTTAAGCTCTTTAGCGTCGATGGTACTGCATGGGAGACTGTGTGGGAGAGTAGAACGCCGCCGGTTCTTTTTCTAAAAGCCCTGATTATTTATTGCAAATGGTCAGGGCTTTTTTGTTTTTATAAATTTGCGTTTAGGAAATACCTTATCAATGATTTTTGCAGATAACATCTCCCTTGCTTATGGCAAACGTGTCCTGTTCAAAGATGTCAACATCATGTTTAAACCCGGTAACTGTTACGGCCTTATCGGGGCCAATGGTGCCGGAAAAAGTACCTTTTTAAAAATTCTTGCCCAAGAGATTGAACCGGATACCGGCACGGTTTCTGTGGGACCTAAGGAACGGATCGCCGTGTTGCGGCAGGATCATTTTGCCTTTGACGAACATCGGGTGATTGAAACAGTCATTATGGGCCATGAAAAGCTGTACCGGCTCATGACTGAACGGGAGGCCCTTTACGCCAAACCTGATTTCTCTGAAGAAGACGGCATCCGGTCCGGTGAACTTGAGGTCGCGTTTGAGGAGATGAACGGGTATGAGGCCGAGGCCGATGCAGCCGTGCTTTTGAAGCACCTGGGTATTGATGAAGCGCTGCACGCCAAAAAAATGAAAGAGCTTGAGGGCGGAGAGAAAGTGCGGGTCCTTCTGGGCCAGGCCCTATTCGGCAACCCGGATGTCCTGCTCCTTGACGAACCCACCAATAACTTGGATATCCAGGCCATTACCTGGCTCCAGGACTTTTTGTTCCGGTTCAAAAATACAGTGATTGTGGTGTCCCATGACCGGCATTTTATGAACCAGGTCTGCACCCACATTGCCGATATTGATTTCAGCCAAATTTCTGTTTATGTGGGTAATTATGATTTCTGGTACCAGGCCAGCCAACTCAATCTAAAACAAAAGCAGGCGGACAACAAGCGGGTGACGGAAAAAGCCGAAGAATTGAAGTCCTTTATCCGCAGGTTCTCTTCGAATGCCTCCAAGTCAAAGCAGGCCACATCCCGTAAAAAATTGCTGGATAAGCTGACCATTGAAGAACTGCCGGTTTCGAGCAGAAAATATCCGTTTATACGGTTTAAACCTGAACGGGCTTGCGGAAATATTATCCTGGAAGTTGAAGGGCTTTCCAAGACCATTGAGGGTGAAAAAATTTTGGATAATGTTACGTTCAGGGTCAATGGCGAGGATAAGATAGCCTTTGTGGGCGAAAATACCCTGGCCATCACAGCGCTTTTCGATATTTTGTCAGGAAAAATAGAAGCGGATGAAGGTGAGTTCAGGTGGGGTGTCACCACCAGTCAGTCCTATTTTTCCAAAGAGCACAGTTCATTTTTTGACGAGGACCTTAATCTAATCCAGTGGTTGCTGCAGTTTGCCCCGCCCACCGAGGGTGAAAGTTTTGCCAGAACCTTTTTGGGGCGGATGCTTTTTTCCGGTGAAGATGCTCTGAAAAAGACCCATATGCTCTCCGGAGGTGAAAAGGTCAGATGCATGCTCTCGAAGATGATGCTGGCCGAATCCAATGTTTTGATGCTGGATGACCCCACCAACCATTTGGACCTGGAGTCCATCACTGCCCTTAACGACAGCCTGGTTGAATTTCCAGAAGTGGTTCTCTTTACCTCCCACGACCATGAATTTATCAACACCATTGCCAACCGTATCATCGAGATAACGCCTGATGGGATTATCGACCGCCTCATGTCCTATGATGAGTACCTTGACAGTTTGGAAGTCGCCCGGACCAAGGAAAAAATAAGCGCGTAGACAAACTGACGGACAGGCCGGCAAAAAAAAGAGTATGAAGACCGAATACGACGTGGTGATTATCGGGGCGGGTGCCTCCGGGCTTATGTGCGCGGCCCAGGCCGGAAAACGCGGAAAGCGTGTAAAAGTTCTGGATCATGGCCCCAAGCCCGGTCGCAAGATCCTTATGTCCGGCGGGGGGCGGTGCAACTTTACCAACCGCCGGGTCAGTGCCCAGAATTATATTTCATCCAATCCCCACTTTGTAAAATCCGCTTTGAGCCGCTACCGGCCAGAGGATTTTATTGACCTTGTCCGGCAATACGGGATTCGGTTCAGCGAACGGGAACACGGTCAGTTGTTCTGCACGGACAGTGCCGGTCAGATCCTTGATATGCTGCTGGCAGAATGCCGCAAATCCGGTGTCAGCTTGGCACCCAAAACTATCATTACCCGCATCGAAAGAGATAGGTCTGCCCGGGGATTCCAGATACGCACCTCCGGTGAAAGCATCAATGCAGAATCCCTGGTCATAGCCACCGGAGGTGTTTCAATGCCTGCAGCCGGTGCCACGCCCTTCGGATATAAAGTGGCCGAGCAGTTCGGCATTCCTGTGGTGCAGCCGCGGCCCGGTCTTGTTCCCTTTACAGTTCAGCCCGCGGATAAAACCGTTTTGTCACCCCTGGCCGGGATTTCAGTCAAGGCACGGGCTTGCACGGGATCGGCCTCATTTGAAGAGCAGCTTTTGTTTACCCACCGGGGGCTGAGCGGCCCTGTGATTCTTCAGGCCTCATCTTATTGGCAGTCCGGAGCCCCGGTGACCATTGACCTTTTTCCGGATGGAAATATTGGGGAGCTGCTGGAAACAGTATGTAAGACCCGGCCCAAGCGCCATGTCAAATCTGTTTTGGCCGAGTATCTGCCAACACGGCTTGTCCAGGCACGGCTGGATGAAAAGCTGTTGAACTGTCCACTTAACCGCATTTCCCGCCAGGCGCTTAAAACTGTGGTCGATGCGATCCAGACCTGGAATCTTCAGCCCGGCGGCACCGAAGGATACAGAACTGCCGAGGTGACCGTCGGCGGTATTGACTGCCGCAGGTTCTCTTCAAAGACAATGGAATCCAACGATGTCCCGGGACTTTACGCCATCGGCGAAGTACTGGATGTCACCGGTTGGCTGGGCGGATACAATTTTCAGTGGGCCTGGTCTTCGGCCTGGGCCGCCGGACAGGCGGTGTAAGGCTTACCGAAAAAAACTGTCTGATCCCGTAGAATGGTGTTTCATTTTCAATACCCCACAGGATCAATGACGCCGGAACGGCATTTTGATGTGGCCATGTCTGCGTTTTTCAGCAGCAGGGCAACATCCGATTGCGGTGTGATCTCTCCTTTTAGATTGATCCACAATTCGGTGATCATGCCGCTGCTGCATTTCACGTTTATTTTTTTGCCCGCCCCGTCTCCGAAGGCCTGGTCAAATTTTTCCCTGATATTCGCCACGGAAACTGTTTTTCCAATATTGGCGGAAAAATAGTCCCTGACGGCAGATCTGTTTACCTGTTTCATCAGCATTATGGATTCCTGAAAATAGGTTTCAGGGTCAGCGTTATAACAGGAGCCGTGTTTTATCCACTCATGGCGGTGAAGAAATGACCGCACCCCGGGCATTACCCGTCTCAACTGTTTGTAGGTTGTTTCAGAACTATCCTCTTTACCTTCATCCCATCATCCGGTTGATGACAATCCTGTGGGCTTTTCCAAATTCCATGATTTCCTCTGGCTTAAATTCTCCGGCAGTGTAAATTTTAAAAAAGGCCGGAACCGACAGCATATATAAAATGTAGGAGAGATGGCCGGAATAGCCATTGCTGTCCAGCTTTTGAAGGGCTGCGATGTTCTGATCCGCCCGTTCCATCACCTGGCGGCTCACCGCCGGGGGGGCATCCTGGCTGCAGACATGGGCCGAGTAAATTCTGCGGCAGGAAAAAGGCCGATTCTCATAGATCATGCAGGCGTTATTTTTCATGAGGAATGGACAAGGAACAGCTTTGCCTTCCTCCCGCAGCTTTATTTCATTTCTAAATGCCTTGGTCAGGGTTTTCTGCCGGCTTTTGGGCATTTTGTTCATGGCTATTCGGATCGCCATCCCCTCTAAGGTGGTAATGTCAATGCTGCCGGCTTGCCTGCAGCAGAAACTGCAGCCCCGGGTGCAGGCACAGCCTTTTACCAGATCCCGGGTATCGGCATCAAAGGCTGCGTAGATCTTTTTTAACTGAGCTCTTTCTTCTTTCATATTTCTCCGGTTCGTTAATGCGCGTCAAAATCAGCGCATTATCCTCTTTTTGGCACCCAGGGGCAAGGGTTTTGGAATGCAAATTTACTATCTGACTCAAAGGTTTGTCAAAAGATTTGAGGGCGTTGACATGACCTGCCCAGGACTGTAAAAATTATAAAGATATTTTTTTATTTTCCATTTCAAATGGATGGTGCATGCAAATACGATCCAAAAAAGCTGGACAACGTGTTTTTCAAAAAACTGTGGTGCCCGCATTAATGAGGATGGGATATTATTTTTTCGCACACTCATTGTTGGGAACTATTAATAACGCCCATGGTCCGGCCTGGTCTAGCAACCCCCAGGCTTATTCCACAACAACGTGTTGGAATTCTAATATAAAAGCCGTTTGGCTGATATCTTTAATCATGTTCGGGAGCCTGATGGCTACAGTTGCGGTCCCGGCAGCACTTCCTGCACCTGAAATTCTAAAAATGGACGCCTCCCAAAAAAGTATTGATATCGGAAACAGGCTCCAGCGTTTGATAGATCCTGGCAATACATTTACCTTGAACGATATAATTCAACCGGATGCGCCATGGAAAAATGAGTATCCGCCTATACTTCATACGAAGTCTGCAGATGACATTGTATGGGTTCGGTTCAGTATTCAGAACACCTCCCCGTCCCGGCAAAGCATGGTTCTTAATATTGACTGGCCGTTCTGGAGTCTGATGGAACTGTATGTTCAGGATGGGGATGCAGCACACAGTAATTTTGACTCAATAAAATCTGTTGCCGTTAAAAAAAATCGACTCCCCTTTGCCTTTGAGTTTCCATGCCTTCCTAATCAACAATTAATCCTGTATCTTCGCGTACACAGCACCGGGGTTAATCTGCTGCCTCTGAAACTCTGGCAGCAGGAGGCCTATGAAAAAATGGGACTGTACCGGAATCTGTTTTTAGGCATTTTTTTCGGCTTTCTCATTGCCATGTGTTTGTACAATGCCTCCTTAAGCTTTTTTACCCAGGATAACAGCTATATCTACTATTCGGTGTATGTGCTTTCTGTTATCCTCTATTGCCTGTCCATGACCGGTGTGGGTTCGGCGTATCTGTGGGCGGGTAATACCTGGCTTAACGGCCATGCCTATGGCCTTTTCTCATCATTTTCCTTTTTGATGGCCACCTTGTTCATCAGAAGGTTTTTAAGGCTGCGGAGAGTCGGCGGCTGGCTGCTTGTACTGAGTAACATTTTTGCGGTATTTTGGATCATAATGACGATTTTATTTGTCGTATATAGCGGCAAGTGGATGATCTATTTCGAAAATGTTGGCGCAGTACTCAGTTGTGTGGCGGGGTTGTTAACCACGATAACTTTATGGTGTAAAGGCAGTATTGCCGCCAAATACATGACCATTGCCTGGACTTTGCTCATTTTGGCCACGTTCGTATTGATGATGGGCCTTGCAGGTGTTGTTAGATATCAACCCGTCATCCAGCACAGCCAGAATATCGGATTTATACTGGAGTTACTTCTGCTTTCCCTTGCCCTTGCAGATCGAATCAAAAGGGAGCGTGGTGAAAAAGAAGCCGCCCAGGAACTTTCCATCAAACTTTATAACGAGGCGGTCGAGGCCAAGGAGCGGGAAATGCAAGCACAGGCCAGAACCCTTGCCGTGGAACGGGCAGCTAAAAATGATCTGGAGGAGCAGGTGAGCCGGCGGACCCGGGAGCTTCAAAATACATTGTCCCAGCTCGAATCTGCAAATAAAAAATTAGGGTTGATGAGCCGGACCGACGGGCTGACCGGATTGTTTAACAGAAGATATTTTGATGAGGCGTTTGAAGAAGAGTTCAAGCGGGCCATACGTCAAGGGCAGCCTTTGTCGGTCATTATGGGAGATATTGACCATTTTAAGAGGATCAATGATACCCATGGGCATCAGGTGGGGGACGAATGTCTTAACGTGCTGGCATCCACCTGGCAGACACGCCTTAAACGTGCCGGAGATATGGTGGCCAGATATGGCGGTGAGGAGTTTGTCTCTTTATTGCCCAACACGGATATTAATGATGCAAAAAAAATTGCCGAACAAATCCGGACGGCTGTTGAAGCGGTCAATCCGAAATATGCTGGAATCCATATCAAACTAAGTATCAGCCTGGGGGTGTCCAGTCTGTCTCTGTTGGGTAAGGATGATACGGACGCGCTTTTACAACGAGCGGACAACGCCTTGTATGAAGCAAAAACCCAAGGCCGAAACAGAGTTGAGATCAAGGAATTCGAATCGGATAATAGGGCATGACAAACAAATGTTTTATTCGTGCAGCCATTTATACATTACCAGCGCATCTACATACCCTTTAGATGGATGATTGAACGCTTTGGGAAGACGACCTACCGTTTCAAATCCAAGCTTACCCCAAAGGCGAACAGCTCCTTTATTGCTGGATGCCACAAAATTGAACTGCATGGCTTTATAGCCCAATTCTTTTGCAATTTGCTGGGAGTGTTCACACATGGATGTGGCTATACCTTTACCCCTTGCCGCAGACGAAACCATATATCCACAATTGCATACATGACTGCCCTGCCCTGTTTGATTGGTTTTTATGTAATAGGTACCCATTATTTTATCCTCTTCTTCGAATATGAAGGTCTTGCGAGGCGTGTCCAGCCATATTTTCTCACCTTGCTCTTTTGTTGTATCGGTTTGATAAGCATATGTTTCGCCGACTTTAACTATTTCATTAAAAATAGGCCAGATAGCGGTCCAGTCTCTTTTTTCAGCTTCTCTTATTTTCATATTTTTAAATCCTTTGATTGATATGAATGTGATTGCCCCTCTTTCAGGGCGGCCGCAATGTCATCCGCAGTCAACCCCTCCTGGGGCCAGCGTCGAGATTCGCACACATCTAAATAATTATCGGCAATGTCCCTGCCCAGCCATCCGATTGCCCATTGGGGATCGTGGAATTTTGTTTGGGATTTGTCATATCCTGTTGTGAGATTTTTTTTGATGAGTTTCCGGTAAAGGGTTTTGGCCGGATAGACGCGGGATAGCCCGTTTTTAATCCGGTTTTCATTGATTCGTTGGGGAATGGTAAGTCCTGCGGGGTCCAGATCGCCAAAATAGTCTATTCGGCTCGCTCCGGTCTGGGATTCAATGTTGGCCAGGCTGTCCAGGGACTGTATGGGGGTGGACTTTGTGGCCTTGAACCCTTTGCCGAACACCACTGCGGCAAAAAATCCGCCGCCCAGTGGATGGTCGGCTCGGTTGGCCGCAGCGCAGCTCCAGTAAGTGGCACTGTTTTCCACCACCAGCAGGGGCAAATGAGCCGATTGTCTGCGATTCCCTGCAAACACCTCATAGGGCAACGGTTCGGGGCAGTAAAAGCAGTCTATATCCGCCAGGGTGATCCGGCCTGAAAAAAGTCCTGTATGAACATAACTGTCCAAAGCTTTTTCATTACCACAAATCTGCAGTGCTCTTTCTCGGTGGGGCAAAAGGGGGGGATTTGTTTTTCGGTTTAAAAGATAGTGGTTCACGGCCCGGGCAAGAGTCAACTGTTTTTCCGTGGTCAGGGTATGGGCAAATGCCGCCATTCGCATGGGCTCCCACGGACTTTGTTCCCTGATACGGGCAAGGGTTTTTTTTCGCTTACGTGAAACACGATCTTCATCGGCCCGGACCAGAGTGATATATCGGGGCAGAATCCCGAATCTCTGCCAACCTTGCCCCTTTTTGGACGGCAACCGGATCTTCCCTTTGGCGTCAAGTTTTTCCAGGAGGCTCAGCAGTTGTTCTTCTTTAGAGATACCCATGGTGCCCGGAATGACAGAGGTAATTTCCTCCATGGAAATTTTACGGCGGGTCGCTTCAGCAAAGACCCTTTCAAGGGCCGTCGCTATTCTTTCAAAACTTATCTCCTCACCGGAAAACACCATTAAATTTTCTGATACCGCCCGATTTCATCTATAAAGTTTGGCGTAAAAATACCCGAATCGATTTTTCCAGCAATTTCATCAAGCCGCCAGAAGTGACCCTCTTCAATCTCATCAACATTTATTGTAATCTCCCCGTCCCACAGACAATGGTAACTGGATACATATTCCGATTCATAGTCATTGCGTAACCGGTATTTATAGAGGTACTTCAAGTTTGCGCCTGTGATGCCAAGCTCCTCTTCCAATTCCCGGACAGCCGCATTCTGGTAGGATTCTCCCTTGTCCACATGACCGCCCACCGAGGTATCCCACTTTCCGGGCTGGACATCTTTATTTATATCTCTTTTTTGCAGATACAATTCATTTTGGCTGTTAAAAACCAGAATATGGACCACTCTATGAATTAAACTTGGATTGCCATGGACCTGATCACGACTTGCCTGGCCGATAATCTGATCATCTTCATCAACGATATCAAAAATTTCTTTGGTCATACATGTTCCTTAAATATAAGCAAATGGTGGGTCGTGCTTTCACTGGAGATTCAGATGGAATTATCGCATATGATTTATGAAATGTTGGGGTTTAAGGTCCACCGTATGAACCAGCCCGATTCATCCTGGTCAAGACAGACAATCCCTGAATTCTGAAATTTCAGCACCTTGGGTGCCTCCCGGCCGGTGGTGAGGTAAGAGACCAGTTTTTCCATATAGGGAAGATGACCCACTACCATATGGTTGGAATCAGGACCAAGCCGGTCGCCAAGAGCCTTTACATCATCCATGGCAGATATATCCGCCATCTGCTCAATGTCGGAACCCGGACAGAGAATTTCGGCCATTATCAGAGCAGTCTGTTTCGCGCGTTTTTTTCCGGAATGAAAAATTTTGGAAATTTTAACGCTGTAACCAGCGGCCACTTCAGCTATTTTTAAGGTTTCCTCACGTCCCTTTTCAGACAATCCTTTTTCAGGGTCTTCGGTTTTTGGCAGGCTTAGCCCGTGCTGTACAAGAAATACCGACATGCAGTCTCCTTAGAAGTTATTTTTATCAAACCATTGTAGTTAAGTAAGTTCCGTGCGTCAACGCCAAGTCATTCAGACAAGCGCTTTTTGAATAGCTTCAAGTTGTTCAATATTTTTTGATATCACCCGGGATAAACGCGAATAGATTTTAGCCGGTCCATACTCTTTTTCGTGTTTGGTCAGAACAGTTTTGTAGTTTAACGCAATGGAACTTTATCCATTATTTCAGCCCTTATTTCGGCACTCGGGTTTAAATATTCGTCAATCAATGACCGGCATTGCCTGAAGCCGGGACCGCCTTTTATCTGATATTTTCTGTCAACCGGAAGTCCCATGGCCTGGCAAAAATCTTCCTGGTGAATCCGGGCCACCCGATCCGGCAGAATTTTTCTATCAAATCGTTCCACCAGATAAAGCTCATGGGGACCCATTTGAATTAGTTTGGAATTAGGCACCCGGATTCCGATTATCCGGGCTATATCCATACAAAAAGCTTCATTTCTCTGGATCCCGGGAAACATCGGACTCATGGGTTTTATGATATGGGTTGTTGCCGAACCGGAATTGGTGGGCAGATAAAATTTATTTTCTGAAAAATAGACAGGCAGTTTATCCTGGACTCCGGCAATGGAAAGGCGCGCCGGCTGCATTTCCAAATACAATTTCCGCTGATCGGAAGATGTTTCCAGGCGGTCTAGGGCCTTTGTCAATTTTGCGGTTACATCCTCATAGCACCACGGCGTCAGGTCAGGTTTCTCTCCTTGTGGCATGATAGACAGCGCTCCTGCGCAATCCCTGCCGTAGAGATTAAGAAAAGAAAAGGTGTCCTTTTTATTAAATCGATTGTTAAACGCCAGAATGGACCGGGCATCACTTTCCGGAAGCAGGTTTTCAAAAAAAGCGGTGCTGAGTGCCGGGGGAAATTTTTCTTCCCTGCATGGCAGGGATAAGGATATGGGCAGCCCTACGGTTTTTAACCAGTGCTGCCCGTACTGAAATTGAACCCGTCCTTTGGTATGCCGGGAAAGGGTGCCGACAAGGTGGTTACCCAAGAAAATCGAAAGATTTTCCATTGGCCCTCTCCTGCTCTAACGGTTTATCAGAAACGTATATCCGGAGAGACAGCGCCCCAAGCAAATCAAAGACCTTATCAATTTGAACTGTTTTTTTTCCCCTTTCAACATCGCTGATGAATTTTACACTGGTGCCGGTAATATCCGCCAGATCCTTTTGGGTCATTTTTTTTTGTTTTCTGGTATCTTTAATTGCTTTGCCAAGATATCCGGGCATTCTGGCGTGATATGGATACGCTATATTCATCTAAGGCTCCTTGATTGAATTTAACCGTACTGTTATATTTATCAGGAGTCAACAGCTTTTAACCGAACGGTTAAAAGCTGCGGATTGTTAATTAAATTAACCGTTCGGTTGATTTAGGATGGGGTCATAAAATCAACCCTCCACATGAATATGGACGGTTTCAAATTTTATACTCATTATCAAGTCCTTTATTTGCAATGTATCAGAGGTTTTCATTCACCCCCGGCCATGGTATAGGCTGAATATAATTTGTTAAACTGGGGGGGGAACAATGTGATTTTAAAGAGATTATTTTTGGCATAATTTACCCTGAATATCTCTGTTGTTCATTTTTAAGATTATCTATTGGGGCTGCATTATTACAAATGATCAGACTTGAAAAGATAAAATCCAATGCAACGCTGAGAGGGTTGCAACCCGGGACTTGACCACATTCAATTGGGAATTGTTTAACATGATTCACGTCAGTCGAAAAAATTTGGATAAATCCTACATGCATCTGAGACAGGAGTCTAAAAAAAATACGGCCAATGGTAACGCTAAGCTGTTATTATTTGTTTATGCAATTGAGTGTGGTCTTAAGTCCTTGTTGTTGAAAAAGAAACAGATCAACGATACATATAAATTTGTTCAGAATGAAGGAGAAAAAAGTCTGAATCACGATTTGCGGTCACTTTTGACGAAATTATACTCCAGACACCGTCTTCCTGAAAATATTCAGTTTAAAACTCGTTCCAGTTCTTCTGAAACGATCTCTTTGTCTGACCTTCATCAGGCCTTAAGATATGGCGGGACATTTTCGAATCCGGAAGAAAAAAACCGCCTTGAAATGAAGCTAAATAACATAGATTCCTGGTTGCAGGAGGAGTTGGCCCAATGAAATTTTTAAGCTGGCTGGACATTAAAAGCAGGATCAGAAAAGAAACCGACAATTTCAGACAATTTCCTGACGGAATCGAAAATCTGCGTTTTTATCCTGATGAGATTGTTGTTGAACAGTGCATAAAAAACACTGCGGCCGTAACAGAAGCCTTTCAAGCCTGGTTTCCGAATCCGGATATTTATAATCTTGAAGAAAATAGAATTTACCTGGACATTGGCCGGGCTTATCTGGAGATATCCATTGAAACCGGCATGGAAAACCATTTAATATTTCGTGAACGACCGCGTTTTGACACCCTTTATTTTTCAAAGACGTTTCTTTCCGGTGAGGCTTTTGACACCGTCCCCAAACCCCATAATAAATTTATCGCATTTCATTCTTTTAAAGGCGGGGTGGGCAGGACGCTTCATCTTGCGGTAATGGTTAAAGCCCTGGAGGCCATTCTCAAAGAAAAAAATCTTACAAAAAAGATACTGGTTGTTGATGCCGACCTCGAAGCTCCGGGCATCACTTTCTGGGAAAGGAACCGGACCGGAGGTGCTGCGGAAACCGGATTCATCCAGTTTTTAGATACCATCCAGTATGCCGACCCTAAAGCCGGGTATTCCGAGGATGATGTTATTCACTATTTTGCGGAAGAAATTCAGCGCTTTGAACATGAGGTCGGGAATATCAAACTGGTGGTGTTACCGGCGTTCAGTGATCCGCTGGAATTGTTCAGAATTGATGTCAGGCCCGAACATCTGTCCCAGGATAAAAATCCATGGAAATTAAGAGTATGCATTGATCAGCTTGCCACGAGTATTGGTGCGGATTATGTGTTCGTTGATTTAAGGGCCGGTATCAGCGAACTAAGCGCACCTTTCCTGCTCGATCCCTATATTGACCGATTCCTGATCACTACCCTGTCTGAACAATCACTGTTGGGCACTGAGCTGGTTTTAAAAGAGATGACGAAATTAAAGCAAGGCAGATCAGAAAATCAACGGGAAATGCTGCCTGAAATCATAATTTCAATGGTTCCCGTGGATCAGGATGAAAATCGGCTCAATGATGCCAAAGAACGCTTTGAACGTGCCGTTTTTGAAAGTAACGGGGAAACGGATCAGGATTCCGGTACCGACCTGTTGTCCGATCCCATTTCAATCCGAACAACCCCTCTTAAAACTGAATTGCTCAATGTCCGGTCTTGGGAAGATATTTGGACAAATGCCGGTTCTCTGGTTGAAATTTTTAGAGACGATTTTCAGGTCGTTGAAAGACTGGATGACATTGAAGAAGACATCATGTCTGATGATGATGGGCAAATTTCTCCTGTAAAAAAATTAGAGAAATTTTGCTCAGAACATGTTTTTGCGGAGCATACCGACAAACAAGATTTTCTGGTAACAAATTTTTTTAAGGAATTTCCCCGGCAGTTTTTCAATACACTTCCTCTGGTGGTCTCTCTTGGGACCAAAGGATCGGGAAAAACATTTCATTTTATGCGTATGGCCGGATTTATGACATATCAAAAATTCAGCCATGCAATAGAGCCAGGCAGAGTAAAAATAGACGCTGATTTTTTGCCGCTGTTACGATCCCCGGAAATAGACGGCACATCGCGACTGATTTCCAAATTAAAAGAGAACCAAGAGCTGTTTGGAAAATTTGATGCAGATGATTTTAAAATGAACATCGGACAATTTCGCGATGAGTCACACTCTGATCATGAATGGGAAAAATTTTGGGAGAAACAGATCATTCATGCTGTGTCTGAGCATAAAAATACTGCCCAAACATGGAGACAGCTTAATGAAGCGTTTAAAGAACGCCCCGTTATTTTCCTCTTAGATGGATTGGAAAATCTTTTTCCGGATATTCACATAAAAGAAAGTCATCAGAATGCCGTTTCCGCTCTCCTGAAGATTCCTTCCCGATTAGGTGAAATTCGGGATCGAAATATCGGAATCATTATTTTTTTAAGACAGGACTATCTTGACAGTGCGTTAAGGCAGAATATGGGGCAGTTTGAAAAAAAATATGAGAATTACAAACTGTTGTGGGACAGAACGGCCTTTTTAAGACTGGTTTTCTGGCTGGCTTTGAGATCCGGCGCCATGAAGACGGATAACAATTTGGATCCGGCATCCATGGCGTCGAATAAATTGGAAAAGGAACTCAAACCATTTTGGGGACTTAAATTGGGTAACGACAACTCCAAAGAAGCCAATACAATTAACTGGATTTATGGGGCCTTATCTGATTTCAACGGCTATCTTCAGGCAAGGGATGTAGTTCGTTTTTTGGAGCAGGCGGCTAAGGCATCGGAAACTACATCTCACTCCAAGTGGAAAGACCGGTTGCTGCCGCCCGTTGCCATACGAGGCGCTATGAACGGGTGCAGCAGCGAAAGGGTCAAAGAACTGCAGCAGGAATCTAAAGTGTTTGAAACCTGGGTAAAGGATTTGGAAACCCGTGATGATCTGGTGATCCCCTTTTCAAAGACTTTGCTGGGCGATGATAACAGCCGGACACTGATTGAATTGAAAAAGCTTGGGGTCGTTTATGAAGATACTTCAGATTCCAATGAAAATCGTTACTATATCCCCGAAATTTATCGACTGGGGCTGGGGTTCAAATTTAAGCAGGGTGCCAGGCCAAAAGTCTTGAGCATTAAACGAAAGGCCATTGGCAAAAAGCTTTCATCCTGAAAAGGACAGGCCTGTAATTGTGACGGAAAAAACCGGGTCACTGGGTGTTAACAGTCATGGGTTTGAAAAAGAGTAGAGGCATTCATCAACCCTCCACATGGATTTGAACGGTTTCAAGTTTTTCAAAGGGACGTCCGTCAATTAAAAGCTGTGACCCTGCCTTTTGAATGACAATCCTGTGGGCGAATAATTCAATGGAGCCGGTATCGTTGATGCCGGTCAGATAGATGCACTGGACCCCCAAAGCCTTTGCCACCTTAAGTTGGGCATCCAGAAAATCGGGCCGGTTGCACACCCCCAAAGGATTGTCCAGGATCAAAAATCCCGGCATGGGCCTGGCTCCGCTTTTAAAGCGACGGCTTCTCATGTAAACCAGAAGGGCATAGAGCAGCACTGCCGTGGTCAGCGCTTCCCCGCCGGACCCGAGATCCTTGCCCACGGGTTCGTAGTTTCTGGCGGTGTCGTCACACTTGAGCAGCCGGATGTTAAAACCCTTTTTGGCTTCCACAGCCAAAAGGCGATAGAGCAGCGCCGCACCCAAACAGTTGCCTTCGGCCGGATTGACCTGGGGGCACAGCCCTTTTTGGATGCACTCTTCCATCCAGTTTTCCAGACTCTCTTTATATGCCCGGTCAAACCGGCTGAAATTAAGTTTTGCTGCAGCCCTCAAAATAGGTTTGCCACCGTAGATAAACACCTGTTCCGGGATGGAGACCTGGGTGGCGGCGGTCAGTTTCTGGTGGCAATCCTTGGCATGTTCCAAAAGCTGGCTGACATGGGTATCCATCAAGGTCTTTGATCTGGATAGATCCCCTTCCAGGGTGGCGGCGATCCCGGTGCAATTTATGATCAGATCGCTACAGGATGACGCCATGCTGTCGGCATCGTGTTCTTTGAGGGCGGCTGCCAGGGCAGGAACAATCCCCTCAACGTCGGAATCCCGGATATGGGCGTCAAGAGCCCTGTATTTTGCATCCCGCTTCCTTTCCAAATCCTGGGTCTTTTGGGCCTGTTCTTTTTTTTCGGTTTGAAGCTGTTTGACCCTGTTTTCCATCTCCATGCAGTGAACCGAGCGGTTCTGGGGATGCAGAAGATCGGGCCAGTCCGGGGCAAGGTCCGAAGGTTTTCTTTCCGGAGGATCTCCTGCCCGGGCGGCAAGGGTTTTTAGGGTATTGAACCAGGTATTGACCGACTCCAGACCCTCCCGGGCCCGGCGGATCTGTTGGGTCATGGTTTCCCGGCGGCTTTCCAGGTCCTGGTTTGCGGTTTCCAGCTCCGGGATCACAGTTTTTTCCAGATCTTCTAAAGAAAACCCCTGGAGTTTATCCACTGTCAGTCTGGGTACAATTTGTTTTTTTTCAAGCAGATCCAGTGCGTCACATTCTTTTTGGACCTCTTTTTCCAATACCTCAGCCTGGGCTTCGGCACGCGATTGTTCCTTTGAATCCTTTTTTATTTGAGCAGACAGGAGATCCCGTTTTGCTTGACGTTCCATGGACCCTTTGGCGGCCCATTCCCTGGCCTGGTCAGAATCAAAGGCGTGGGTGGATTGAAACCGGGACAACTTTCCCTTAAGGTCCGACAGATCCCGGCCAAGGTCCTCTACCTCCCGTTCAAGGGCTGCCACCCCAAGTTCCGTACTTCGCTGCTGCAAATTGACTTGGGCCTGGAAATAGAGCGACTTGATGTCCTGGGGGGCCATCTCCCGGATATATCGATCCGTATCTGGATTTTTCTCACCATTTTTTTCACTCGGGTCCGGGGGAAGGGGGATCTCTCCAGCCAGTTCATCCAGCCGGTCCCGGTCTTTTTCCAGTGCGGGAATTGTGTTTGCCGCGGATATGACTGCCTGTTCCAGGCCAGAGGCCTGGGATTCAAGGGATATGATGCCAAGGTCAAGTTTTTTTAAAAGGTGTTTGTTTTGTTCGGCCTGCCGCTGCCAGGATTTCCATTCACCGTATTGGGCCAGCCATTGCCGGGTGTGCTTGAGGGTCTCTTCCAACCGGGCCTTATCCGAGTTCAATTCCTCAAGCCGCCCATCGCTCCGGGTGATTCTGGTCTTGATCTTGTCTATTCGATCCTGGACAGCGACTATTTCCCGGCAGGTTTTTTCATGGGCCTTTTTTGCCAGGTCCAAATCCAGGTCCAGTCGTTGGACGGCAGCGGGATCGGGAAACGCTTCCCTGAATGCTTTTAATTCGTTCAGGGATTTTTCCATGGCATTGCAGCTGAGTACAAGATCCCGGATCAGGGACTCTTTTTCCGCTTTTTGGACGGACAGGTCCCGTTTCAGGATCCGGGCGCCTGAAAGGGTATAGATGGACGGATCCTTTGGAAGAATGCGCTTGTGGGCAATTTCATCAACGGTGGTGATGTCCGTGACCGGCAAAGAGATCACCACCGGCCGCCGCAGCCAGGCAGGTGTCTCAAGTGCCAGAATTTCGTCCATCACCTGGGCGCTTGCCACCATGATGCCGGTGAAACGGGCCGGATCACGTTGGATGAATTGGGCTGTGGCCTCTGCCTCCATCTCCAGGGAGGCCAGATATTCGGGAAAGGCCCGGATTTGGGTGGGGCTGATACCCGCATTCCGGTAATGCAGTATCAGGCGGCGGGTCTGGTCATCCACAGCCAGGGTGTTTACTTCATCCAGGCTCTTGAGTTCATTGGTCAGGTTGCGTGCCTCTTTTTCCATGCGCCTGAGCTCATCCGTTTTGCGCGAAAGCCTATCGGACAAGGCTGATACATGGGCGGCATTGGTGGGGTCAAAGTTGTCGGCACCGGCTGCGGTGCGGATGTGGGGATCTGAAATCAGGCGTTCCCGCCATGTTTTTTCCCGGGCTTGGCGGGTCAGGGCATCATCAATGGCACCTTGATCCCGGACTTTTTGAATGGAAAGAGCTTCCCGGTCCCTGTTTTCCCGGGCAAGGGTGTCGTCGAGAACGTTGCGTTTTTCCCGGATCTGGGAAAGATCCTTGCCGGTTCGATTTAAATCTTGTTCAAGACGGTCACGATAATCCCCAGGGGCTTCAAGAAAGTGGGGGGCAATAGCGTTACCGGCTTCCAGAGCCATTTCCAGACGGGCTTGCAGCCGATTTGTTTCATTATTCAGACTGGTGTGTTCCCTTTGGGCTTTTTTGAGCTTCCGGCGGCAGGCCTCTTGTTTCTCCTTTGCCCCATCCGCTTCAGCCTTTGCTCTTTCAATTTGACTTTGGGTTTGCTGCCTTCGTTGGGTGATAGCGTCATGAAAGGCCCGGGCATGTTGGTCTGCTTTGTCACGGAGGGGCGTCAGAGCTGAGCCGGAAGCAGCCAAAGCCTCTTTTTTATCTTTAAGCCTGCCGGTGATCAGATTGATCCGGGCCAGGATATCTGCCGCATCCAGGGCATGGCCCAGGACTTCTCCCGCTTTGATGGCACGGTTTAAGTCGGCCGCATGCCCCAAGCGTTCTTTTTTTGAAAGATCCAGGGCAAATCCCCGGGCTGCTGCCAGATCCGCCCGGGTGACGTTCAGATCACTTTGGGCCGTGTTTTCATCTTCCTGGGCCTTGGTCAGGCGATTGTGGGCTCGCTGTTGCTCTGTCCCAGCCTTTGGCAAAGCTCGGGAGACCAGGAACGCTGCCTGTTCAAGTTCCCCATCGCACCGTTTTTGTTTCTCTTTGGCCCCAAGGTACTCGGCGGCAATGGGCTGAAAATCCTCCAGACGGGTTTTCAGGGACAACACAGCAGCCAGCCGCTTTTTTTTCCAGGGCATGGTTCGCATCTTTTCCATGTTGGTCAAAGTGGCGGCACGAAGCTGCCCGGCAAAATCCATGTCCGTGACACACCCAAGGAAAAAGGAGAGAAAGTCAGCCTCACACCGGAACCGGAATGCATCTTTGATGCCCCCTTCGCTTCTGGCAAAATCAATCTGCCGATCCACCAGCCACGGATCCAGACCGATTTTCTCCAGGCGTTCCCCCCAATCTTTTTGAACATCGGTAGTCACCACCTGGTTGTTTGGGTCATTTAAAAATTCCCGGATGGCGGTCAGCGGCTTTGGGGCCTCTAAAAGCTGAGGCCAGCTTTGTTGCATACGGTCAAAAAAATCCGGGGTCTGAGCCTGGAAATAATATCGCACCAAGGATTTTGACGCTTCTTTGTAACTGTAAAGCACCTGACCGATGACCAGGCGCTCTTCTGTGTTGTCGTCAAAGAGGTTCTCTTCCCTGGGGACGGCCATCTCAATGAGGATCACTGCGGGACGTCCAGGCACCAGATACTGGGAAAGGGTTTTGTCTCCACCGGATTGCAGGTGCTGGACAAACCTTTTTTGGTCCGGACAAAAAGTGTTGAGCAAAAAGGAGATCAAGGTGGTTTTACAGGTGCCGTTCACTGCAAAGATCACCCCGTGATCCGACGAGACATCCGGATCAAATGGGGCATCACTGTGATCGGCTATGGGAAAATTGCCCTGCTGGAGAATGTTTCTCCCGGCACAGATTTCTCCGGCAAATATGCGGGTGATTCTAAACATGGTCGTCCTCCTGGGCATCTTCCTTTTCTGTGTCCCGGCTTACAATGTCTCTGAATGCCTGGAATGTGTACAGCATGCCTTCACGCACCGCAGCCTGGTAGGCCGGTGTGGGGCGATACTCCATGACCTCGTCATGCTCTTCAAAGGCCAGGATATACCGGGTTTCTCTCATGTGCCGCATCACCAGTTCAATAAGTTCTCGCCAGGAATTGCCGGCCGCGCCGCTGGTCTGGCGGATGTCAGGGTTGTCTTCAGGCATTTCCCGGATGCGTTGGGCCAGGGTGATGATCTGGGGGTGAAGGCGGTCTGCGCCTGTATCATCTGTGCAGGCGTCATTGTCCGGTTCCGGGCATAATTTGGCAAAGCGGCGCAGGATTTCAAAAATATCGGCCTGGGTTACAGCGCCTAAATCCTCTACGGGAACCTCCAGGTCCTGCTCCTGGGGAAAAAAGGTTGTGGCCACGGCGGCATGAACACAAAGGATATCCGCTGCCCTGAAATCCCCCCGGCCTAAAAGTTTGCCGTAGTCGGTGACGGTCATGGAAAAAAGGCTTTCCGCACCCAGGGATGAGAGGCGAAATCCTTCATCTTCCAAAGATAGAATGGCAAGGTCCATGGCCTTCAGTGCCTGGGCCACGGCTTGTTGGAACCCGGCATCGGCCTGGTATCTCTGGATCAGGTTGCCCAGCTCCTGCTGGTGGCGGGTCACCAGGGATTTGCGGCCGTGGCTGTGGGCCAGGCTTAAGTATACAAGGCGGTTAACCTGGTAAAGGGTGTCAAGGTCCATGGGTTATCCTTTTTTCTGGTGGGAGCGGGGCTTGGGTGATGCCGATTCCAGTATAAGTTCATGGCCCCGGTAATTGCGTTTGTCCGGCAGGGCCAGGCTGAAAATGAGTTCCGGACGTTTGGGCGTTGCCGTAACCTGGTATTTATCTGCATAAAAGGGATCCACCAGACAGTGAAAAACGGCCATGGCCAACGCCACGGGCATCAAAGGGGGGTGTTGTTCATGGCAGGCCGCCTGTAAAAGTGTGCTTAATGAAAACTCACCGTGCTCGTCGACATAACCGGTGAGCAGTTTAAACGCCTGGTCCATGAGTTCCGGGGGCAGCCGAGATTCAAATTGTGCCATGGGTTCGGCATCTATCTCCTGAATGCCGCAGGTCCGCTCTTCGGCTTGGTTTCGGCGCTCTAAAGCCCTGTCACACGCCGACATCAGGGATGCCGGATCAAACAGCGGCCGGCACACCGCCGGATCAAACCGGGCCATGAATTCCATACCGATATGCTCACCGTCAGGGGTGTATAGGCCTGATATATCATTTAATATTTGTTCACAGGCGGGAAATATGCCTAAAGCGGGTCTGCGGAATAGTTTATGGCTGTGGCGGTCAAATATTTCCGGCAGTTCCTGCAATTGTCCGGAAAGTGTCAGAAGCCGTGTGTTCAGTTTTTCCAGGGCTTCTCCTAAAAGACTTAATTTCCGTTCAAGATCGGGGTCGGTGTCCGGGGCGCTCAATTTTTTGCGCACTAGGTGGTTCAGCCGTGCACTCTCTTTCTGGATCTGGTGGGTCTGTTGCGCACCGTCGTCGGCCATTGCGTTGATTTCATTGACATCCACCCGGTTGATGCTGCGCCGGATAGCCCGGCCCATGGCCTGGATCTCCTGGGATTTTCGCAAAAGCTGTTTTCGGTTTTGAAGCGCCACCCCAATGGCATCGTCCACCTTTCCCCGGTCAATGAGCAGCTGGATTCTTAAATTCCCAATGGCTGCGGCATCCAGGGCTCCTGTTTCGTACAAGCCGAAATAGGCAGTGTAGCCCTCGTCGGTGAGGTGGAAATGGGCAGCCTGTTCCGTGTCGGTATAAACCGTTTTTATCAGCCAGAATTTTTTTGTAACCATCTGCCGGGCCGCCGCATCAAAATAGGTATATTCAAAGGGCCGGTACCGGTTATCCCGGTTAACCAGATGGTCAAAAATTTTATGGAGCACCTCTTCTAATGCCGCAGGTTCAATTTCCATCTTCATGGCCCGGGCCTGATTCTGTGCCAAAACAAGGAGTCGTGAAATAACCTTTTTGCGGGTCACCCCCGGGGTAAATTCGGTAAGTTCGGAAATCACATCCAGGGTGGCAAAGGCCAGCCATATCACATCCAGATGGTCCCATGCCGGGTGGGGCGCCTCATCCTGGCTCGTCAGTCGCCGGGCAGACAGCTCGTAAACCGGCCGCATCACAAGGCTTGACCGCACCACCCGTGTGACATCGGTGTCAACGCCGGACACTTCACGGGGAGCGGGTTCCTGTAATGCCGGCTCACGGCTGTCGGCAAACAGTGAAAGTTGAGTTTCAAGTATGTTGGGCATGGGATTTAAAAATTTTGTTTTAACGAGTTAACCACTTTTCCTGTGGTATTTAACATGCAAGGTGAAGACGGCGCAACAAAGAAAACCTGTTGGTCCGGGGGATTCCCATAAAAAATAAAAACTGATATATTAACCAGATGCAGCAGCTTAGAACCTTCCCATACATTCCCTTGAAAGTGCCAAGGCATAAAATCCTTAAACGGCTGGGGTATCAGCGTCGGCAAAATGAAATTTCACAGCGGATGATGTCCGAGGTGGACGAATGGATCACCCATGCGGCGGACCTTATCCACCTTAAGGCTACGGCCCGTATCGGGGATATCCAAATTGATCATGGGAACGGCACCGTTGCGTTAAAGCAATCTGATACGGTGTTTGAAAGCCCTAAATTTACCCGGTTTCTGGGGAAGGCCGATCAGTTGCTCATTATGGGTATTACCGGCGGTCAGGCGGTTGCCGATAAGATTAAACAGCTTCAGGAAGAGAAAAGGATGACCGGGGCTGTAATTGTGGATGCTGCGGCATCTGAAATTGTAGATGAAGGATTTGACTGGCTGATGGCATTGTTCAACAAAGAGCTGGTCAGAGAACGAAAAACATTAAAATTAAAGCGGTTTTCTGCCGGTTACGGGGATTTTGATATCCGGTTTCAGGCAGATGTATACCACATTCTTAAAATGGAAACGCTTGGGGTGGCCATAACGGACACCTGTATCCTGATGCCGGAAAAAAGCGTTACCGCATTTTGCGGTATTTCAAAAGTGACGGGGGAGTAGACGTAACATGGAGGAAAAAGGCAAAAGCATACTGGACATTCTTGATAAACGAATTCTTATCCTGGACGGTGCCACCGGTACCGAAATGCAGAAACGGGGCCTGCCGCCGGGGGTCAGCCCGGAACTGTGGTCCATGGACAACCCGGAAGTTTCGGCCGACATATACCGCGCCTATGCCCGGGCAGGTTCGGATATGCTTTACACCTGCACCTTTGGCGGCACTCCATGGAAGCTTGAGGAGTTCGGCGCTGCCGATAAAACAGAGCAGATCAACTGCAAGATTGCAGAAAATGCAGTTAAAACGGCGGATGAACTGGCGGAACGGGAAGGTATCCGTCCGTTGATCGTTGGGGATATCGGCCCCTGCGGTCAGTTTATCAAACCCTTTGGCGATCTTGATTTTGAACAGGCCATCCAGGGATTTAAGCGCCAGGTCAGGGGATTGATTGACGGCGGCGTGGATCTTTTTGTTATCGAGACCCAGATTGACATTCAGGAGAGCCGGGCCGCCCTGCTTGCGATTAAAGAGCTTTGCGGCGGATTCACCATGGTTTCCATGACCTTTGATGAAACCGGGCACAGCTTAAACGGCACCACACCGGAAGCCATGGCGGTCACCCTGGAAAGCTTAGGTGCCGATGTGGTGGGTGTTAACTGCTCCACCGGCCCCAAGGAGATGCTTAACGTTATCCGGCGTATCCGAAAGATGGTACAGATTCCGGTGATGGCCAAACCCAATGCCGGGATGCCCGTCATAAAGGACAACGAAACCGTATTCCCCATGGATGCAGAAGAATTCAGCTCCTTTGCCGAGCCCTTTGCCGAAGCCGGTGTCAATATCATGGGGGGGTGCTGCGGTACCAACCCCGAGCATATCGCCAAACTTACCCAGTGGATGAAAGGACTTGTACCTTTGGAAAGAAAACCTGTGGAAACGGCCATGCTCTCCTCGGCCACCCAGGCGCTGATTACAGATTCAAACAGCACCATCCGCATTATCGGTGAACGCATCAACCCCACCGGGAAAAAGATTTTGCAGGGGGAACTGAAGGCGGGGAATATGGCCTATGTGCGAAAACTTGCCCGGGACCAGGCCGCAGCCGGGGCCGACCTGCTGGACATCAACGCGGGCATGCCCGGCATTGACGAAAAACAGACCCTTTTGGATATCATTTCCAGTGTCGTGCCGGTGGTTAATCTGCCCCTGGTCATTGACTCGTCGGACCCGGAGGTGGTGGAAGCGGCCGTACGCTATTACCCTGGCCGAGCCTTGATCAACTCCATCTCAGCTGAAAAAGAAAAACTGGATAAACTGCTGCCGGTGGCGGCCAAGTACGGTTCCATGCTCATTGTACTGCCCCTGGCCGACAATGAATTGCCGGACAAGGCAGAACGGAGAAAAGAGCTGGTCATGGAGATTGCCGAACGGGCGGCTGTCTATGGGTACAAAAACAAAGATCTGGTTGTGGACGGGCTGGTCATGACCGTATCCAGTAATCCCCAGGCCGCCAAAGAGACCCTTGCAACGGTCAAATGGGCGTCCGAACAGGGGTTTGGCACGGTACTCGGATTATCCAACATCTCCTTTGGCCTGCCCGAACGCGGGTGGGTGAACGCCTCCTTTTTTGCCATGGCCGCCGGTGCCGGGCTCTCCTGGGCCATTGCCAACCCGTCCCATGAACTGTTGATGAATACCAAATCAGCCTCGGATGTGTTGACCGGCCGGGACAGGGATGCGTTGTCGTATATCCAGCGATTTGCCAAAGATAAAAACGCGGAAAAGAAAAAAGAGACGACCGCCAAAAAAGCAACGGATATGTCAGTGGAAGACCAGATTGTGGAGGCGGTGATCGAGGGCCGAAGAGAGGACATTGAACAGCTTTGCAATCAAGCCCTGGAAAAGGGGATTGCCCCGTCCGAACTGCTGGAAAAAAAGATGATCCCGGCCATTATGACCGTGGGGGAATACTATGATGCACGAAAGTATTTCCTGCCCCAGCTCATTGCAAGCGCCGAGACCATGCAAAACGGGTTTGCCGTGCTTGAACCCGCCCTTGCGGCCTCGGGGTCCCAGGAAAAAAAGGGTACCCTTGTATTTGCCACGGTCCAGGGGGATATCCACGACATTGGAAAAAACATCGTGGTGCTGATGCTCCGAAATTTTGGATTTGATGTGGTTGACCTGGGCAAGGATGTCACGGCCGAGGATATCATTGAAGCGGCAACAATCCACAAGGCCGATCTCATCGGGCTCTCCGCCTTGATGACCACCACCATGGTGCGTATGCCCGAGGTCATTGCATTGGCAAAGGAAAACGGGCTTGCATGCAAGGTGATGGTCGGTGGGGCCGTGGTGACCCGGGACTGGGCCGAATCAATCGGTGCTGAATATTCTTCGGATGGTGTTGAAGCGGTTAATGTGGCAGCTCGGATCTGTATGGACAACAGGTCGTGATGCCCAACAGTGAAATAGGCCGCATCAGACATAAGTCCCTATAAAAAAAGACTCTCATTGATCTTTTTTAGATGGATTGATATGGTGAATGATGGTTCACTTATTAATTTTGTAAAAATGTTAACAGTTACGTAGGAGGACATCATGAAGGGTAAACATCTACTAATTTTTGGCTTTATTGGGGTCGTTTCCATGGCCTTTTGCCAACCCGGCCTTGCCAAGGAACGCATCGTATTCGGCGGCGGCCCTGCGGGCGGAACGTTTCAGGTCGTGGCCAACAGTATCCAGGTTTATAAACCCATGAAACAGGTCAAAGAGTTTAAAGTTCAGGCTCAGTCCTCCGGCGGCTCAACTGAGAATTTAAGAAAAACCAATTCCGGCAGACAGCAGATGAGTGTTCTTTATTCCGGACATGTTTACCAGGGTCGCCATGGTCTGCTGTCAAACGATACCAGAAAATATGAAGACGTACTGGCCGTGGCATGGCTTTACGGCGCACCGGCACAGCTTGTTGTGCGCAAAGATTCGGGCATTAAAAGCACCAAAGACCTTGTGGGCAAGAAAGTGGGCGTGGGCAATGCAGGTTCAGGCGCATTTGCCAATTGCGAACTCTTTTTTAAACACATGGGAATTTGGGATAAAATAGAAAGAAACGCCATGGGATACAATGATGCGGCCCAGGCCTTCGGCAACAATCAGCTTGACGCATTCTGGCTGTTCGTTGGGTACCCCACAGGAGCCGTTATGATGGCTGCCCAAACCAATGACATCGCTATGATTGATCTTGATGCCGATGCAAAATCAACAGGTTTTTATGATAAACATCCCTATTTTGCAAAAGTTGCGATTCCTGCAAACACATATAAGGGCGTTGATACCGACACGCCTTCATTTCAGGACTCCGCCGTCTGGGTGGCAAACGCCAAAGTGTCGGACGAGACTGTTTATAAAATGCTGACCTTGATTTTTTCCGATGAGGGGCTTGCCCACATGAAGGCCCAGAAAAAAACATTTAAGAGCATGGCCGTGGAACGTGGTGCCGATGGTATCGTTACGCCATTTCATCCAGGTGCTGAAAAATTCTGGAAGGAAAAAGGGGTTTTATAGATTTAGGCGTATATAAATTTTGATCATGCTTCATTTTAACCGGACAGAAAAGGCTTGAATAAGCCTTTTCTGTCCGAATAGTATTGAAACACTTAATAAGACAGGAAGACGGCCGTGTACGAGAAACTCAATCGACTGGAACAAATTATATTCGACACCCTTTCAATCATTCTGGTGCTGTTTTACTCATGGTCTGCCATTGTGCAGCCCATGGCGACCCAGTATCACAGGGGGATATACGTTATCATCACCTATATTCTTGTCTTCCTGTTGTATAAATCAAAATCTCTTGTCGGCAGGGTTATTGACTATGTGTTGATCCTTTTATCCATTGCTTCAGTCGGATACTGGATGGTGCTTTTTGAAGCCATTAATTACCGGACCGGCGCGGAAACAAAGATCGATATGGTTTTTGCCATTATCGGCGTTCTTATCGGCATTGAATTGGCCCGTCGCGTTGTAGGCAATGTGTTTGTGATCATGGGTGCCTTAATGCTGATTTACGGGGTGTACGGATATATGGCCCCGGATTTGATTTCCCACGCCGGTGCACCATTTACGGAGTTGTGTATAAGCATATTCTACAAAAGTGACGGTGTCTTCGGCATCATGGCCAATGTTCTGGCAACATATGTCATTTTATTTGTTCTGTTCGGGGCATACCTTGAAAAATGCGGGGCTCAGAAATTTTTTATTGACTGGCCTTTGGCGGCTGTCGGCCATAAGGTCGGGGGACCGGCGAAGGTCTCCGTCATCGCATCAGGACTTTTCGGCTCAATCTCCGGTTCCGCCATTGCCAATACTGTGTCCACGGGCATGTTTACCATCCCCATGATGAAAAAAGCAGGGTTTAAACCCCATGTGGCCGGTGGAGTCGAACCGGCAGCTTCCATTGGCGGGATGTTCATGCCACCCATCATGGGGGCCGGCGGTTTTATCATGGCTGAGCTCACCGGCGTTCCCTATTCAAGAATTATGCTGGTGGCCATTTTTCCTGCGTTCATGTATTTTTTCAGTGTGTTCTGCATGGTTCACTATGAGGCCAAAAAAGATAATATTGTCGGAGAGAAAAGTGAGCAGTCTGCCGGCCATATTTTTAAAACCGAATGGTTTTATACCATTCCTCTCATTGCCATCACCATTTTGATGCTCACAGGGTATTCTCCTGGTTTTTCAGCAATACTTGGCCTGGTTACATGTCTTTTCATCAGCCGGGTGAGATCGGATACGTCCATGGATTTGACCATGGCCCTCATCGTAACCGGAATATTTTTAATGTCCTTGATCAACGGTGTTATGGGAGGCTCGGGCGGTTTTGTCATCCCCCAGTGGGTGGGCTTTCTGATCGGTGTTGCCGCAGCTGTTCTTGTATACATCAAAAAACCCGAACAGGTGAAACCCGGATTGGTCCATTTTCTAGAAGCTGCCAGATCCGGTACTGAAAACAGCCTTAAAATCGGTGCGACTGTGGGTGTCATCGGAATTATTATTGGTGTGTTAACTTTTTCCGGTTTGGTATTAACGTTTGCCGATATCATGATCGAGCTGGCCGGCGGTTCCCTGCTGCTCACCATCTTGCTCGTGGCCCTGGCCTCCCTGGTATTAGGTATGGGCGTTCCGGTCACTGCCGCATATTTGATTACTGCCGTTGTTGCGGTGCCGGCTCTGACCCATCTTGGGGTGAATCAAATTGCTGCACACATGATTGTTTACTGGCTGTCCCAGGATTCAAATATTACGCCGCCCGTATGTATTGCGGCCTTTGCAGGCGCAACCATTGCCAAGGCAAATATGTGGCGTACAGCCTTGTCTGCGTTTAAATTTGCCAAATTTTTGTACCTGGGCCCCCTTCTTTTTGGCTACGTTCCTGGATTTTCCCTTGACGGCACCCCCATGGATATTGTTAAAGCCTTTGTTGCCATAACTCTTGGAACCTGGGCGTATTCATGGTTTCTTAGTGGAATCTGGATCTCTTATATAAAAAAGATGTTTAATGGGAAAAAAGCCGATGCCTGATTTTTAGGGCTAACGACTGAGCTCATTTTTACGACTGAATGTATATTTTTGCTTTTTACCACGAAGGGCACGAAATTCATGAAGATATTTGTGTATGAAACTTCGTGTCCTTCGTGATCTTTGTGGTGAATTAATAAATTAGTTTTGGATAAAAAAAATACGTGGACGAGTACAATAAGATCATTGACCAATCTATTGGTTATCTTGTAGGCCGTTTATCCCGGGCGATCATAAAACGGTTGTCAAAAAAATTTCAGGACGCCGGCATTGATGTCAGTTACGAGCAGTGGAGCCTCCTTGTCCATCTTTACCGTCGGGACGGGCAGACCCAGCAATCCCTTGCCCGGACCGCCGTCAAAGATAAAGCTGCCGTTACCCGCCTTTTAAATGGGCTTGAGAAAAAAAATATTGTGCTCAGGATTCCTGATCAGAATGATAGACGCAGCAACCTTGTATATCTGACAAACAAAGCCAAAGAATTAAAACCCCATCTCGTGGGTTTTGTAGAAGAAATGTTAGAAGAGGCACAGCAGGGGATTGATCCAGATGAAATGATCAGGTGCAGAGCAACCATAAATGAAATATTTGAAAATTTTGATCGCCTGAACAATTCCGTCCACCCTTAAAAACGATGATTCTGTAAAAAAATCAATCTAAGGCATGGTGTATGACCGGACATGAAGGCTATATATCGTGTGTCGAGTGCCTAACATGGTGCATGAAGGCGGTTGTAATCCGGATTTTTTTAGTCTATTCTCTTTTTCAAAAAGCGGTTTCAACCGCTGAAAATAAAATTTTAAAAATAACCATTCTCTAACAGACATGGGCTGACCTGGTCTATCGATATCCAGGCCTCACCCAACAAAAGTTGAAAGATCCGTGTTGTTTACACAGACTTTTTTATAAAAAACAAGGATTTTAACCATGATCAGCGTCATTGCATCAATTCAAGTTAAAGACGGTCAATTAGACAATTTTATTGAAATTTTTAAATCCAATATGCCTGCTGTTCTTAAGGAAAAAGGATGTATTGAGTATATCCCAACGGTTGATGTGCCCACAGAGCTCCCGCCCCAGGAATTGAACAAAAATATAGTTACGGTTATTGAAAAATGGCAAAGTGTAGAAGATTTAATGGCCCATTTATCATCGGCGCATATGCTAGAGTATAAAGAAAAAACCAAGGATATTGTTGCGTCGATGACTGTTAAAGTACTTACTGAAGTATGATTCCGTAGCTATCCATGGACAAGCGGAAAAATAAACACAGATATCTGTTGAGTATCAGGAACCGGATCTTCGTTTTTGCGATATTGGTCACGGCCATACCGTCTCTATCCATGGGACTTTTGCTCCAGAACATGCTGCAAACCACGCTGGAGGAGAAGGTTAAGCAAAAGTTTGTCGACTCCGCACAGATCATGGAACGGGAAATTTCCCTGTGGCTAAAAAAACGGGTGTATGATCTGACCGTGTTTTCCAACGCGTCAATTGTCTCGGAAGCAGTTACAGCTTATCTTAAAATGCCTGAAGAAAAGGCAAATGGTGATGAAAATCAGCACCCAAACATCACCATACTTGAAACCTATCTGAGTACATTGCAGCATCAATTTAAAGGGTATGTCCGGATTTTAGTGCTTTCCAGGACCGGCGCTGTGATCGCTGCCTCCGAAAGCGGTGGCCGAGATCGGCCGTTTACTTTTCCTGATGACTACATCCAACAAATTTCAGACCAGCAATGGTTTAAGAGCAACGCATACATTGATGCAAGGGATAAGTCGCCCCTTATCCTGATCGGGGTTCCTCTTTTTTTGGATCAGCTTTATGAATATGAAACATTGCTGGCGATTGAAGTCAGGCTTACCGGATTGCTGACTTTATTGGATCCGGTGAAATTTGGAGATTCTGGTGACTGGACCTATCAATCCCTTGTGAACATGAAAACAGGGCGGCAGTTTCTGTACGGAAGGGGGGCCAAAAAAGTTCTTAATCAAATCGACCCATCGCCTTCCAGTGACAGGCAAACACTTCGTGAATATGTCAACGGCAAGGGTGAACGCTTAATGGGATTGGTTGTTCCGTTTCGAGAACTGGAATGGGGTCTTTTTATCGTAGAAAATTATGAAAAGGCGTTCTCCGGTGTGATTCATGCCCGCCATAGAAATATTCTTATTATCTGTTGTTTTAGTGTGCTTATGGGTCTTGTGGCTTATCTGCTGACCCGGCAAATCATGGTTCCGTTGTCGGCTTTGACAAGAGGGGCTGAAAGGGTGGCTGAAGGTGATCTGAACGTTCTACTTCCAGTACGCCGTAACGATGAGATTGGTTTTGCAACCACTGTTTTTAATGAAATGGTTGCAAAATTGAAGCTAAGCCAGGCTGAACTGGAACAATTGGCGACCACTGATCCCTTGACGGGTTTGAATAACAGAAAACGGGTGATGAGTATCCTGAGAGATCATTACGAGTATTACCGCCGGTATAAGACAGCATTTTCCGTATTGATGCTTGATGTGGATCACTTTAAAGATGTTAACGATACCTACGGACACCAGGCTGGAGATACCGTATTAAAACAGGTGGCTGAAATCTTTAATGAAAATTTGCGTAATGTAGACTCTGCCGGCCGGTATGGCGGAGAGGAATTCCTTGTGATCCTTGCAGAGTCAGGGGTGGAGGAGTCCATCCAGGCGGCGGAACGTATCCGAAAAGCCGTTGCAAGCCATACAGTTATTCATGAAGAGCAAGAGATCCAGGTCCACATTTCCATTGGTATCGGCAGAATCCATAAACAGGACGGGGATGAACAAAACATTGTCGCTCGAGCCGATATGGCACTCTACCGTGCCAAGGATGAGGGACGAAACAGGGTTGTTTACCATGCTGCCGACGACCTGTAAAAGAGCGGTGGGAAAATCGGAAAATTGTAAGTGTTGGGTCTAATAAAGAAGGGACAGATGGATCCAACCGGTCTCGTCAGTATCTGCCAATTTGACTTTCACCCAATTTCGTTTATGACCCACAGCAATAACGCTGCTTCCTTCCTGAAGAACTTTTTTGACATCTTCCTTTATGGACGGACCTTTGCGAAGATTCCCGGTTGTAAACAATTTCATCTGCAGGGGCGTTGAAAAAAAGACTTCCTTTCCGTCCGGACCGCCGGTGCTGTTCTCTTTGGCTATATCAATGCCTTTTGCCTGCGCCATCGCCTCTCTGGACAAGTAGGCTGCACTTTCATAGTTACCTTCTGCCAGTTCATGCTTGCTTTCTTTAAGGCTTTCTAATGCCCTTTCCCGGATAATTTTCTGCGGCGTATTCAAGGGTTTTTGAGCCAACGTGCTGATCATGGCCGTAGCTTCGGCGATCAGGGTGGCTGCTTCCAGTTTACTGCCCCGGGTTGCCAGTTTCGCCTTGCTTTGGGAGAGTTCTTTGATCAGTTTTTCGTTGACCTGCCGACAGGCATCGGTTTCTTTATGCTTGATGAGCAATGTTTGTTGTAATTTGTTTGAAAGCTGTTTCTGCTCCGCCAATTTGTTGGTAAGCTCCACATTTTGTTGTTCTAATTGGCGGATTCGAGCAGTTTGGCGGATTCGCCAAGTATCGGCGACAGTATTTTTTTCCTTTATTTTTTCTGATTTGCAAACCTGAGAATTATCGACGACCGTTACCTGTTTCTCCACTGTACAGGACGAAAAAAAAAGCAGTGCCAACAGGCCGAAAGCCAGTCTTGTAATGTATTGAAACTGTAGGCCCTTACTGCCGATGCTGAATGTCTTATGAGTCATAAATTTTGTATGGTTCCGTATTTTAACAAGCATTAAACAGCTCAACACATTGAATCGTTACGTATCGTAAAATAACAGAATGCGTCTTGTCAACAAAAGTAGAAAATATCGGGAATTGATGATGACCCTTTGAATTCATTAAAATTGGACGATCGCGTTTTTTAAACGATTTTATTCCTTCAATATAGCATACCCCCGCCTGCGTAAATCACTTAAAAATTGCATTTTAAAACCCAAAGCCCTGAGCGTTTGCAATAAACGATCAGGCTTTTTGACTAATAAACCGCTTCTGTCTCCGAAAGATGGGACCATGTTTCAATTCCACGTTGGTCTGATTAAAAGAAATACAAAGATGAATGTTGTTGCAACGCTATCAAAGTTTCAATTCCACGTTGGTCTGATTAAAAGTGATGAAGAAGAAATGATCATCTACATATCCGCTACGTTTCAATTCCACGTTGGTCTGATTAAAAGTGTCCTAAGCAAGGATATTCTGCGGCTGCATATTTGTTTCAATTCCACGTTGGTCTGATTAAAAGTCTGACGGAGACCTTATAGAAGTAAATTCAGTCACGTTTCAATTCCACGTTGGTCTGATTAAAAGTGCAATAAGCCAATTTGTTAAAACAACACCAGTGGTGTTTCAATTCCACGTTGGTCTGATTAAAAGTGTCTTTTCATGTGTCCTCCTGGGTATCCCGTCTCTGTTTCAATTCCACGTTGGTCTGATTAAAAGGAAGAACTAAAACATTATCGCAAAAACCCTAAAAAAGTTTCAATTCCACGTTGGTCTGATTAAAAGCTTATCGGTAGCAAATACTTTGTTCATGTCATGTGCGTTTCAATTCCACGTTGGTCTGATTAAAAGCACATAATGTCCGAAGACGTTTGCAGATGGATCGTGGTTTCAATTCCACGTTGGTCTGATTAAAAGAAGCACAACATCAGGATATTTTATAGGATATAATAGGTTTCAATTCCACGTTGGTCTGATTAAAAGCCCTCATGGTCAACCATAGATTCTATCTGTCTATTAGGTTTCAATTCCACGTTGGTCTGATTAAAAGCCGTCGGGCCGCCGACGCTACCGCCAGCTGCAAAACGGTTTCAATTCCACGTTGGTCTGATTAAAAGTTTACAATATTGCCTACAAACATAGCTCGTGTGATTGTTTCAATTCCACGTTGGTCTGATTAAAAGCATGGCAGGCGGTTTAAAAGAGACCCAGAACCACATGTTTCAATTCCACGTTGGTCTGATTAAAAGGATGTGGTAGGTCCTCATGTGCCTTTAAAAATAGCCAGTTTCAATTCCACGTTGGTCTGATTAAAAGAATACAGTAAATGTATATGATCAAGACCTTGAACAAGTTTCAATTCCACGTTGGTCTGATTAAAAGTCACCTAATGCAGAAGTTATACCTGATTGTGTTTTTGTTTCAATTCCACGTTGGTCTGATTAAAAGTTGTTCCGTATCCGTAACTCTAAGGGCCTCTTTAATGTTTCAATTCCACGTTGGTCTGATTAAAAGTTTGGATATAGCCTGTTTCTGTTTTTTCCAGTTGTGTTTCAATTCCACGTTGGTCTGATTAAAAGTTTCGATCATTTTATTTTATCCTTTGTTTATGCCACGTTTCAATTCCACGTTGGTCTGATTAAAAGATTACAGAGATATTTAATTCTGGTAGCTGTATCCCAGTTTCAATTCCACGTTGGTCTGATTAAAAGTCTTGCAGGCCAAATACCAAACACGCCAGGCGTTGAACTGTTTCAATTCCACGTTGGTCTGATTAAAAGTACTTTGACGTACTCCTTGCTATGCCTCCTGAATATGTTTCAATTCCACGTTGGTCTGATTAAAAGGCATTTTTTTAATGCTATGATTTCACTTGGTTATCTCAAATTTCGCCTGGTGTTTTTTCCGTTGATCGGCGATAGTGCTTTTTTCCCGGGAGAACGACGGAAAATGGAAGTTTGCAAATTGTCAAAGAGCCGAGTTCGTTAAATGAAATTGTCTGTGGCGTCTTTACCGAGGCCATGAACTTCCTTATCCAGCCATCGGCTGTCGCGGCTTGAAAAATATATAACGGAATCGCAGTCCGGATCAATAATTTGCATCACCTCCAGCTTCATTTTTTGGAACTGGGCCTTTGTTAATTCTCCTTCAAAAACCGATTTTTGGATATGGATCAGATATTTCTTCATCAGTTTGAAAATCTTGCTAAGGGCCCGTCGGCCTTCACGGGTTTCTGTATTGATGTCATATATGGCTATAATGTACATGTTACCACCACATTTTAAAGCCCGAGTATTTGGCTTCCCCAATAATATGCTTGACCAGTTTATAACAATCCAGACGGATTAAGCGCTTGTAGGAGACCTGTTTGTTCAGGGTTTTATGCTTAATTGTTTTTCGCAGTCGTTCATCGTATTTGCGCAAGAATTTTTTCCTTCCTGTATCCTTGAGATAACAATGGTTCAGGTTTTGGTCCGCATACTTTTCGGATAATTCCCCTTTGTTAAGCATGGTAAATATAAGCCGGTCTGCCAATATGGGTTTGAAAATTTCAGCCAGGTCTAGTGCCAGGGAATACCTTCTATAGCCCGGTTCATGGAGAAAACTGATCGTGGGATCCAGTTGGGTTCTGTAGATTTCGGACAGTACTGTTGTGTAAACAAGGGAATTTGCGAATGAGATGATGGCATTCATGAAATTATCCGGGGGATGGTAGATTCTTTTTTTAAAATCATAATCCTGTTTTATGATACTGTTGAATGCCGAGTAGTAAAGGTCACGGATGTTGCCTTCCAAACCCATAAGCTCCATGGGGCCCGGTGCCAGGGCAAGTTGTTTTTTTAAGGTTTTGATACTGTCAATTTGTTTTTCGATCTCCCGGCCCCTGTTTTTATAATATCCCAGATTGGAGAGGATATTGGATGCTGCCGCATCAATAAATTTATGGGCGATGGCGATCCTTTTTTCCGGATCAAGGTAATGGGCGGCCTGCTGAACCGTCACATGACCGGATAAATATACCTCCCTTGGGAAAAAGGTGCCGGAATAAAAGCCGTAGTAGTTAAAAATGTGGACCGGTATTTTATTCTGGGAAAGGAAATTGAGCAGTTTAGTGTTCAGTGAGTGCTCTCCGAACAGGTAAATTTCGCTTAATGTTTCAATGGGTCTATCGATTTTATTTTCGCTGGTTTCGATGCGAAGGGTATTATCCTTGCGTTTTACAGTGGAGTTTGTGAATAAATATAAAGGTTGTTTCATAGGAAGTTCCTAAACATAGCAAAATTCAAAATAAGCGCATTTTTTACAAAAGGGCCTGTTAATGGTTTCCGGGGGAAGATCCCTGTCAAGAATGGTTTTCATTTGAGTAAAGATGTCTTCAAAGGCCTCAAGATCCTTTTCTGTCAGGGAAATAACTTCTTTTTTCTTTAGTTTGGGATAATCGATTTCCCCTGTTATATGTTCGATGCCATGGAATTTGAGCCAGTACAGATAATATTTCACCTGCCAAATATGCGCTTTTTCAATTTTTCTGGATTTCTTAACCTCGTGGATAATGCCCTGCTTGTTGTCCAGAAAATCAATTTTGATATTACCGATCTCAATCTGCTTTTTTTTCCTGGTATAGGAATACTCGTCTATGAGGCGGCCCAACTGGACATACTCGTTCTCATTTTCAAATCTGATATCCCGGGTGAACAGCCACAGTTTGCGCCGGCAGACAAAAAAGTAGTTTACCTGGGTTCCTGTGTAATCAAGTGCTTTCAATTGTTTTCCTGTGCTATCTTCTTATTTGTTCAGTGCAGCCGAATCCGGCGCTGTTTTTTTCTCCCCATCCGCATTCATACCCGATCTTAATCAGGTCCGGATCGGCTTCCACGGTAAAAGGGGCTTCCATGGCCTTGATTTTGATGTCGTTTTTAAAACTGATCAGTTTGGAGATGGTCCCGTTCTTCTTTGCAATATAAGCCGGGTCAAAATGGAAAGAGAAAGGATGTTCCCTTTTATCATACGGGGCGTTATGAAGGGTCTCATATTTGTTGACCAGGTTCTTTTTTATGTTTTCAGCAAACCGGTCCCTTTCCCTGGGGACCGTATAATTGAGGAAATGGGGCACCTTTCTGCCCTTATCGTTTTCAATCATGGTTGACACGGCAATGGGTGAAAGGCAGATGAATTTTTCTTTGCCTGAAAACACAAGGTCTTCCAGGACATCCACATTGACAATGGTCAACTTAAGCCCCTTGGCGTTTATCCTAAGATGCATTTCCCGGTCGGAAAAGATACCTAAAATCATATGGCGTAGGCTTTCTTCCACAATGGTGGAAAAAATGAATTCAATCTGGCGGACATTGTCAAATCCGGTTTTTCCCCTCAGTTTAGGGCTGAATTTAAGCTTTGAAAAAGTGAAAAATTTAAATACCCGGTCAATGCCGTCCTTAATATACCCCTGCTCGTGAAGAAATGTTGAATAATCCGATGAAGATTCCCGGATCAGCGCGTAAATGGCAGCCTGAAGCGGATATTGGTAATTAAAGGGAAAGGATGCCGGCCGGTCTGTTGTGGCAGTTATTTTGATACGCACGGCAAGATGCCTCCTCAATAGGTTTAGGGCAGACAATTAGCCTAATATTCGAAAATGCCCTATCAATGTAAAAATTGGGATTGTTATCCCGCCATCTGGTTTTCAAAATCAAATGCCTGAATTTTGTCCGATATAAGCTTTTTGGCATTTTCCATGGCTTCTGCTGATTCAGAATTGGTTATCAGGTAACTTCCGGCAGCAAGACTTACAAAGGTGTCTACCCCATCCATGTTTTCTTCAATAACAGGAATTGCCTTTCTTTCGTTTTCAGGATTTAACTTGGCCCGGATACTTCCCGCAATTTTATTGGCGTCTTCACTGATTGAAATAACAAGCGTTTCCATAAGACTGAACGTTCTTGACTGGTTGGAAGTAATGCGCCAGTCAACAAGGGCTTTTGCAATGGCCGGAATCAGCTTTTGCCTGTATTCTGCCGGTGCAACAAGGCATTTGCCAAACACATTTTCAGATTCAATCCATCCGTTGGCCTTGAGGCTTTCTTGTGTCTCCCCGGTGATTTCCGGTTCGTACTCGTTCAGAGCAACGCAGAAAAGCCGTCGCAGGTCAACGGCCATATCCTGGATAAAAAAGCCGGTGGCTCGTGCATTATCCGGAATCCATTTTCTGACAAGGCTCCTGTCTTTATCTTTAATCAGGGAAAGAACCTCTTCCTTGGATAGAATATTATTATCCGGACCTCTTACAATCACTTCATTAGTCTGTCTGTCGCTACGGTCAAAGGTTATATTTTCCGTTTCAATTCCTGCAAGTAAGGGGTGCAGGGCTCTCATAGCCGAGATGGAAAGAGGGCTTCTGCGCTTGATGGTTCTGTCTTTGCCGCCTTTCTGGGCTTTCATCCAGCCGCCGATCAACTGGTCAAAATAAGAGGGATCGCAAGTGCCGAACACCTCACCCTCCCCGATCTCTTTTTTCTTTGTTACATCAAATATAAAGGTGGTTGGCGCGGGGGCTTCGTTCAATTCGCCTGCCAGGGTATCTAATATGGATCTTTTTATCTGCTGGCCGCTGGAATATGGAACCCGGACACCAAATTGGGGATCGTAGTAAAATTTTTGTCCGTCGGCCACGCAAAAAACAGTATGTTCCGCCCTTTTCAGGGTTCTGATATAAATGGTATGCATAATTTTTCCCTGTATTTTAATTGTTTCTCTCTTGATAGGCATAATCAAACCGGAGAAGGACAATAAAGTACCCAAAATCCTCCGAAGTCATAAGATGTATTCTGTTTTTAAGATCCTTGATAAGACTTAAGTGCTCTGCTTCAATATCCTGAACAATGGCCGCCAGTTCATTGATAAACTTTTTCTTTGACGCAGCTGTGAGCAGGTCTTTTTCAATCCGGTTTTTTCTCTCGTTTGTCCTGCCGTTGTCCCGGTATGCATGAAGCGCTATTGCAATCTCTTCCGAGTACTCGGCGATCTCTTCATTGTTTTTTGTTAGCATAGCAACCAACCATGTTTTATAGGTTCTAAATAATATTACGGTGTCTTTATCCTTTTCAGCCGCGCTTTTTAACCGCGACAGATATGCGTCTTCCGACTCGCCCTTTTTTTGCGCAGGAACCTTTTTCTTTTTAAAGTTTGGGAACGCTCCCTTAATGAAATATTTTTTCAGATCCTGGGGCTGAAGGGCATGCAGGCCGATAATCCCCAATTCGCAGGCCCTTTTTATGTGGACGCCGAATAATGCTTCATATTTGTTTTTATCCTCCAGAGCGGCATTTTCACCAAAAAGATTTTCATAGCAGTCTATAAGTCTTCGGGCTTGTTTAAAATGGAACGGAATAAACCCCAAGGTTTTGTTGGTTTGGCCAAGGCTGAAGATGTAGCCTGTCGTGGATTTATCGGGATATTTTTTTGACAGGTTGAAATAAAGCGTACTCCATTTAACCGTGTTAATGGACACACTATTTATTTCCTGCTTAAAAATATCAGATCGATACAAGGCCGGGATGTCTATTGGTATATCGTCCTCATGGCTGTAACAATAGTTAACCCATTGTCCGTTCCATGTGTTTATTTTGTTTGGCGCGACATTTCCCAAGGCAGGATCATTGAGCAGATTTCGGTATTGTTTCCATCCTTTATAAAGGGTCAACAACACGTCGGGTTCATTCAGGAAAATACAATATCCGCCGGCGACCCCCATGCCAAGGCCTGCGGCAATCCAGGACAGGTAGACGTCCTCTTCATCGGCGGATTGGGAGATGTCGGATACAAGGCCGGATGTAGTGGCAAATTCCTTTGCTTCCGAGGCGGGGAAGCCGATTGCGACACTGGCATCTCTGTCTCCGGCTGTTATTTTTTCGGCAAGGTTGTTTAGTTTTTCCAGCCGTTCTTCTTCTGTGAGAAGATGTGGCTTTTGTCCTTTTTTCATTTGCACGAAAGGAGAATTGGTATGCCAAAGCATGTATTTGGGATGGTCAAAGAATAAAGGGAAAAATTCTTTTTCAAAAAAAGCCTTTGCCGAATATTTTTTGTCGAATTGCCGGTTAAATGTAGTCAGAAAGGTTTTTCCGATATTGGTGGAATACATAAGTCGCCTTCTTAGATAAAATATAAATCTTGAATACGCTCCTGGGCTTTTGCCATATCCAGTCCCTTGTCTTCCGTGTAGGCGGCATCAGGCAAGATAAAGGGCTTTTTGCCCTCTTTCAATTGTGAAAAATCTTTTACCGAATACAGCCGAACCGGAATCTCCATCATCATCTGTTCTTCGGGCGACGCCTCTTTATAATCTGTTTCGTCTGAACTCAGAATTGCGGCTGCATTATCAATCTCCAGCAGATCAAAAAGAATAGACCTGTGATTATGTGTCAGCATGGGCTGGTTCCATGTTCCGTCCTTTTTAAACGCCGAATGGTTCTCAATGTCGGTGATATCCAGCTCCGGATATACATGATCAATTTTTTCCTGGTATTCAGACTCGTGGAGGACTTGATCGTTTGGGAGGATTTCAAAGGTTCTATTTAGTACCTCAAGGTCATAGGGCTTGGCTTCTTGTGAGGTGTCAGGCGGCGGAATAATGTATACGGGTTTATATTTGCCTATGGTTTCTAAGGTCCGTTTTCGGTTGATTCTTCCGAATCTTTGGATCAGTGCATCTATGGGAGCTGTTTCCGTAACCATCACATCAAAGCTGATATCCAGACTGACTTCCACCACCTGGGTGGATAAGACAATGCATGGGCCTGAGCCTGTGTTGTATTTATTCAAAGAATTTCCCTGATCGTCTACCCCTCTTAAATCCATCTCTTTTTCAAGTCGGTCCTTGCGTTTGAAACGGCTGTGGATGGCCATGGACGGAATTTCAGGGTATCGTTCTTTTACCTGGTCATATATGGCTTGGGCCGAATCAATCCGGTTGCAGATCAAAAGAATTTTTGAATGTTTCTTTAATTCCTGGTTTAAAATCGAATGGGCATCTTCCCATGATTCCAGTTTATGCAGCCGGTGGCGGTCAAATTGATCAAGCTCTTCTTTTTCAAGACAGACTTCAGATACATTCTCTTTTCCAAGGGTGTCAATCAGCTTGTCATACAGGACGGAAGGCATGGTTGCTGTTCCGATATGTACCCTGCAGTTGAGATGATTCAATACTTCAACGATTTTCAGGACCATGGACTTTGAAACGCCATTATAGGTGTGGATTTCATCCAGAATAACATCGCATCCCCTTATGTCGATGATCAGGGATTCAAAGCCTTTAATTGCGAAAATAATGGATGCCAGTTGGTACGGTGTCAGGATTTTTATGCCTGCTCCCACGAGCTTTTGCAAAAGGATTTCGTCCTTGGATTCATCAAGGACTGAAAACCGGGATGCCGCGTGTAGAAGCCGGATGTCAAGATCAGGATTGGATGATTTGAGATCCGATTTTACCCGGTTGTACATGGCATTGATGGATGCCTGGAAAGGCAGGGTGTAAAAGACTCTGTTTTTACATCTTCGGAAAAGGTAATCTGTTTTTCCGGCTCCGGTGCAGGCCACAACAATGGTGTGCCGTTTTTTTGAATCTGCTTTTTTTAAGGAAAGAGGATATAAATCGGATGTCCTGTTAAAATAATTTAGATTTGGAGGGATAAAGGTCTTATCAAGACGAACCGGAGTGTTTAAAATAAGTGCAGATGCAAAATGATCCGCAGCCATTAACAGCCCCCGCCATGGGGAATATCCTCTTTTTTTAGATGCCTCCCGGCAAAATGCCACCACTTTTTGGTAATTGTTACAGGCATCGTCAATCGTAACTTCCTGGGCAGGAATGCCAAAGGCAGACAAAATTCTTACCGCATCCTGATACCAGTCCTTCCAATTTTTAGCATGATCTTTAAAGGGGTTTTTGACGTACTCTTCCAAGTCAAGGAGTCCTTTTTCTCCATGATCATCTTTTATGGATTTATGGTGGGCGATAACCATCTCAATAATGGGCGGGTGCAACGCTTCTTTGAACAGAGATATGAAAAAGCAGGAGGCGATTTCATGGCGGAATGTAATGGCTTTTTTACGGCGGCCAGGCTTCAAATTATTCTGAAATATGGTACTGGCTTTCCCGATATCGTGAAGGACTGCACCTAATCCGGCTGTCTCAATACTAAAATCCAAGCATTCGGCAAATTTTCGGATGGCTGAATAGACAAGCCACGTATGAGTAAATAGAGAGGTCTCTTCAGGAACTCCTTTGGCTTTTATATGGGGACATGGATCTTCCATCAGCAAATATGCTTTACAGGATTCCCAACGGTTTTGAGCCAACCGTACATGGGGCGGTTTTGATCAAAACGGTTGTAACCCACAAGAAATGATTGATCGGTTTTTTCAAAGATCAGTTCAAATCCGTTAAAGTCGTCTACCATGGTGTCAAACGCTGTTTCAGTAATTTCAATAACCGGTTTGACAGGAAAAAGAATATCTTCATTCCTACACAGACAGATGTGTTGCCGGGCGGAATGTTCAGCGTCATCTGAGTTTTCAAAGCCAAGATGTAGAGTGGGCTCAATTAAAACGCCGCGAACAAGAATGGATTTTTTTCTGAAATAACAATTTTTGGATTTATTCCAGCCCCTGGGCTGGATTTGTTCCTGTTGATGGGAAACTTGTTTATAGGATAGTCTGTGTCTTTTAATTTTATAAAGCCTGAAAGGTTTGGGCAGAAGCTCTGGGAACAGTTTTCTTTCAATGCCGGCAATAATGGACGGTGTCAAAAATTGCTGACTAAGCGTTTCACTATCGCGGACTGCCGTCCAGGGTTTTATAAATCCGAAAGGACCGGTGTAATTTACAAAGAACATGATTTACAAAGAACCTTTCCGCTACAGCATAGAATAAGCGGTCTGTTATAATAAAAGGAACCCAATTTAATAGATTTGTATTCTCTTGTTCTTATTTACTTGAAAAATATTATTTGCGCAACTGACATTGTTATTGTTTTGTGATTGCCAATCCGTTGAAAATTAATTAGTTATGATGTGAAGCCTGTCGTTGATGAGAGGCCGGGATTCGAATTTTAATCCTAGCCCCTCTCTTTGTGATGTGTTGTTGGAAAGGAATCTTGCTTAAAAGGACTTCTTTTTGTTTATGGATTTGATTCTCATGGTCACCTCTTTCCACCTCTCTTTTTCCACACGGTCTGCACTCTTGTTTTTCCGGGCGGAGACATATTCCAGTTCCCGTTTCATTTTGAGGTAGTTTTCAAATCTGGCTTCGGTCAATTCTCCGTCCTGGATGGCTTCAAGAACCCGGCAGCCGGGCTCGTGGGTGTGGGTGCAGTCTGAAAAACGGCATCCAGCCGCGAATTCTTCTATTTCCGGGAAAGTAGATTCAACCCCCTGGTCAATTTCCCAAAAACTGATTTCACGGATGCCCGGATTGTCAATGATCATTCCGCCCTGGGGCATCATGATCAGATCCCTGGATGTGGTGGTGTGCGTCCCTTTTCCGACACTTGCGCTGACGTCGCCGGTGGCCTGGACTGTTTCACCACACAGCCGGTTGATCAGGGTGGATTTGCCTGTACCCGAAGAGCCGACCATGACGCTGGTCCGGCCATGTGCAAGATAGGTATTCAGCTCGGAGAGCCCTGAATCATTAAACGCAGATACCAGATGTACGGGAACGCCGAATGCGATGGATTCGGCTTCGTTGACAAAATGTTGGGGGTCATGGTGAAGATCCGCCTTTGTCAGGATGATTACCGGTGTCAGCCCGCAATTGTAGACCAGGGTCAGGTAGCGCTCAATGCGGCGCAGATTAAAATCCCGGTCAAGACCGGTCACGATGAATACGCTGTCAAGGTTGGCCGCGATTGTCTGCTCTTTGTACTCACCCGATTTTTTGTTGTGCATGCCTGCAGCACCCCGGGTCAGTGCATTTTTTCGCGGTAATATCCCCTCTATCGCTGTCTGTCTGACCATGACCCAGTCGCCGACCACCGGGTAGGTGCTGCTGCTCTCCTGTTGAAGTTTTCCCGCCGAGGTTGCCAGGATCTCTTCTTTGCCGTCGTTGATAAAAAAATATCTTTTCCTGACCCCGGTCACCCGGGCCGGGAAAAAAGTATTTGTGTCAAGATTTTCAAGCTGTTTCTGGAAATGGGATGTCCAACCCAAATGGGAAAGGTGTTTGAGATTATTGTCTTGTTTTAATGACTTTTTGTTGCTCATTATTATATCCTGCCTGTCTTTAATTTTAGTTTGCGTGGCGACCGCACAGGCCGACCTTCCGGCTACAATTACTGCGATAAAATTTTAATAACGTGTCGCTGCCGACAGAAAAGAAAATGAGAACAGCAGATATTCAAATTTGAATTCCGCACGAGAAAAAGGAGTTGCTTAAAACGCTTTAACTTTAAGTAAAACGGTTTTGTTTTCACCATAATATCAAACAGCCGCCTTGATCCTTGTCCCCTTATCGGCAGAGTTTGATACAATATCCAATGATTTCTTTAACATAAAACCTCCTTAATGTAAGCGATATTTTTTTACAGGATGGGCCCGTATCCTGTCAAGAGATATTCGTTGTCAGGTATTCCATACCAGTTGTCCTGCTTTTTTCGACAATCCTATTTTGGCTATGATCCCTGAATTAAAAGCAATGCAGTCATTCTCAATCCCATCGGAAAAAATTACGCCGTTTTCCGGCATCATGGATTCGATCTCCAGCCATTTTTCCTGTGTGATTTCACCAAACACAAGGCCAATGCCTGTGGTTCGGCTGGGAAACGGTTCCCGGACACTGAATTGGAGCCGTTGTTCATCCCAGGCAAAACCGTTTTCAAGGGGGTGCCCAGTTGTTCCGGACACGGCCATGGCGCCTGCCAGGATGGATTGAAACCAGCCGGTTGAGCCGAATCCTGTGCTGACAATGATGCCCGAGGAGGACTGCGTTTCTGCTTTGTCGGCCCAGTTGATCCGGTACCTTGCGGACTGGTGGGTTCTGGGGCCGATGAACAGATCATTGACCGCCAAAATCTGCTGGCCGTCATTGGTGCAGGCCTGGGCAAAGGTGATTTTTCGGCAGGGCCAATCATTGTGGCACACCTGCCGGATAACCCCGGGCAGATCCTTCACCGAAAAGGGCAAAAGCTTGCCGTCCCATCGGCCGGGGTCGGGGTTGAGCGCCACCAAAGGCTGTCCGTCAAGGTACTTCAGGGTATTGGCCACAAGCCCGTCCTGGCCGATGACCACCACAATGTCTGTGGGATGGAACCGGTACCCGGGCAGCATGCTTCTTTCAAGCTTCTGGAACAGCCCTGTTTTTTTCAAGAATTGCTCTGCCTGCCTGACCCTTTCCTGGTACAGGTCATGCTCATCAAAATAATCCTTTGCATTCACCTGGTTATGTTCAAGGTAAAATTTTGCCTGGGGCCAGGTGTTGAAACGTTCCACCAGTTCCTGCAACCGGGTTTTTCTAGTTACAAGCACGAATTTGCGTGGGCTTTCATCCGTCATTGTTCATCTCCCTGCGAAGCATCCGGCCAAACGTCTCCTGGCCGATGTTGAGTTCGCCTATTTTAGATGCATTTTGGGCAAAGGATTCAAAGGCCAGGGCCATGATTTGCTCGGGATTCATCTGGCTCATGGAAAGCGCCTTAATGTAGTCGGCGGATAACGCTTTATATGCCTTCATTTTCGCTGAAATGGCATATGCGTCGGCGTCGGATTCCTGCTTTTTGTTTTCCGTGCGGATGGCCACATATTCCCTGTTTTGGCTTTCCTCGTCGATTTTTGACTGGATGCGCGCTTTGGCTGTGGCGGCCTTTGCCCGCAGAATTTCGCGTTCCTTTGCGATCCTGTCCTCTTCGATCTGTTGTTCCTTTTGCTGAACAAAAAGCTTGGTGGCAAGCTCGGCCTCCTGGATGGTCCGTTCCTGCTCCACGGCGCATTTGCGCCGGGCATAGATGGCATCGTCAGCCTGCTTGAGAATCTCTTCTCTTTGTTTGGCCTCCAGCGCTTTTGCAGTTTCCGGGGAGGGAGATATGGCGGCTATGGATAGGTCAAGAATTTCCACGCCCATGGTGCCTATGCTTGGGGTTGCCTTAAGCTCTGCTTCAACTCGGCTGAACAGCTCCTGGTTAATAAACAGGGCCTGTTTCAAGGGCATCGTCTGGATTTTTGTCTGAACCACAGACTGCAGGCACCGGATCACCTGTTCGTTAAGGTTGAGCGGATCTTCTCCGGCGTAGTCTTTTCCGGCTCTGTTCAAATTAAAGTTCATGGCCTCGGCGGTTTTATCAGGATCAGCCACCCGGAAGTTGAGCCGTCCCTGGATACGAATGTCCTGGAAATCTGATGTCTTAAGATTAAAAATGAATGGTGCCCCCTGGGTATTCACAGGGATGGCCGCAATGGATGTGGTGGCTGTATTATAAAAAAAACTTAATCCCTTGCCTTTGCGGATCACTTTTCCGTTGACGGTTTTGATCACGTATGTGGATGAATCTGCCCTGTAAAATTTTATGGGTAACATGGTGTTTCTCCTTTTGTTTTGTTAGTGCCCTAAAGACACTTTACAAAAATAGTGACAAATAGACACTTAGCTGTCAACATAAAAGTGACTTTAGGACAAAAATAGTGTTGTCCCCGGTTAAAGAACACGTTAAAGTGGTGGAAACTTAATCTTGAATACGTTGGCAATATGGACGAGAAAACCTATCTTGAACAGTATGACAGGCGCGGATTTGACACACCGCTGATCAGTGTGGACCCCGTGCTTTTCACCTATCATGAACAATGTCTGAAAGTGCTTTTAGTGCAGCGTTCAAACCACCCGGACCAGGGGAAGTGGGGCCTGCCTGGAGGGTTTATCGATCCTGTGGCGGATAAAACCCTGGAACATACAGTTGCAAGGAAATTAAAGGAAAAAACAGGGGTGGTGCCGCCCTATATTGAGCAGTTGTGCACCATCGGCAATGATGCCCGTGATAAGCGTGGCTGGTCCGTAACCGTCTGTTACACGGCGCTCATCGCCTACCAGAACTGTAAAATATCTGTGGATACCGTTTCCGATGCCGGGTGGATCAATATTGAAGATTTGCAGGCTATCCATCTGGCATTTGACCATGCCACAATTATTGACACAGCCCGGGAACGGCTGCGGCAGAAGGCCCTTTATTCCATTGTTCCGGCCTATGGGCTACCGGAAAAATTTACCCTGCCCCAGCTGCAGCAGTTGCACGAACTGCTCATCGGCAGGCAGATTCAAAAAAAATCTTTCAGGCGCCGTATTGAGAAGGCCGGGTTGTTGGTGGACACAGGCGAAAAACTAGTTCAGGGGGGACGTCCTGCGGCTTTGTATCGGTTAAAAAAAGAAGCGGGCGAATTTACTTTTCTGCGCAATCTTTCGTCTTGATGACCTGTTTCCATTTTTAGTTTGTTGACGCAATAAATTGAGATGTTAATATAAACTATTATCATTTCAAAAAAGATGGATTGAATGGCGCTATTGATGAAAAGAATAAGCTCAAGTCTAATCCTAAATCTGCTGACAGGTTCGCAATGATGAAGAAAATATCCAACTATCATCGAATTCTCATCGCCTTGTATGCCACCGACCTTATTTTTGTTCTAACTCTTTTTTTTGTTTTGATCCCCAAAGAATTTATAATTATCTGTGCTGCGGTTCTTATTTTTACGATCCTTGTCTCTATTTATATTACAAAACTGGTCGTCCGGATTGAACGGCAGCACAGGCAGGCTGCCGCCGATAAAACGCTGGATGAACTGCGTTTGAAAAAACTTCTTGAATTAAGCCAGATGACCGAAGAATCAATCACCGTCCTTGCAGAATTTGCTTTGGTGCAAGCCTGTCAGTTAACCCAGAGCGAATTTGGGTGCCTGGCCTTTTTAAATGAAAATCAGCAGGAATTGACTATGCACATTTGGCCCAAAGAATCCGTAAATGACACAGACTGCGGTGACGAATTGCCTTGTAAGATAAGAGAGACCGGTCTTTGGGCGGAAGTTGAGAAAGTGGGCCGCGTCTTGGTGGTCAACGATTATGAAAAGTATGCGCCGCTCTCCAGACATAAAGTGTGTCGGTGTGATGTCAAATTTTCCCGGGTAATGAGCGCCCCGGCTTTTGAGAATGATAAACTTGTGGCATTGATCAATGTGGGAAATAAAAAAGAGGCGTATAACGATTCAGACATTCGCCAGTTGCATTTGATGATGGACGGGATGTGGAAAATACTGCAGGGGAAAAAAGCTGAAATCGAATTAAAAAAGAGTGAAGAAAGATATCGGCTGCTTGCGGAAAATGCCACCGATACGATTTGGATTATGCAGTTTCCGGATTTAAATTTTCGTTATGTCAGCCCGTCCATGGAATCTCTTTTGGGATATACGCCTTCCCAGTTTTTGGGGTTGGATATGAAAGACTACATGACCGAGGAATCATTAAAGCAGATTCCCGTAATTATTGCAGAAGCGCTTGAGGAAGAGTTTGAAGGCGCTGGGAATTCAACCCGGTTAGAGGCAGTTGAACTCGAATTAATTAAAAAGGACGGTACAACGATTTGGGTTGAAATTTCAGCCGGGTTTTTGCGAAATGAACAAGGCGAACCCGATGCAATACTGGGCATTTCAAGGGATATTTCGGATCGTAAACGTGCCGATGCGGCGTTGCAGCTGACGACGAAACTGATGCGTGAGGCCGGGCGAATTGCAAAGGTCGGCGCCTGGAGTGTTGATATTCATAGCCAGGTGATTATATGGTCGGATGAAATGAATGTCATCCATGAACGAGACGCCTCTTCCCCCCAGACATTTGATGAGATAACCTGTTTTATTGCCCCCGAGTGGCGGGAAAAAATTCTGGACGCCTACCACCGGTGTATGGAGGGCGGCCAAAGCCTTGATGAAGAGTTTGAAATCATCACGGCCAAAGGACGTCGCCGTTGGGTCCATGCCACCGGAGAGGCCATCAGGGATAATACCGGAAAAATCACATGCGCGTTAGGTGCTCTTCAGGATATATCAGACCGGATACAGGCGGATGAAGAGCGTGAAACGCTCCAGCAGCATCTCGATCAGGCAAGAAAAATGGAGGCCATTGGGGTCTTGGCCGGCGGTATAGCCCATGATTTTAATAATATCCTTTCAGGCATAATGGGGTTTACCGATCTTGCAATTCATGAAGCAAAAGACAACGAGACATTGAAAAAATATTTAAACCGAGTTTCGTCTTCCAGTCTGAGAGCCAGGGATTTGGTCAGGCATATCCTGACGTTCAGCAGAAAATCTGAGGTTGAAAAGCAGCCCACCGATATTAAACCCATTATTAAGGAATCTTTAAAATTCATACGCGCTTCCCTGCCGGCAAGTATCGACGTTCGCCATGATTTAAGACTTGAACAGGGCTGGGTGTTTGGTGATGCAACCCAGATATATCAGGTGATTATAGGCGTTTTTACCAACGCGGGTTATGCCATGAAAGATCACGGCGGGGTTTTGGAGATTATTTTAGACCGAATTAAACTTGATGACACCCAGATCGGTTTTTTGGGGAAGATCTCGACAGGGGAATTTATTGAACTGGTAATCTCTGATACCGGAAGCGGCATTCATAAAAAGTACCTTGACCGTATTTTTGATCCTTTTTTTACGACCAAGCGGCGCGGAGAAGGAACCGGAATGGGACTGGCTACGGTGTATGGGATCATAAAAGAGATGAATGGCGCAATATCGGTTTACAGTGAGGTCGATGTTGGGACAACATTCAGAATTCTATTGCCGGAGCATGATCAGAGGCCGTTGGTTGACGCAGACGTAAATACCGGATTAAAAAAAGGCCAGGGCAATATCCTGGTGGTTGATGATGAACAAGAGATTGCCGAAAGCGCTTGTGAGATCTTGACCATACTGGGGTATTATGCCGTTATGGAAACCGACAGTACCAAAGCCCTTGAAAATGTGAAAAATAACCCGTCACATTATGACCTGGTCTTGACAGATATGACAATGCCCCGTTTGGACGGTTTTGAGCTGGCAAAACAAATCAAAAAGATCAATTCGGAGATTGCTGTCGTTTTAGCCACAGGGTTCAGCCAGGGCCTGGCAAAAGAAAAGTGCAGGGACGCCGGGATTGACGATATGGTGATGAAGCCCATGACGTCAGCAGAGCTGTCATTAACCATCGCAAAAGCGATGAAAACAAACTAAAAAAGGTTTTTATGTTTCGTGCGCTGATCATTGATGATGACCCGAACATTCGTCTGTTTTTTGAAACCCTTCTTGAAAAGATGGATTGCAAAACGTTTACGGCCGAAACTGCAAAAGAGGCAGAGGCCTTGAGCACCCAAAATGATTTTGACATCATTTTGCTTGATCTTGAGTTGCCGGACGGCAATGGACTGGATATTATGCATGATCTTGTGACACTGCCCTCTGCCCCGGAAATAATAATCATTACGGGCACCGGCGATGCCCGAGGGGCTGAGATGGCATTTAAAAAAGGGGCCTGGGATTTTGTGCAGAAACCGTTTCGCCTTGATGATGTCAGCCTTCCCATTCAACGTGCCCTGGACTATCGAAAGGAGAGGCTTTCATCCCGGGAACTGGTTGTTTTGAAACGATCTAAAATTATCGGTGACTCCCCTGCCCTGAAAAGATGTCTGGAAGAGGTGGGCAAAGCCGCCTCAACCGATGTCGGCGTTCTGGTCACTGGAGAAACCGGAACCGGTAAAGAGTTGTTTGCCAAAGCGGTCCATGAAAACAGTAAGCGGGCTGCAAAACCTTTTGTGGCGGTTGACTGCGCTTCGTTGACCGAGTCTTTGATTGAAAGTACCCTTTTCGGGCATGAAAAAGGCGCGTTTACAGGTGCCGTATACAAACAGGACGGCCTGATTGTTCAGGCGGATGGCGGTACGCTGATGCTTGATGAGGTCGGTGATTTGCCGCTGTCAATCCAGAAAGCATTGCTGAGAACGCTTCAGGAGAGATCTGTGCGCCGCCTTGGCGGGAACAAAGAGATAAAAGTGGATATCCGTTTGATTTCCGCCACAAATCTTGACCTTGATCAGCTGCTTAAAGATAACCTTTTCAGGGAGGATTTTTTATATCGGATAAGGGCCATGGAAATTTATCTGCCGCCGCTGCGCGACAGGGGAAACGATATTGAAGAAATTGTTTTAAAAAAGGTTCATGAGCTTTCAAACCGATATAATCTTGAGCCAAAGGCGATATCCAAAGAGTTGCTTGAAACATTGACGGCAAACCCCTGGCCCGGCAATATCAGGGAGCTTCTCAATGTTTTGGAGTACATGCTGGCGTCAGCCGGCAGCGATCCCACCCTTGTGCCTAAACACCTTCCGCCTAATTACAGACTTTCCACATTATCGTTTCGGGCACCTGACGGGGGGCAGGATTCTGAGTCGATAGCCGACGAGGCCCTGGATAATGATAAGGATTTTCCTTCCCTGAATGCCTGTCGGGAGCGGCTGGAGAAAAATTATCTGACCCGTTTAATGGAAAAGGCCGGTGGCGACAGGAAAACCGCCTGTCGGTTATCAGGCGTCTCCCAGGCCCGATTGTACGCATTGCTCAATAAGTACAATCTTCCTGGATTCGGTTCGTATCAATAAATTCCATTCCTTTTTATAAAATTTTTATGTACCATTGAGGCATATGATCTGGCCTACCCCACCCCGAATTCACTGGGTTTGATTTGGGTCAGGTAGTTAATAAGGGCCTTATTTTTTATAAACTCCAGTTTTTCCTTTTTGATGAAGATATTGAAATGATCCGCGTTGGGCTGGATTTGCGGGAACGGATCCACAAGACTTTTTTCTTCAAGCTCTCTGATCACGGTGTATTTCGGCACAAATCCGATGCCTAGGCCGGACATGGCCGCGTTGATGATTCCCCTGATGTGATTGATCTGTACGACGTTTTTAAAGCAGGAGCGTTTGTCTTCGGGGATGGCGGTTATAAAATTTCGCCACCAGGCCAGGTGTTTGTCGCTGGACAAAATGTTTACCTGGGCCAGATCGTCGATACCTGATATCTGGTGGCGCTCAAGAAAATCCGGAGCAGCAATGGTGACATACTGCTCCTGGAAGAGGTAAATGCGTTCAATGGAGGGCAGCTCATGGGCCACGCAATCAATGATCAGGTCCACTTCGTCTCTGAGCAGTGGTATTTCAAGGTCTGCAGAGAGATAAAAATCCAGGTGAATTTCCGGATGTGTGTCCAGAAATGGTTTGATATGGTTGATCAGAATGGATGCGCCGAACTCAACCGTGGAGCCTATACGGATGGTGACCAACGCTTTTTTTCGATAGGTGGATATCTCCTGATCCGATTTTTCAATTTCATAGAAAATTTTTTCACAAGACCGGAACAAAATGTGGCCGGCCGGGGTCAGGTCCATGGTTTTTCCCTGGCGGATAAATAAGGGCGTGTCTATTGAGCTTTCAAGTTTTTTAATCGCATGGCTGACGGCTGACTGGGTGACGAAAAGCCGCCGGGCTGCTTGGGTAAAATTTTTTTCCTTGGCCAGGACGAAAAAGGTTTTTAAGTGGTAAAGGTCCATAATTTTCAAGTATGAATTCTGTTCATTGTTATAATAAATATTATGAATTTTACTTTAGTCTGTTTGGCAGTATATTACAATAAGATAGTTTAATCATTAATAATATCATCAGGAGGTGCTTTATATGGGCGGCGCATTTAATGCAGAAATAAAACAAATTCTTGATGTCCTTGGGATTAAATCCGTCAATTTCGGTGCCACAACCGGTGGCAGCAGCGGCTGGCTTGAAACAAAAGGCAAAGCGCTTGTCTCTTATTCCCCCATCAACGGCAAGCCCATTGCGAGTGTTCTGATGGCTGAAAAAAAAGATTATGACGCTGTGATGGAAAAAGCCCTGGCCGCGTTTAAGATATTTCGCATGATGCCTGCTCCCCGGCGCGGGGAGATGGTCCGTGAAATCGGAGATGCGTTACGGGTAAATAAAAAGGCCCTGGGCGCCCTGATCGCCCTTGAAGTCGGTAAAATCAAGGCTGAAGGCGAGGGAGAAGTCCAGGAGATGATTGACATTGCCGATTTCGCCATGGGCCTGAGCCGGCAGCTTTATGGCCTGACCATGCATTCCGAACGGCCCGAACATCGGATGTACGAACAATGGCATCCTTTGGGGATTGTCGGTCTGATCACCTCGTTTAATTTTCCTGCGGCCCCATGGTCCTGGAATAGTTTAATCGCCTCTGTGTGTGGTGATGCAATCGTGTTCAAACCCAGCTCAAAGACACCTTTGACCAGCATTGCCATCCAGAACATCATTGCGCCTGTGGTTGATAAATACGGTGTTGAGGGTATTTTCAACATGATCATCGGTTCCAGACAGGATGTGGGCGAACCCATGCTCCATGACCCGCGCATGCCCCTGATTTCCGCCACAGGCTCAACGGCCATGGGTAAACATGTGGGCGAAGTGGTGGGTGGCCGTCTCGGACGCTCTCTACTTGAACTTGGCGGCAACAACGCCATTATCGTCACCGAGGACGCAGACATGGACATGGCTGTCCGGGCCACCCTGTTCGGTGCTGTGGGGACAGCCGGACAGCGCTGTACCTCTACCCGCAGGATTATCATCCACGCGTCGGTAAAAGCAACCTTTGTCAACAACCTGCTCAGAGCCTACAAACAGGTCAAAGTCGGCAATCCTCTGGACGACGATACCCTCATGGGTCCGCTGATTGACGACGGCGCTGTTCTTGCCATGGAAGAAGCCTTGAAAGCCGTAAAGGATTGTGGCGGAAACGTGCTTTGCGGCGGCGAAAGGATCAAAGTGGCCGGTTGTGAAGGCGGGCATTATGTGAGTCCGGCTGTGGCTGAAGTGAAAAATGAGTTTCCCATTGTCCAGAGTGAAACCTTTGCCCCCATCCTGTATATCATTGAATATAATACATTTGATCAAGCCCTTGAACTGCACAATGACGTACCCCAGGGGCTTTCTTCTGCAATTTTTACAACATCCCTGCATTACCAGGAAAGGTTCTTGTCACATAAAGGCTCGGACTGCGGCATTGCCAACGTAAACCTGGGCACCTCCGGTGCTGAAATCGGCGGCGCATTCGGCGGTGAAAAAGAGACCGGCGGTGGCCGGGAATCCGGGTCCGATGCATGGAGAGTGTACATGAGACGTCAAACCAACACCATTAACTGGGGCAAGGAACTACCGCTGGCCCAGGGTATCGAATTTAATATTGGATAGCACAACATAGTTTTAAAAAGGAGTTATAAAATGACAAACAGCATATTTACAATACCAAAACCGTATAATGAACCTGTCAAGATGTTTGCACCGGGCAGCCCGGAACGTGGGGCATTGTCCGCAGAGCTTGGCCGCCAGATGGCAGAGCAGGTGGAAATTCCGGTGATTATCAACGGTGAAGCGATTAAAACCGGTGATGTACGTGATGTGGTCTGCCCCCATGACCATGGTCATGTGCTGGGTAAAGTGCACCTGGCAGGTGAAAAAGAGATCAAGGCTGCTGTGGACGCAGCCCTGTCAGCAAAAGCAGCATGGGAGACTATGAACTGGCAGGAGCGGGCGGCAATCTTTTTGAAGGCAGCGGATTTGATCTCCCAGAAATATTCGGCCAAAATAAATGCGGCAACCATGCTGGGTCAGTCCAAAAATGCTTTCCAGGCTGAAATTGACTCCACCTGCGAGCTGGTGGACTTTTTACGCTTCAATGTCAGCTACATGGAAGAGATCTACGCCAATCAGCCGTTCAGCGAAAAAGGGGTTTACAACCGCCTGGAATACCGTCCCCTTGAAGGATTTGTTTTCGCCTTAACCCCGTTTAACTTTACGGCTATTGCCGGCAACCTGCCCACCTCTCCTGCCATGATGGGCAATACTGTTGTTTGGAAACCTTCCACTACCGCAGTTTTGTCCAATTACTATGTGATGGAGATTTTGAAGGAAGCTGGCCTTCCCGAAGGTGTTATCAACTTTATTCCGGGACATGGTTCCCAGATTGGTGACATTCTGTTCGCCCATAAGTATTTTGCAGGCATGCACTTCACCGGTTCCACAGGCGTATTCCAGAATCTTTGGAAAAAAGCGGCTGAAAACATTGAAACCTATGTTTCTTATCCCAGGATTGTGGGAGAAACCGGCGGCAAAGACTATATTTTTGCCCATGCCAGTGCCGATGTGGATGAACTTGTCACCGGCATCATCCGTGGGGCCTTTGAGTTCCAGGGCCAGAAATGCTCTGCATGTTCACGCCTCTATGTACCGGCATCCCTGTGGCCGGCCGTTCAGGATCAGCTCAAAGAGAAAATAGCTGAAATCAAGGTAGGCCCGGTGACCGATTTCACAAACTTTGTGAATGCTGTGATCGATGAAAAATCCTTTGATAATATCGATGGCTACATTTCACGGGCAGAAGCATCTTCCGATGCCGAAGTGATCATCGGCGGTCAGCGGGACAAGTCCAAGGGCTATTTTGTTCATCCCACCGTGATCCAGGCCAAAACACCGGATTATGAATCCATGGCCGAAGAGATCTTCGGACCGGTGCTCACGGCTTATGTGTATGAGGATAAAGATTTTCAAGCCACCCTGGACATCCTGGACAACACAAGCCCATATGCCCTGACCGGTGCAATTTTTGCCCGGGATCGCGAAGTGGTCAATGCCCTGATGGCCCGGTTGACCCACACCGCCGGAAACTTTTATATCAATGACAAACCCACAGGCGCTGTGGTCGGCCAGCAGCCCTTTGGCGGAGCCCGTAAAAGCGGCACCAACGACAAAGCAGGCTCCTACCTGAACCTGATCCGCTGGGCATCCCCCCGGACCATCAAGGAGACCCTGGTACCCCCCGTAAATTACGGCTATCCGTTCATGGGATAACCAGGTCTGATTCTTTAGAATAATATAAAAGGGCAGATACCGATGTACACCGGTATCTGCCCTTTAAATTTTGATATGTCACAGCAGTTTCAGACCGCAATTTCTGCGCAAAAAATTATTTGTTTTTGGCTATTACCCAGATGGCATGCACAATTCCTGGAATATAACCAAGAAGGGTTAAAAGAATATTCAACCAAAAATGCTTCCCAATGCCGACCTGAAAAAATACACCTACCGGCGGAAGAATAATTGCAGCAATAATTTTTAAAAGTTCCATGGTATTATTTATCCTTATCTTAAATAGGTCTTGTCCGACCATACCACATTTCATTGAACAGAAAACATTAAATTTTAAAATACTTTTGGACATCTTTTCGTTTTTCTTCTATGATTTCAACTTACTTTGTTTAAACCATCCTCAAAAAAGGATGGTTCTTATTTTTCCGGACAAACGTTTTCGGAAAAACCACCATAACGGTCGGAACTGCCGCCGGCTGGAAGGAATAGTTTTATGACAGAAGCAATTAAATCAGGGGATACCATTGCCGTTGATTATACAGGGAAATTAGAAAACGGAGATGTGTTTGACTCCTCAGAGGGCAGAGAACCGCTGACCTTTACCGTTGATGCGGGCATGCTGATTAAAGGCTTTGACCAGGCTGTTATCGGTATGAAAAAAGGGGAAGCTAAAACCGTAACCATTCCACCTGAAATGGGATACGGCCCAAGAGATGAAAACGCCATGGTAGACATCCCAAGGGCCCAATTTCCACCGGAGATGGAACTGAAAGAAGGCCTTCAGCTTCAGCTCCAGAACCCGGCAGGTCAGCCGGTTCCTGCGCAGGTGGCAAAAATAAGCGAGACAAGCGTCACCATGGACGTGAACCATTTTCTGGCCGGTAAAACCCTTACTTTTGATATCACCATTGCTGAAACCGGGCTGGAACCCCCGGCAAGCAGCTGTGGCACCAAAGACGGGGGCTGCGATTCTGGCTGCTGTGGTTCATGTAACTGTGGTGATTAATCCATAATATTGTCCTCGGAGCATCTCAATGGTCAATAAAAGTCTTATTTTGACAGTTGATGACAAACCTCAGAATCTTCAGTTCCTTGGGAAGCTGCTTTCCGATAACGGATATGAAGTTGCTATGGCCCAAAGCGGGGCCCAGGCCCTGACGTTTGTAAAATCCGAATGCCCGGATCTCATCCTTTTAGATGTCATGATGCCGGATATGGATGGGTATGCGGTCTGTGAACAGTTAAAAGCCGAATTTCCCACTCATAATATTCCGGTGATTTTTTTAACGGCCAAGTCTGATGCCCAGGATATTGTAAAGGGATTTGATGTGGGCGGGGTTGACTATGTCACAAAACCCTTTCATTCGGCTGAACTTCTGGCCCGCATCAAAACCCATGTCGAGCTTAAAACCCTGCGCGGCCTTTTGCCTATGTGTTCACATTGTAAGAAAATCCGGGATGATAAAGGATTCTGGAATGACGTGGACAGATATTTTGAGGCCCATTCTTATCTGACCTTTACCCATGGTCTGTGCCCCACGTGCATGGACAAGTTATATAAAGGGTATGACTGGTACAAAAAAAGAAAAAGATCTGATACGAATAGATGAGGGACCCGGAAAAATAATTTTTTACTTTTGCTTGTTTTTTTGTTCGTCGAAGCGCCTAAACGTACCGTTCTTTGCGATGTGTCCGTTATCCTACCTGCCATAGGAAATTCCAATTCATTTCTTTGTCGGCCTGTAAAATCCTTTATAGTTTAGGGGTTGTCCGTTTTTTAATAGGTTTGATTGCTTTTTCCAGAGAGTGCGTTATGTTAATATCGTTGATTAATGATGAAAGAGAAAAAGGCTGGTTTTTTTAGCCTGGCCTTTGAACATCAACCCCTTTGAAAAAAAAGGCCTGATCATGACATATGAATTTGGTTTCAACGAAGCCCAGGACTATGATGCCTTTTTTGAAAAAGGCCGGGGCAAACATTGCCTTGACCTTGAAATTCAATTGATCAGCGCTTTGATTAACCCCCAGGCGGGGAAGCGGTTACTGGACATTGGTTGCGGCACGGGATTGAGTCTTGCACCTTTTATGGGTCGGGGCATGAACCTTACCGGTATTGATCCTTCCCCATATATGCTGGACAAGGCTGCTGAACGGCTCGGCCGGCAGGTTGACTTACACCGGGGTATGGCCGAGGATTTACCCTTTGAAGATAATGCTTTTGATACGGCATTGCTGTTTTTCAGTCTTGAATTTTCAGGGCGGCCGGCCAAGGCCATCGAAGAGGCCTGCCGGGTGGCTCGGGAACAGGTGGTAATCGGCGTTCATAACTGGTATGCTCCCCAGAATATGGCCCGGCGGATTAAAGGCTTTTTTTTTCCGGATATGTACAGCCATGCCCAATTTTTCAGTGTGTGGGAGCTGAAAATCATGATGACCTCAATATTGGGGAAAGTGCCTGTAAAATGGCGGACAACCATACAGTTCCCACTGCTGTCCGGGAGTCTGATCGCCTGGGTGGAAAGTCTTCGCCTGATCCAGTGGTCTTACTTTGGCGGCTTCATTGGCATGCGCATCAAGCCGGTGCCTAAGTTTCGTACCCGGCCCCTGGTATTGAAAACCCGGTGTCATAAAATTAATAAGCCGGCCACAGGCCTGGCGTTAGGATTCAAGGTGAAAGAATGATACGTGCCCGTCTTTATGAACCCCTGGCAGACGGTAAGGTCAAATGCCTGGCTTGCAATCATTACTGCACGATTGCCTCCGGACATACCGGTGTTTGCGGTGTCCGGGAGAACCGGGATGGCCAGCTTTTTTCTTTGGTGTACGACCGGGTGGTGGCCGCCGGCGTGGACCCCATTGAGAAAAAACCCATTTTTCATTTTAAACCGGGCTCCCTCTCTTATTCCATTGCCGCGCCCGGATGCAATTTTAATTGTCGATTCTGCCAGAATGCCGATATATCCCAAGTTCATGGCCAGGAGACAAACCCTTTTACAGGCCGCCTTGCAGGCCAAGCCATGAAGCCTGAAGCCATTGTTGAAAAAGCTGTGGAACAGGGATGCCAAAGTATCTCTTACACCTATACCGAACCCACGGTTTTTTTTGAATTGGTTTTGGATACGGCTATGCTGGCAAAGGATGCGGGACTTGCCAATATTCTTGTCACAAACGGATTTATGAGTCCTAAACTGCTGCAAGCCTCGGCTGCGGTATTAGATGCCGCCAACGTAGATCTTAAATCTTTTTCCGATGGGTTTTATAAACAGTATTGCAATGGGCGACTGGAACCGGTTAAACAGACGTTGAAGACCATGGTGGATTTAGGACTTCTGGTTGAGGTGACCACTCTGGTGATCCCCGGACTTAATGATGATCCCAGCGACCTTGGGCAGATGGCGTCGTTCATTGCCGGGGAACTGGGGCCTTCGACCCCTTGGCATCTATCCCGGTTTCACCCGGCATTTCAGTTGACCCAGACAGAGCCGACACCTGTGGAAACCCTTGAAGAGGCTTGTGATATCGCTCTGTCGACCGGACTTGTTAATGTGTATACCGGCAATGTACCCGGTGCCAGGGAAAATACCTGCTGTCCGGACTGCGGACAGACAGTTATCAAACGATTTGGTTATTCAGTGGAAAACCTTTTAACCCAGACCAATAAATGCCCCGGGTGTGGTTCGTCTGTGTTTGGGGTCTACTAAAAATTCAATGATCAAGTTTTTGTTAATTTGCCCAAGTTTTATGTTGGAAAACAATTTCCTGAAAACTTGATCATCAAGCAAAAAGATGTTTTGTATGCGTTCTCCTTCCGACATCCTGGAAAACATCCAGGTTCAGACTCCCGTTTCCAACATTCTTGAAACCCTGTGGACCTCCGGCTATCAAGCTTTTCTGGCCGGCGGGGCTGTTCGGGACGCTCTTCTGGGCATAGCCCCCGAGGATGTGGATATCCTTACCAATGCCTTGCCCGACGACTTGGCCTGGCTGTTTGCGGATCAAGATCCTAAATATGTGGGGAAATCTTTTGCCGTAACCCTGGTTGACAAGGTGGAGGTGGCGACCTGCAGGCCTGCAGATAAAAAGGCTGTGGCGGAAGGCCATACTTTTCCGGCCACAGACCTTGGCCGCCGTGATCTCACCATCAACAGCATGGTCTGGGATCCCAAAACACGGACCCTGGCAGACCCCTTTGGGGGACAGGCGGATATTGAAACCAAAACCATCCGATTCACCCGTGACCCCTTTGATCGAATTGAAGAAGACCCCGTGCGCATGGTCAGAGCCTGCCGGTTTGCTGCCCGTTTCGGGTTCAAAATCGAGCCTAAAGCCTTTGATGCCATCTGTGCCCAGGCGCATAAAATTACGGCCCAAGGGACCGCAGACCGGATTCAAAGGGAAATTATCAAGGCCATGGGCATGGATAAACCATCGGGCTTTTTTAATCTGCTTCATGATACAGGGCTTTTGCTTTATATTTTGCCAAGCCTTGACCGCTGCTATGGTCTGGATGGCGGCCCCCACCACGGGGAAACCGTATTTGAACATAACCTTCTGGTGGGAGATGCCCTGCCGGCATCCATGCCCACACTGCGGCTGGCCGGCTTTCTTCATGACACAGGGAAAAAGGATGCACTGGAAATCAAAGAGGGACGGAACACGTTTCCGGGGCATCAAAAATTCACCCAGGCCATGCTGGATGATCTTGAACGTCTGCGGTTTTCCAAAAAGGACATGGATTACATCTACGCCCTGGTCCGGGGGCACATGCGTCCTTTAAAAGCAGATACCACTGCCAGAGCAGTACGCAGGCTTCTGGCCATGCTGGATGATCTCAACCTGTCCTACCAGGATTTTTTACGTATGCGCATTGCCGATAAAAAAAGCAATTTGAATCCGGTTAAAAAACCATACACCCTTGGGGATATTCGCCTGCGCCTGGGAAAAATCCTGGACACCATGAATGAACAAACGGCATTTAATATAAATGACCTTGATATTTCAGGTCGTGATATCCAGGACGTATTAGGCCTGCCCCAGGGTCCGGCCATTGGAAAGGTTAAGGCATTTTTATTTGAAAAGGTGCTGGATGATCCGTCCCTGAATCAAAAAAAGACCCTGGCAGATCTGGTCCGGCAGATGGACCGAAACGACTTTACAGATTGAAATGCCGGGGCTATAAATTAGGCTCGGCACAACGAGAATATACTTTTAAAGATTAAATACGACAGGGGATAGAATATGGGCGATATCGTTCTTATCAGCATTACGGGCAAGGACCAAAAAGGGCTTACCGCAAGGATTTCAACCATTCTGGCCCAGTATCGGGTGAGCATACTGGATATTGGCCAGGCTGTCATTCATGAACATATCTCATTGGGTATGCTGGTGGATATTCCGTGTTCCCAGGATTTTTCCCTGATGTTTAAGGATCTGATCTTTGAAGGACACAAAATGGGGCTGGCCGTGGATGTTTCGCCTGTGGCGCCCAACGACTATGAAACCTGGGTCCAGACCCAGGATAAGGAGCGCCGGATTATCACGGTCATGGGCCGGGCTATCACCACAGCCCAGATTTCCGCTGTCTCCACTGTGATTACCGATCATGATCTGAACATTGATTCCATTACCCGTATGTCCGGCCGCAGGTCCCTGAAAAGACCTTCGGAGCCCCCCATGGCCTGTATTCAGTTTGCCGTATCCGGCACCCCTAAAAGCATTCCCGATATGAAGGGCAGGTTCATTCACATCTCCCAGGATCTGGGCATTGATATCTCCTTTCATGAAGACAATATCTATCGTAAAAACCGTAAACTTGTTGTGTTCGACATGGATTCCACATTGATCCAGGCTGAGGTGATTGATGAACTGGCAAAACTGGCCGGAGTCGGTGATCAGGTGGCCCAGATCACGGAATCCGCCATGCGCGGGGAAATTGATTTCAAAGAGAGTTTCAGGCGGCGTGTGTCCCTGCTCAAAGGATTAAAGGAGAAGGATATCCAGGGTCTGGCCCGAAGCCTGCCGCTGACCGACGGGGCCGATCTGGTAACCCGGACCTTGAAGGGCCTTGGCTACAAACTTGCCATCCTTTCCGGCGGCTTTACCTTTGTGGGCAATTATCTTAAAGAGATACTGGGGTTTGATTATGTATTTGCCAACACCCTTGAAATAGAGAATGGCGAAGTCACAGGGGGCGTTACCGGCGAAATAGTGGACGGACAGAAAAAGGCCGACCTTTTGCGTGAGCTGGCAAAAAAAGAAAATCTGTCCATCCAGCAGACCATTGCCGTGGGTGACGGTGCCAATGACCTGCCTATGATTTCCATTGCCGGACTCGGTGTGGCCTTTAATGCCAAGCCCGTTGTCCGGGAAAAAGCCGCCAATACCATTTCCACCATGGGCCTGGATGGCCTTTTGTTCCTGCTGGGAATCCATGAACGGGAGATTCCCGGCACGGACCGCACCACCATTTGAAAATTATATTTTGATTTATTTCGTATTTAACCGTGCATAGTAAACCAAGGATTAAAAATGAAGAAAATTGCTTTAACGATCAATGGTTGCGAAAGAGAGGTGATTGCCGATAAAAACCTGGTTCTGCTTGATTTGCTCCGGGAGCAGTTAAACCTGACCGGCACCAAACAATCCTGTGACAGAAAAGGGCAATGCGGCGCATGCACCGTCATCGTCAATAAAAAAGCGGTATTGTCGTGTCTGACCAAAGTAGATAAACTTGATGGGGCGTCTGTGATCTCCATTGAGGGGGTAGGCACGCCGGAAAACCCGCATCTTATTCAGCATGCGTTTGCCTTGTCAGGGGCGATCCAGTGCGGATTCTGTACGCCCGGCATGATTATGGCGGCCAAAGCCTTGCTGGACACCAATCTTAATCCCACGATTGAAGAGATCAAGCACGCGTTGCGCCGCAATATCTGCCGCTGTACAGGTTATGTAAAAATCATTGAAGCCGTGCAACTGGCCGCCCAGTTTCTCAGGGGCGACAAAACACCTGAAGAGATCACCCCTTTACCCACCGACCCCAAAATCGGCGTTTCACACTCCAGGCCGTCGGCCATGATTAAAGCATGCGGCACCGCTGCCTTTACCTCGGATATCCTCATGCCGGATGCTGTGGAAATCGCCGTGGTACGAAGCCCTCACATGCATGCTATGATTCAAAAAATAGATTTTTCCAGGGCCGAAAAAATGCCGGGCTTTATCGGCACACTGACTGCCGAAGATATCAAAGGCACCAACCGTTTGAAATATGTTGTGGAAGACCGCCCTATCCTGTGTGAAGACCGGGTGCGGACCATGGGGGATGCGGTCGCCGCCGTGGTGGCCCACACCCGTGAACAGGCGTTGGCTGCTGCCCAGGCCGTGGAGGTGCAATATACGCTGTTACCTGAGGTGACCACCACCGCCCGGGCCATGGAACCTGATGCGCCACAGATTCATCCCCATACGCCCAATCTATGTTTTTCCCAGCCTTTGATCAAAGGGGATACGGACGACGGGTTCAAAAAAGCGGCCGCCGTGATTGAACAAAATTTTACCACCCAGTTAAACCATCAGGCCCCGCTGGAACCTGAAAACAGTGTGGCCTACATGGAAGGAGAGGGTCAGGATGCCGTTTTGGTGGTGATGGGCCGCAGTATTAACATCCATCTTCACATGGCAACATTGCAGACTGCGCTCGGATACGATAACATTCGTTATGAAGAGCCTTTTTCCGGTGGCCAGTTCGGTATGAAACTGGAAGTCTTCACCGAGGGGATAGCGGCGGCTGCTGCATTGAAGTTCAAGCGGCCCGTACGTTACATTCCAAGCCTTGCGGAATCCATGATGATCAGCTCCAAACGCCACCCCTTTGACATCCAATTGAAAATGGGTGCTGACGAGAAGGGCAAACTCACAGCCCTTGAAATGGATATATTCGTAGATAACGGTGCGTATCACTCCATCGGCAACGTCATTATCAACCGGGCCCTTCAAATGCTGACAAGCTCTTATTATGTGCCCAACATCAAGGTGGCTTCAAAGCTTGTTTATACCAATAACCCCTGGGGAAGTGCCGCCCGGGGTGCAGGCCCCCCACAGGCGCATTATGCCCTTGAGTGCGGCATGAATATGCTTTCCCGAAAACTAAATATGGACCCGCTGGCGTTCAGGAAACAAAACAGCCTTAAAATAGGGCTGACCAAGGCAACCGGGCATGTCCAGGACGATGTGTGGCCGTTTCCCGAACTGTGCGATGATATTTTACCCCATTATGAAAGGGCCTTGGCAGATGCAAAGGCCCATGATAACACGGGACCTGTTAAACGCGGGATCGGTCTGGGGGCGGCTGCCTTCGGCATTGGTTTTCCGGCCGATAAATCCACCTCGGCTGTGGAGCTGGACCCCGATGACGGGGTAACCGTATATGCTGCGGCCGCAGACCCGGGAGAAGGCAATGATTCCATGCTTACCCAGCTGGCCGCACAGGTGCTGGAGCTGCCCCTTGACAAGGTTCGCGCCGTTAGCCGGACAACGGAAAAAACTACAGCCGCAGGGCCTGCTTCCGGCAGTAGGGTCACCTTGATGGTTGGCGGTGCGACCGTAGATGCCTTAAAGCAATTGAAGCAGGCCATGGATGAAGTCGGATCAAAGCGGTTCGAGGACTTTAAGGCCGCAGAAAAGCCCACCCGTTACGCGGGGAATAAATCAACATTTCAAACCGCGCCCCTGGATCCGGAAACAGGCCAGGGACCGTCAACGGAATCTGATACACATTCCATCCAACTGGCCGAAGTGGAAGTCAACACAGAAACAGGAGAGGTCAAGGTATTAAAAATGACCGCTGTGGTTGACGCAGGGCCTGTTATAAACCCCAATAACTTTACGGGCCAGATGGAAGGCGGCATGGACATGGGGGTGGGATATGCCCTTCGTGAACAGTATATCGCCGGAAAAACAAAAGACTGGCGTACGTTTAAATTCCCCACCATGAAAACCGCCTTTGACATGGAGGTGTTTTTTAGAGAAACGCATAGAAAGCGGGGAACCCTTGGCTCCACCGGGGTTGGGGAGATGTCCATGGTTTCAACAGCGCCGGCTGTCATCAACGCCATTGAAAATGCCTGCGGTGCTCTGGTTACAAACCTTCCGGCCACACCGGACAAGGTGCTTTCCGCAATAGCGGCGGCCCGGAACGCTTGATAATTTCAAACAATTCCGGGGAACACGTCCTGTCAATTCCCCGGAATTCATAGAAGCTGTTTACAGCTATATTTCCAGAAGTTCAATGGGATGAACGATTTTTCGATCAAAGACGTGGGAAAACTGTAACCGGCAGCTCAGGCAATCGGTTACAATTGTTCGATCTTTTTCAGATTCAAACGCGTTAAATACAGACTGCCCTGTCTTTAAACTCTGTTTGTGAAATGATTTTTTATATCCCAGATGCCCACCCATTCCGCAGCAACTCAAAGCACCGCCTACTTGAATCATATCTGCCTCCGGGATGGTTGAAAAAATTTTGAGGTAGGGTTGACCGATGTCCTGTTCTCTTTGGTGACAAGAGGCAAAATAGATCAAAGATGTTTCGGAGGTGTTTATTTTGAATGTCAAATCATGCGTTTGCTGAAAAGATAATAAATACTCTCCAAGATCCAGGACCGCTTGTGACAGATCGATTCTGTCCATGGGGGCGATTGATGAAAAATAACCATCATCCTTAAACACTTTCTGATAAATTGCTTTGGGAAGTGAAAGAAATTTACTTGCTCCGGAACCCAAAGGCACCTTTATTTCATTGTTCCGGGTTTGTAAACGCTCCTGGGCGGCTTGGGAAAAATAGGCGTTTTCAAGCAGCAGTTTCTTGTAAAAATAGCCGCATGTCGGACAGGAGCATATTATTTTATAACCATTGTTGACAGCCTGCATCAATGTTTCAATATTGGCCCTTATTTTCTCCAGCGCTTTTTTTTTTGGCCTTCCATTAAAAGGGGCATACCGCAGCAGTTTTGTTCTGGTACAAAAACCTTGACCCCTAAGCGCTCAAGGAAATTGACCGTAGCCTTTCCAACTTCCGGGAAAAAATATCCGGCACTGCAACCTGCAAAGTAGGCAACTTTTTGTTCAGTATTGGCTGAATCCCTTTTTTCTAAATGATGACCTTTGTTCTTGGCCCATTGGAAAAAATTTTGATCCGGAAACCTGGGAAGTTGTCTGTTAGGATCTATTTTCAATACTTTTTTTACAATTGAAGCGGTGGTGTTGCATCTGTTCACCGGGTTGGCGGCATGGCTCAGCAATGTCCCTAATTTGCCGGCTTTTTGAATATCAGCCACAATGCTGTCTGTCAGGGGAATACCGTTTTCATCGGCATTGGCCGCTTTTGCTTGAAGAATGAGCATTCTGATATCAGGGCAGGGGCACAGCCCACACATCGTGCAAAGGTCAAGCAGTTGAGATACAGTTTTATTATCAAGTATTCCCCCCTGTTCAATCACTTCGTCATCCAATCTGTAAAGTTCGGTGAAAAACAGGCAATCTTCATCCAAATGCGTTCTACAAACGTTACACCCGCAGCTTCCTGCGCATTTTTCAAATATTTTTAGTACTAAATCCTTAGACGAGGTGCTCATGTCATAATTTCTTTTAATGCGCTGGTCAAATCCTATGCGTAGATGGTCGGATCAGGGATACCGGCCTCGGTAAATCCTTTTTTGCGGTGCAGGCAGGAGTCGCACTTCCCACAGGAGCGGCCCTGGCCGTCTGGATCATAACAGGAGATGGTCAGGTTGTAGTCCACGCCCAACCCATGGCCGGTGGTGATTATTTCGGATTTTGACATTTGGATCAAAGGCGTTTCAATGGTCAAAACCGTCTCTTTGGTTATCCCGGTTTTTGTGGCCAGGTTGGCCATGGTCTGAAATGCGTCAATAAATTGGGGCCTGCAGTCCGGATATCCTGAATAATCCACGGCTGTGACGCCGATGAAAATCGCTTCGGCTTTAAGCACCTCGGCCCAGGCCATGGCATAGGATAAAAAGATAGTGTTTCTGGCCGGTACATAGGTGACGGGGATTTGGGATTGATCAATTTGTGAAACGCTCTCGTGTTTGGGTACGGCAATGTCGTCTGTGAGCGCAGAGCCCCCAAACTGGCGCAAATCAATATCCACAATTTTATGGTCACAGGCCCCCAGGTGCAACGCCACTTTCTTTGCACATTCCAACTCTACGCTGTGGCGCTGGCCGTACCTGAAGCTTAAACTGTAAATATCAAGCCCCCTGTCCCTGGCAATGGCCATGGCAGTGGTGGAGTCAATTCCCCCAGATGAGAGAACAACGGCTTTTTTTGTCATGGGTTATACTCCTCTTAAATCCGGATCCCAGATGATTTTGTGTTGTTGAAGGGACAGTCTTGCACCCAGTCTGTCTTTAAGTATCCATGCCGCCAGGTCCGAAAGTTCAATACAGTCAAAAACCGGGCAAATGTGGATCTTTTCTCTGGGATGGTGCCCAAGGTGTGTTTGAATAATGGATGCGGCATATTCATAGTCCTGCCGTGAACCCACGACAAATTTTATTTCATCCCGAACTGTCATGTGATTAAAGTTGTCAAAAAGAAATGACCCGGCTTCGCCGGACGAAGGGCACTTCACATCCATGATGCGGGTACAGGCGGGGTCCACAGGTTTAATGCTCAGGCTCCCATTGGTTTCCAGCAGCACCTGATATCCTTTTTCCAGCAGTTCGGATATCAATGCCGGTGTCTGGGTCTGAATCAACGGCTCGCCGCCGGTAATTTCAACCATGGGGCAGTCAAAGGCTGCCACTTTGTCCACGATCTGACTTATGGTCATAGGGGTGGGATCTGCTGCGTTATAGGTGGTATCACACCAGGAACAGGACAGATTGCATCCGGAAAGCCGGACAAACACACAGGCAAGGCCCGCCCAGATGGATTCCCCCTGCAGGCTGTAAAAAATTTCGCAGATGTCCAGGGACACTTATATCTCCCGGTAGGAAGATCCGCAGCCCGGACTTTCGAATACTACGACTTTCTTGACTTTGATGAATTCGGTGTTCAGGCGCCTGCACAGTTCAGAATAGAGAAATTTTGACAGATTTTCAGCCGTGGGGTTGATTGATCCGAATTCGGCAACTTCATTAAGGTTGGTGTGATCCAGCTTGCTTAAAACATCCTTGACCACACTTTTGATATCCCTGAAATCTATGCCCATGCCTAATTGGTTGAGTTTGGTGCACCGTATGTGCGCCTCTACAATCCAGTTATGGCCGTGCAGATTTGAGCAGTTGCCGTCATAGCCCCTCAGGGAATGGGCTGCTGCAAAATGGTCTTGGACACAAATGTCATATACGCCTGGCATAGGTACTCCCATTATTTAATAAATAGCCTGGTACTTTGAGAAATCTACCATAATTTTGGATTTGAATCAAAAAAGTCAAGGTGGTTAATGTTTACTTTTTAAATTCAACCATGGATTTGTTATTCTTTGGGCAGGAATCTATAAATATGAGAAGAGCAAAAGAAGGCATGTTATGGCTGATTTGATCGGCAAGTACCTTGAACAGCAAAAATATCTGATCATTGACGGCGCGCTTGGCACCGAGCTTGAGCGCCGGGGGTGCAACCTTGATGACCCGCTCTGGTCGGCCCGGCTTTTGGCAGATAATCCTGACATGATTGCGGCGGTTCATATGGATTATCTTCATGCGGGTGCGGATTGCCTGATTACGGCAAGTTACCAGGCCACTTTCCAAGGGCTTGAGCGGTATGGGTATAGCCCGGAACAGGCCCGAAAGCTAATCCGGTCTGCTGTTTTGCTGGCAAAAACGGTCGTGGACAGGTTCTGGGCAGATCCAATCAACCGGGTCAACCGGATGAAACCCCTGGTGGCTGCATCGGTTGGTCCCTACGGGGCCTTTCTGGCGGATAGATCTGAATACACGGGCCTCTACGGCATCAGTGAAGATGAATTGGTTGATTTTCACAAAGAAAGATTGAAGACATTGATTTCAGCCGGGCCCGATCTTTTGGCCTGTGAAACCCTGCCTTGCTTTGCCGAGGCCAGAGCCCTTGTTCGACTATTGGATGATTTGGCGGTGGATTTGGATATGATCCCTGTCTGGTTCAGCTTCAGTGCACGGGACGGGCAGCATATCAACAGTGGAGAAGCGGTTCGGGACTGTGCCCAATGGCTGGATGATAAACCCTGTGTAGCAGCCATAGGGATCAATTGCACGGATCCGGTTCACGTAAGCGCCATTATAGGAGAGATCCGATCCGTGACCGATAAACCTGTGGTGGTATATCCCAATAAGGGTGAGGTCTATAACAATTTGACCAAATCGTGGGCACCAAAGCCGGGTATGCCTTCATTTGGTGAAATGGCAATCCAATGGGTAAAATGTGGTGCCAGACTCATCGGTGGCTGCTGCCATACGACACCGGATGATATTCGACAGCTTGTTTTGGATTTGAAACATTAACAGGGGGGGAAACCAAAAAAGCCCCTGAAAAACAGGGGCCATTGTAAATTCTGGTAGCGACGCAGGGAATTGAACCCCGGACACTGCGGATATGAGCCGCATGCTCTGACCATCTGAGCTACGTCGCCACAAAAACCAGGATTAAATAGCACAGTGTTTGTGTTTGTGTCAAATAAAATTTTAATTTATTTTAAATAGCACCTTGAATACAGGGTCAATCTATTCCTGTGCCGGCTCAAAACCCTCCAACGCTACGGTGAAATTGGCCAGATCCTCGGGCAGATTGGAAAAAATCAGCATAAACCTGACCGATGCGCCGGGTTTAATATTAACATTGATATTCTCATTTCCCTGTTTGACCCCCATCTGCTTGGTTATATCCGAGATATTGTCGGATTTAAGAGTCTCATCGGAAATTATATTGCCGCAATAGGCAATCTGGGTTCCTGCTTTGATATTGTTTTTTTTCATCAGGGTTCCTTTAACCCGGATGAAGCTGACAGCCTTATCAGACGGGTTTTTAACTCTGCCTGTGACAATGAACAGATCTCCTGCACTTTTATTGGAAACAAACCGGCCGTTAATACTGGGTTCGTCCAGTGTGGGTTTCAGTGGCTCCTGGGGAGCTTGTTTGGGGGCAATCCACTGACTGATAAATGGAATTTGAATGTCAGACACCACTGGAACGTTTATGCCAAGGCCAATGATTGCCACATAGGCAGCCAAGAGGAGCAGCACCAGTACCAACAGAATTTTCACTGCCGGGCTTGTCCCTTTTTTCTTCTTTGAGCTTCGTTTTTGGCGGACACTTTGTGCGGACAGCGGCGTAATCGATGGTGTTTGTTCTATCAGTGTTTCTGTGGAGAGCTCTATTTCGTCATCAGTCTGACGCAGCGGAGCGGCATCGTCTTCTTCGTCAGGGTCCGGAATGGTTATATCGGTATCTTCCGGTTCTGTCTCCTGTTCCAATACCGTATCATATTCTGCAAATTTATCCTGTTCTGATACGCCTTGTTCAATTTTTTCGTCGGCATACTGGTCATCCGGCGTTACATCAATGTCATCCGGTTCAATCTTGATGTCATCTGAAGGAAACGCCTTTTGTTCTATATCCGGTTGCGCTTCAATTGTTTCTTCTTCCTGGTGGGCAAAGTCGTCAGTCAGGGCGTCTTCGGGGTCGTGGGATAAATCCAGGCCATCATCATCATCTTCTTCAAGAATAAGATCTTCTTGGGAGTCAGCTTCTAATTCAAGGTCCGAGTCGCCATCATTTTGGGTTTCTAATTCAAGATCATCAATGGACAGCGCCTCTTCGGCTGAGTCTTCCAGATCAAAGGATAGCCCGTCGAGATCAAGATCTGCATCGTTATCCTGGTCAAAGCTGATTTCAATATCGGCCATATCAGACTGTTCGGATGCTGATGCCGGCGGGGATTCGGTACTATCTTCAATTTTTCCGATTTCAATTCCCTGGGTTTCCAGTTCAAGGTCATCATCCTGGAAGTCCAGTCCCGGTTCATCTATCTCAAAATCCGCCGTATCGAACTCAATGTCCAGGTCCTGGGAATCCGAGGCTTTTGTGTCTGCCTGTTGTTCATGCGCCTTTTCTTGAAACGCCTGTACCTCGAATTCAATTTCTGAGAAATCAATGTCCGTATCTTCCGGGTCTTCGCCATGGCTGTGCGAAGCGCTGTCTTTATCGGAATCGTCATCTTGTGATAGGTTAAAATCTAATTGGTCTTGAAGCTGTGATTCATCGAAGGGGATGTCTTGTTCTTGGGGTTCTGATTGGTCGGAGAGCTCAATTTCCGGATATTCCACTGGAAAGGCTGTAAAAACATGCCGACACTTGCTGCATCTGACCATTGATCCCTCAGGCTTAATTAAGGCGTCATCAAGCACAAACCGGGTTGCGCACTTTTCGCAGGTAATTATCATTGGGTATCCCCTTAATTTGAATAACAACCATGGGTTGATCTGGTTTCTCAGCACCCAGACCCAACCTACAACAAAATATGAAAGTCAATTAAGAACTTATTGACACAGTAATATCAATTAACTTTAAATTTTTAAATCAAAGATTGCCGGTAGGTTTCTGTATTTTTCATTGTAGTCCAGCCCGTAACCTACGATAAACCCCTTTTTAAGGCAGAAACATGAATAATCCACATTAAGTTGCATTTCCCGGCGTTCATGTTTATCAATCAGCGCGCATATCTTTATGGATCTGGGATTTAACAGCCGCATGGATTCGACAGTTTTGGCGAGGGTCCGGCCTGTATCCACGATATCTTCCACCAGCAGTACATCACGTCCTTTAAGTTTAAGATCCGGTTTTTTTGTAAACATGATCTGTCCGGTAGATGACGTGCCGTCATAGGATGACGCACCCACCAGATCAATTTCATGATCAATGGTGATCTGCCGGACAAGATCGGCCAAAAAAATAAAAGAGCCCTTGAGAACCCCCACAACCACGAGATCAAGACCGTTATAATCCTGGGTAATTTTTCTTCCGATCTCCTGGATTTTTTCCTTTATTTCCTGTTGGGAAATCAAGGGGATAAGTTCAGGCATGTTAGATTATAATCCTGTTTCTTTAAGTTCCTTGATTAGTTTCTGCTGTTTGGAGTTTAATTTCTTCGGCATCTCTATATTAACCACAACATAGAGATCTCCGCAACCATTTCCTTTCATATGGGGAATTCCCATACCGGGTAATCGCATTTTTGACTTGTGTCCGGTGCCCGGAGGCAAGGTCAGGTTGATGGTTTTACCTGAAGGGGTGGTTACCTCAAGCTTATCGCCTAAAAGCGCCTGAGTGAGTCCAACATCCTTTGTCATCAGGATATCGTTTCCCTCTATGGTGATGCCCTGGGGCAGCGACGGACTGGATTTTATGTAAAGGTTTCCGGCCGGACCACCATTTGTGCCTGATTCGCCTTTGCCTGCCAGTCTGATTTTTTTGCCTTGGGTCAAGCCTTTGGGGATTTTTACCTCAATGGCTTTGGCCTGGCCATCCTGGGAAATGGTGATGGTTTTTCCGGCACCATTAATTAATTCGTATAGGGTTAAGGGAATTTCATATTCCAGATCTTTGCCCCGGGCCGGAGCTTTTCGACCGTAACCACCGCCTGGTCCTGCGTTTTGGGAAAATGGATTGCCCCCCATGCCGGAAAACGAAGACCTTGCCCCGCCCTGTTTGAATGCAGAGGAAAAACCGCCGGCCCGGTTGAACCCACCACCACCGCCGAAACCAAACTCCTTGAGAATATCGCCCAGATCAAAGTTTCTGAATATGTCCTCCTGGGAGAACTTTTGCTGGAAGTCTGCAGACCCGTAAGTGTCATACTGTTTTCTTTTTTCCGGATCACTAAGCACTGCGTAAGCCTCGGAGATGGTCTTGAACTTATCTTCCAAAGCCTTGTCACCTTGGGTTTTATCCGGATGGTATTTGAGGGCAAGCTTTCGGTATGCCTTTTTTATGTCGGCGGCTGTCGCCGTTTTATCGATTCCAAGTGTCTTATAGTAATCTTGCGCCATTTTAGATCTTATTCCTTTGTGTTTAGCTGTATATAGTTGTTATTTAGTACAAATGTGTAATAAAAGTAAGGCGCAACCCGTCTAAGTCAAGGGCGGCGAAGCCACCCTTTGCATCAATGAGACCGGTTTTCTCTGAATGCGCGGATGGCCACCATGAGAACCGAGATGGCCGCCGGGGTCATGCCGTCAATGCGTGATGCTTGGCCCAGGGATGCAGGGTTGATCCGATTGAGTTTTTCCCTGATCTCATTGGACAGTCCGTGGGCCGCGTCAAAGGAAAATTCTGTTGGAATTTTTATCCGTTCCAGATCTTCAAATTTTTTAATTTCATTGTACTGCCGTTGAATATACCCTTCGTATTTAATTTCAATTTCCACCTGCCGGGCTGCACGGTCCTGGACAGGTTCGGGGGCAGGGGCAATCTGTTCTAACAGGTCGTAATTGAGTTCCGCACGTTTGAGCAGTTGTGTTAAAGGAACCCCTGTCTCAATGGGGTTGGAGTTGTGGTTGGTGAGAAAGGTATTGGTTTCATCGCTGGGTTTGACCACCGTTTTGCGGACCCGATCAAGCTCTTTTTTTGATTCAGCCTTGATCCGGGAAATTTTGTCCAGCTGTGCTTGATCTGTCAGGCCGTATTCATAACCGATCCGGGCTAAGCGAAGATCCGCGTTGTCTTCTCTGAGCAGCAGCCGGTATTCTGCTCTTGACGTAAACATGCGGTAGGGTTCTTTGGTGCCCCGGGTGACAAGGTCATCCACCATAACCCCCATATATGCCTGGGAACGATCCAGGATGAAAGGTGGGTGGCCGAGTATTTTTGCAGCGGCATTGGCCCCGGCCCACAGCCCTTGGGCTCCGGCCTCTTCATAACCGGACGTGCCGTTGATCTGTCCGGCCAAAAACAGGCCCCGTACCTTTTTGGTCTCAAGAGCGGGTGTAAGTTCCAGGGGCGACACATAATCGTATTCAATGGCATAGGCCGGGCGCATGATCTGGGCCTGTTCAAGGCCTTTTACCGATCGCACCACCTGGTACTGGATTTCAAGGGGCAGGCTGTTGCCAAGGCCGGATGCATAAATTTCTTTGGAGTCGATGCCTTCATATTCCAGAATCACATGGTGGGAGTCCCGGTCCGGAAATTTTACCACCTTGTCTTCAAAAGAGGGGCAGTACCTGGCGGATTGGCCTTTGATTTGTCCACCGTACAGGGCTGAATACTTCAGATTGTTGCGGATGACGGCATGGGTGTTTGGGTTGGTCTGCCCCATGAAACTTGGCAGCATCGGGGTTGTCACCTGGGTCGTAGAAAAGGAGAAGGGTTTGATTACCTCGTCTGATCCGTGGACATTGAATTTTGAAAAATCAATAGAATCGGCATGCAGCCGCGGCGGGGTGCCGGTTTTCATTCTGCCCATCTCAAGGTTCATGGATTCAAGGCTCAGGGCCAGTCCCGTGGAAGCAAATTCTCCGGCACGTCCGGCCTGGATTTTGGATGCCCCGATATGAACGGTACCCCGCAGAAAGGTGCCTGTGGTAATGACCACGCAGGCGGCCAAATATTCAAATCCGGTATTGTCGGCAATTCCTTTGATTTCATCGGTTTCAATGATCAAAGATTCCACCATGGTCTGTTTAAGGTCCAGATTTTCGGCCTTTTCCAGAACAAGTTTCATGTTTCGCGAATACATGTTCTTGTCATTCTGGGTCCGGGTGGATTGTACCGCCGGACCTTTACGGGTGTTCAGGGTCCGGTACTGGATGGCCGAAGAGTCTGATACCTTTGCCATCCAGCCGCCTAGGGCATCGATTTCTTTGACCAGCTGCCCTTTGGCCGTGCCGCCGATGGAGGGGCTGCAGGGCATGGCTGCAATTTTGTCCATGTCAATGGTGAGCAACAGGGTGTCGCAGCCCATACGGGCTGCGGCCAAGGCCGCTTCACATCCGGCGTGTCCTGCGCCCACCACAATGACGTCATATCTGTTTTTAAAAGTGTTCATAACATCCTTAGCTATTTTTTACAGGGACTTAATATAATGTCTGGTCGCTATTGGTCAAGCTCTTGCTGCTAATCTTCACCTTGGCAAATTCATTTGTAATCTGTATGGTTAGGCTGTGGCCTTAAGGGGTGAACGTATGAACACAAAAGGATGAAAATGGAGGAAGAATTTGGCCGATGCTGACCGCTTGAAACGCTACACCGATTACAATGCTTATCTGCGCAGCCTGTTTGGTGAGCGGGTGCAGAAAATTTCCGTGGATGCCGGGCTGACCTGCCCGAACCGGGACGGAAGTTTATCCCGGGCCGGATGTATTTACTGCAATGCAAAAGGATCTGGTACCGGGGCCTTTGCCAGGGGGCTTTCCATTTCCCAGCAGATTGAGGCCGGTAAGATTGGGGCCATAAAAAAATACAAGTCCAGGAAATTTCTTGCTTATTTCCAGTCTTTTACCAATACCTATGCCCCGGTGGATCACCTTAAGGCTTTATATGACGAAGCGTTGTCCTGTGATGGGGTCGTGGGCATGGCTGTGGGAACAAGGCCTGATTGTGTGGATAATGAGAAGATTGATCTGCTTGACGCCTACACCAAGGATTATCTTATCTGGCTGGAGTACGGGCTTCAGTCTGCCCATGACGCCACCCTTGCCCTGATCAACCGTGGACATGATTTCAAGGCCTTTGAAAAGGCCATGGCCCTTGTTGCCCCTAAGAAAAAGCTTAATGTCTGCGCCCATATTATTTTAGGACTGCCCGGTGAAACCCGGGATATAATGCTGGAAAATGCCCGGATTATAGGTGACCTGGGGGTGAACGGCGTCAAAATCCACCTGCTTTATGTAGTCCGGGGCACCGCCTTGGACAAGATGTATGTTCAGGGGCTGTACACACCTTTAGAGCAACAGGACTATGTGGACCTGGTCTGCGACTTTCTGGAACGGCTGCCCAGATCCATGATTATCCAGCGGATTACAGGCGATCCCCATCCTGATGAACTTGTGGCGCCGTTGTGGTCGGCCCGGTATAGAGAAACATTCAACATGATTCAACATACCCTTGAAGCCCGGGATTCGTATCAGGGAAAATGCCGGATTTAAGTATCTGCCGGTGACGGTCGTGATAACCAACGAAAAAAGCCCTTGAGAACAAGATTCTCAGGGGCTTTAATAACTGTTTAGATGAAAGCGTTCGAAAGGCGCCAAAACCCTTTAATAAGGTCCGTCCATGACAGTTATAAATAAAAGCGGTCAGCTAGATCACTGTAACATTTGCAGCAGCCGGGCCTTTGGGACCTTGCTCAATGTCAAATGTGACCTGGTCGCCTTCGTTCAGGGTTTTAAAGCCTGTTGCGTTAATTCCTGAATGATGAACAAAGACATCTTTTCCACCATCTTCTACTTCGATAAATCCAAAACCTTTAGTCTCGCTGAACCACTTTACGGTGCCTTTTGCCATGTTGGCGGTCTCCTAAATAAAAAAATAAAAATTTGCTTCTAACTTTGGGGGTAATCACAGAAAATATTGAGATATACACCTTAAGGAAGGAACATGTGCATGTACAAAATATGCATTTTTCGTATTGTACTGAAAAAAATAAGAATGTCAATCTAAAACATAAAAATTGTAAAATTTCTTTAAAACCAATTCGCTGCCTTTAATGACAGCCCTGGGCGATGAAAGGGTTAAAAACCAATTTCGTATGATTTGAATCCGGATGATCGCAGTGCTGTTTTCTTTTTTCCGTCATGACGGATGATCAGGCATTCGGTGTTTTCAAGTCTGTTGATCAGCGCTATAGCCTGCTGGGTATCCATGACCATTAGTGCTGTGGCAAGGCCATCGGACCAGGTGCATGTATCGGAAATAACCGATGCCGATATCACTGCGTTTTCAACCGGATAACCGGTTTTCGGGCTGATGATGTGAGAGTAGATTTGTCCGTTTTTTTCAAAATAGTTTCTGTAATTGCCACTGGTGGCTATGGCTTTGTTATCCAGGCGTATTTCTTTGTACAGGCCGGAATTCAAAAATCCTTTTTCAGGATTTGCTATACCCACGATCCATGCCTTGCGATGCTTGTTTTCTCCTGCGCCGACTAACTCGCCGCCGATTTCCACAAGATAGTTCTCAATGCCGCCTTCCCGGATCAGGCGGGCAATTTCGTCCACGCCATACCCTTTGGCTATGGAGCCTAGATCCAGCGTTATGCCGGACATTGTTTTGGTCAGCAGATGATCTCCGATTTTAAGTTTATCAAAGCCGATACGGCTAAGCGCCGCTTTGATTTCAGCTGCTTCAGGAGGCGTGTCTCGCCGGCCTTTTGTACCAAATCCCCACAGGTCCACCAGGGGTTTAACCGTGCCGTCCCAGGCCCCGCCGGTCTGGGTATGCAGTTTGCTGCATTGTTCAAGAACCTGGTAAAAATCCGGAGAAACCTTGAACGCCTGGTCCTTTGGTGCGGCATTGAACCGGGACAGTTCACTGTTTTTCTGATACATGGACAACCGGGCATTTACCTGTTTTAATCGCAGGTTAATTTTTTCCTGCCACAGGCTTTTGGACAGCGGTTTGGCGGAAATCATTTTAATGGAATAGGTAGTGCCCATTGTCTGGCCGGTGAACACATACTCCTGGGCTGCCAATGACTGGGCCGGCAAAACCAGGGCTGTTCCGATAAACAGCATCAGTGCAAAGATAAACATTGTTATGGACTTGGTTTCAGACATGGATATTATTCTCCTCCCCTTTGATTTCTTCAGTATCATAATCGGCATCTTCCCAATCCCGGTCGTTAAGTGTCCATACTCCCCGTTGTTTTCAATGGCCTCAATCCATTTCTCTTTTCTTTTCGGATTGACATTTTTTCGTCTCCTGACTACAAAATTACGCAGTGATTTTTTACCTGATATTTTTATTTTTCACAAGTTATCAGGGAAAACAGAATTGATAATCAACTCGGCCGTTACACTTAACTTAACGTTGGCAAACAAAAGGAATCATCATTGAAAAATGGTTTCACAATATCCACGGATAAAAACAAATTAGATGTTTCTGCCATCCATGACTATTTGTCCAACAGATCCTATTGGGGGCAAGGCAGAACAATTGAAGCTGTTCGGAAAAGCATTGACAACTCTTTGTGTTTTGGCGTGTACGATAAAGAGGATCATTTTGCCGGATTCGCAAGAGTTATAACGGATTATACAGTTTTTGCCTATTTGTTGGACCTATTCATTTTGGAATGTCACAGAAAACGTGGTCTTGGAAAATGCTTGGTAGATTATATCGTCAACATTGAAGTTTTAAAGAATTTGCGGTGGAGACTTGATACAAAAGACGCACATGGTCTTTATCGAAAGTTTGGTTTTCGAGAGCCTGCATTCCCGGAAAAAATAATGGAGAAGAGCAGAACTAAAGTCTGACATTTTTGGAAAAACACTGGTTTTAAATATCTCGAAAAATAATCTGACGATGCTGCATATACATTGACCGGCAGGTTGATCAAATAACCCAATTTAGAATTCAAAATTCAGGGGCTGGGGGCAATAAGCTCTCCTAAAGAAGAGAATGCGATTCGGCAGGGCGTCATTTCTTTAAGGTAAGATAGTTTTTCGGTTTCATGGGCCAGGGCTTCGCTGATAAGGAAATCTGTCGTATGCATGGTATCCTTGATAATCACTGCCCGAACCTTTTCAGGAAGCACCGGGCCAATGGTCTGGAATCCTGCCTGTATTGCTTTTTCTTCATTGGGGAGCCGGACCGGAATGGATGCTTTTTTAAGGGACATTGCCGTCAGGGCATTCATGATGGTGGCCTGGTAATCCATACCTGCAAATACTTTTTCGGTGATGATGTCCGCATTGCCTAACCCGATGGCGTTGCCTGCCGTGTTTGCGGACAGGTTCAGAATCACCAGCCGTTTGGTGTCAAGGCTTTGGGAAAAATCATCCTCCATTAAATCACAGGTTCTACCGGTGACATTGGGGTCCATGCCTGACCCGCTGATCTCCTTGCCGATTTGCCGGACCACCAGCAGGTCCAAAGTTTTATACGGCAAAGCCGGGAAGTTGGTTTTGGCCAGGGATAGCAGGTCCGGTTCCCTGGTGCTGATCCGGGCCGCCGGTATTACTTCAATTTTCATGATCCGGTCATAGGCGTCTTCCACCACACCAATACCCAAACACAGGTTGGTTTGTTTGATAATAGTGTCGCCCATGGCTTTGAGAAGCGTGTGAAATCCGTATTTCAGGGCAAAATTATGATAGGTTAAAGCGCCTTTGTGTTTACCCATACCCACCACAAGCATTTTGTAAAGCCCACTTTCCACATCCCCTTTGAATTTGGTATGGGGCTTGATGCGGTTGATGCAGATGCTGTGGTCCGCTTCCATGGCTTTGTTTGAAAAATAGACAGGCACGGTGTCAAACACGCTTCCCACTTGAACCGCATCCATTTGTGAGGCAATGGCTGCCTGGCAGACGTCAGATGTAACGCCTAATTTTGCGAGGGTTTTTTCCTGGCCTTTGGGGGTAGCGCTGCCGTGACTGCCCATGGCCGGGATGATTACTGGGTGAGCGCCTTTATCTTTGATGCTTTGACAAATTTGTGCCACAAGCGTAGCAATTTTGTCGATGCCCCGGCTGCCCACGCCAACAGCCACAGTATGTCCGGGTTCAATGTCTGACTGATCCAGGGCCTGGTCCAGTTGTGCTTTCAGATCTTTTGCCGGGTCCGGCAGCGCCATGGACGGCAAAGCCAATTTTACCCGGTAAAAACCGGGAAAATCAAATTTTTTTTCAAGGTATCCTGGGTATCGCATTTTTTCACTTTTTTAGTAACAGCCATGGGCTGACCTGGTCTATGAACACCCAGGATCACGCCACAACAAAACATTCGCGTAATTCGACAAGATATATGGCTTTCAAACAAAAATAAAGAAGATTGACAGGGTATCGGCGTTCCCCTTATTGGGGTAAGCACACAGATATCGTGGTGGTACCGGTCTGCTCGGACAAAGAAAAGTTAATACTTCCACCATGCAGGCGTGCCGTAAGCATCGCCGAATACGTTCCGATACCGGTACCCTGGGCTTTTCCGTAAGTAACAAATTTATCAAAGAACTTATCGCGGATAGGCTCCGGGATAAGTCCCTGGTTTTCTATTTCTATCTTAATATTCCCCTGTTTGGGGCCAATAATCCGGATGGCAATGATCCCGCCATCCGGGGATGCCTCCAGGGCATTTGAGAACAAATTGTTAATCATGATGTAAAAAAGCAATTCATCGCATAAAATCATAAAAGGCCTTCCGGCATCAGCAGGATCTTCGTTGATTGATATGTTCAACCGGATCTGCCTTTTTGCCATTCTTCTGTCAAAGGCCACAGAGATGCGGTCAAAAACAGGCATGATATCCACCTTGGTCATATGAACCGGACAGGTATCCTGTTCCATTTTATAGAGCACCATGGTTCGGTTCAGTATATCAACCATGGTATAACAGGCATTCATCTGCTCCTGCACTATATTTTGCCAGGTGGGTTTATGCAGGGGATCAGAGTGCATCAGGATCTGTGCGGCCCCCAATACCACCTGGATCGGGGTCTTGAGATCATGGCGGTAAATCTGCTCAACCTGTTCCCGTAATTCGATATTTTCTTTAAGAATCCGGTTTTGATATGCCAGTTCCTTTCTGGCCAGGGCCAGCTCCAGGTGGGTTTTTACCTTGGCGCGGATGACGGCAAAGTTAAAGGGTTTTGTAATATAGTCCACAGCGCCCATCTCGAGCCCCTTGGTTTCATCCACAGCTTCAGTTAAACTGGTAACAAATATGATCAATACGTCCTGTAAATCAGGATCTGCCTTTATTTGCCGGCAAACTTCAAAACCGTCCATGCCCGGCATCAGGATGTCTAGCAGCACGATATCAGGCACATCCTCCCGGATACATTTAAGGGCACCGGCGCCGTCCGTTGCGACCCGGACCCGGTAGTTGCCGCTCAAACACGCCACCAGTGCGTCGATATCCGGTTCACAGTCTTCAACCACCATCACCGACTGTTTATGTATGGCTGTTTGTCCCGGTTCCATCATTTTTCCTTTGAATTTGTTTTTTAACACTGCAATGTTTTAATTTCATCATCATGGTCTGCAAATTCTATGGCAATGGCCCTGAACGTTTCGGCATGGCGTTTAAATACGTCTACCATATCAGGGTCAAAATGCTTTCCCTTTCCCTCAAGAATAATGGCCATGGCCTGTGAATGGGTCAATGGGGATTTATATACCCGCTTGGAGACCAAGGCATCATACACATCTGCAATGGCCATCAACCGTCCTTCCACGGGAATATTGTTTCCTGAAAGTCCCCGGGGATAGCCGGATCCGTCCCATTTCTCATGGTGGGTCAAGGCAATGGTGGCGGCACATTTCAGATACGCGCCTGTGTCCAGACGTGTTTTGCCGGACAGCAGCACCTTATATCCATGGGTGGCATGGGTTTTCATCACATCGAACTCTTCTTTGGTCAGTTTTCCCGGTTTTTTAAGGATGATATCGGGTATGGCAACTTTGCCGATATCATGCAACGGTGCACATTTATAAATCAGGTCAATGGTCTCTTCATTTAATATTTTCCTAAATTGGGGCAGCGTTTTAAGCTTGTCTGCAAGCGCTTTGATGTAATGCTGGGTGCGCTTGATATGCCCGCCGGTCTCAGGATCTCGAAATTCAGCCAGGGTGCCGATGCATTCCATGCTGATTTCCTGAGTTAAAAATACTTCCCGGGTTCTTTTCTCGACCAGGTTCTCCAAATGGTCCTTGTGCTGTTTTAATTCCAGATGATTTTTAACCCGGGCTTTAACGATTGCAGCCCTGAATGGCTTTGTAATATAATCCACTGCGCCCAAAGCAAGCCCCCTGGCTTCATTGTCCTCTTCGGACAGAGCCGTCAAAAACACCACAGGGATATCCCGGGTCGCGGTTTTGGACTTAAGCCTTTCACACACTTGGTAACCATCTATGCCGGGCATCATGATATCCATAAGAATAATATCCGGAGGATCTTCTTCGATTATTTCCAGGGCTGATTCTCCGTCCATAGCCACACTCACACGGTAATCATCGCCAAGGGCCTCCACGAGAATATCCACATTGGTTTCTACATCATCTACAACAAGAACGCGCATCTGAGATAAGTCGGTCATAATTTATCCTATATCTTCCAGCCTCACCATGACCTTTTCAAGGAGTACTTCAGCTGGTTTGAATTGGTACCTGGAAATTAGATGATCCAACTGTGCTATATCAGACTCCATATGATTTGGCCATGCCAGGAGCACCATTTTTTTGATTCGTTCTTTTGCCGGTTTGGCTTCCCTTTTTTTTACAAACGGTGCAAGGTCAACCAACATCCGAGCCAGTTCTTTTTCGGACTTGATTTGCCCATTTGTCGGCAATGGGGCCTTTTTGACAATGGTGCTGGTCAGTTGATCCACCGAAGACAACACAAGGGGTAAGCTCTGGGAAAATCGTGTCATCAGATTGTCGTATTCAGATGACCTTTTGTCACAAAAAGCCGCTTCCAGTTCGGCTGCTGCCGCCTGAAGGTCCGTCATACCGACATTGCCGGCCACACCTTTTATTGAATGGGCCAGTCGCCGGGCATCAGCATCCTGCCCATTTTCGATGAGATCCCTTAACTCCCGGTCCGCGTAGGCATAATTTTGTTTGAATTTTTCCAGCAGATCCAGGTAGAGTTCCTCGTTTTTATCGAGACGGGAAAGGGCATGCCGCACGGATATTCCCGGAACATCACCCAGAGCGCTCTCTTTGTCCGGTTTTTCGTTAAAGCCCTTTGGGAGAGGCCTGTCTCCAGGTTTGATCCACTGGGAAAGGGTCTGGAACAGCTCTTTTAGATCAATGGGTTTACTCACATGGGAATTCATGCCCGCAGCCATGGCCTTTGCCCGGTCCCGGGGCATGGCAGAGGCTGTCATGGCAACAATGGGCAGGTTTTCGCTGGTTTTGTGGCGTCGTATTTCCCGGGTCGCCTGGTACCCGTCCATCACGGGCATTTGAAGGTCCATGAGGACCAGGTCAAAATCCTGGGACAAGGCCATGGAAAGGGCTTCTTCTCCGTTATTCGCCATCTGGACGAAAAAACCGGCGCTTTCCAGAAGTTCCTTTGCAACCTGCTGGTTGATTTCGTGGTCCTCTGCCAGCAGAATTTTGGCCCCCAGAATAGCTCTGGAAATCGGTTGTTCTTCACGCTTTTGTTTGGGCGCCTCTTTGGGGCCAAATTCTATGGGTAAGGTAAAAGAGAAGGTACTGCCTTTCCCGGCCGAACTTTCAAGAAAGATTTCTCCGCCCATCATCTCGACAATTCGTTTTGAAATGACAAGACCCAATCCTGTGCCGCCGTATTTACGGGTTGTTGAGGAATCTGCCTGGCTGAATACTTTAAACAGTTTTTTCTGTTGTTCAGGTGTCATACCGATGCCGCTGTCCGTAACGCAGAATCTTAAGATCCCTCGATCCTTTTGTCTTTCAAGCAGATCCACCGACACGATGATGTGGCCTTTATCCGTGAATTTTACCGCATTGTTGCCAAGGTTGACCAAAACCTGGTTCAGTCTTAGGGGGTCACCTTTCAGGCTGTTTGGAATTTGGGGGTCCACCTTGAACTGGACGTCAATATTTTTTTTACCAGCAGCCTTGACCGTAATCAGGTCGGCAAGTTTTTCCATGGTTTCATCCAGGCGGAACGACACGATTTCCATGTCCATCTTGCCGGCTTCAATTTTTGAGAAATCCAGAATATCGTTGATCAGGTTCAGTAGGGATTTGGCAGATGTATCAATCTTGCTGACGTAATCTGTTTGTTTTGTGTCAAGCTGGGTTTGCATGATCAGATGGGTCATGCCGATGATGGCATTCATAGGCGTCCGGATTTCATGGCTCATATTGGCCAAGAATTGACTTTTTGCCTGGTCTGCCGCCAACGCTTTTTGCTTTTCCTCTTTGGCCACGGCTACGGCCAGAGCCAAATCTTTGTGGCTTTCTCTCAAAGAGACTTCGGCCTTTTTAAGTTTGTTATTGGAAAAAAGAATAATGCCCAGGATAGTACCCGAGACAAGTGTCATACCAAAAATCCATTTCCACAGAAGCGTCCAGTTGGTTTGATGCTCAAACTGCATGCGGACCCAGTCATCCCGAATTTTATTTTTTTCAGATTCAGGCATATTCGTTAAAATTTTGTTAAGGATGGAGACCAATTGAGGCCAATCCTTCCGTATACCCATGGAGAGTTCAAAGTTGTAGGGGGTCACAGCGGAAATTTTGATATTGGTCAGTCCTGTTTGTTTGGAACTATATGTAATGGAGGCAAGGTTTCCCACAAACACGTCCGCCCTGTTTTGGCTGATCCGTTTGAGGCCTTCAGCCACCGATTCAACGGGTGAAAGTTTAAGCGTTGGAAAATCTTTTTGGAGAATTTCATGGGATATATAACCTTGCGCCACTGCAATCGTTTTACCTTCCAGGTCTTGAAGCCCGCTTATAAATGGGAAATTCGTTTCGGCGGCAATGACCATAGGGAACGTGAGATATGGATTGGTGAAATTAAGAAATTGTGCCCGCTTATGGCTGGGGGCAATACAGGGGAACAGGTCTATCTCTTTTTGTCGCCCCTTGTCCATGACTTGTTGCCAGGTCAGGCCGATTTGTGGTTGCAGGGATATGTTGAGTTGGTTTTCTATTTTGTTAATATATTCGGCGGCCAGGCCTGAATACCCGTGCTCTTGGGAATAGAATTCAAACGGCGGCCAGGCAGGATCAATACCCAAACTTATGGCCGGATGGGATTTGAGCCATTCCTTTTCATCGTGTGTGAGCAAAAGCATGGTTTCCCGGTCCGCATCCTCAAGGTCCTCCATCCAGTGCAGGTTGATCAGCCGGTGGGATTCCTGGGAGATATTTTCAATGGCTTTGTTAATGGATGAAATCAGCAAGGGCCAGTCCTTGCGAATGCCAAGGCAAAGTCTGGATTCCGGCCAAGGGGCCGGCGCTGCAATTTTAAGTGTATCAATATTTTTTTTATTCAACAGATATTTAATTACCATAAGATTTCCGGCATATGCGTCACTTGATCCGTTGGCCACATTCTCAAGCGCCTTGACCGTATTTTCAAAGGGTTTAACTATTACTTTTGGATATTGTTTCTTCAATCTGGATTGTAGAAAGAATCCGTCTTCAATGGCCAGGGTTTTGCCGGCCAGATTTTCTACGCCGGAAATGGTCCGCATCTGTTTTTTAGTCACAATGACATAGGGGCTCACGAAATAGGGCTCAGTGAATGAGAGCCAGTGCTCCCGGTCTTTTTCTTTGACAATACAGGTGATTCCGTTTGCTTTGCCCGTTTTTATCATGTTCGTCATCTGGTTCCAGGTGTAGTCGGTGATGACTTCAAACCGAAGACCCAGTCGGCGTCCGATCAGATTGATATAGTCAGCCGCCACCCCTTTATACCGGCCGGTTGGATCTGAAAAACTAATGGGTGGCAAGCCTGCGTCTCCTAAAAGCGGGACCACCTGATGAGATTTCAGCCAGGCTTTTTCTTCCGGGGTCAGTATATTGGTCATGGGGTTGTTCCCAAACTGTCTCATGGATGGATCTTTGATCCAGCGCGCTTCAATATCAGCCAGTTCAACGTCGGATATGGCCGATAACCCTTTGTTGACTGTTTTTAAAAGCGTCGTGTTCTTTTTTGCCACCCCCGCATGAATGGGCCGGGTCATTTTTCCCTGGGGTAAAAGATCGTAACTTCCTTGTTCTCCCCTACGTTCAAGTTGGGCCGAGACATAGGGTAGTTCAGCAAAAAAGACGTCAAAGGCACCCTGGGATGCCTCCTGGAGCAGATCGTGATCCGTGGGCTGCACCAGAAAGACTCTGTTTTTTACCTGTAAATGCTTTAACGGTGTAGTACCTGCATCGGTTCCGACAATTTTCCCTTGTAATTCGGCCAGTGTTTTGGGCGCATTCGGTCCGAGTTTATAAAAAAAACCGCTTTCCATCCGGTAAAAGGGGTGGGAGAAGGCAATGGTTGTTTCCCGTTCGTTTGACCTGCTTAAGCCTGAATGAATATCTGCCCTTCCATCCTCGACTGCTTTTAAGGCGTCGCCGGGGCTGAAAAATTTAAAATTTATTTTTCGGCCGGTTTTGGCTGCCCACAGCCGCCATACATCCACGAGCATGCCGGACGGATGGCCTGCGGCACTGATCATGGACATGGGCGGGTACTCATTGATGCAGGCAATCGTCAATGCATCGGTTGCAAGGTCCTGGGATTTCCCAGTCCATTTACGAAACACAGCGGCTTTGTCGGCCTGGGGAATTTCTTGCATCCCTTTTCGTACGATTTCGGCCAAAACCTTATTGCCACGGCGTACGGCGCAAAGCCAATTCGCCTCGTAAAGCGGTTCCTGGTCAAAATATCGGAACTGATTCATTATCCCTTTTTGTTTGAGCATTGCCAAAGCGATATTGGTATCTTTGACAAACGCAAGAATATCACCGGACTTGACAGCGTTGAACAGGGTCAGGTTATCCGGATATACGGCCAGGGTGGCATCGGGTAATTTTTGTTTCAGGTAATCAATGGCGGCATCACCCTTAATGATGCCAATGCGAAAACCGCGCAGATCCTCCAGCCGATTGACGCCCAGGATATTTTTTTTCACGAAAAAATGGGTCCTGACCTTGACCACCGGTGTTATAAAATTAAGGGTTTTACTCCTTTTTTTGCTGAAAAAACACCCGGCGTGAACATCGGCATCTCCATTTTGTACGGATATAAGGGTCTGGTAAAAGGGAACGGGCTTAAAAACGACTTTTATGCCGGTCCTGCCGGCCCAAAGTTTCCAGATGTCCACCACCAAACCGGCAGGGTGATTTTCCTGATCGAGGAAATAGTAGGGGGTGCTGTCCGTGCCCACAGCCACGGTAATCTGTTTGGGTGGGGTGCCGGCCAGACAGGTTGTTACCGCACAAGCCGTAGAGATAGATACGAATAAGATGATTAAAATATATTTTAATCCGATCATATATCTATATGAAAGCATTTTGTTTTCCGATAGAGATGTAATTTTAAAAATAACTTTATTATGTTAAGTTGGAAAAAGCAACTGCTCATTTCGTATCGTGTGAAAACTAGAAATGCTCAGATACCCGGACTACGCCATGATCACAAATTTTGTTCCCGGGTTGTTATTATTCCTGAAAATGAATACAAAGATATTTGCTGATTTATTTGCAAACGCCTATTGGGGTATGCGTAACATAACAACGAGACTGGGATTAAACATGCAGGTGGGTATTGATATTGATTTTCATTCCCTTGAACAAATTTTCTCCAATGCCTGGGGACAGGGGCGGGCGTTTCTTTTTGAATCCGAAGTATACGAACTTTTGGCGAAATCCGGGGCAGAGACGCTTCCCCATGTCCGGCTGATTAAGCAAGGGGACCGGATTGCCGATGACGATCTTGTGGATATGCCGGGCGAGAAAAGTGTACTAAAAATTGTCTCTCCATATATCATTCACAAAACAGAGGTGGGTGGTGTCCGGGTCGTGGACAAGGCGCCCAATAAAATTCGTTCCGCCGTACGTCGGATGCTCTACGAGGTGCCTGAAAACTATGCAGCCGGCTTGGCTCATTTCCAGGACGGCCTGCCCGCGCACTACCGGGGCCTGACCGGTGACGATCTTGCATCTGCAGTTTCCCGCGATATAAAAGGCGTTCTGCAGGTGCAGTATATGCCTCCGGATTCGGCAGCCTTTGGCAATGAACTCATTGTTGGGTTGCGCCACACCAGAGAATTCGGCACGATTTTATCTGCCGGATTGGGTGGTACGGACACGGAATTATACGCAAGGCGATTCAGGAAAGGCCAGGCCATTGTGGCGGCCTCCACGGCCATGTGCACCGGCGATCAATTCTTCCAATTATATCGTAAAACCATTTCCTACAGAAAGCTTGCCGGTTTAACCCGGGGACAGCGCCGTATCGTTACGGACGAGCAATTGGTGGAGTGCTTTGACTCTTTTATACGCATGGGCAACACATATTGTCTTGAAAACTCCAAATCGGTTTTTATTATAGACGAACTTGAGATCAATCCTTTTGCATTCACCGATTTTCTCATGGTGCCTCTGGACGGGATGTGCCGGTTTTCAAAACGGAAAAGAACACCACCCCCGCGCCCGGTGACAAAAATTGGCAACCTGCTTCATCCGGTACGTATGGGCATTATTGGTGTATCTTCCACCCGGAAGAATTTTGGCCGGATTATTCTGGACAATGTTCTGGCCCAGGGGTTTGATCCTGAACATATGGTTATTTTAAAAAAAGACATGGATCAGTTCCAGGGCATTGACTGCCTGCCTGAGCTGGCTGCATTGGCAAACAGCGGCAAAGGAAAACTTGACCTTTTTATTGTGGCTGTGGGGGCCGATCAGGTGCCCGGCCTGATTGAAGAGATTATAGAAAAGGATGTTGCCCATGCCGTTATGCTTATTTCCGGCGGCTTAGGAGAGACCCATGACAGCCGGGAGAAGGCCGGGCAGGTCATTGACGCCATAGAGGCTGCCCGCACCCGCCCGAATACCGATGGCGGCCCGGTGTTTTTAGGGGCCAATTGCATGGGGGTGATCTCTTTGCCCGGCAGCTTTGATACCTGGTTTATCCCTGAAGAAAAATTGCCCAAAGACAGATCCTGCCCTACAACATTCTGCCGGGCAGCCTTGATCAGTCAGAGCGGGGCTTTTATGCTGCACCGGAGCCACCAGTGTCCGCAATTGGCACCGGCTTATATGATTTCCATGGGTAATCAGACCGATTTAACTCTGGGGGACATGATGACATATTTCAAGGACAGTGATCAGGTGGATGTGATTGCCGTCTATGCCGAGGGCTTTAATGACCTGGACGGCCTGGCTTTTTGCCGGGCCGTCAGAGATGCGGTTCTGGCAGGCAAGGACGTGGTGTTTTATAAGGCCGGCCGGACCCCGGAAGGCAAGGCCGCCACCGCCGGGCATACCGCTTCCCTTGCCGGAGACTATATGGTTTGCGAAAGCTGTGTTTCCCAAGCTGGTGCCATTGTTGCCAGAACCTTCAGTGAATTTCAGGCGCTTATGCTGCTGGCCGAAACATTGAATACGAAAACCATTCATGGTAACCGCCTGGCTGCTGTCAGTGGTGCCGGGTTTGAGGCCGTGGGCATGGCTGATTCCATCCAAAGCGATGATTTTATCATGGGATTTGCCCGGTTCAGCGATAACACCCGAACCGAGGTGCATTCTCTACTGGCGGCCAAAGGGCTGGATCGACTGGTGACAATATCCAACCCCATGGATATAAACCCGGCGGCCGATGACCAGGTTCACGGTGACATCGCCGCAATCCTTTGCCGGGACCCTGAGGTGGATGCCGTGATTATCAGTTTGGATCCCATGTCGCCGGCCATGCAGACCCTGGACACTGATTCAAAAGGTCGGTATTCCATGCACCATAAGGGTGCTGTTCTCCATCGGCTGACATCCTTGAATAATACCAGTGCAACCCCAATTGTGGCTGTGGTGGACGGGGGTAGGCTTTACGATCCTTTGCGAGACGCGCTGATTGCAGGGGGCATTCCGGTTTTCAACGTTTGTGATGGTGCTGTTGCGGCGTTATCTCTTTATATCCAGGGGCGGTTGCAGGCCAATGCCATCCGTGCGTCACAAGGAAAAGGTGTGAGTTATGACTGAGAATAGAATCGTTTATATTACCCATGCACCTGTGGAATTATACAAGGTGCTCAAGTTTGAAAATCTTGCGTCCAGCGGGGGCGAGGCCAAATATATCATTGCCGACGGGATGGTCCGGGTGAACGGCCAAGTTGAAACAAGAAAAAGGAAAAAGATTCTTCCTGGGGATATTATAGAAATTTATGATATCCGTCTTGAAATCAAATCTGAGTAAAACTGAATATCCATAAGCGACGAAGCCTGTTGATTCTGTGAAAAATTTTTTTACGATCCTGGTCCAGCCCCTCAACGCATTTTCGGGACCACATTTTGTACAGACCGGAATAGTCGATGGAGAATAAAAAATTTTTCAGCAGTCCCGGAAGCAGATTTACCAGTAAAGAGGATTGAAAATCAATGATCCCGGGGGATCCGTCCGGCTGAATAATCCAGTTGCTTCCCCGGCGCAGGTCAAGGTGCACGACCCCTTTGCCGTGTATGGCATGCAACAGTTTTTCACAGGCAGTAAAATAGTCAACGGAAACTGCATGGTCCAGCTCCCGGGAACCTAACACCTTGCCGTCCATATAATTGTAGGTTAACGTGCAAAGGGATTTGCGGGCATATCCTTGGGGAATTCCGGCAAGGTCTTTCAGTCGCGCGGCAATAAAGAGTTCGCGTTGTGTCAGAATAATGCCGATGGTCCATCGTACCAGAAGTTTTTTCTCTGCAAACCCTTTTTCTACCCATTGATTTTGACCTTGTGAGCACAGGAAAACATCTGCGTTGGCCCAGCTTCCTTTATGAATCAGTTGTTTTCTCAGATTGCTACCCCCCTCTCTTTTTAAGCAACGTTTGCTCAACACGAGAAATGTTAGCAGATTGTTAATTTTGGGGATAATTGCACCAGATCGTTGTTTAGTCAAGCAATGAGTGGCGAATTTAAAATAGTGAACAAAAATAAAAAATTATTCAGGCCCGATGCTACAACCCCATGCCGTAAACACGAACACCCTGAAACTTAGTTGAATGATATAGACAACGTAATCCAGGCTTTTTTTTTCTTGCCGCCCGGTATATAGTTTTATCTGTTTTTTACAGTATATGAGAGCGTATCGTCTATGACAACAACAGAACGTAACATTCCCAATCATAGTATAAGGAAATTTTCTTTCTTATTGTTCAGGCTTCTCGTGGTTTGCCAACTGGCCGGTGTATTGTTTTTTCCGGCCGGTGTCGGCTTAGCTGAGCAACCCCGTATGGTTCTGGCCAACGCGGTGGTGTGTGAGAGTATATCCAGTTTCAGGCCGGTGAATCCGGCCGTTGTTTTCAGCGTTTCCCAGGGAGAGGTGTTCTGCTTTTCAGAATTTGATCCGGTGTATGAAAAAACGGCAATTTTCCATAACTGGTATAAAAAAGATAAGCTTATTTTTTCCATGCGTCTTGTCCTTTCCGTGCCTAAATGGTCCTCCTTTTCAAGGGTCCAGATGCGTGATGCAGATAAGGGACCCTGGCGGGTGGAGATTAAGGATGAAGACAATAATATTTTAAAAATTTTACGATTCAGTATGTCTGATTAATACCCATGGAACAATTTTCTTTAATATTTTCCGGCTGGCGCTGGCAGGATTTTCTGGATATCGTTTTCAATGCATACATTTTATTTCGTTTATATGTATTGTTTAGGGGTACCAATGTCCTGCGTGTTCTTTTGGCTGTGGTGGCCATGTGGATCATCGGCCGCACTGCCAACGCCATGGGCCTGGTCATTACCAACTGGGTCATGCAGGGCGTGATCACTGTGGCGACCTTCATTATTATTATTGTGTTCAGAAATGAAATATCAGGGGTGGTCAGAACACGCAGTATCGGATTTTTTCTATGGGAAATTCCTAAAACCCAGATCAATACGCCGGTGCACATCATCAGTGATGCCGTGGTGGAACTGGCCAGAGCAAAAATCGGCGCATTGATTGTGATGCCTCTTAAAACCGGGGTGGACAGCATCGTCACCTCCGGGGCGGATATTAATGCGTCACTGTCCCGGGAAATGCTGGTGAATATTTTCTGGCCCGGTGCACCACTCCATGACGGTGCGGCTGTTATTCAGCGGGGCAAAATTACCCGGGCCGGGACAATTCTGCCCTTGTCCCAGAATCGACATCTGGCTTCGAAATACGGTACCCGGCACAGGGCCGCTCTGGGGCTTACCGAGCAAAGCGATGCCTTGGTGATTGTTGTGTCTGAGGAGCGTGGAAAAGTCTCCCTTGTAAAAGACAACCAGATTCATGAGGTCAGGGATTCTGGTGAGGTTGAGGCGTTGATCAAACAATATACCGGCGGGCCTGAACCGGTAAAAAGAATGCGCCGGCAGACCCGGGAGTTGCTTGTGGCGGCCATGGCCTGTCTTTTATGTACCACAGGTTTGTGGCTGAGCTTTTCAAGGGGCATGGAGACGTTGGCCAACTATGATGTCCCAATTGAGTTCATAAAGCCTGATAAAAAAATGAATATTATTTATGCCTCGGCTTCCCGGTCCAGGCTTTTGATTAGCGGTGCACGCCCCCTGATCAATGCGTTGAGCCTGGATCAGATGAGCATCAAAATTTCCCTTGACGGCGCAGCGGTGGGCAAAAATAAACTGGCCATTACCCGGAAAAATGTCCAGCTGCCGCCTGGGATCCGCCTGAAAAATATAGAACCGGATCAGGTGGAGTTGACGCTGGACACCATGGCGGAAAAACAAGTGCCGGTACAGGCTGATTTTTCAGGAAAATTGCCGGACGGTCTAATCATGACCCGAATCAAGGTTGTTCCGGAGACAGTTAGTATAAAAGGTGGAGAGCTTAGTCTGGACAGCGTAACTACGGTGTTTACCGAGAAAATTCCCCTTGAAAATTTAACAACGTCAGGCCTTGCTTATGTGCCACTGGTTATGAGTCCTGCCACCCTGCGGCCGGATGACAAACATAAAAAAGTACAGGTTCGATATACCATTTCCCAAAGGAGGCCGGATGACGACACCAAAAGTTGACAGCGCTATTCTTTATATCCCCCATGGCGGCGGCCCTTTACCCCTTCTGGGGCATGCCGGGCATAACGCCATGAACGCGTTTTTAAAAGAACTTGCCGCAATGCTGCCTAAACCTGAGGCTGTGGTGGTGATTTCCGCCCATTGGGAAGGTGATTCTGTTATGGTAACCAGCCACCCTACCCCTGAGCTGGTTTACGATTATTATGGGTTTCCCCCGCAAGCCTATGAGATTGAGTATCCGGCTGCCGGCCATCCTGAGCTGGCACATAAATCCGTGGGGCTGATGGAAGATGCCGGCATCAAGGTGAAGGCAGAAGACAAACGTGGGTTTGATCATGGGGTGTATATCCCTTTGAGCTTGATGCTGCCCGAAGCGGATCTCCCCTGCATCCAGGTTTCCCTGTGCAAAGGCCTGGATATCGAAAGGCACCTGGCAATGGGGCAGGCGCTGAGACCATTGCTCAAAGAGAATATATGGCTTCTGGGTTCCGGATTTTCTTTTCACAATATGCGAGGTTTTGATCTGCAGGCAGGCCCGGGTTCTCCTTCGGCACCGGATCCCCAAAACAGGTCTTTTCAGGATTGGCTTAAAAAAACTTGTGCCGATGAGAACACATCCCCTGAACAGCACAGGGAAAAGTTGCTTAATTGGGAACAAGCCCCCGCAGCAAGGCATTGCCACCCCCGGGAAGAGCATCTGCTGCCCTTGATGGTGTGTGCCGGTGCTGCCGGATACCGATCTGCCCAAAAGGTGTTTGATGTTAAAATAATGGGTCGAAGTTCAGTCTGCTTTTTTTGGCCGGGAACTGTATGAAAAAATTTAAGGGTCGGTTATAGATTGATTAGAAGGGGATTTGGATATGGCGCGTTCGGTGTATTTGTGCGTTGAGGATCTATTGAAAGACAATGGGCTTTTCAGAATTCATCCAGTATGAAATCGGTGATATGAATATTGGTCTTCATCTCCTGTTCGAGGGTTGACCGGGGTGGATCATTGGTGTGGTGATGGGCCGGAAGGATCACGGTTTTTTTGTCAAGGGGCAGTATTTTAACCCGGATGGAGTCGATTAGGCAGTTTAGATTTCCGCCAGGCAGGTCCGTACGCCCGGCTTCTCCCACAAAGAGAGTATCCCCGGTAAATAGATGGTCCTCGCACAGCAGACAGACCGAACCGGGCGTATGCCCGGGGGTGTGAATCACACTCAGTTCACAGCAGCCAAAGTTAACTGTATCTCCGTCTTTCATCCTGATATCTGCCGGGTAGGGCGGGGGCAGGCCAAGTGAGCGTTTCATTTTACTTCTGATCTCCGGCTTTTTAAAAAAATCATCATCTGCCTCGTGCAGGCAATAGGGTATCCCGGCAATTTTTTTGAACGCCGCCATGGAAAAAAATTGATCTGCATGTCCATGGGTCAGCAGGACTTTATCAGGGATAATGTCGTTTTTTCTGATGAAATCCGCTACTTCTTCAGCTTTTCCGCCCGGATCAATAATGACGGCCTTGCGTGATTCTTTGCACACCAGAAAATAGGTATTGAGATTGTAGGGTCCTGTGATTCGTCTGAGTTTTTGTATGTGGTGCACTGTTTTTATTGTCCTTTGTGTTGCTTTTACGTGACATCTATTTCGTAAATAGATGTTTTTGTATCGTAAGCAAATATAGTAAATTCGTAAATAGATATTTTATATCGTAAACAGATGTTGTCGTGCCTCTAAATGATTACATTTGAGACGTTCTTGCGGGTAGCCATATGAAAAGCCGTCTCCATGTTTTCGATTCTAACTGTTTATAATTATACGGATTTTTTTGTCATGTCGGCGCTTATTTTTAAGATTTGGCCCTATGTTGCATTGTATTCTTAAAAGTTATTTTAAGTTATTATTAGTCATAGCAATCACTAATTTATTAAAATCTTGACTAATATGTACATATACATACAAAAGAGGACAAAAGACAAAAGATGGGCTTTCCCTCCCTCCGGTTTAAACGCACTATGTTTCTGGTTTACCTCCCGAACAAAACGCACAATGATTCCGGCTCAAAGCCCCTCCTTTTGATTAAAAATAGACAAGGAGATTGACATGATCGGTAAAAAACTGATGGTAAACGGTATTGAGAAAACCGTTTTTGTAAACGAGGATGACAAACTTTCCACGGTGCTTCGGGTTGGATGTTCCACCACCGGGGTTAAAGTGGGCTGCGATCAAGGACAGTGTGGCGCCTGCAACGTTATTCTGAATTCTAAGCTGGTGCGTTCCTGTGTTACCAAAATGAAACGGGTACCGGAATTTTCCGAGATCACCACCATTGAAGGCATCGGCACACCGGACAACCTTCACCCCATCCAGGCGGCATGGATTGCTCACGGCGGCGCCCAGTGCGGTTTTTGCACCCCGGGTTTTATCGTATCCTCCAAGGCCCTGCTCGATTCCAATCCGGACCCCACACGCGAGGATATCCGTGACTGGTTCCAGAAATACAGAAATGCCTGCCGCTGTACCGGCTACAAGCAGTTGGTTGATTCTGTCATGGACGCTGCCAAGGTGCTTAACGGCAAAATGAGCATGGATGACCTGTTGTTCAAGATTCCCGAAGACGGACGGATCTGGGGCACCAAATATCCGCGTCCCACCGGCGTTGCCAAGGTTACCGGCACCTGGGATTTTGGCGCGGACCTGGGCATCAAGATGCCCGAAGGCACCTTGAAGCTGGCATTGGTTCAGGCCGAGGTCTCCCATGCCAATATCAAATCCATTGACACCTCCGAAGCCGAAAAGATGCCCGGCGTTTATAAGGTTGTCACCCACAAAGACGTTTTGGGTAAAAACCGGATTTCCGGCTTGATTACCTTTCCCACTAATAAAGGCGACGGCTGGGACCGGCCCATTCTCTGCGATGAAAAGGTCTTTCAGTATGGTGATGCCATTGCCATTGTCTGTGCCGACACCGAGAAAAACGCTAAGGCCGCTGCAGATAAGGTAAAAGTGGATCTGGAATTGTTGCCCGAATATATGAGCGCCCCGGCCGCCATGGCCGAAGATGCCATGGAGATCCATCCGGGTACCCCCAATGTTTACTACATCCAGAAAGTCAAAAAAGGCGAAGACACTGCGCCCATCTTTGAGTCCGCTGATGTCGTCGTTGAAGATGATTTCTACACGAGCCGCCAGCCCCATATGCCCATTGAACCGGACGTAGGTTTTGCCTTCCCCGGCGAAGACGGCACCCTGGTCATCCATTCTAAATCCATCGGTATCCATCTCCACCTGGCCATGATCGCTCCGGGCCTGGGCATTGAACCGGAAAAACTCACACTGGTCCAGAACCCCACCGGCGGCACCTTCGGCTATAAATTCTCCCCCACAATGGAAGCTTTGGTGGGTGTGGCAGCCCTGGCCACTGGCAAACCGGTATATCTCAACTATGACTGGCAGCAACAGCAGACATATACGGGCAAGCGTTCCCCGTTCCTGACCAACCTGCGCTATGCAGCGGACAAGGACGGCATGCTCAAAGCCATGGAATCTGACTGGAGTGTTGACCACGGCCCCTATTCCGAGTTCGGCGACCTGCTGACTCTGCGCGGTGCCCAGTATGCCGGTGCCGGTTACAACATTCCCAATATCCGGGGCGAAGGCCGGACCGTCTGCACCAACCACGCCTGGGGCTCTGCCTTCCGCGGTTACGGCTCAACGGAAATAGAATTCCCCTCTGAAGTACTCATGGACATGCTGGCCGAAAAACTGGAGATGGACCCCTTTGATTTGCGCTATAAAAACGTATATCGCGAAGGCGCCACCACCCCCACAGGACAGGTTCCCGATTCCTGGAGTCTGCCGGAAATGTTCGACAAGCTCAAATCCAAATATGAGGCTGCCAAAGCCGAAGCCGTTAAAAAATCCACAGACGACGTAAAATGCGGCGTTGGTATCTCCGTGGGTGTATACGGCTGCGGCCTGGACGGCCCGGATACCTCCGAGGCCTATGCAGAACTCAACGCAGACGGCACCATCACGATCTTCAATTCCTGGGAAGATCATGGCCAGGGGGCAGACGTGGGTACCTTGGGTACCGCCCACGAAGCCCTTCGGCCCATGGGCATCGCCCCGGATCAGATCCGGTTGGTGATGAACGATACTTCCAAGACCCCCAACTCCGGTCCTGCCGGGGGCTCCCGTTCTCAGGTCGTCACCGGCCAGGCCACCAAAGCTGCCTGCGAGCTGCTCATGGGTGCCATGAAAAAGAGCGACGGCAGTTATCGTACCTTTGAGGAAATGACGGCTGAAAACATTCCCGTGAAATACACCGGTACCTGGACTGCACCTGCCAAAGATTGTGATGAATACGGTCAGGGCACCCCCTTTGCCGTATACATGTATGGTCTGTTCATGGCTGAAGTCAGCGTTGAAGTTGCCACAGGTAAAACCAAGGTGACCAAAATGACCGCCGTGGCCGATTTGGGCAAGATCAATAACAGGCTGGCCGTGGACGGTCAGATGTACGGTGGTCTGGCCCAGGGTATCGGTCTGGCCCTGACCGAAGACTACGAAGATATCAAGAAGCATTCCACCATGAAGGGTGCAGGCTTCCCTTATATCAAAGATATTCCCGACGAGATGGAGTTGATCTATGTGGAAGCGCCCAGAGAACACGGTCCTTTCGGGGCTGCCGGCGTGGGCGAACTGCCCCTGACCGCGCCCCATGCCGCCGTGATCAACGGCATCCACAGTGCCTGTGGTGCATGGGTCAAACGCCTGCCGGCCACACCGGACAAGGTACTGGCTGCACTGAAAGGCTAATGGCGTTGTAAAACGTTTTTACCTGCCGGTTACGGCAGTCCGGCCGGGCATTCGACATACTTCATGTATGCCTCCTCCTCGCCTGGCCGGACACCACCTCCTGCAGGAGAAAATGTTTACTTACCCATTAATACAGGGAATGCGTTTGAAAGACTCCTGGAAGCGCGGCCATCCTTGGTCCGCTTTCCAGGATAAAATAAAATGATCCATTCCTTAGCAAAACAAACGGCCCGGGGCCAACCCCGGCAGGCTGGTAGATTATGGAAAAATCAGAACTTACTGCATTTGAGGCAAAGTGCATCCAGGAAGAACCGGCATTCTGCACAGCGAAATGCCCCTTTCATGTGGATGTAAAATCCTTTTTGGCGCAAATGGCCAAGAAGGAGATGGACAAGGCGTTCAAAATTCTGGAGAAAACCCTTCCCCTGCCGGAGATCATCACTCGGATCTGCGACCATCCCTGTGAATCGGATTGCATCCGGCAGGATCTGGACAGCACCCTTTCCATCGGCCTTCTGGAGCGGGCCTGTGCAAATAATCGAAGTCGCCAGAAAAAATATTTTCCGCCGCCGGCCAAAGATACCCGCATCGGTATCTGGGGCAGCGGTCTTTCCAGTCTTACCGCGGCCTGGGACCTTGCGCTCAAAGGGTATCGGGTCAATGTCTTTGAACAAGAGACGCTGGGTGGACATCTGCTGCGGCTGGATGAGGACGTCCTTCCCGCTTCGATTCTCGACAAGGAGCTTGCCCGTCTTAAGAAATTCGGTGTCACATTTATCCTAGAAGCGGATTTTCATACATTTCTGGAAAACAAAGACCAGTTCCTTGCCTTATATTTAGGGCTGGACGCTCCAGGCGGTCCGGAAACGGTCTCTGTTGACGAATTTTCATTGCAATCGGTATCCGATACAAATATTTTTGCCGGCGGTTTTCCCCGGGATAAAGAAAGGGTCTGTGCCCAAAGCTATCCCATTGCCTTTGCATTCCAGGGCAGAAAGGCCGCCACCTCCATGGACAGGGTATTGTCCAAAGTTTCCCTGACCGCGGGCCGGGACAAAGAAGGGGTGATTCAAACAAAACTCTCCACGGACATCAGCGGGGAGGCCATCCTTCCAAAAATCGAGTTTAAAGGGGAAACCGGCTACGATCTTGAAAAGGCGGCACAAGAGGCCGGCCGCTGCATTCAATGCGACTGCTCAAGATGCATCAGGGCCTGCAACACCTACCTTGAAAGTTTCAAAGGCCACCCCGGAAAATACGCCCGGGAAATTTATAACAATCTGGCCATTGTCATGGGGGAAAAAAAGGCCAACAAGCTGATCAACTCCTGCAGTCTGTGTCGCCAGTGTGAAACGGTCTGCCCCAATGACTTTTCCATGGCGGATCTGTGTCTTTCCGCCCGGCAGGAGCTGGTGACCGATGGTAAAATGCCCTCGATGGCCCATGAATTTGCCCTGGGCGAAATGGCCCATGCCAATGGCGAAACCTGTTTTTTTTCCATGCATGCGCAGGACACCGATACGTCAAATGCCCTTTTCTTTCCGGGATGCCAGCTCACGGGCTCATCACCGGGCCAGGTGAAGGCGGTGTGGGCATGGCTGAGAAATACCGTTGACATAAACACCGGAATGGTATCCGGCTGTTGCGGAGCGCCTGCCTTTTGGAGCGGCCGCAAAGACCAGTTTGAAGAGACCGGCGACACACTGAAAAAATTGTGGGAATCCTGGGGATCACCCCGGGTCATCACGGCCTGTACCTCCTGTACCCAAATGCTGGAAACGGTATTGCCCGGTGCCCGGATTTCATCTTTGTACACAGAAATGGCCGGCAGTTCTGACTTGCCTGAACCGGATCAAATTGCCGGTGGTTCTGTGGCTGTCAGTGATCCCTGCACCGCCCGTAAAGACGATGCCACCCAGCAGGCCGTCAGAGGCCTGATTCAATCCAGGGGCATCACCATAACCGAACTGGAAAATGCCGGGGCATTGACGGAATGCTGCGGGTTTGGCGGCCTTGTGTTCAATGCCAACCCCGATCTTGCCGGCACCATTATCCAGAAACGGACCGCGCAAAGCGACCTGGACTACATTGCTTACTGCGCCATGTGCCGGGACCGCCTATCCCGGGCCGGAAAAAACACCCGCCATATTCTGGACCTGTTCTGGCCCGAAAGCGACCATCCGGAAAAACGACTGGATCCTGGATTTTCAGGACGGCGCAGAAACCTGGCTGCATTTAAACAGGAGATGGTCGGCAATGAGAATTTTCAAAACGATATCCCCCTGACCCCGGCCGGAAAGAAAATTATCATCGATCAGGACGTCTTTAACCAAATCGAAGATGAATTCATTCTGGCGTCGGACGTTGAAAAGGTCCTGGCCCATTACGAATCCGATGCCGATAAACACTATTTTATCGATAAGAAAACCGGGACAACCATCGCCTTTTTCCGACCGGCCAATGTCTGTTTCTGGGTGGAATTCAAGATCCTTGACGGGGGCTATGATATCCTGAACGCCTGGAGCCACAGGATGACCGTGATCCCGGCCCAGAAATTTAAAGCAGGCGCTCCCCTGGAAGATCTCAGTCCAGACCTGTATTGCGGGACCTGCAACACCCCCCTGGAAAGCGTTATGAACCATGCGGGTTACCTGGAATCCCGGTTTGATGTGGATCTGCCCCAGTGCAGAAGCTGCGGGGCTGTGTTCATCTCTCCGGCTCTGGCCAGAGGAAAAATGGCGGAAGTGGAAAAAATTCTTGAGGATAAGTAGTGTTCAGGCAGCCGGCATTGAAACCCACCGGCCCGGCGGACTGACCCTGACCCGGGCGGCATTGGATCATTGTTCTTTGGCACCAGGGGATCGCGTACTGGACGCCGGGTGCGGATATGGAGCTACCTGCACCTTTTTGCATGAAGATGCCGGATTCAAGGTCTTTGGCATAGATGCCTCGGAGAAACGGATCAGCCGGGCAACGGCCCGCCCAACGGGTTGGGACGGTCTACGGGCAAGGTTGCCGCGGCTGCCCTTTGCACCCGCTTCCTTCGGGGCGATCTTTTGTGAATGCGTTCTTTCTCTGGTGCCGGATAAGCCCGGCTGCCTGGCTACTTTTTTCGAGCTGCTCCAGCCGGAAGGTCATCTGGTTCTTACGGACCTGTACATTCCCGGAGCTGCTCCGGCGGCCCTTGATCCATCGCCTTTGACCTGCCTGGACGGGGCGCTGACTAAAACCGATTTAACCCCAATTATTGAACAGGCAGGATTTAAAATCCGGATTTGGGAAGACCACACCCCGCTGTTAAAGCAGATGGCCTGTGAAATGGTATTTAAACACGGCAGTCTTGAAAATTTTTGGAAAAAACTGACCGGGGACGTTCTTCATTGCGGTCTGGGCTCCCGATGCCGGACCGGAGAACTCAAGCCCGGATATTGCCTGATCGTGGCAGACAAGGTGACACAGTAAAAATGGATGATATCGAGATATTAAAATTAAAGAGTAAAGGCTACTGCTGCAGCCAGATCATGGTACAGCTGGTTTTGGACATGGCAGATGTGGAAAACAGGCAACTGGTCGATTTTTCCCGTGGACTGTGCATGGGCTCCAAACTTGAGACAGGCTCCTGCGGAATTCTGACAGCCGGGCTCTGCCTTCTGGCCATGTATGCAGTCCAGGACCAGGATTTAAGAGCCTCCATGCAGGATGATTTCAGGGCCTTTTTCACCGCCGCCGCTTCCAAGGGCGTTCAATGCCGGCAGATCGCCGGGAGCCATTATCCCAATCTCAACCCGGAAACCTGTCCGACCCTTTTGACCCAGGCCCTCGGTGCCTTGATGACTATTCTCTCCGAACATGAACTGGACCCGGCGGATCTTGATGATGAATAGCGGTCGTGACATATTGCACCAGACCCAGAGCCTGTGTCCGGTATGCTTGGCCCTCGTTGAGGCCCGGCATGTGGTGGAAAATGATTCTGTTTTTCTGGAAAAAACCTGCGAGGCCCACGGGGTGTTCAAGGCCCGGCTTTGGGAAGGGCGCCGGAGTTATGAAAACTGGATTAGGCCCAAGCTGCCAATTCAACAGCGGTTCAACATGACGCCGGTGGACAAAGGCTGCCCCTTTGACTGCGGCCTTTGCCCGGAACACCGTCAGCATACCTGCACCGCCGTGCTTGAAATTACCCAGAACTGTAATTTTTCCTGCAGGTTCTGTTTTGCAGGCGCAGGTCCCGGGAATATCCCGGATCCGACCCTTGAAACAATTACAGAGCTTCTGGCAAAAGTCCATAAAGTCAGCCCGGATGCCAACCTCCAGATTTCGGGAGGTGAACCCTCCATCAGACAGGATTTGCCTTTCATCGTTGCCCGGGCCGTGGAAATCGGATTCGGGTTTGTTCAGCTGAACACCAACGGCTTTCTTTTGGCCCGTGACCCGGATCTTGCCCCCCGGCTGAAAGCGGCCGGCCTTGATTCTGTCTTCCTCCAGTTCGACGGGGTGACGGATGCCGTTTATGAGAATCTGCGGGGCCGACCGCTTATTGAAGACAAGCAACGGGCCGTGGAGGTCTGCGTTGAAAATAACATCGGGGTGATCCTAGTGCCTACCCTGGTTCCGGGTGTTAATATTGATCAGATCGGACAGATTCTTCAATTTGGCCTGGATCATGCCCCGGGCATCCGGGGCGTCCATTTCCAGCCGGTCTCCTATTTCGGCCGTCACGGAGAGGTCCCCAAAGACGACAGCCGAATCACAATCCCCGAAGTGCTCAAAGAGATTGAAGTCCAGACCCAGGGACAGTTTAAGGAAAATCAGTTCAGACCCTCGTCCTGCGAACATGCCCTGTGTTCGTTCAACGGTAAATTCATCATCGGGGATGACGGCCGACCTTCGGCCGTGACCACCTTTAACACCTGCTGCTGCAAACCGGTTCAGGCGGAGCAGGGTTCCAAACAGGCCAGAGATTCCGTGGCCGAGCACTGGAAGGCGCCGCTGAAGTCGATTGCTCCGGCAATGCCGGCCAAAAAAGAAGATGACATGGATAAATTCATCCGCCAGGCCCGGACCCGGATGTTCTCGGTATCGGGCATGGCCTTCCAGGATGCCTGGAACCTGGACCTTGAGCGGCTTAAAGGCTGCTGTATCCACAGCGTGGCCCCGGACGGCCGCCTTATACCCTTTTGTGCCTACAATCTGACCCGGACCGACGGCAAAGGATTGTACCGCAAGTCATGAACGCCCCGTTTCTTGATACCTGGATTACCCGGACCATGGGCATTGCGTCTTCATCAAGTAATTTGCTTGAAGCCTTTGAACGCCGGCAACTGGATGCACTGAACAGAACGATTACCCATGCCCGGGAGCACAGCCGCTTTTACAGGCAATCTTTTTTTGGTATTACAGATTTGCCTCTTAAGACTCTTAAAGGTATGGCGACCCTGCCCTTTACCCGGCCGGCAGATATCCAGGGAAATCCCAAAGGCTTTCTGGCACTTTCTCAGGGGGAGATCTCCCGCATCGTCACCCTGAACACCTCAGGGACCACCGCCGCCCCCAAACGGATTTTTTTCACGGATGAGGATCTTGGCCGGGTCGTGGATTTTTTCACGGCGGTGCTCACGACCATCATGAATCCTGGGGAAACCGGGCTGATTTTTTTGCCGGGCGATACCCGGGCCAGTGCCGGAGATCTGATTAGAACCGCCATGCAAGCCGCCCAGGCACGCCCAAAGGTTCCCGGCATTATTCGGGATTTCGGTCCGGCAGCCGACCTGGTTAGGTCAACCCGTCCAAGCCTTCTCATCGGCATGCCCGTCCAGATTCTGGCTTTGTGTGAATATATGAAATTAACGGGTACTCTGTCTGACATTGCCCATGTGATTCTAACAGCCGATTATGTGCCCGCACCACTAGTGGACCGGGTAGAAGATCTTTTGGGTGCAACGGTGCTGAACCATTACGGGATGACGGAAATTGGATTTGGCGGGGCCATTCAGTGTCCGGCACGTGAGGGTTTGCATCTCAGACACCCCGACCTGTTTTTTGAAATCATTGACCCGGCCGGCCCCCCCCTGCCGGCGGGACAATGGGGCGAAGTAGTCATCACCACCTTGAACCGCAAGGGTATGCCCCTGATTCGTTACCGGACCGGGGATGTCTCCCGGATTCTGGATGCCCCCTGTGCCTGCGGCAGCCCCTTTCCCCGGCTGGACCGGATCAGGAACCGCCAACGGTTGAACGCCGATACTGCAAACCGGCAAAATTTAACCATGGCAGACCTGGATGATCTGCTTTTTTCTCTTCCGGGCGTGGTGGACTTTACCGCCTGCATACAAAACAAAATAGATTCCGAACAAGGAATCCCAACCCTGGATATTGAAATCATGGGGCTTGAGCCCCTGACACAGCGTATTCAGATTGACCCGGGTCCGTCTCCCGGGTTGACCATGGCCCTTGAAACGGGCCGTTTGCGCATGGGCAGAATCACTGTCCGTGCTTTTGATTTTAGAAACACTTATGTCACGAAACGACAGATTCAATTTAACAGCCATGGGCTAACGTGATTTGATAACACCGAGGCTCAATTCACAACAAAAGTTGAAGGATCTGTTAGCTTACAGAGACTTTCATGTAAGGTAAGGTAGAACAGTGAAATACTACGAGAAAGATAAGGTAGAGGCCCTTCCCGTCAGGGATGCTGTGGGCAAAGTTTTGCTCCATGATATCACCCGGATTGTTCCGGATTTTTTTAAAGGCCCGTTGTTCAAAAAAGGCCATATCATCACCGAAGCGGACGTAGACGCCCTGCTGGATGTCGGCAAGGAGCATATCTATGTGTCCGGCTTGAAAAACGAGGTTCATGAAAATGAGGCGGCCCTGCGGATCGCCAGAGCGGCCCTTGGATCCAACATTGATATTTCCGCACCCAAGGAAGGCAAGGTGGGATTTACCTCCCAAATCCACGGCCTGCTCAAAATAAATGTTGAGGCCCTGGAAAAGCTCAATTCGGTTCAGGATGTCGCGTTTGCATCCCTGCACACCTGTCGCAGCGTGAATGAGGGACAGGAAATTGCCGGCACCCGGGTGATCCCTCTCACGGTACCGGAAAAACAGGTGGCCGATGCTGAGAAGGTCTGTGAACAATATTTTCCCATCATTGAGGTTAAACCATTTGCCGCCCTGGACGTAGGCATGATAGTTACAGGTTCAGAGGTTTTCCATGAACGGATACGGGATAAATTCGGTCCGGTGGTGGAGAAAAAATTCAATGAGCTGGGGTCTCGTATCATGGGCAAGCGGGTGGTACCTGATGATCTTGAGATGACCGTCTCCGCCATCCGGGATCTTATTGCCGACGGCGCACAGATGATCGCCCTTACCGGTGGTATGTCCGTAGATCCCGACGACCTGACCCCTGCCTCAGTCCGGGCTGCGGGGGGAAAAATTATCACTTACGGGGTGCCGGTTCTGCCCGGGGCCATGTTTATGCTGGCCTATATCAACGACATCCCGGTGATTGGCCTGCCCGGTTGTGTCATGTACCATAGGGCCTCCATCTTTGATCTGGTGGTGCCCAGAGTGCTGGCCGGGGAAACGGTTGAAAAAAAAGACATTATCAAGATGGGTCACGGCGGATTTTGTTCCAACTGTTCAGATTGCAGGTATCCGGATTGCGGTTTTGGAAAATAGGGACACAGGCCCAGGGAGTAAATTGACATGACATCACTTATCCAGGAAAGCCTGGAGCTTTTGAATAACGGCACGCCCTTTGCCTTGGCCGTGATCATCGGCCACAAGGGTTCTACCCCCCGGACTTCGGGCAGTAAAATGCTGGTCCGGCTGGACAAAAGCATCTCCGGCACGATCGGCGGCGGTTTAGTGGAAGCCAAAGTTATGAATGCCTGTGTAGATCTGCTGGATCAGTCCCGGTCGGAAATCATGGATTTTACTCTGGATCAGGAGATCAAAGCGGGCATGGATATGGTCTGCGGGGGGAGCCTCACGGTCTGGATTCGAAGTTTTGTGCCCCCCTGTCCTCCGGAACAAATCCAGGTATGGCAGACGCTGGCAGATCTGGAAGCCACGGGAAAAAAAGCGTTGGCCGTCACCCGGATAATGGCGGACAAAACCACAGAATCCAGCCTGGTGTTGGAAAAAGGTCAGGTGGTTGGGCCGTCTATGCTGCCCAAGGTCCTCATGGATGCGGCCGGGGAAAACCGGTTTACAGGTCCGGCCCCTGTGCGGCAGTTTTACGGGCTGGACCAATTTATCATTGAGCCCTTGAGCCGGCCGGATACATTGTATATATTCGGGGCCGGTCATGTGGGGTTTCAGCTGGCAAAAATGGCTAATTTGGTTGACTTTACTTGCGTTGTGACTGACGATCGGGCTGAGTTTGCCAATGAATCGCGTTTCCCTCATTCCGCGCAGATTCGGGTGCTGGATGATTTTTCCAATGCGTTTGACGGCCTGGACATTGACGGCAATGCATATATCGTTATCCTCACCCGGGGCCATCTCCATGATCAGACCGTGCTGGAACAGGCCTTAAAAACCGACGCCGCTTATATCGGAATGATCGGCAGCAAAAAGAAAAAAAAGCAGATCTACGACAACCTGATGGAAAAAGGGGTGGCACAGGCCCAATTAGAACAGGTCTATGCCCCCATTGGTCTGAAAATAAAGGCTGAAACCCCGGCGGAGATCGCTGTAAGCATCATGGCGGAATTAATTAAAATAAGAGCCGAGAATAAGGAGAATCCCTCCTGATGCTCGCGGCCCTCATCCCGGCGGCAGGCCTCTCCTCCCGCATGGGCCGGTACAAGCCACTCCTGCCTTTGGGGCACTCCTCCATGATCGGAACCGTCATTGATCTGTTCAAAACTGCGGGCATTGACGAGGTCATTGTGGTTACCGGTCATAACCATGACCGCCTGGCTCAGGTCGTTGACGCGGCCGGGGCCCACCCTCTGTTCAACCCGGACTATGCCTCGGGTATGTTTTCTTCGATCCGTACCGGGGTGGCCGCATTGCTTTCGGGCATAGATGGCTTCTTCCTTTTACCTGCCGACACCCCGGCCATCCGGCCCGCTACTTTGAGGCTTATCCGAAAAAGATTCGAAGACGCTGAAGATGCCTTGATTGTACCGGCATTCAACAACGAAACCGGCCACCCTCCCCTGATCCCGGCCCGGCTTATTCCCTCCATAACCGGTGCTGATCCCGACGCCAACTTGAGGCAGATCCTGTTTTCAGATCCGAACCGTATCATTCAATTGCCGGTTCACGACAGGGGCATCCTCATGGATGCCGACACTCTGGAAGGTTATGACCAAATAAAGCAAAAATATGAGCGGCTGGAAATTCCCGATGAAGCGGAGTGCCGGTCCGTGATCGACAATGAACTATCCGATGCTCCCGCTATCCGTGCCCACCTTGAACAGGTATGTGACACTGCGTTAAGACTTGCCCGAAACCTTCATTCGTGCGGGTTTAATTTTGATATCGATCTTATCCGTGCAGCAGCCCTTCTCCACGATATTAAAAGAAAAGAAAAACACCATGCTAAGGTCGGAAGCCGTTTCCTTCAGCAGTTGGGATTCCTAAAAATTGCAGAGATCACCGCCGTTCACATGGATCTCAATCCGGGCCCGGAACTGGATGAAACCCAGATTGTTTTTCTTGCTGATAAATTGTGCAGGGGAGACCAGCTGGAGCTGGACTACCCAGGTCGATTCCACGAAAAAGCAAAGCAGCTGCCCCATGCCGAAAAGGAGATTGTTAAAAGACTTGAAACTGCTCAGCACATACATGCCCGGATCGAAGCAGCTGTCGGCCGATCTCTTGGAGAAATTCTCGAATAACGGCCCCTTACTTTTCATTCTGCGCCACGGCCAAATCGAGGGCTACGGCACCCGCCGGTTCATCGGTCAAACCGACGTCCCCCTGGACCACACAGGCCGGGTGCAGGCCGGAAGCTGGCAGCCGGCCTTGGCCACCATCGGCTTCAAACAGGTTTACACCTCGGCCTTAACCCGGTGCCGGGAAACGGCAGCGCTTGCCTGCCCAGACAGCACACCCATTATCGACCGCCGCCTCAACGAAATCGATCTGGGAGAGTGGGACGGCCAGGAATTTGAGCACATCAAAACCAACTATCCCGATCTTTTTGAACAGCGGGGACGAGATATTTACGGGTTCCGCCCTCCGGCCGGAGAAAGCTTTCAAGACCTTTTCCTGCGGGTGTCCAATTTTTTTAGTGAACTGCCCTTGTCGTCACACACCCTGTTGGTCACCCATGCCGGCGTAATTCGTGCCATGCGCTGCTTTTGGGCCGGTGAAAAAATGGCGTCTCTTCTCAATTTTAAAACCCGTTACGGCCAGCTGTTTGTGCTTGCCGCAAACCAGACAAAAAAACCGGTAGAATAAACCCCCTTTAGCTGGTAAAACAGATGTATATGTATTTCAATACAGGGAGTGATTTATGTCCGATATAAATTTGAGCGACTGGAAACGCAGTCTTGTACCTCCGGATAAGGTTTTAAACCACATCCGGCCTGGAATGACCGTTTTCATCGGAACAGGGCCGGCTACGCCAAGACGGCTGATCCGAACATTGCTTGATGTGGACAAACATAATATTAGGGACCTTGAGTTGATGCAGTTGGCTGTGCTGGGTGAGACCATTTTGTCCATTGACCGTCTTAATGCCCCCAACTACCGGTTAAAAACATTTTTTTCCGGTGGATATGTGGCATGGGATACCATTTCCAGCGGCCAGGTGGATCTTATCCCGGCCTATTCTTCGGAAATTCCGAAAATTATCAGGTCCGGCAGAATCAATGTGGATGTGGCCTTTATCCAGATCACCCCACCCAATGATGCCGGGTATTGCAGCTTGGGCCTTGCTGTGGATGTGGCAAGGGAAGTGATGGAAAGAGCAAGCCTTGTGGTGGGGGAGGTCAATGAGGCGATGCCCTTTACCTATGGAGATACCTTTGTTTCCATAGAAGAGTTTGATCTTTTGGTACGCTCGGACCGGGAGCCCATCACCTATACGCCTGAACCGGCCAACGATATTATGAAAAAGGTGGCTGCCAATGTGGCAAATGAAATCAGGGACGGTGACTGCATTAATTATTCCCTTGGTCCTTTATTTGAGGCGTTGGTACCCTTTTTGTCAGACAAAAAAGATTTGGGTATCCATTCCCTTTATTTTACGGATGCTGCCGCAGAGCTCGTTAATTCCGGGGCTGTCACCAATAATCGAAAATCTCCCTTCCGTGGGAAATCTCTGGCGTCTTATGCCCTTGGCACCAAGGAGCTGATGAAATGGCTGAATAAAAATCCTTTGGTAGAATTCCAGGGAATTGACTGGGTTTGCAACTCCCAGCTTACTGCCCGCAACCCCCAGTTTGTTGCCATATATGAAGGCCGCAAGGCAGATCTCCAGGGCCGGGTTGCCTTTCCTTTACGAGGTGCCGTAATTTCAGGTCCCGGCGAAGGTATTGATTTCTACAAGGCCGCTGAAGCCTCCGAGGATGGTAACACCATCATCGGCATGCCCAGCCGTGATGAGAACGGCGAGTCCAATATCCTGTTCAGTATCGAAAAATCTGTTAATCAGTTGCGGTTGCGTGAATCCATTCATGTGCTGGCCACCGAATACGGGGTGGCCTTGCTCAAATGGCGTCCCTTGCGGGAAAGGGCCCAGGCCATCATTGATGTGGCCCATCCCGACGACCGGGAGGGTTTGATTAAAATGGCCCGGGAAAAAAAGATCCTCTATTCCAATCAGATCTTTGTCAGCCGTTCCGCCCATCTGTATCCGGCATATGTCGCTCATACCAAAACCTTCAAGGGGGAGAAAACCATTCGGTTCCGGGCCATGAAGCCCTCGTATGAAGAGTCCATGCGCCGTTTTTTCTACCGCTGTTCCACTGAGACGGTGTTTTACCGCTTCTTTTATTCGGTAAAAACCATGGGCCACGATAAAATGCAGGCATATGTGAATGTAGATTATACCAAAGAGTTCTCCGTGGTGGGCTTTGGTGGAAAAAAAGGCGAAAATCGGATCGTTGCCGAGGCGAGATTGGTTGAAAGTGATGACGCCAAAATCGGAGAAGTGGCTTTTCTGGTAGACGAAAATTACCAGGGGTCTGGGGTGGGGTCCTATTTGATGAAGCTGTTGGTCGAGGAGGGAAAAAAACGTATGCTTGAATCTCTCTATGCCGAGGTTCTGCCCGACAACCAGCCCATGATCAAGGTGTTTGAGAAATCAGGCCTGCCTTTGAAATCAAAACTTGACGGCGGGGTCTACCATATTACACTCTCTTTAAAAGATTGATTCTTGTGAAGCTGTTCAAACAATTATCCATAAAAAATTTAGGTTTTTATGATTTAGGCCGATACGTTTAATCAGGGAAAGAAAAATTCGTAAAAATCGTTAAATCGGGAGAGTGATGATGAACAGCGTGTCGCAAGCCAACCCCAATGGCAACGCCTACGGTCTGCATAACCGGGCCGCACAGTCAAACACCAGTACCGCGTCAAGTTCAAGCGAACTTTCTGTTGCTTCTTATGCAAGCCTTGATGCGGGATTGACCATTCAGACCCAGGAAGGGGACGTGGTTTCCCTGGCCACCAGCCAGTATTCCAATCTTGAAGCTTATGAATACAGCAACCGGGGCGTGGTCAGCAATGAGAACGGCCTAGCCGCGGTCTCCTACAATGTCCGGGAAATTACCTTGACTTCCGGAGAAACTTTCTCCTTTACGGTGGAAGGGGACCTAAACGAAGATGAGCTTAAGGATATTGAATCCATTATCACCGGTGTGGACAACATTATCGGCGAAATGATGGAAGGGGATCTGCAAGAGGCGGTTTCCCAGGCCATGCGCATGGGATACTACGATTCAATTTCTTCTTATGAAGCCGATATTACCGTGAAGTCCGGGTACGCCATGTACAGCGAAGAGAAAGCCGCCACCACAGGGGCACTGGGGCAGAATTTGGCCGCAGCGTATCTTGAGAATTCCGATGATGAGGTTGCCGATGCCGATGATCTTGGGGCTGTAAGTGCGGCCGGCAATCTGGAAATTCCTTTGATGGATCAGCTGTCGGATCTTTTGGAAAAGCAGCGGGAAGAGTCCTTGGCCCGGGCGCGTGAACCTTTAAGCAGCCTGTTTGATCATTATATCGAAGCCCAGGAAGCAAATGATGGTCAGGTCAATGAGGAGGACGCTTTGGTGGATGAGAACCAGGCGGATAAATCGAACCCCTCCTTTTCCGATTTGCTTGAAATGGCGGCCCAGACAGTTGACCGGACCATTGCAGACATGGTGAAGAATGCCTTTGATAATTCTTTGAAGTCTTTTATTTAAATGGGTTGCCCAGAATAATCCGTTTCGGTGAAATTGACATCGTATAAAACCGTATCTTAAGCCGTTGTACAGTCCTGCCTCTTTTTATAAGGGGACGGGCTGTTCACGTTTTCGGCCCTGGGTCTGATTCGCGGCTTTCATCGTTGATTTCGCCCCCCTACAGTTATATTGGAATTATATCTATAAATATCCGAATTTAATAGTTAAATTTTTTAAATGCTCTAAGGGAAGGATAATTTCTTTGATATCTTTTATATTTTTGTTTTTCTCTGGCAGAATATTACTATAAAATGTCTTAAATTATTAAATCTGGATGGATTATCGAGTAAAAGAGTATATGGACGATTGACGGGTGAGAACGTGAAACAACAATTTATATTCCACTGTCGCGGTGGCGTGTATGACTGGGAGCATGAAAATGGGAAATGACAATGAAATGGGTGCTGTTGTTGAAGTTATTATAACGCTTGACAATGGTGAGGAACTTGTCGGTAATATAAATATGAGAGACTACAAAAGATTTTCTGATTACATTGAAGATCATGACAATAATCATATCAAATTGTTCCAAGCAAAAAAAAATAAAGGGACTATTACTGGTGGATTAAAGAAATTTTTGCTGATTCCAAAATCAAAGATTTGTATGTATGAGCCCTTTGAATGAAAATCGGGGTTACGAACGATTGCATTTCAACTCTGATTAATTTTAATAGTTTTTGTTTGGTCATTCGGCAATACCGTAACGGGCCAGGGCCGAGTTGACGATATGGTTGATTAAGCGCCGGTAGTCTTCCATTTCTCCTTTTTTCGATGCGTGGTGCAGGGTGTAAAGCTGGGGACTCCAGCTTTTAACCGGTTTAAGTCCCGGGATACCGTTTACCTCAATGATTTTTACATTTCCCTGGCTGTCCAGGCGCATGTCGGCCCGGACATGATCCAGGCAGTTTAATGCTTTCATCGCCTTGGCAGTCGCTTCTATGAGGTTTGCTGACAATTCTCCGGCCGGCTGGATTTTTGTGGCGCCCACACCACGAAGATCCTCCTTTAAGATGGGATATCTGCCGAAAAGTTTGGGATTCACTGTGACCATACCGGGTAAAAATATTTGGACCGCACCGTTCCCCAGCATCAGCACCGTATATTCTTGACCCGGCAGGTACTCTTCCGCCAGGGCGGGCTGATCGTAATTTTCATGGATAAAACCCACCTGGGCTGCCAGTTCATCCACAGTGTTTACGACGCTGTTATCGCTGATCCCCACGGACCGGCTTTCAAAACTGGGTTTGACAAAGGCCGGGAACATGATCTGCGGCAGGGCGTGACCTTGTTCTATCTGGTAATGGTACGGTACGGGGACGCCTGCTCTGTCCAGGATGTTGTGGGTGGCGGTCTTGTGAATCAGCGCCTTCATGCCAGCCGCATTAGGACCGATATAGGGAATCCCGCGTTTGTCCAGGATATCGGCCACCCAGTCTTCTCCGCAATCAACCATCCCGATGGTGGCTTCGTTTTCCGTTACATGGTACAGGGCACTCCAGACAAGGTCAAATTTGCATGTATCCAGACTTCGGTATAATTCGTCCTTGTTTGATACGAATACGATGTCCGCAGATTTGTCTGATGCGTTGATGGCATTTGCAATCTGTCGGGTGACATCCATATTACCCCAGCCCTGGGCATCACCGCCGGGGCCGGTAATCAGTAAAACACGATGCATGTTCTTACCTTATTCAAGTTCTACGCTGAACAGATTCCTGTCCAGCCGGTAGTTTTTCAAGGCGTTGACCACATCCGGTGAAACGTTTGACAGCAGGCGGTCATAGGCCTCAATTCCGGCAGGATCCCATGAGACCCTGGATACAATTTCAATGGATATCTGCGGAGAACCGCCGGCAATAATGCCTTTGCAGGCCCCATCGGTCATGGCTTCGTTGGGATTTAAAATTGCTACGTTCCTGCCGGAATGGCGTGCCAACGCATCTTTAAAAATATGTTTACAATAGCCAAAATGGGTGCAGCAAAGCCCGGCATACACTGTGGACCCGTTATGTTTTATATTTTGGGCTGCCTGGGCGGCAAATTCATCTATCACGGTTTTGACCTCGTCGCTGAACGGGTCTTGTTCAATTTTACCTGCAAGGCCTAAGTAGCCCTGAGTGATGATGCGCTCCGGTGCAATCCCCTGTTCAACCAACGACTTTTTATGACTGTTTTCTTGGATGGTGATGGGGGTGGCAAAAATGACGGCACAGGCTGAAGCATTTCGAATCAGATTGGCATAGATCATCTGAACCCCGTGGTCCACGATGCCGGTAACAGGAATGGTTGTCTGTTTTGCAAACTGGGTAAACGGATAGATCACGGACAGGGTGTTGCAGGCAATAAAGATGTGATCTGGATTGTATTTGGCCATGGCCGCCAAGGCATTGTCAAACACCTTGGCCCGGGCCGTAGGATTCGGATAGTGCCTGTACCCCTTGTCCTGTTCGGGCCAGGCATTGAAGTACACCAGCCGAATGCGCTCGTAACGTGCATCGGCGGCAAACCTTGCTGCCATGCCTGCACACACGGAAAGTCCGCCAAGCCCTGAGTCGGTTATTACCAGGGTGATCTGTTTTTTATGATTCATTTTTAACGTGCCTTGTGAGCCACTCCCGGGCCAGATCCTGGGCCCAGGCCGGGCTTTGTCCCATTTTATCTTCTACCACGCGGGTGAGCAGGTCTTTCCAGTGGTGAAAGTGCTGGACTGTGGTTAACCGGTTTCTGAACATGGCGGCTGCCTTGCCCGGGGTCTCATCCAGTTTGTTTAAAATCATGTTGACTTCATTTTTAAATCCGGCCACCCCGTAATAGTCCAAAAAGCCTTGCCAGGCCTGTCTGCTTCTTTCGGGTGTAGACAACGGCTCACTGATTTGCCTGAACCGTTTGAAAAAATAATCCCGGTCTAATCCTGCAAGCATCTGTACGCCTTGTTCATGAATCCGGTATGGTTCAATGTTCAACCCGGCCAGCCCTTCTTTGCTGATATGCAGGCGCACCATATAGCCTATTTTTCGCCAGAAAAAATTGGTGGGCTGGTAAAAAATAAAATTCCCCAGACTACAGCATATGGGTGTGTTCCCATGGAAAAAAAGTCCCTGGGGCACATGGGGGTGATGCCCGATCACGGCGTCTGCACCGGCATCTGCCAGTTCCCGGAAGGCGTTTGTGACGTATTCCGGTGCAAAGGGGATGTATTCCAAGCCGCAATGGACCACGGCTATAACGGCATGAAGCCTTTGGGGTGTTTCTTTTTTCAGCTTTTTGATGCGGCTGCAGGCCCCTGCAATGTTCCATCCGGCTACGCCTGGTCCGGATTCGGCGGCGGTCAGATCTTCACCTTCGCTGATGTTGATGATGGCAAGGCGAACCCCTTTGGCTTCCATAATCAGGGGCGCTTCGGCTTCTTCTTGGGTCATGCCGGCACCTGTGCGGGCGATGTTGTTGCGATCCAAGACCCCGGCGGTCTGTTCGAACGCCTCGACGCCAAAATCAAACATATGGTTGTTTCCCAGGGTGACGGCGGAAAAAGGCACGGCGGTCAGTCCCTTCACATGACAGGCCTTGCCTTTGAACACAGTGCCGCTTTTACATGTTTTCGTACCGATATCGCTTAACGGGGCTTCCAGGTTTACTATGGTGCGATCAGCAGCTTGCAGGACAGGCAAAACATCGCCGTATATGGTCTGGGGATCAGATTCAATCAGCGGGGCAAAGGCCCGGATGGGCGCCCAGTCCCCGGCAATGATTAGGGTCATCGCATTTGTTGGGCCGGTTTCCCTGGACCAGGAGCCGGTCTGGAAATTAAAGGGGGGTGTGTCCGGCATGGATCTCCTTGTATTTACACGTGTGACACAGGCATCCGTCCGGTCAGGCCCGTGGTAACCTCGTAATTGATGGTCCCGGTGAGACCGGCAATGTCGTCCGCCGTAATCCGTTCATTGCTCTGTGCGCCGAGAATAGTAACATCGTCTCCAGGTTTGACCCCTGTAATGTGCCCGACATCAATCATGGTGAAATCCATGGTAACCCGGCCCACGATGGGCGCCTTCTTGCCTTTAACCAGCATCTGTCCCTGGTTGGACAAGAGCCGGCTGTACCCGTCTGCATACCCGATGGGCACCGTGGCAATCACAGTTGGCGCTGTTGTGACATGGGTGCAGCCGTAAGAGACAGTGAAGTTTTCGGGCACGATCTTGACATAAATGATTTTTGCCGTGATGGACATGATGGGCGCAAGCTTATGCCGCGTGATGTCCACCTCATCGGAGGGGGCCATTCCATACATGGCGACACCCGGCCGCACCATGTCAAAATGGGCTTCTGGCAACTCAAGAACCGCCGCAGAATTGGCGGCGTGGCGGATTTGCGGGCGGATTCCCATATCCGCAAGCATGGCTACCATTTCATTGAACCGGGCCAGCTGGTCATTGGCATGGGTTTTGTCAATGACGTCTGCCTTCGCAAAATGAGTATATACGCCTTCCACCTCAAGACCTTTTAGGCCAGCAAGGCCCCCGGCCTGAAATATGCCTGCCGAATCTCCAGCTTTTTGGGTAATCGCGGTGGGATGAAGAAATCCCAAACGGCCCATGCCTGTATCCAGCTTGATATGAATTTTTAAGGTGGTATTTAAGGCTTGGGCTGCGGCAGACAAGTTTTTTGCCCCATGGATATCCGCCACGCTTGCCCGGATATCGTGGGCCGTAAGGAAAGAGACCTGTTCGGGCAGGGATTCTCCTAAAAGAAGAATAGGCGCGGTGATGCCAGCATCTCTCATGGCAACGGCTTCCGAGATCCGGGCCACGGCGAGAAAATGGCTGCCGTTTTCCAGGGCGGTTTTTGCGCATTGGATTCCGCCATGCCCGTAGGCATTGGCTTTAACAACGGCGCAGAACCGGGTCTCGTTTGGAATCAGCCCCTTCAAGGTTCGTACATTCTTTCCAAAGCGGGACAGATCCACCTGCACCCGGCTTTGGGGCTCAAGGAACGATTGTGCATTGGGAGGATTCATCAGTCTGCTTCTCCAAGGCCGTATGCTGTTGTGTATGCTTTCCAGTCCGCCATCAGGGCACGTGTCTTTTCTCCGGGTTTACCGTCGGCTATGATCGTGTCGTCCACCTGGATGACCGGTACGATCTCTTTGTTGGAGGCCGTGATAAACACTTCATCCATGTCGGCTATGTCTGCCTGGGGGATAAAATCCAGGACAATGGCATATCTTTTTTTTAAAAGTTCCATAACCGCATCCCGGGTTACACCGGGCAGAATGTCCACGGGCGGGGTGATCAACGTGGTGCCTTTGAACGCAAACAGGTTGGTGGTGGTGCCTTCGAGCAGGCGGTTTTCCTTGTTTTTGTAAATGGCTTCAACGGCGCCTTGGCTGCGGGCCTTTTGCTGGGCAAATACGGCAGATAGATAGTTGCTGCTCTTGGCTTCGGGAATAAATCTTTCCATATCCACAGTGATGATTTTGGTGCCTTGGGTGTACCACCAGTCCGGCAGTTCATGTTTGGGTGTGGCCATGACCATGAGGATGCCGTTTCCCTGGGGGGTTACGCCATCAGAACTGATACCGCCCGTGTAGACGATACGGATATTCTCCTCATTGTGGTGCGGGTTTTTTTTTATGGTCTCCATGACAATATCACAGATCTCTTTGTTGGAATGATTCAGCTCAAGTCCAATATGGCGGGCGGAATTTTCCAGGCGTTCCACATGTTTTTCGAGACGAAAGGGTCGTTTGTTATAGGTGATCAGAAAGTCAAATACGCCAAATCCCCTTAATACGGTAATGTCTTTTACAGATAAAGTGGCCTCGTCTTCGGATACGAATTTGCCGTCAATATAATAGGTGTCCATGGGTTGCTCCGTTTGTTGCGAATGTGCCTTTACTTCCGGGTAGGTATTTGTCTGTCCGAGACGTCAGGCGTGTGCTAATAGTTAGTGCCTGAACAAAGTAATCGGCAAAATTTCCAGATTTTCGTTCAGACACTAGTTAACAAATATAGATTATGGTGATTGGCGTCAATGAGGAATTTCAGCAAGACCATAAAGCGTATAAATATATTCTTTTTAATTTTGATTCGATTTTATCCAGATCTCTTCCACGCACAGCACCGCTTTCTCTTTGAAATTATGTTCCATGTTTGCGCCAAAGCACTCTGCATTTTTCCCGAAGACCAGGCCTGGATTCAACGGGCCTGTACCTTTCGCCTTTTTAACTGCATTGACCTTTTCCCACCAACTTACTGCATTTGAGGTGTTATCTTCACTGAAAATAAGATTAAATCCTGACTTTTGGGCGCATTCCCCAAGATTTTGACGGGAACAGAGCATGGAGGCGGATGCATTACCGGCCCATGGCACAGGATAAAGGGGCTCAGGCCCGGGGCCATCCACAATCTCGTGCAGGATCAGCTTACCCCTGGGGGCCAGAACCCTTGAAAATTCGGCAAATGCTTTGGCTTTGTCTTCGATGTTGAGCAGTACGTGCTGGCAGAGTACGGCGTCAAAAAAGTTGTCAGGGTAGGGTAACGCCAGAAGAGATCCTTGCTTGAGGTTTATGGTGCCGTCCACTTCAAAGCCGCACCATTGGTTTAACAAATGTGCGGTTTTAATGAAATCTTTGGACAGGTCTATGCCATGGACAATAAGGCCGAAGTTTTGTGCCAGAAGCCGGGATGTGCCGCCAATGCCGCAGCCTGCATCTAAAATGGTCATACCTTTTTCCAGCCCGGCTTGTCCCACCAATTCGATGGTGGCAGGGGCCGCACCTGTATGAAGCTGGTCAACCGGGGCAAGATCCCGCAGCGTGATCTGTTCAGGATTTTTGCCTGCCTTTTCAAGTCCTTGACGAATTTTTGACCATAGTTCCGGGCAGGTGTAATGGGCTTTGGCAAAATCATTCATATGTTTTTTCCTTGTGAACACTCCTAAAATTGTTGAAAAAAGCCTATATTTAAAAGGCTGTTGTTGTCAAACTATTGTCTGAACGAAAACCTGGAAATTTTGTTTAGTACAAGGCGGGCGCAAATTTTAACCGGAGTAATACATGACGTATTTCGAGGATTAAAATTTGCGCTCAACGAAGTAATCGGCAGAATTTACGGTTTTCGGTCGGGCACAAACCAAACAGATTCATAACCTTTTCTTATACAGGTGTAAAACCCATGATGCTTGCAGGAGATAGCGGTGGCACAAAAACGATACTGGCGGTTTATGCCGACAGGGCAAACGTGCCGGAAAATCCGGCGCATGAAGCCCACTTTAAAAGTGCCGATTATCAATCTTTTGAAGTCATTGTTCAAGAATTTTTGGATCAAACCGGTGTAAAACCTCAGGCTGCCTGTTTCGGCGTGGCAGGGCCGGTAAAAGATGGCCATTCCAAAATCACCAATCTGCCCTGGAACATCGATGCTGGTAAAATAGAACAGGCCTGCGGCATCCCAAAGGTATCTTTGATTAATGATTTAAAAGCCATTGCCGTGTCAGTCCCTCATCTAAATAAAGCGTCACTTTTTACACTGAATCCGGGAGAACCTGATGCCAGAGGAAATCGGGCGGTTATTGCACCGGGTACGGGTCTTGGAATTGCGTATCTGGTCTGGGCAGATACACGGTATCGTGCTTTTGCATCCGAAGGGGGACATACGGCCTTTTCTCCCCGGGATACCCAGGAGATTAAACTTTTGGAATTTTTAACCCGCAGGTATGGCCACGTCAGTTTTGAACGGGTGTGCTCGGGCAGTCAGCTTCCCAATATTTATGACTATTTCCTGGAAAATAAAATTTTTACGGAACCTGCCTGGCTAAAGGAAAAGCTGGATGCGGCAGCAGACAAAACACCGGTAATTGTGGAAACGGCCCTTGAACACAAGGCCGATATCTGTGAAGCTACACTGGACGTGTTTGTCCGCGTCCTTGGCACGATCATCGGCAATATGGCCGTGACACTGTTGCCCACAGGCGGTGTCTATCTGGGCGGTGGCATACCGCCCCGTATCCTCAAAAGGCTTGCCCGGCCAGATTTTTTTAGCCGCATCACTGACAAAGGGCGTTTTTGTTCATTGTGCGCAAACATGCCCGTCCATGTGATTCTTGACCCCCAGGCTGCGTTGCATGGTGCGGCATGGTATGGATTTGAGAAAGAGAGTCCTTCCTAACTATTCATTGCTTTTTTACCTTGATTTTATATATTGATCTTTTTTGTCTAACTGATTACGGATAAAGGACTGAACAGATGATTTATATTGCGTTGTACTTGGCTGTAGGCGGTGTGGCAGGTGTTCTGGCAGGGCTTTTAGGTATTGGCGGCGGCCTTATAATTGTTCCTATGCTTACTTCGGTGTTTTCGCACCAGCATGTGGCCCATGACGTCATTGTTCACATGGCTTTAGGCACTTCTTTGGCCAGTATCTTATTTACGTCGGTCTCCAGCATGCGTTCCCATCATAAACGTGGTGCTGTGGTCTGGCCTGTCGTTTTCAGAATCACACCGGGCATTCTGGTGGGGACATTTACAGGAACCTGGATTGCCTCGATGTTATCCACCAATTTTTTGAAATGTTTTTTCGGCATCTTTTTATATTATGTGGCCACCCAGATGCTTATGGGGATAAAACCCAAACCCACCCGGGACATTCCCGGTACAACGGGCATCTTTGCCGCAGGAAGCATCATCGGTGTATTTTCAAGCCTTGTGGGTATCGGTGGCGGCACCTTGTCCGTGCCGTTTTTAACCTGGTGTAATACCAAAATTCACAAAGCCATCGGTACTTCCGCAGGTATTGGGTTTCCCATTGCTGCCGCCGGGTTTTTAGGTTATGTGATCAACGGGCTTGGCGTCCCTAACCTGCCGCCCTATTCCCTGGGATTTGTCAACCTCGGCGCCCTGGCAGGCATTGTTGCTGCCTCGGTGCTTACGGCACCCATTGGGGTTAAACTTGCCCATAGCCTGCCTGTTGATAAACTCAAACGCGTTTTTGCCATACTGCTCTACGTGGTGGGGACCAGGATGCTGATCTCTGTGTTCTGGTGATCTCAGGATTAAATCCATTCCTTCTAACGAAAAAAAGAGGATAACCGACCAAGTCGGTTATCCTCTTTTTATTATGGCATGCCGGGGAGCACTGGCTCCCCGACTTAATGTGCTTTAATGATCAGCAATTAGCCTTTGAAGGTTGCTTTGAACTGAGCCAGAGCACCACCGAGTTTCAGGGTGGGGATCACGTCTGTGTCAAAAGCACGTTCTAATTCAAGTTTTTCGCCGTTGACTTCAAGGAACAGATCGCCGGCCAGGTCTGTGGCATCAAAGGATACCGTGTCGCCCTGGGTGATCTTGTCGTAGTCAGCCGGGTTCTTAAATGTCATGGGAACGATACCGAAGTTAACCAGGTTGGCCACATGGATACGGGCAAAAGATTTAACGATAACCGCGCGGATGCCAAGCCATCTCGGGCAGAGCGCCGCATGTTCACGGGAACTTCCCTGACCGTAGTTTTCAGCACCAACAATGATGCCTTCTCCGCCAGCGTCTCTGTGAGCCACAGCGCGTTCGGCAAAGGTGCTGTCAACCTGGTTGTAAGTGGCCTGCATTGCGTATTCTTTAACATTGGAACGCAGGGGCAGGAATACACCGGCAGGCTGGATGTCGTCAGTACTGATGTTGTCGCCAAGTTTCAGCAGAACTTCGCCTTTAACAACTTCAGGCAGCGGAGTGAACTCAGGCAGAGCCATGATGTTGGGACCGCGAACAACGCCTTCGGACTTGTCGGCTTGATCCGGCATGATGAAGGAATCGGTGTCGATAACCGGCGGAATTACGTTGATGGCAATATCTTTTGCTTCAGGAACGGTGATAACACCGGTCAGAGCACTGGCAGCCGCAACAAGCGGGCTGATCAGATGACATTGGGCATCGTCCGTACCGGAACGTTTCGGGAAGTTACGGTTGAAAGTTCTCAGCGTGATGCCTTCACTTGGGGGGGAACCGCCCTGGCCGATACAAGCGCCGCAACCATTTTCCATGATTCTGACGCCGGACTCGAACATCATTTTGATGTAACCTGCATCAGCAAGCTGCATGGCAACGGATCTGGAACCCGGATAAAGCATGGTGTCAACTTTTACACGTTTGCCCTTAAGGGTTTCTGCGAAAGTAGCGATGTTTTCAAAGGAGCTGTTGGTACAAGAACCGATGCACACCTGATGAATTTTGGTTCCGGCATGATCTTTAACTTTTTCAACATTACCCGGAGAGGGATAAATGGCGATCAGCGGTTCGATTTCAGACAGGTTGATGTTGATTTCAGCGTCATAGGCAGCGCCTTCGTCAGCGCCCATTTCGGTGTAATCACCACCGCGGCCGCGGCTTTCCAGGAAGGCTTTGGTGTTTTCATCACTTGGGAAGATAGAGGTGGTAGCACCCATTTCAGCGCCCATGTTGGTGATGGTGGCACGTTCTGTCAGAGACAGGGTAGCAACGCCGGGACCGGTGTATTCAAAGATAATGCCCTTGCCGCCTTTTACGGAGACAATTTCAAGCATCTTCAGGATAACATCCATGGCCATGCAGTTTTTGGCCAGCTGGCCGGTCAGGTTAACCTTGGTCACCTTGGGCATGGGCATGGTGTACATACCGGTAGCCATTGCCAGAGCAACGTCATATCCGCCTGCACCCATGAAGATCGCACTACAACCACCAGCATTTACGGTATGGCTGTCAGCGCCAACACCTGTCATACCAGGTTTAACGAAGTTTTCCATGTTGGTGAAATGGCAGATACCTGTGCCGGGGGGGGAAAAGATGATGCCAAGTTTTGCGGCAACAGTTCTCAGGTATTGATGGTCATCCGGGTTTCTGAAGCCGGATTGGAGCATACTGTGATCAACAAAGTTTACAGCAAGGGGCTTTACTTTATCAACGCCCATGGCTTCCAGCTGAAGCATACACATGGTACCAGTGGCATCCTGGGTGAAAGCTTCATCGATCTTGATTTTGATCAATTCCCCGGGTGCCGGCAGTTCAGCAGGCTCAACCAGGTGATCTTTGAGGATCTTATGTGTTAAACTTAAAGCGCTCATTTTACCTCTCTTCGTTTATGGTTATGATTATTGCCCCCATTCAAACGGAATTTGTTAAAAGCGTTAAAGCATACTTTTATTCCGATCAAACCGAGGATTTAAATCTTTATCTCCGGCAGTGCGATTGTCTGAGCAGCAAGTACGCCACTCATGCTTTTAGGATAGGAAGATGCGTTTTGTCAAGAAATATTAAATATGTTAAAGACAGTTGTTGTTTTTTGTAAAAAAATATGGGTTCGTGACGAAAAAGTGGTGGTGGTGTTTGGTTAAGTCACCGTCATTTGGGATATGCCATCAAAAGACGATTTTTCGGCGTGATTTCACCAGGAATTTTTTTTGTCATCACCGTATAGCTTTTGCCGGCCAGCCTAAAGGCCCGTGTGGCATCCACGGCCAGGGAGCCGTCCATCCAGCCTTCAAGGCCGCCGGTGTCGCACAGATCAAGGTCATGACAGCATGGCAGTACCGCAAGTTTTGCCCTTGCCGCCACAGCTTTTTCGATCACCGTATCTGTCAACGTCCCGCAGGCATGCACAGATACGACAATATCCCGGTCAGATAATTCCACCTGTTCAAGGGGCATTTGGCTGAAAAAAATTCTATCCTTTAACCGGGGCCATGTATTGATGATGTTCTGGGACAGCGTTCCTGCATTTTCCGGAATGTGCGTATCAACGGCAAGGGCGTTGGGAGAGGTATCATCTAGTAATAATAAAATATGGGAAACCAGGCCATGGCCGCATGCCAGATCAACGATTCGGCCGCCCCGGAAATGCCTTCTGACCCTTTTTGCCACCTCCCATGCTTCGTAAAGTTCTTTTCTCGGCAGCGTCTGGGACCGGCATACTGCCCTTGCAATTTTATCAAAAAGAGTATCTTTGGGAAATAACGCCTGCTGATGAATGGTGAGCCTGTTTTTTGAAGATTTTTTCATATTAAAACGCACAATACAAAGATACATGTAAAAAAACAATGGAGCGGAATAATGTAATCCCAGATGACTTGCCTGAGTTTAAGTGTTTATTTTTATAATGATGAAAAATTTAACCGGTATGATACAGTAATATATAACCCGGATGGTTCCCCTTGATCTCCTTGCCGGTGAAAAGATTCTGCTGCATCACATTAAGTAGAAAATGCGTGAAATATTTGGGCAAACCCCAAAATGTCTTAGTGCGGTTTGGCAAGAACCAGGTGAGCGTGAATATAAAAATCAAGAATTTAATTGGAGGCTGGTAATGGACTCAGAAGGCAAAGATCTTGAAATATTTAAATATGGTACCCATTGGTTGCGAACGGATTTTCACCTTCATACCAAGGCGGACAAGGAGTTCAAGTTCACCGGAGAAGACAACCGCTTTGTCTCTGATTATATAGAAGGACTTAAAAATGCAGGGATCCGGGTCGGAGCTATTACCAACCACAATAAGTTTGATGCCTCTGAATTCAAAGCTCTTCGTAAAAATGCCTGTAAAAATGCTATTTGTCTACTTCCGGGGGTGGAGTTGTCTGTGAATGATGGTGCCAACGGCATTCATACTCTGATTATTTTTAGTGATCAATGGCTGGACAACGGCAATGATTATATCTCACCCTTTATCTCCAGTATGTTTCCGGGAAAAGCAGAAAGCGAATATCAGCATGAAAACGGCCGGAGCGATAAAAATATTCTCCAGGTCGTTGAAGAACTGGAAAAGACATCCCGGGACTATTTTCTGATATTTGCCCATGTGGAGCAAAGAAACGGGTTATGGGAAGGAATGAAAGGCGGGAAACTGGGTGATTTTACAGAAAAACGGTATGGTAGCGTCAGAAAAAGAACCCTGGGATTTCAAAAGGTCAGAACACGGGATGACCGTGGTAAAGTTCAAAAATTGCTGAGGGAGTGGTATCCGGCCGAAGTGGAGGGCTCTGATTGTAAGTCCATTTCTGATATTGGTAAAGGCAGAGAATACTTCTTAAAGCTTGGGGCTTTTTCGTTTGAGGCTGTCCAATTTGCGTTAATTGACCACTCAAACCGCACAGCGTCCGGCATTAAAGCGCATACCCATTCCCGAATTCGTAATATCCGGTTCACGGGAGGGACCCTTGCCGGGCAGAAACTTCATTTCTCGCCGGAGCTTAACACTCTGATTGGTATTCGAGGCAGCGGAAAATCTTCCATTTTGGAGGTGCTTCGCTATGCTGTTGATATCCCTTTTGGAGAAAAAGCGGGGGATACCAAATACAAACAAGATTTGGTCGGATTTACGATGGGAAGCGGTGGAAAAATCGAAATTGATGCCGTAGACCGGTATGGCCAACCCTATACTATCCGCCGTGTCTGGAAGGAACCCTATTCCGAAGTTTTGATTGATGGCATCCTGCAGCCGGGAGTCTCAATCCGTGAGACCGTGTTGCATAAACCTATTTATTTTGGGCAAAAAGATCTTTCCAGTACCGGTGAGGGGTTTGAGACGGATCTGGTTGACAAGCTTCTTGGATCAAAACTGGATCAAGTAAGGCGTAACATTGCGCAACAAAAGCAAAGGGTGATTGAGTCCGTTGACCGGCTGGATACAGTTTCCAATGTTCAGGATCAGATTGGTGAGCAAAAGAAAATAAAACAGGATACAGAACACCGGTTAAAATTTTATGCGGAACACGGTGTTGAGGAAAAATTGCAGAAACGGCTGGATTTTGACTTGGATGTCAGAACGATGCAAAAGGGGGGCCAGATAGCGGAAGGCTTTGTTTCCGATCTTGAAAGCCTGCTTGCACAGCATGAGGATGATATACGAAATTTTAAAGGGTATCAGTCAAAGCACAACTTGGAAGTATTTAAACGGTTTTATAGCCATTATAATACCTACATTACTTTTGTTGATCAGATAAAAGCCTGGCTGACCGGCCAGGGCAAGTCAAAGCAGGGACTATCTGACTGCCGGACTGAGTTGGATCAAGTGCGTAAAGGGATGGTTGAAGAGTTTGCTCAAATCGAGCGTAAACTGGGAGAAGAGTTAAAGAGCTGCGGCATCCAGAATATCAGTTCAGAAGAATTCCTCGGCCTAAAGAAAAAACTGGCTATGGCCAATCAGCTTATCATCGTACTCCAAAAGCAGGGAAAGCAAAAAAAAGACCTGTGGAATTCGCTTTTTGTGGAATTGCATAAATTAAATGAATTGTGGCTTACGGAATTTAATCTTATTAAAACAGAACTTGATAAGGTGGGTTCGGAAGGTAATTCCATTTCAATTAGTTCGGGATATAAGGAGGAGAAACAAGCGTTTCTGGATTTCATGAAAAGCATTTTCAAGGGAAGCGGTATCCGGGAAACAATCTATCAGGGCATTGTTGATGCGTACACGGATTTTATTGCCATTCTTAAAGATTTTGAAAATGCAAAAGGGTTCTTCGAAAGTAACCCTCAAATTCTGACGGATCTGTTCAGAAAGAATTTGAAAAGCTTGTTGACCTTCCAGACCCCTAATAAATTTACCATCATGTACCGGGGCAAAGAGTTGAAGCATCATTCTCTATGCCACTAGGTCAACGGGTTTCAGCATTGATCCTTTTTGTACTCAGCCAGCAGGAGAATGATGTCATCATTATTGACCAGCCGGAAGATGACCTGGGCAACCAGACCATTTATGAAGACGTAATTAAACTGATTCGCAGGATGAAACCCCAGGTCCAGTTTATTTTTGCCACCCACAATCCGAACATTCCTGTGCTAGGCGATGCGGAACAGGTTCATGCCTGTTCATTCATGGACAATACGGTATCCGTCAGCAGCGGAAGCGTGGACAGTCAAACAACCCAGAGAACAATTGTAGATATCATGGAAGGCGGCCAGGAGGCATTTAAACGGCGCAAGGAGATTTATCAGATATGGAAACCTTAGAAATAATGCAGATCCTGGCCCAGGGTGAGGACAGTCTCAATCAGTTTAAAAAAAACATTACCAATATTGACGCACTGGCCATTGAGATCATTGCGTTCAGCAACACCTTGGGCGGAAAAATATTTATTGGTGTGGATGATGACGGTAATGTTACCGGGCTTACCACGGAAGACGTTCAGCGTCTTAATAATCTTTTGTCCAATGCGGCCAGCCAGAATGTAAAGCCGGCTGTCAATCCGTTGTCAGAAATGGCCATAATCAATGACCAGCGTATTATGATTATTCATGTTCCAAAAGGGATTAATAAACCCTATCAGGATAAAAACGGTGCCTTCTGGGTTAAAAACGGTGCGGATAAACGCAAGGCAACTTCCCGGGAGGAAATTCAGCTGTTGTTTCAAGACTCAGGCATGGTGCATGCGGATATCATCCCGGCACAAGGGATGACCATTGCGGATATTGACATGCCCTATTTTCGTGAATTTTTCCAAAAAAGATACGGAGAATCCCTTGACGATCAATCCGTCCCTCTGTCCCAGACAATTTCAAATCTTAATCTTGGAAAAAATGGCGAACTGAATATAACCGGGGCGGTGCTGTTTGGACAATCCCCTTCCAGCCGCCTTCCCTCTTTTATCGTAAAGGCAGCGGTCTTCCCCGGTAACACCCTTGCACATGACACTTACATAGACAGCCGTGATATTACAGGGAAAGTTTCTGAAATATTCCAGCAAACCATTAACTTTATCATGTCCAATACCCGGCAGGTGCAAGGAGAGCAGTCGGTAAACAGTTTAGGGTTGCCGGAGATCCCGCGGATCGTTTTGGAAGAGCTTGTCGCCAATGCGCTTGTCCATCGTGATTACTTCATTTCCGCCCCCATCCGGGTGTTTGTTTTTTCTGACCGTGTGGAAATTATAAGCCCCGGACACCTGCCCAACAACCTTACCGTAGAAAATATTAAGGCGGGTAATTCAAATACCCGTAATCCGGTATTGGCATCGTTTGCATATCAAATTTTACCGTATAGGGGCTTTGGTTCGGGCATATTGCGAGCATTGGAAAACTATCCGAATATTGACTTCATTGATGACCGGGACGGTAACCTTTTTAAATGCATAATTAAAAGGACTTAATTGTTTTCCCGACAAATATCGTTATTATGGGGGCTTCAATATCCGGTTGGCTTTATACCATTAGCCCGGCCTTCGGCCCGGCATCAACGTCTTGAAAAAAACTATCCCAATATGATAATTTAATCGACTATAAATATATGCTTGCATCCGGCCGAATCGCGATGCAGGCATTTGCTTTTTAATATAAGGATTTATTATGCCGCTGCTCAAAGAACGCCGGAAAACCCGGCAGATAAAGGTGGGGTCTCAGCCTGTGGGGTCTGATGCACAGGTTTCGGTTCAGTCCATGACCAACACCCAGACCCAGGATGTGCAAGCCACTGTAAACCAGATATTGTCCCTGGAAAAGGCCGGGTGCGACATTGTCCGGGCAGCAGTGCCGGATATGGAGGCGGCCAGGGCGTTAAAAGAAATCAAAGAGAAGATTCATATCCCCTTGATTGCAGACATCCATTTTGACTGGCGCCTGGCCATTGCTTCAGCCGAATCCGGCGTGGATGGACTGCGGATCAATCCGGGAAATATCGGCACGGCCGATAAAATAAAAGCCGTGGTGGATTGTGCCAAGGCCCATAAGCTTCCCATCCGCATCGGGGTAAACGGCGGGTCTTTGGAAAAAGAGATCGAAAAGCAATTCGGTGTGACGGCCCGGGGCATGGTGGAAAGTGCCCTTGCCAATATCCGGATTTTAGAAGATCTGGGGTTTTATGATATCAAGGTTTCCTTGAAGGCATCGGATGTGGAACGTACCGTGGAGGCCTACCGGCAGCTTGCGCCATTGACCGACGTTCCGTTTCATGTGGGAGTGACCGAGGCGGGCGGCCTCTATGCCGGCATCACCAAATCCGCCATCGGCATCGGCATGCTGTTGTCCGAAGGCATCGGGGACACCATCCGGGTTTCCCTGACCCGTGATCCGGTGGAAGAGATCCGTACCGGGTTTGAAATTTTACGGGCATTGGGGCTGCGTCAACGAGGGCCGGAGCTTATTTCCTGTCCCACCTGTGGGCGGTGTAAAATAAATTTGTTTAAAATTGCCGAACAGGTAGAAAAAGCTTTACTTGAGCGCACAGCACGGATTAAAGTTGCTATTATGGGATGCGTGGTCAATGGTCCGGGCGAAGCCAAAGAAGCGGACATCGGTATTGCCGGCGGTGACGGCAAGGGAATTTTGTTTAAAAAGGGAAAAGTTGTCCGCAAAATTGACCAGGCGTGTCTTGTGGATGAATTGATTAAAGAGATTGACGCAATGACTTTAAATGCGGAGGAAATAAATGGGAAAGAAAGTTAAGACTGCCATCACCCCCACACGGGAAGAAGATTATCCCCAGTGGTACCAGGAGGTGGTAAAGGCCTCGGACATGTCGGAAAATTCGCCAGTCCGCGGATGCATGGTGATTAAACCCTGGGGATTTGCCATCTGGGAGAACATACAAAGACAGATGGATGCCATGTTCAAGGAAACCGGGGTAAAAAACGCCTATTTCCCATTATTTATTCCCCTAAGCTACCTTGAAAAAGAGGCCGAGCATGTGGAAGGTTTTGCCAAGGAGTGTGCCGTTGTCACCCATCATAAACTGGAAAAGGGCGAAAACGGTGGACTTGTACCGGCGGGTGAGCTGGCTGAGCCGTTGATTGTCCGGCCCACATCCGAAACCATTATCGGTGAGTCCATGTCTAAATGGACCTCTTCTTACCGGGATCTGCCGATCCTTTTAAATCAGTGGGCCAATGTGGTGCGCTGGGAGATGCGTACGCGTATGTTTTTGCGGACCAGTGAATTTTTATGGCAGGAAGGGCATACGGCCCATGCCACAAAAGATGAGGCCATGGAACGCACTCTTCAGATGCTGGAACTTTACGCCAAGTTTGTTGAAGAGCGACTGGCCATGCCGATCGTCAAAGGCCGCAAGAGTGAATCCGAACGGTTCCCCGGAGCAGATGACACCACCTGCATTGAGGCCATGATGCAGGATAAGAGAGCGCTTCAGGCAGGTACCTCCCATTTTCTGGGCCAGAATTTTGCTAAAGGGTCCAACATCAGATTTCAGAGTGAAGCGGGCCAGGAAGAGTATGCCTGGACCACCTCCTGGGGAACATCCACCCGGATGATCGGCGGCATGATTATGGTGCATTCCGATGATGACGGCCTGGTGGTTCCGCCCCGTATTGCCCCGGCCCATGTGGTGATTCTGCCTATAGTTAAGAAAGGGGGTGACAATTCAGGTGTTCTGGAAAGTGCTGAAGAACTCAAAGCGCGCTTAAGAGAGCAGACTTTTCATGGTCTGCCCGTGGAAGTGGAGATCGACAGCCGGGATATTGGTGGTGCCAGAGGCTGGGAGTGGGTGAAAAAAGGCATTCCCGTGCGTGTGGAACTGGGCCCCCGGGATATTGAAAACAACAGTGTGTTCATGGCCCGCAGAGATACAGGCGAGAAAAAGGGCATCGATAGAGAAGATTTTATAAGTACTATTGCCGACATCCTGGATGATATCCAGAATTCTCTGTTCCAGCGCGCCCAAGCTTTTCGGGAAGCCAACACCTTTTCTATTGATGAAAAAGATAAATTTTATGATCTGTATAAAAAAGCAAAAGGGTACAACAACGGCGCGTTTGTCATGGCACATTGGTGCGGATCAGGCCAGTGTGAAGAGAAAATAAAACAGGATTTGTCCGTAACCATACGGTGCATTCCCTTTGACAGTCCCGACGAGGAGGGTACCTGTATTTGTTGTGGTGCGAAAAGTGAACGACGCGTCCTGTTTGCCAAAGCATATTAAGCATGCGTCAGGGACAATCTAAGAGCCGGTAGCGTAAAATGATTCGAATCACCGACATATTGGACAAAATTTATGAGTATAGTCCAGATGCTGATGTCTCGCTCATTGACCGGGCCTATATTTATTCGGCTCAGGTTCATGAAGGCCAGGTCCGGCTCTCGGGAGAACCCTATCTGTCCCATCCTCTGGAGGTGGCCAATATTCTGGCCCACATGAAGCTGGACATGGAGAGCATTGCTGCAGCGCTACTCCATGATGTGATTGAGGATACTCCTGCCACCAAAGAAGATATTGCCGATATGTTCGGTCCCGGGGTGGCACATATAGTGGAGGGCGTGACCAAGCTGTCCGCCCTGCACGCGGCCACCAAAGTCGCCCAGCAAGCAGAATCTTTGCGCAAAATGATCCTGGCTATGGCGGATGATATCCGGGTGGTGCTCATAAAATTGGCAGATCGTCTGCATAATATGCGGACACTTAAATACCATAGAAAACCCGAAAAACAGGCCGCCATTGCCCAGGAAACCCTGGATATCTATGCGCCGATCGCCGCGCGGCTGGGTATCTTCTGGATTAAAAATGAACTGGAAGAGATGGCCTTTTTTTATACCCTGCGTGAAGAGCATGATCGTATCCAGACCCTGGTCAATAAGGCCAAGGATGAGCAGGAAGCGTATATTAACGAGGTTTCAACCTCCCTGCACTATAAAATGGACGAGATGGAGCTGCCCTGTCAAATCAAGGGACGGTTTAAATCCTTTTATTCCATTTACCAGAAAATGCTGTCCCAAGGGCTTGAATTTGACGATGTGTATGACATCATTGCCTTTCGAATCATTCTGGACACCGTGCCCCAGTGTTATGCTGCCATGGGGGCGGTGCACTCCATGTGGAAACCCATTTATTATAAAATAAAAGACTATATAGGCAATCCCAAGCCCAATATGTACCAGTCCATCCACACAACGGTAATCGGTCCTAAAGGTGAACGGGTGGAAATCCAGATTCGGACCCATGAGATGAATCGGGTGGCGGAATCGGGTATTGCTGCCCACTGGTCGTACAAGGAAGGCACCAAGATTGATGAAAATACCGGGGAGTTGTTTGCCTGGATCCGCAATCTTGTGGAGAACCAGGAAAACCTCAAAGATCCGGATGAGTTTCTTGAAAATGTACGTATAGATCTTTATCCCGGAGAAATTTACGTGTTTACTCCGGCAGGGGAGATTAAAACCCTTCCTAAAAAAGCGACACCTGTTGATTTTGCCTACCGGATTCACACGGAGGTTGGGGCCCAATGCACTGGTGCCCGGGTCAATGGGAAGCTTGTTCCCCTGTCCCATGAACTGCGCACCGGCGATACCATTGAAATCATTACCACCAAAGGGCATAACCCCAGCCGGGACTGGCTAAATTTTGTTAAAACCGTCAAGGCAAAGACAAAAATTAGGGCCTATATCAATGCCAGGGAAAGAGAGCGAAGCTATTCCCTGGGACGGGAAATGTGTGAGAAAACATTCAGAAAGCGCAATCAAAATTTCAATGCTTTGATTAAATCAGGCGATATCGGCCGGGTAGCTGAGTCGTTGGGTTTCAAAACGGTTGACGATCTGATCGCCCATGTGGGATTCGGACAAATGACGGCGCTCCAGGTGTTGAACCGGGCTGTGCCTGAGTTTGAAAAAGATCCGGAAGAGTCTGATGATGCAGTCATTGAAAAAGCGATCTCCAAGCCTTCCGGCAAACCGACTACCGGGGTTATTGTAAAAGGACTCAATGATATTCTCGTTAAGTTTTCAAAATGTTGCAATCCTTTACCCGGAGATCCCATAATCGGATATATCACCCAGGGGCAGGGCGTCGCCATCCACCGGAAGAACTGCCTTAATGTTTTAAAAATGGCCAGAGAAAGGATTATTGAGGTCGAATGGGCCAGTGATATTAAGGAATCCTATCCTGCGTCCATCTGTATCAAGACAGACGATCGCCATGGTCTTCTCGCCGACATTGCAGCTGTCATATCAAAGGCCGGTATCAACATCTTAAACGCACACTCGGAAACATCGGACGAGGGTATCAGTGTTTTTTATTTTACCATTATGGTAGGAAGTTCCGGCCAGCTTAAAAAAGTTATGACGGAACTTCGCCGGGTAAAAACTGTTAACGATGTTAAACGGGTTGTCACTGGAGATGCTTGATTAAAAATCCGGAAAAATAAAGCCTGCGGCTTTTTTAATGTAAGCGCGCTTTGGGCCAGTACTTAAAACTATATTCTTTTTGTTTTTCATCATTTCCTAACCAAAATTTAGAATAATTGAGTATACAACAAAGCCATTTTTATTTATGCTCAAGATAGTCAGGTTATTTTAAACGTATAGGGAGTTTCATTTCCTAACGATTCGCCCGAAGGGTAACAATCAATTCGAGGCGGCCCGACTTAACCTTTAACCTTTAACCTGGAATACTATGGTAAACGTTTTTAATTTACCAGCCCCCGCCAGAAGGCCGGAAAGGAAAGGTCCGGTACCCCACCTCCTTGCTCTCGATCAACATCTAAATCAGCCACGCCCTGATTTTAAAATTTTTATTTTAATGCGGAGATTTGTATGAAAAAAATCTTTATCCTGGATACCAACGTCATCCTTCATGACAGCGGATGCATTCATCAATTCAAAGACAATGATATTTACATTCCCATTACGGTTATTGAAGAGCTGGATAAATTTAAAAAAGGGAACAATGTCATTAATTGCAATGCACGGGACTTTTTAAGGACTCTGGATGCATTGTCCAGTGATACGATGCTCAACGGCGGGGCGCCCATTGATGACGGAAAGGGCAGTATTGCCATCCGCCTGGACACTGCCCTGGATCCCATAATTGAAAACAACTTTAATGAAATTACTCCGGATGTCAGGATCATAAACATTGCCTATGCCATTGCCAAAGAAAACGAATTCAAAAATGTCGTTTTCGTAACCAAAGATGTAAACTTGCGCCTGAAAGCCCGCTCCATCGGTTTGAAAACGGAGAATTATAATTCCCAGTATGTTGAAAACATCTCCGAGATGTACACCGGTATGAAGGTGGTGAATAATATCAGTTCCCATGTACTGGACCAGCTATACCAGAAGCCCTATGAAACTGACACCGCCAATCTGGGAGAAGATGTTGCGCTGTTTGCCAATGAAAATGTGATATTGAAAAATGGATCCAAGTCCGCCCTGGCCTATTTTGACGGCACCAGCCAAACCGTGAAACTGATTCAACCCAGAATCTGTTACGGAATCAAGCCGCGGAATTCAGAACAGACGTTTGCGTTAAATGCCATGCTCAACCCGGATATCGCACTTGTTACCATTTCCGGCAAGGCAGGTACAGGAAAAACGCTGCTGGCTCTTGCCGCCGCTCTGGCTAAAAAACAATTTTATCGCCAGATTTTCATCGCCCGGCCCGTTGTCCCCTTAAGCAACAAAGATTTGGGGTTTCTTCCCGGAGACGTGGCTTCCAAGTTGGATCCCTATATGCAGCCCTTGTATGATAACCTCTCTGTAATACAGAATCATTTCAATGAGAATGGCTCTAACGGAAAAAATATCAAAGAGCTGATAGAAGAGGAAAAGATCGTTATTACACCGATTTCATATATACGGGGTCGATCTATTGTACGTGTGTTTTTTATCGTGGATGAGGCTCAGAATTTGACGCCTCATGAGGTAAAAACTATCATCACCAGGGCAGGAGAGGGCACAAAGATTATTTTTACAGGAGATATTTTTCAAATAGATCATCCCTATCTGGACACCCAAACCAATGGGCTTGCCTATATTATAGAAAAGATGAAGGGTCAGAATCTCTATGCTCACATTAATCTTGAGAAGGGTGAGCGTTCTCAGTTGGCGGAACTGGCTTCAAAAATTCTGTAAGCAAGGTCTTTTGATTACCTGAGGATTAATTACAGCCAGGTCAGGGCAGGCGTTAAGATAGCGTCTTGCATTTGACACAAAATCAGCGTACAGCTATCTTTTTTGGAACAACAAAACCCGGTATGCTCACACATACCGGGTTTTACTGAAACCCTATGAAAAATAAAAGATTGATATTTTAACAATCTTTTATTTAGTGCTTAACCAGAATTCGTGTTTAAACACATTGCCTAGGAGGCTTTGGTTACTTTTCCTGCTTTGATGCAGGACGTACATACATCAATCTTTCTGACGCAACCAGGTTTAATCTCCGCACGAACTCTCTGGAGATTGGGATTGAAGCGCCTTTTATTGAGATTGTGAGCGTGGCTGACATTGTTGCCTACCATTGGTTTTTTTCCACAGATTGCACATTCTTTTGCCATATTTATATACTCCTAATAAAATCGCTCTATCAAAATTAAAACCCGAAATAAATACAACATATTAAAATAAAAGTAAAGGCTTTTATTTTAATTTGCTGCTCATGTGCTTAGATACCTCTGGAATTTTTTCAAGGGCGATCTGGCTTTGATCGGTCCCGGCATAATTTTCCACAATATACTGGTACCGTTTCAGTGCCGCCTCATATTTTTTTGTTTTGTTGTAAAAGTTTGCGACATACAGTTCATGGCTGGCCATATTGTCAACGCAGGAATCAATGTATGCTAAGGCTTTTTGACTGTACTCATCTTCCGGGAATAACCGGATTAGTCTTTGAAATTCGCTTAGTGCCTTTTGCGCGGGCGTTGCATCCCGGTCTATGGTGTCTATCTGTTTAAACCAGCACATAGCGATTTGGTTGATAATATAGGGCACAGCCTCATTCTTGGGGTGCATCTTTTCAAAATTTTCATAGGCTGCAATGGCCTCGGGATATTCTCCAAGATGAAAATGAGCATCAGCAATCTTTAATTCCGCCAGAATGGCGTATTGACTGAACGGATACCAGTCTTTCAGATCCGTATAAGCCTTAACCGCACCCTCGTAATCCTCATTCATAAATGAAGCGGCACCTTCAGCTGCCAGCTGTTGGGCGTTTTTGTTCATTTGATGGGTTTCTTCGAACAGGGAACACCCTGACAGCAGAAGAAAGATCATTCCTGCACTAAGCAATTTTTTCATTTTACAAGTTCTCTACGTAGTGCTCTGCACTGACTGCAGCCATAGCGCCATCTCCTACAGCCGTTGCAATCTGGCGCAAAGGTGTATCCCTGACATCGCCGATGGCGAACACACCGGGTACGTTGGTTTGCATTTTGGTGTCCACAAGAATAAAACCGCTTTCATCGGTTTTTACGTCACCTTTTATAAATTCGGTGTTGGGCAGAATACCGATCCAGATAAAGCATCCGTTTGCCTCAATTTGTGACTCATTGCCGGTTTTCAAATTTTTTACATTAACTTTTTCAACGCCGAAAAATCCATCCATTCCCGTCACTACGCTATCCCAGAGGAATTCAATTTTGTCATTGGAAAAAGCGCGTTCCTGAAGGATCTTAGTGGCCCGTAGTTCATCTCTTCGATGAACTACATACACTTTTTTGGCAAACTTAGTAAGAAAAATAGATTCCTGGACAGCTGTATCCCCGCCGCCCACGGCAACCACTACTTTGTCCCGGAAAAAAGGCCCGTCACAGGTGGCGCAAAAGGAGATGCCTTTGCCCATGAACTTGTCCTCGCCAACGCCAAGTTTCCTGGGGGATGCGCCCGAGGCAATGATCAGGGACTTGGTTTTTATGCGTTTTTCTTTGAGAATGACTTCCTTGGTAGTTCCGGAAAGATCAAGTCCTTGAACCTCCGCAGTTTCAATCTCCAACCCCAGAGCCATGGCCTGTTCTTTTATTTTTTCGGCCAGATCATACCCTGAAATACCTTCGGGAAATCCGGGATAATTTTCAATCCAGTCCGTGACAAGGATCTGACCGCCGGGAACCGATTTTTCGATCAGCAAAACATTCATTCGAGCTCGGGCTGCGTACAGCCCTGCCGTCAGGCCGCCAGGCCCGGCGCCGATGATCACCAGATCATATTCACTCATTGGAAATCTCCTTAAAGAACGCTCTTGATTGCCTCTTCAAGTTTTTCCTTTGGCACCATGCCGGTAATTTGATTGACGACCGTCCCATCCTTGAAAAAAATAAGAGTTGGAATGGCCTGAACATTGTGCTTACTAGGGCTTATGGGGTTATCGTCCACGTTGACCTTGGCAATTGTAATCTGATCACCAAATTCACCGGCCAATGCTTCAAGGGTAGGGCCAATGGCTTTGCACGGTCCGCACCAGGGTGCCCAGAAATCGACCATAATCGGTTTGTCGGAAGTTTTTAACAGTTCGTCGAAATCTTCATCATTGAGGTGAATAATATTTTCCGCCATAGCTATTTCCTATTTTTGAGTTAAAATTATCGTAATAATAAGTTCATAATCGGATTTTGTCAATTTGGGTCACTAAAAATAAGGACTGCTGTTGAAAAAGGGATACACCCTGTCAGGGCGAATCCCTTTTTCAACAAAAATAGGGAAAACGATCTTAACTAATTACCAGTTTTCACCCAGAACTTCAAAATGAGCCTGGGGATGGGCACATGCAGGGCACATTTCAACTGCTTCGGTCCCTTCATGCAGATATCCGCAGTTCCGGCACCGCCAGGTGATCGGGGCATCTTTTTTGAATACTGTGCCGGCCTCAATATTGGCCGCCAGGTCATTGTATCTTTTTTCGTGCTGTTTTTCAGCAACTGACACCATGTCAAAAACCATGGCAATGGCATCAAATCCCTCTTCCCTGGCAACAGCGGCAAATTCCGGATACATCTGGGACCACTCCTCATTTTCCCCGGCTGCAGCAGCTTTCAGATTTTCCAGGGTTGTGCCGATGACACCAGCAGGAAAGCTGCCGGTAATCTCAACTTCTCCGCCTTCAAGAAATTTAAAAAAGCGCTTTGCATGCTCTTTTTCCTGGTTGGCTGTTTCGGTAAAAATTTCAGAAATCTGGACATAGCCGTCCTTTTTAGCCTGGCTGGCAAAATAAGTGTAGCGCATTCTTGCCTGGGATTCACCGGCAAAAGCGGTGAGCAGGTTTTTTTCTGTTTTGGTTCCTTTTAGACTTGCCATAATTAGAATCTCCTTAAATCCTTAAATTCATGTTTCATATGCGGTGCGTTGCCGCTACCACGTTACTTTTTTTCATCTGCCGTTTTACTGCGGCACTGGTCGCAATAGCCTGTCAGACATACCCTTTTTCCCGTGATTAAAAAATTTTTTTCCATATCCGGGGGCAGAGCTAATCTGTCCAAAAGATCTGCCTCAAAATCAAATATTTTGTGACAGGAGACGCAGTAAAAATGGTGATGCGCTGTTTGATTTGAGTCAAATCGTCGGGGATCACCATGGCCTTCCACAACATCAATCATGTGAGCGCCGGCAAAGGTTAAAAGTGTTCGGTTCACCGTATCAATGCTGATATTAGGGAACTGTTTTTTTACCTCTCTGTGGATCTGTTCTGCACTGGGATGGGAAACAGACGCTGTTAACACCTTGTAAATTGCTACCCGCTGGGGTGTAATTTTCAGCTTGTTTGCCTTGCATTTTTGGTAGAATAGATCCAATTGGGCTTCCTTCGGGGTAAATCCTAAATAGGAATAATACTTATTTAGGATAAATAGTCAATAAAATTTTCTACTGTCCTTTATCAATAATTAGGATGTGCGGGCTTGATAGATGGCAATCGTACCCGCTACATTGTTGTTTTACAGCAGTTGAAAATATTTTGAACCCAGCCTAAAGAGTATGAATGATTTTAGAATAGTAACGAATATCAGCTAAAATAACCACGAATAAAACCATTTAGTTCTTCATAGCTGATGTTATCTACCCAAGCCTGTCCGATCTGCTCAAGAAAAACAAAAAATAGATTATTTCCTTGTTTTTTCTTATCCCTGGATGCCGCCTCAATGATCTGGTCAGCGGGAAAATCAAAGGCAACAGGCAGTCCAAGCCCTGAAAGCAAATCCTTGATTCGACACACATCTTTTTCATTGATATACCCTTTTTGCTGGGAAAATTGTGCTGCCGCGACCATCCCTGCGGCGACTGCACGGCCATGACCGCAGGGGTTCAGCTTTTCAAACGCATGTCCGATGGTGTGCCCGAAGTTAAGCTTGCGGCGCTCCCCGGCCTCCCGTTCATCTGCCTGGACCACACGAGATTTAATTGCCACTGAATCCGCAACCATCCTGAAAATCGTTTCCCGGTCCAGGCCCAAGGCTTTATCCTGGTTATTTTCGACAAATTCCAGAAGGGGACGATCGTTGATCAGTCCATGCTTGACAATCTCGGCCAGGCCGTTGGAGATCTCTCTGGCCGGCAGAGTGGACAGCATGTCGATGTCACATAAGACAAACTGCGGTTGGTTGAATACCCCCACCATATTTTTAAACGCATCCAGATTAACGCCGTTTTTGCCTCCGACACTGGCATCTACCTGAGAAAGAAGGGAGGTGGAAACAAAGCCGAAAGGGATGCCCCTTAGAAAAATAGACGCCACAAATCCAGCGATGTCACAGACAATGCCACCACCTATTGCCAGCAAAAAACTTGACCTGTCGCACCCGGCGTTAATCATTTCCCGCAGGATATATTCTACCGTAGCAAGGGTTTTAATCTTTTCTCCTGTGCCAATGGTGATCACATGCCCGACAGGGAATGATGCGCCATAATGTTTGAGGATGTTTTCATCGGTAACAATAACCACAGGGCCCTGATCCGGCAGGTAGTCTTCTACACAGGATAGGGACGCGCCTACATGGATAACCGATGTGGTCTGCCGGCCTTCAACCGTAAACGTTTTAATCATATTTTTTGCCTTGAGAAATGGTATGGTTGATATTTAATGTGTTTACATGCGTACTTTTTTATCAATATTCGCCGGCTTGAGCAAACAAAAAAGCCTTGCGCTTCAACTGCAGGTTTTTTTATGTGTTCAAATAATTTATATTTGATTTTAACTGATCTTCAATATAAACTTTGGGAAATTATTTTGGAGCCATATGCAGTTAAAAGTCCTAATAGCTGACGATCATGCCATCATCCGGGAGGGGTTGCGAAGCCTTCTGGAAAATAGAGGCATACAGGTTATAGATATTGCAAAAAACGGCAGAGAGGCCGTTGAAAAGGCAATCGTCCTTCAGCCGGATATTGTGATGATGGATATTTCCATGCCTGATCTCAATGGCGTGGAAGCCACTGCCAAAATCAGGAAAGAGGTGCCCCATACCAGGGTGATCGCCTTATCTATGCATTCAAGTAAAAAGATTGTTGATCAAATGTTTGATTCGGGCGCTTCCGGATATATCCTCAAAGAGTCTGCTTTTGATGAAATCTATGATGCTATCCAGGAGGTCCTTCGTACAAATTTTTACTTGACGCCCGCCATTGCCAGAATGTGTAACGACGGCCAGGGCAAAAATAGCAGCACAGGGGAGACACAGCCTCAATTTAATAAGATTTCCCCCAAGGAACGGGAAGTCCTTCAATTGATTGCTGAAGGCAAAAAAACCAGAGATATTGCCGAAACACTGGGTGTAAGTATTAAGACCGTAGAAACCCATCGAAGAAATATTATGAAAAAGCTTAATATTTTTTCAGTGGCCGGCTTAACCAAATATGCAATTCTTGAAGGCATCATCGCTTTGGAATAGTGGAAAAGACATAAGGCAAGTACAAAGCATCAAACGGACCAGGATACGGACTGATGGAACATATTACAACTGCAACTCAGTTTGAAAAAACAGATGCTGTGGAGGCCCTTGCCAACGGCATTGCCCATGACGTTAATAATCTGTTGACCGCCATCAAGGGACATGCCTCCCTGATGTTGAACAATGTTAATCCCACAGACCCGCTTTACAACCACATCATTGAAATTTTATCCAGTGTCGACAAAGGATCCGATCTTGCCAGCCAGTTGCTCGGATTTGCCATGGCCGATGAAGTGTATTTAACACGCATGGATGCCAACAGGCTGGTGCGATCTGTGGTGGAAACTCTTAACCTGAAAGGGCGGCGGATCATTCTGGATGTAAGCCTTGATGCCAAACCTTTAATTATCAAGGGCGATCCTGAAAAGATTAAACAGGTAGTCACTGCGATCATTACTAATGCATTGCAGGCCATGCCCGAAGGCGGTAAGCTTTCTGTGCGCACGGAAGCTGCCGCAATTCTTAATGGTACGGCAGATGACTTTGGGGTGGAGTCCGGATTTTTTTGTAAAATTACCATATCCGATACCGGCATTGGCATGGAAAGTGCTACCCTGGAAAGAATATTCAAAGCCTTTTATTCACACAAACATAAACAGTTTCCGGAAAAAAAAGGACTTGGGCTTACCTTTGCAAAGAAAATCGTAAAACACCATAACGGGGTCATTGATGTTTGGAGTTCTTTGAACGTCGGCTCCTCTTTTTCCATTATTCTGCCCCTAGCAGAGTACAATCACAACCATCTGGATGACATGCCCTCTGCCCAGGAGGAGTTGAAACTTGGCCATGAGTGTGTGCTTTTGGTGGATGATGAACAACGCATTCTCAACGTTGGACGTACATTATGCAAGGCCCTTGGGTATACGGTTTTTACAGCGGCTTCCGGTAAAGAGGCCTTGAAAATCTACAAGGATAAAAAGGACGACATAAATGTTGTGGTTCTGGATATGATCATGCCGGGTATGGACGGGCTGGATGTGTTTTTAGCGCTGAAAAAACTTAATCCTGATATCAAGGTCCTGCTTTCCACAGGGTATGCCATTGATGAAAATGCCCAGGAGATGCTCAGACAGGGTTGCAAAGGATATATTCTCAAGCCCTATTCCGTGGTGGATTTTTCACATAAGTTAAGAGAGATTCTTGAGTGAAGGATTATTTCCGGTGTTTTGACGATAAATCAACCAGGCTGGACATTGCCTCCGGGATGCTTCTTGTTAAAATTCGAGCTTTCGTTCAAAGGCTCACTAAGTGGGTGCTGGGGAAACGTCATCATTCCTTGACACAATTTTCCTGATTTTTTATAGTCTTTTGAACATTCTTGAGTCCATATTCTGAACGGCTTTTTACGTTGGCCGGGAATGGTATGGATCAATCTCAACTTTGCATATGGATTTAAATGATAAATTTTGATAACACCGCTCCTGTAAAACTCAAAGGTGCCGGTGGCGGGTTGTGGATTACCATAGACCCCTCCCATCCGGAGTCTGAAATTATTGCTGAAACCGACAGATTGTTGAAAAAACTCAAACATCTGGCCATAAATGCGGATGTGATCCTTGATGTCGGTGATGCCAGCGGGCAGGAGGAGTTGGTTGCCAGTTTAAAGGCGCACCTTGAAAATAATTTTGAGCTGGGCACTATTTCGACGACACCCAAAAAACGCTCCATTCCCACCGAACGTCGCCGTCAAAGGGATCTGTCCAAGGGGTGGAACCATCATAAAAGTGATGTGCTTATGCTCCGGGGGCGGGTTCGTTCCGGGCAAAAAATCAATGCCAGAAAGCATCTGGTCATCACAGGGGATGTGAACCCCGGTGCCGAGCTCACCGCAGGCGGCGATGTTATTGTGCTTGGCACCCTGGCTGGAAAAGTTCATGCCGGATACCCTGAAAATGATGAGGCCATAATATTTGCCCTGGTATTTAATCCAAGTTTGGTAAAGATCGGATTTGTGACAGCCACCGGTGCCGGCGAACCGGGAAGCCAGGGGCCTGAATTTGCCTGTGTGGATCAGGACGGGATTGTGGTCAAAGATTATATAAAAGAAAATCCGTTTAAACGGATGCCCTGGCCGGAAGTGATATAAAGAAAAAACAATCATAACTATTGAGGTGTAACTTGGAAGGTAAAATTATTGTCGTAACATCTGGAAAGGGCGGCGTAGGTAAAACAACAGCGACCTCTTCCATCGGCGCAGCCTTGGCTCTTGAAGGAAAAAGGGTCGCTATTGTGGATATGGATATCGGACTGCGTAATCTTGATGTGGTTATGGGCTTGGAAAACCGGATTGTTTTTAATATTGTAGATGTGGTAAAGGGCAGATGCAAGATCGACCAAGCCGCCATCCGGGACAGGCGTATTGAGAATCTTTTTCTTATCCCGGCTTCCCAAAGCGATAATAAAGATGTGCTGTCACCATCTGGGGTTGAACGCGTGGCCAAGGAATTACGCAAAAAATTTGATTATGTGATTATGGACTCTCCGGCCGGTATTGAAAGAGGGTTTGAAAATTCCATTGCCGGCGCCAATGAGGCGGTTGTGGTCTGCACCCCGGATGTATCGGCTGTCAGGGACGCGGATCGCGTTATCGGCCTTTTGTACGCCCGTTCCCTGGAACCCAAGCTCATTGTTAACCGTCTTGAACCGGCGCGTGTGGAACGTGGGGAAATGCTCAGTCATGAAGATGTGTTGGATATTTTATCCATTGAACTGGCAGGGCTTGTACCCATGGATGAAAAAGTACTCATATCCTCCAACACCGGTACGCCCCTGGTGCTCCAGAATGATTCCGGTGCCGGACAGGCCTTTCGCAGGATTGCCAAACGTTTGAATGGCGAAGAGGTTCCCATTGAGGTGCCAAATCAGAAAACCAGCGTATGGAGCAAACTGAGTAAAACTTTCGGGTTAAGATAAGGAGCGTTGAATGCTGCAAGAATTTTTGAGACGGTTCACAGGCCAGAAAAGAAGTAGTGACGAAGCAAAAAAGCGGCTTCAATTTTCTTTAGTTTACGATAAGCTGGAAGTGAATGACACTACTTTGACAGATCTTCAGATGGATATCGTTAATGTGATATCAAAATATTTTGAAATTGATCAAAATGCATTGGAGCTTAAGGTTAAAAACGATAAAGATGTCTCTGCTCTGGTGTTCAATACCCCGATTCTCCATGTAAAAAGAAAACGGGCATAGCCTATAATATAATACTGTACTTCAGCGGCGAGAACTGATTTTAAGATATAGGGTATCGCATCTTACGCTTGATGGCATAGGAGATGCCGGGCTTTCAATAAAACCGCCCCGGAAACAAATAGTTTCCGGGGCGGTTTTTAATTTTAAGGCCGACGTTGAACGATAGAGGTTTACTCTATCGGCTTTACCGTTTTAATGGCCAGTTCCTGGAGCTGGGCCGCAGCCGCTTTTGACGGTGCCTGGGTCATCAGGCAGGTGGCTTTTTGGGTTTTGGGAAAGGCTATGACATTGCGGATGGAATCCTCCTGGCAAATCAGCATAACCAGACGATCCAGACCAAAGGCCAGGCCGCCGTGGGGCGGGGCACCAAACGTCAGTGCTTCCAATAGGAAACCGAATTTTTCCTTTGCTTCTTCTTCGCCTATGCCCAAGCACTTGAGCACCCGCTGCTGCAGTTCGCTGTCATGGATACGGATGCTGCCGCCGCCGATTTCAATACCGTTGAGAACCAGATCATAGGCCCGGGAGTTGACTTCCAGGGGATTGGTCTCCAATTTGTCCAGATCCAATTCCATGGGGGCGGTAAACGGATGGTGGAGGGCCTGGTAGCGTTTTTCCGTTTCATCATATTCGAACATGGGGAAGTGGGTGATCCAGGTAAACTTGAATTCATTGTCATCAATGAGCCCAAGCCTGCGTGCCAATTCGTTTCTCAACTGCCCCAAAGCTTCATTGGTGATTTTGGGCTGGTCCGCCACGAAAAAGACAATATCACCGGGTTCAAGATCCAGGCGTTGCTTCAATGCTTCTTTTTCATCATCAGAAAAGAATTTGGCAATGGGAGACTGCCACTGATCTTCCTTTATTTTAATCCAGGCAAGCCCTTTGGCTCTGTAGACTGCGGCAAACTCGGTGAGTTCATCAATCTGTTTTCTGGAAAAATCAGCGCATCCCTTGGCATTGATAGCCTTGACCAGTCCGCCGTTTTTAACCACAGAGGCAAACACTTTAAAATCCGCATTGGCTACAATGTCGGATACATTTTTCAATTCCAGGCCAAATCTTAAATCAGGACGATCCAGGCCGAACCGGTCCATAGACTCGGCCCAGGTCATGGTGGGGAAGGGTTCGGAAAATTCCACATTCAGCACATTTTTGAATATAGCTTTGATTAACCCTTCGGTGATCTCCATCACCTGGTATTCATCCACAAAGGAGAGCTCCATATCAATCTGGGTGAACTCAGGCTGGCGGTCCGCCCGCAGATCTTCGTCTCTGAAGCACTTGACAATCTGGTAATACCGGTCAAACCCGGCGACCATTAAAAGCTGCTTGAAAAGCTGGGGAGACTGGGGCAGGGCGTAAAAATCACCTTGGTTGACCCGGGAGGGAACCAGATAATCCCTGGCACCTTCAGGGGTGCTTTTGGTTAGAAACGGGGTTTCGATATCCACAAACCCGTTGCTATCCAGGTAATTTCGAACTGTCATGGTGGTTTTGTGCCGGGCCAGAATATTGTTTTTTAACTGGGTGCGCCTTAAATCCAGATACCGATACTGCAGGCGTATGGTTTCCGAGGCATCCACCCGGTCTTCAATTTGAAAGGCCGGTGTCTTGGCTCTGGAAAAAATCCGCAACTCGTCCACAAGCACTTCAATGGCACCGGTGGTCATCCTGGGGTTTACCATATCTGCAGGCCGTGCAGACACCTTTCCTTTAATACCCAGAACATATTCATTTCTGATTTCCTGGGCTTTTTCATGGACAGCCTCGGAAATAGACGGATCAAATACAACCTGAGTAATACCTTCCCGGTCCCGAAGGTCCACAAAAATAACGCCGCCGTGATCCCGGCGGTGCTGAACCCACCCCATGAGTACGACGTCCTGGCCAATGTGGCTTTCCCCTAACTCAATGCAGGTGTGTGTGCGTTTCATATCTCCAAGTAAATCAGTCACTTTTAATTTAAACTCCATAACTATATTTATTAATGTTGAATTAGTTTTGCCAGATCATTCACCAGGTTATCCAGACCGATTTCAGTCTGCTCTTTGGTCGCCATGTTGCGCAGCACAAGTTTTTTCTGGACAAGTTCATTGTCCCCGACAATGAGAACAAAACCTGCATTGAGTTTGTTTGCCCGCTTCATCAGCGCTTTCATACTTTTTCCACGGAAATCCGTATCTGTTCTTATGCCCATGGTATTGAGCCGGCAGGACCATTCAAATGCATATTCCTGTGCGTTTGCTCCCAGGCTGACAATAAAAAGGTCGGGGTCTTTTTCGCATGCCTGGTTGTCAAGCTGCTCCATAACTTCCACCAGACGATCAAATCCGATGGCAAATCCGATGGCCGGTGTTGGGGGGCCGCCAAGCTCTTCCACCAGGCGATCGTACCGGCCGCCGCCGGCAACGGCGGACTGGGCGCCAAGGGTTGTGGTCTGAATCTCCCAGGCTGTTCGGGTATAGTAGTCTAATCCCCGAACCAGGGTGTCGTCGATTATGAAATCCACGCCCAATTTTTTAAGGCTGTTTTTTACGGTTTCAAAATGGGTGCTGCACTCCGGGCACAGGTGATCCACTGTGGCCGGTGAGCCCTCAAGTGCCTGTCTGCATGTTTGAACTTTACAGTCCAGTATCCGCAATGGATTTTTAACCAGTCTGCGTTGGCAGTTCTCGCACAGGTTCTCTTTGTGTTCGCCTAAAAAATCCAACAAAGCTTTTTGAAAATCAGGGCGGCAGGCCGGGCAGCCGAGGCTGTTGATATGTGCCGAAAGGCCTTCAAGACCAAGACGGCGCAACAATGTGTGCAAAAGAAAGATCAGTTCACTGTCAATATAAGGGGATGCTACTCCGAAGACCTCTGCGTCAATTTGGTAAAATTGGCGGTAGCGCCCTTTTTGTGGACGCTCCCGGCGGAACATGGGGCCTGTCAGGTAAAATTTGCGTACCGGTTCGGCAGCATACATTTTATGCTGGATGTACGCCCTGCAAATGGATGCTGTGGCCTCGGGCCGAAGCGTGAGCATTTCACCCTTCCTGTCTTCAAAGGTGTACATCTCCTTTTCAACAATATCGGTTGTTTCTCCGATACTCCGGGCAAACAAAGCTGTCTTCTCCACGATGGGAATACGGATTTCCCTGTATCCAAAGGATTCAAACAGGGCTGCCGCTTCTTGCTCCACCTTCTGCCACAGAGTAATCTGCTCTGGTAGAATATCTCTGAATCCGCGTATGGTCTGCATGCGTTTTATATCTTTAATCTTTGTTGTTCGTTACCAAAAAAATATACAGCCGATCTATATAGTTTAAAATCAGTGTCTTAGTCAACATATAATATAAGGGATTGATTGTCATCAAAGCGTTTGTGGTAAAAGAATTGCAGATTTTTTCCTATAATTTTAATGGGCCGCAATTACATTAATGGGCCGCAATTACAGTTACGCCATACTCAAATTCCCGCTATCCTTCTTTATGATTTATTGTAAAAAAAAATAAAATTTTTTGTTGCGCTTGCTGAATCGAGTCGCTATAGTACCCCTGAAATCGAAAAGCTACCACCAACGAGGGGGTGCATACAAATATGTCACAAGGCATACGATCATTCAAGTTCGAACAAGAAAAAGAATTAACTAATCCTATCTCCTTGGCAGATCTGCCTGTGCCTCTCTATTTAGTTAACGCTATTACTTTAGTCAACACCCATGAACCATTCGCGATGTTTAAAGATGCCAAACACAGCGAAAAATAAATTGACAATACCACACGATAGTTTTTATAGGCTAACAATTGATGTGTTTTAGATAAGGTTAAAACCCCATGGCTGCCACCTGTCCGCTTTTTTATGGAAGCATATTAAATTTCGACGGTGGATTTTGGCTGCACTATCCTATTGACAAAACGGAAGTTCCTATCCTATATAAGTTTAAACTTGTTAACAGATGTTAAGAGATCTTTAAAAAGATTATTTAAATTTAGCAAATTCCCAATAAAGAAAGGAGGGCTTGATAGGGAAAAGTTTAGGGGGAACTTTAAACCTTCTTGCGACGAAGCAAAACAGCCAAAAACCCCTTGAAGCAATCTGTGAACCATACAAGGGTAGGCTGGATGCTTAATAAATTGACATTTATGTTTTGCGAAAAAACAAAGTGTTAAGATTGAAGTCTGTTGGTAATATCGAATGAATTGAGAAGTTTTATTTAATTAAATTCACACAATTATCAGGGAGGAAAAATGCAACTAACTGGATTAAAATACGGAAAGCAATTGATGGACACGGTTGATTTCCCCGTAGCAGAGACCCTGACAGAAAATGCTACCAAAGAACAGATTGAAGCGCTGATCAAAAAAGGCGGCAAAGTCGTTGTAAAACCCTCTTTTATGGGCAGTGCCGGTAAAAAAGGAAAAGCAGGGCTGGTAAAAATTGTCGACAACTATGCAGACGCCAATCAGGCCAGAAAAGACCTTTGCTTTGCCGAATATCAGCAAGGCCCGACGACCCATAAAGCAAACGGCTGCACATTTGAAGAATTTGTTGCTTCAGATTCAGAGATCTATGTAAGTATTACAACCTCTACAATAACCAGAACGCCGACCATGCTGTTGATTGTTGAAGGTGGTGTTGAAGTTGAAGAACTGCCCGATGACAAAAAAGCCATTGTTCCCTTTAACCCCAATGAAGGCCTCAGAGGTTATCATATCAATGATGCACTCTTGAAACTGGGATGCCCCAAACCTTTCATCAGCCCGCTGGTACAGCAGCTTCCCAAACTGTGGGATCTGTATAACAATTATGGTCTGACCATGATTGAGCTGAACCCCATCCGTATGAAAAAAGGCAAACGTCCTTTGCCGGTTGCTTGCGACGTTAAAGCAGCTTTCGATCAGGACGATCCTGCACATACCCGCATCAAATTTCCCAATGAAGTATTTGCTACTGAATTGACGGATTTTGAAACTGAAATCAACCAGCTGAGAACCTATCAGGGACAAAGTGACGTTGTGGAACTGAACCCCAACGGAACCATCCTGCCCTTCATGTTTGGCGGCGGTGCCAACAGTGCGGCCACTGAGGTTCTAGGCGACAAAGCAATGTTCTCATCTGACTTTGGTGGAAACCCGCCCTATGCCAAGATGAAAGAGATTGCAAGCATTTGCTACAGACACTTCCTGAAGAATGCCAACATTGTTCAGATTATTGGTGGTAAAGCAAACAATACCGATATTTTTGTTACCATTAAAGCGATGCTTGATGCTTTAAGGGAAAATATTGCACTGAATCCTGATGTGCACGTTGTAATCGGCCGTGGCGGTCCAAACGTTGTGCAGGGAATGATTTATGCCCGTGACCTTCTTGACAGTATGAAGATTCCTTACAAGATGTTCGGTTTCGACAGTAGTATGATTGGTGTATTGAATTACACCATGGAACTGGACAACTGGATTCAAGCAAATAAAAAATAATTAATTGCTGAGTCAAAAACAAAGGTCAAAGGTAATCTGACGATTTAATTATAAATCAAAAGCATTTTAGCAAATTAAACAGAAATTAAATCATTTTATTGGAGAAGCTATGAGCCAAACTAATCCGTTCCCCTACTATGTGGGAGTAAATAGTCTAGAAGAAATAGCAAATAAAGAATCCCGTTGCATCGTTATGAATCTTCTGGGTGGTGAAAGTAGAGGCGTAACCCCCACATCACATGAATTCAGTGGTGGCAACATTGTTGCTGGTGTTCAATATGGAAAATCCGGTGGAAAACTGGAAACTAAAATTGGTGATATCCCTGCATACGGCAGTGTTAAAGAGATCGTTGACGCCGGTATTAAATTTGACGTCGGCGTTATCTACCTGCCCCCCACAGCGGTTGCTGCTGCTGCTGCCGAACTGATTGCCCACAATCCTGATCTGACCAAAATCGTTATCCTTACAGAAAAAGTAGGCGTTAAAGATTCTGCGTTTATCCGCGCCATTGCACAGGAAAATGAAATTGACGTATTCGGCGGAAACTGCCTGGGTATCGGTAACTCCTGGGATCAGGTACGTGTTGGTGGCGCCCTGGGCGGAAACAACCCCGGTGAATCACTTGTAAAAGGTAGTGTTGCTGTTTTCAGTAACTCCGGTAACTTCAGTACCACCATTCCTGAATACCTGAAAACCTCCGGTTTCGGTACATCCACCGTACTTAGCTCCGGTAAGGACCTTTATATCCAGTTTGCCTTCCCCGAATTCCTCCATTGCGCAGAAAATGATCCGCGTACCAAAGCGATCTTCTGCTACATTGAGCCCGGCGGATATTATGAAAAACAAGCCCTTGACTGGGTTGCCGACGGCACCATCAAACTGACCAAACCCATCGTATGCTGCGTAACAGGCCGCTGGAAAGCAAACCTGAGCCGCGCGGTTGGTCATGCCGGCGCCATCGCTGGTGGCGGTGATGATGCCCTTGCCAAAGAAAAATGGTTTGATACATACTTTGGCGTGGATATGTTCAACCCTGACAGCCCCAAAGTTTCCAAGAAGGGTGTTAGAATTGAATCCATCCAGGATGCGCCGCCTGCAATGGCAGCCATCTACAAAGAGATCGGCGAAGAACCTGATTTTGAAGCTTTTGGTGACCTGAGCCTGAAACCTTGGTTCGTAAATGAACAGGGTCTTGATCTGCCTGAGAAGCTGAAAATGACTGCTGTTGAAGCCATGGAACCCTACAACGATGCCATCAAAAAACTTGGCAACCAGGTAGGTGCTCAGCTGACCAGAGAGTCCATGCGCAACAAGTCCGGTGCAAGCCGCATGAATCCGAAAACCGACGTTACTGAAGTACATGGCGTTCCGGTTCTCGATCTTGTTGTAAAGAATTTTGCACTTTCCAACTTCTTTGCCGTATCTTCCGTACAGCCCGATGAGAAATATCTCCCGGTGGCCAATGCCATCATGAACTATTTCACAGCTGTTGGTACGCAGTATATGGATATTACCGCCCGTGCCCGTGCTAACGGCGCGCTGCCCAACGCCTATCTCGGCGCTGCAGTTTTATCTTCCGGTAACTGCAAACTGTATCAAGACATGACAGAGATGACCAAGAATATGATCAATCTCTTCTATGTTGACATCTATGGCGACATGTCTGTAAACGATGCACTCGTTACTGAAAAACTGTCACAGAAGATTATGCCCCAGGGTGAAACAACAGCTAAAGAAGCAGAAGTTGCTGCTTTCTTTGGTGATCTGCTGGCCAAAGAAGGGCTGGAAACCATTTTCACCAAATATGCCCAGAAATATGCCGAAGCAAACAGTGATGTAAACAAACTCAGCCTGCTGCTGGCCGCCATGTCCTTAAGCCTTATCTGGCAGCCGCTTGTTGACAGGCAGATGACTGTTGAAACCGCTCACGAAGTTGCTACTTACCTGGCATGCAACGGCGTTCTTGTTGGTTGCTGCGCTCCTCAGTATGAAATCAACGATTTCTACAAATCCTTGGTAGACTTAAGCGATCTGTCCGTACTGAATACCGACTTTGCAACGACCTGCTTTAAACTGCTGTTCAACCGCGAACCGGAAACCAAAGAACAGTTCGCCATCAACGGCCTGCTCAACCTGCTGATGTCCAACGGCCCGGGTACTATCTCTGCCAAGGGTTCCAAGGAATCCGTCAGTGGCGGTAACTTCATCGCTACATGCTACTCCGGCTGGATGAACAACACCGGTCGTGACCATGGCGGCAACGGTTTTGAAGCCATCAAGTTCCTCAAAGACGCCTTTGGCGACTTTGATCCGTACCTGGAACCGGATACCGACAAACGTAATGCCAAGATGAAAGAACTGGCCCAGGCAACTGCTCAGAAATACCTGGATACCAAATTGACGGCAAAGCGCGAAGGTATCATGAACTACTTCAAGGTACCGTGCGTAAACCATCCTGTATTCAAGGGAAAACCTGTCAACTACGATCCGCGTGAAGTTTTCATGGACAAACTGTTCACTGAAAGAAACGAGATCAACCACTTCCAGGTATTCTATCATTACCTGGTACAGGCCATGTTTGACGTGGGCGCAACCAAAAACGTATTCTGCGTTAACATTGACGGCGTTATTGCCACTATCTCTCTGGATCTGCTCTGGAAAGACGTTAACAGCGGAAAAATTGGTTCCAAAGAAATGCAGGATATCGCATTCATCATGTTCCTGCTTGGACGTATGGTGGGTTGCTCTGCTGAAATCGCTGACCACAAAGCTCGTGGTAACATCATGGATTGCCGTACTCCTGCAAGCCAGGTTGAATTTGTTGGCTAAGATTCAATCGCGATAAATAATAAAGTTAATTTTTAACTTTATTATATAAATAAAAAACTGAGCAAGGTTTCTACAACTTGCTCAGTTTTTTCATTTTGTAGATATTTTCATGAACCTGTCACGGCGGTTTTGTTCTGTTATACTTATAATATTCTAACGCTTTTCTTCATTATACGATATAATTTAAGTAGAATATCCTGCATGGTTCTGCTATCAATAATTAGATGAATTTAAAAGGAATTGTTAGATTGTTTCACATGAAACTGTGAACGAGCTTCGATTCGGATCTTTGCATGATTTCATAACCGAAAAGGAACCATTTCGTGAAAGGTTACGTTCAGGTTTACACCGGCAACGGCAAGGGAAAAACAACCGCAAGCCTTGGGCTCGCAATTAGGGCGGCAGGGGCAGGACTTAAAGTTTTTATCGTACAGTTTATGAAACAGGGCATGTATTCTGAAATAAAAGCGCTTAAGAAATTTGATAACATTATAGTTGAACAATATGGTGCCGGGGCGTTTGTAAGTGGAAAACCTTCTGATGAAGAGATAACTAAATGCCGGGAGGGTTATGAACAGCTATGCCGTGTTATTAAGGCAGGGAAGCATGATCTTGTTGTCGCTGAAGAGGCAAATATAGCCTGTTTTTACGGCTTGCTTTCAGAAGAGGAATTGTTGTACCTGATTGACATAAAGCCTGATTATATGGAGCTTGTGTTTACCGGTCGCAATGCGCCTGCGTCAATTTTAGATAAAGCAGATCTTGTAACGGAAATGACTGAAATAAAACATTACTATCAACAAGGCGTAGGGTCCAGGGTAGGAATTGAAAAGTGAAATAGACAAAATCAAAGCTGAACAGGCCGGAAATATTCCGACCTTGGCAGATCTTGCTCTAAAGTATGGTACGATCTCAAAAGATCAGCATGATTACCTGATAAAACTTTTTGCTTTTAAAAAAGAGCGTGTTAATTTTGAGGAGCTGCTGCGTGATGAGGGCATGGCTACGCAGTATCAACTGGGCTTGCTGAAGCTGATACGAGAGTACCAAATAGTCCGAAAAAGCGGTGAAGAATTTGGTAAAATTGCCATTGACAAAGGCCTTGCGTCTAAATTCGATATCAATCAAGCATTGGAATTGCAAAAAAAAGAATTTAAAAAATCCCGACATAAGAAACTGATTGGTGATATTCTCGTTGAAGCACAGATTTTAACAACAAAGCAAAAAGATCTAATCCTTAAAGAGCAGGCGTTATTTAATAAACAAGATTATGACTTATCCCGTGGAAAAAGCAAAATATATGACGTGTCAGAAGAGGGCAGGGATAAAAACGATGAAAAAAGCTCTGATATACACATCATCGTTAGTTCGGATCGTATGACCGCCTGGATGGAAAAAGGACCTTCTGATGGCAATTCGATTTCATTGAATCAGGTTAAAGATACCGTTAGGGCAGACGGTATTGTAAATGGCGTGTATCCAGATGCTTTTATTCAGTGTTTTCTTGAGGCCGGTATCAATAAATTCCCTGTTGCCCGGGTGGACTGGTATGATTGTTTGATGTCCCAAAGTAATTATTCTTTATATCTAAATGATAATAACGGCAATCCATCAGAAAAGAAAAAAGGAGAAGTTCTGGTTGAGCAAAATGATACCGTCATAGACGTTCAAATTGAGAATGTGTATGGTGAAACTGCAAGCGCTGCACAAAAAAATGATTTTCCTGTTCGTTGCGGCATAAATACGAGATGGTCTCGGAATAAATTAAAAATTCTTTCGGCACAATCAGGAACGGCGACGCTTTCAGCCGCCAGAAAAGTATATGTGCATCCTGAGGTGCATGTACTGGAAGATGCGGATTACCGTTACGGGCCTATTGAACCTTATGCCGATTTGTCCGTGTCAGGCACGATTACCGGCGCATATATAGTAACCGCAGGCAATTTAAGTGCTGAGGAAATCCGAGGCACAAATATAGATGCCATAGGTGATATCCATGCCAGAGTTGGAATTACAGATGCGACGATTCGCGCCGAAGGTGATGTTTATGCCAGGTATGTGCATAACAGTACAATAGAAACCTTTGGCAATGTATATGTCCAAAATGAGATCATTGACGTTCAAATTAGATGTGGGGGAAAATTTGAAAGTCCAAAATGCCGAGCGATTTCATCAAAAATTTATGCCAAGCGTGGCGTCGTTTTATCAGGCGTTGGAAGTGAACGGTCAAAGCCAAGTATAATTGTAGCAGGCGGCGAACAGCATGTCATTGCACTCTCAGTGGGCATTCTGGATAAAATCGATGCTATTTCCAATAAATTAGATATTCTCAAAGATGAAAAGCAAGGCCACAAATCCCAAGCAGAAAAAATTTTTCAGAAAATGATCGAGCTTAAGACATTTCATGACAAAGCCAGAAAAAAAAAAGATAAGCTGTTATCTGAACTTGATAAAAAGAAGAAACATATAAATGAGAAAATTTTAACCAATATCCGGATGTTGATTTCATCTTACGAGAAGCGTATGAACACCTCCCTTGCTTCATTAAAAGCAATGAATGCTTCCAAAAAAGAGCATGATATGTATGTTGATGAGCTTAAAAAAAAAATTGCCATTGCTACCGCCTTGACAGAAAAAGAGATTCTTTCACATGAAAAAACGCTTTTTGCATACCTGGAAAAAGCAAAAGAGGAAAAAGGCGTTTCAATTATAGAGATTAAAGGAAAAGCTTATGCCGGCACCGTGTTGGGTGGTGTTTATCGTGTTATGTCTCTCTCAGGCGATGGAAAAGGCTTTAAGGTTAAAGAGGTGTATCGTAAAGGACAGTATCCTGAATTACAATTTACTCCATCGTTGTAGAAGTCATGTGGATTTTAGCTTCAAGGCATCAAGCTTGTCGCTGTAGTAGACTACCGCAAAAGCTTGATAACGCCGAAGATGAAATCCACATGGTTTTCCCGAATGGTAAAAATTTTAAATAAGAAAAGTAAAATCAGGGTCACATAGCAGGTTAAGTCCTGATGCGATCCATATTTTTAGAAAGCCACTTATAATTTCAGCGTGTTCATTCTTTTTTTTAAAAAATTTTGGCTCATGTTGCGTATCAGGGTCGTATAATGGTAGATGGTGATTTTTTCTGACCGAATTCACCTTAGGAGCTTAACGGATGCAGGTAAACATAAAGACTCTGATTGATGATACACAATGTTATGAAACTGTTCGGGAATTGCGCTGGCCGGAAGGACGCCAATGTCCGTTTTGTGAATCCAAACGAGTAATCAAAAGGGGTTTCGATGAAAAAGAACCTGCCAGGCAGCGTTATGAATGTAAAAATTGTAGTAAACGCTTTGACGACTTGACGGGTACCATTTTCGCTGGGCATCATCAACCCCTAAAAGTATGGATTTTGTGTCTTTATTTTATGGGGCTGAACTTGTCCAACAAGCAGATTGCCAAAGAACTGGACTTGGACCGCACGGATGTTCAAAAGATGACCACCCAACTTCGTGAAGGCGTGGTAAAAAAAAGCCGCCCGTAACTCTCGACGACAAGGTTGAGTGCGATGAAGTCTACATTGTAGCAGGGCATAAAGGCAATCCCGAAGCAGTATTCCAAAAAGGGAGGGAAGGCCGTCGAAATCGTTTACGAGGTGCTCGTGGGCGGGGTACATTGGAAAAAGAGAAGCCACCTGTATTTGGTATGATTCAGCGATGCGGGCTGGTGGTAATCAAGATGCTTGCCAATGTTCGCCGGGTAACCATTGAGCCCTTGATAAAATCAGTCATTTTGCCAGGAACTTTGATCTACACGGATGAATACGGGATATATAACCGATTAAGCGAGTGGGGGTACAAGCATAAGAGCGTGAATCACGGGGCTGGAGAATATGCCAGAGACGAGGATGGGGATGGTTTCCATGAAGTCCATGTAAATACGATGGAAGGCTTCTGGTCTTTGCTACGTGGTTGGTTGCGTCCACATCGAGGAGTTTCACAGGAAAAGCTCCCGTTTTATCTTGGCTTTTTTGAATTCGTTCATAACGCTGGCAAGCGAGGAAAGGCCTTGCTCCATTCACTTGTCGAACTTTTGGTCAGATAAGACCTTGAAACACAACATGAGCCAAAATTTTTATGCAACATTGGGGTTTACTCCGCCACTGCACAAGTCATGAAGCATTCATGTTGGCCTGAAATATAGACGTATGCACAGCCCCAGAGGGAGAAAGTCTACTTTTTATCAGATGCACCTGCTCTACAGAATAAGTAATGGCACCAGTTTTCAAATTAAAAATTTTTTGTAATTTGCTCGGGCTTACTTTATGGCGTATCCGGGATAGCGTGATGTGGGGTGAAAAATTTTTTTCTTTAGTACATTGGTGGCATCTCTTTAGTTTAGCATCGATGGTTTGCTTCAAAGTTATTAGTTCTGGACTTGCCTTGTCCGGACCAATCCAGATTGTTTTTGGATGGCGTGCATTAGGGAAAAAACCAATCCGGTTAAATTTGATATTAAAACAATGTGATTGGGCAATCGCTTCAGAGAGAACTGTTTTAATGCAGGGCAACGTTTGTTCAGGTATGTCCCCGAGGAATTTCAGGGTTAAATGGAAATTTTTGGAAGGAGGCCATCCTGCATGAATACCGGTGGCGCGAATTGCCTTTTGAACCTGGCAGAGTCGACGCTTAGTGTGGTCGTCTATAGTGATTGCAATAAAACATCTGATCAACCTACCGGTGTCTATATTTCGTTTTAAATTCAAGCATCTCTCCAAAATGTTTCATGTGAAACAAAGATATTGGTAGCAGGTCTGGCTAAGTGTATGGCGGCTATGGCCTAACGATGTATGCATGGACCTGATCTATGTCCATAGCATCAACTCGTTCTATAACAAAAGATACTTCCGGGTATGTTTGGGCAAGCCTGGTAATATTACTTTTCCGGTTGCCCTGGAGTCGGGATAAGGATCGTGGGTGTACCTGAAGCACTATCGTTTTTTTGTTTCGTTGATTAAGCCCCTCTTGTTTTATAAGAGCAGTGTTGATTTTTTCACAGACCTGATCAAACATAAGGGCGGATAAAACAAGATGGCCAAACGCTGGGTGCCATGGCCCCCCAATCATTTGCTTTGGATCATCCATCATCTGTGTGGCCTGCAACCCTATTCGTGCCACGGATATTTTTGCATTCTTAAAAATCGTGACAACTTTTTTTGTTTGATCAACAGCCTCGTCAAGACTTAACGGCACATATTGCCCGGTCCTAAACCATTGAACGAGCTTGGAGCCTTGCAGGACCAAAAGCGGATAGATCCTGGCAAGATCCGGTTTAAGTTCAGCTACCTTTTGTGCTGTACGTACAGCGCCGACTTCGTTATCTCCGGGCAGTCCAATCATCACTTGTGCGCCTGTTTTAAAACCGTTCGCCTTTAGCAAGGCAAGTGCATTGCATGTGTCCTCACTGGTGTGTCCACGTTGAGCCAGAGACAGGACATGATCATTCATGGACTGAACTCCCAGTTCTACGGTCTCAAGTCCAAAGGGCCGGGTAAGATCCAGAATCTGAGGCGTGATGGTGTCAGGTCTTGTAGAACAACGAATGCTGTGAATTTCTCCTTGCCGGATCCATGGCTGTGCCGTTTCCAGCAGTGAGCGAATTCTATTAATTTCCAGCCCTAAAAAGTTACCGCCGAAAAAAGCCAATTCCACACGAGACCGGTTTTTTTTAAATTGAAGATAGGTTTGGATTATATCCGATAGGCGGGCAACTTCACTGGATAAATTCTGGGTTTCTAAGGTTTGTTTAGCGATCAGTCGCTGGTTACAGAAAATACATAAATGGGGGCATCCTTGGTGAGGTATAAAAAAGGGAATTACCAGAGGCTGGGACATGAGGGTCAATTCAAGATTCTGGATTCAAAAGAGCCAAAGCTTTTCTGGCAGCATCCTGTTCAGCGGCTTTTTTGGTTTTTCCGGTTCCCATGGTTGAAACCGTATCCAGATTCAAGCAGATCTCGAATGTTTTGTCATGGTCCGGACCTTTCTCCTGGGCCAGGGTGTAATATGGCGTTTTGCCAAAGTGTTCCTGGGTAAATTCCTGGAGACCGCTTTTATAATCAATAAAATCGGATGAGGTTAGAATCTGCTGTACAGGTTCATCAAAAAGCCGGTTCACCATGGTTTGTACCCTGTCAAATCCAGCGTCCAAGTATACCGCAGCCACCACTGCTTCGAAAGCATCTGATAGAATTGAATTTTTGTCACTGCCGCCTGAAAGAGACTCTCCTTTACCCAACTTAATAAATCGGCCAAGATCAATTCTACGGGCAATGTGCGCAAGGCCTGTTTCACTGACAAGATTTGATCTAAGCCGAGACAGGTCCCCCTCATTTTTCATAGGATCTTTTTCCATGAGCAGATGTCCCACACATAGACCTAAAACCGCATCGCCTAAAAACTCAAGGCGTTCATTGTCTGCCTCACAGATATTCTGATTTTCATTAAGATAGGAGCGATGACACAGGGCATTGGATAAAAAGGCGCGGGACTGAAATCGGTAATCAAGATTTTGTTCGAGAAGATCCAGTCTGGGAATGGCCTGAATTTCAATCAGTCGATCGTTCAATGTTTTGAACACAGACAAGTCCACATTCAAATCGCCTCTGCCTCTGCCAAGATCGACGCCTTTGTTAAAGCTTCCATGAAAATCTGATCCACCCGTCGCGACCAAGCCTTTACTTTGTACAATGTCGAACAGGTGTTTTTTTAGGGCGGAATCGTGCCCTGAATAAAAGACTTCAATGCCTGCAAGACCGTACTCGACCAACATGTTTACGAAGGTATCCAGGTCGTGGGGATGTTGGAAATCAATTATACCAGGATGGGCCAGGACCGGCAGTCCACCGGCATCAAGAATCAGGCGGATGGCATCCTTGCAAGATATTTTAAATTTATTAACATAGGCGGGTCTATCTTTACCAAGGTACAGATCAAAGGCCTTGCGGAAATCAGAAACGTACCCTTTTTCCACGAGCAGTTCGGCAATGTGGGGGCGGCCAGTCTGCCGGGTGCCAAACCGGTTTTCCACCTCTTCCAAGGTGATGTCAAATCCCAAAGCATTAAGTTTTTCAATTATTTTGGGATTCCGATTGGATCTGGCCTCGGCTGCACGGATCAATGCCTCGTTTAATCTACAGTCATAAAGGGAAAATCCATATCCAAGCATGTGAATACTGCCAAGTGACTTGAATTCAGGGGGGGGGGCACACGAAATTTCAACACCGGTGATAAATTCAACCGGGTATGAATGAACAATATTTTTTATTTCAAGAATTCCGGAAATGGTGTCGTGGTCAGTGAGTGCAACTGCCTCAATACCGGTATCTCTGGCCAGATCAAGGATTTGTCTGGGCGTCAGGGAGCCGTCTGAGGCAGTGGAATGTGTGTGAAGATCGATCAAAGCCTGCTGTAAAGCCTGTAATGAGAAATTAAATTCCCAGAGCCTTCTCCATGTTTTCTTCACGGGTTTTGCACTTGATGCACTGGGTTGTTACAGGCCGGGCTTTGAGTCGTGCCACTGAAATGTCTTCCTCACACATTTCACATTGGCCGAAGGTTCCGTTTTCAATTCTTTCCAATGCTTTTTTGACTTTTTTAATCAGTTTGTGTTCCCTGTCCCGGATGCGCAGTTCAAAACTTCTGTCTGCCTCATGGGACGCACGGTCGGTGGGATCAGCAAAGTTCTCCTTAGGTTCGGTCATGCCTGTAACGGTTGTGTCGGCATGGGAGAGCAACTCATTGAGCCGTTCAGTCAACAACGCTTTAAAATAATCCAGATCTTCCTGTTTCATGGTGTTGTCCTTCTCTTAAAGTGGATTTTGCGCGACACCTAAAAGTTCATTAATATATGCTCATATTCTAATGATGTAAAGCTTTTTTGTCAATATTCAGATAGGTTTCGTTACATTCAGCAGATTCTAGGCAACTGCTCGCCGGTCAGCATATCCACCATCCGGGTGCCGCCAATAAGTGTCTCGAGCACAACCCGTCCAGGGTCCTGGCTTGTGACCTCTCCGATGATCACAGCGTCTTTGCCGAACTCATCCCGGCGAATTATATCCACCACCTTGTCTGCATCTGCGCCAGGCACAATAGCGATGAGCTTACCTTCATTGGCAAGGTATAGGGGGTCAAACCCTAAAAGCTCGCAAATTCCCTTAACCGGTTCGCGCACCGGCAACCGGTCCTCAAACAGCCGTATCCCAACAGCTGACTGGACAGCGATTTCGTTCAATGTTGTACCAAGACCGCCACGGGTTGGATCCCGCAGTACGTGCACCTGGCATCCTGACTCAAGCACCGCTTTAACCATATGGTTTAGGGGCGCAGAATCGCTTTTTACGTCGGAATCAAATTTTAGTCCTTCGCGTTCGCTCAATATCGTGACCCCATGATCGGCAATGGTGCCTGAAACAATGACTTTATCTCCTGGCAGTGCTTTATCTCCCGATACGTTGACGCCGGCCGGAAGGATCCCGATCCCGGAGGTGTTAATGAATATTTTGTCAACCTTTCCCCTTGGGACCACTTTGGTATCTCCGGTGACGATCCGGACCCCAGCCTTTTTGGCGGCATCGGCCATGGATTGAAGAATTCGTTTAAGATCAAAAACGTTCATACCTTCTTCAATGATCAGTCCAACCGATAAATACAATGGGGTTGCTCCGCACATCGCCACGTCATTGACCGTGCCGTTCACGGCAAGTTCGCCGATATCTCCGCCAGGGAAAAAAATGGGATCCACGGTATAGGAATCCGTTGAAAAAGCCATTCGGCCGGCGGGTACATCAAAAACGGCCCCATCGTCTTGTTTTGCCAGCAGTTTGTTATCAAACAAAGGCAAAATTAATTCCGAAAACATGGCATGGGACACTTTACCTCCGGCACCGTGATCCAAAAGGATTGTATCATTATCTTTCATTGTATTTTCCTTGTCTTTTTATCGACTGTATTTGTAAAAGGCTGCACAAGCCCCCTCGCTGGAGACCATGCAGGGTCCCACCGGATGCATGGGGGTGCAGGCTTTTTTGTAAAGTCGACATTGGTCGGGCCGCTTCAGCCCCATTAAAATCCGGCCACAGTCGCATCCGGCAGGTTCTTTTGTATCCGGAATTGACATCTCGAATTTCCTGGCCGCGTCAAATTGTTGAAACGACGCTCTGAGCACCATACCTGAATTCGGAATATTTCCAATCCCACGCCAGAGCGCATCGGCTTTTTCAAACACCTGTTCCATGATTGCCCGGGCCTTGGGGTTGCCGGCATCACCTACGGCCCGGGGATAGCCATTTATCAGTTCCGGAGCGTTGGATTCATTTTGTTCCACCAGTTTAAGCACAGCTTTTAGGATATCCACCGGCTCAAACCCTGTAATTACTGAAGGTATCTTATATTTTTCAAAGGTCGGGGCAAATGCGTCAAGGCCTGTGATTACCGATACGTGTCCGGGCAGAATAAATCCGTCTATTTCAACGCCGTCGGTCTCCATGAGCGCGGCCAACGCCGGTGGGGTCAGTTTATTTGCACTGTAAATGCTGAAATTGTCTACGCCTTGGTCCTTGGCCGTGAGCACAGCCCCAGCAATGGTTGGGATGGTGGTCTCAAAGCCCACTGCACAAAAGACCACCTCTTTGTTTGGGTTTTCCTTTGCAATGGCCAAAGCGTCGAAAATGGAATAGACCATACGAACATCCGCACCGTTGGCCTTTTCTGCAGCAAGGCTGGCACCGGACCCCGGCACCTTCATCAGGTCACCAAAGGTGGTTAAAATTACATCCGGTCTGCGTGCCAGCAACACATAGGCGTCAATATCCTTTTGGGCGGTCACGCAGACAGGACACCCCGGTCCTGATAAAAGTGTAATGGTGTCGGGCAGTACAGACCGAATGCCGTAACGAAAAATGGCCATGGTATGGGTACCGCACACTTCCATTAACCGCAACGGGCGGGTGCTTTTTTCCCGAATTCGGGCCACCAGGGCCTTTGAAATTTTAGGATCTTTAAAGTCTTGATTATATGTCAAATTCATGGATTACCTTTATGTTTTACAATGTATGTTGAAAGGCTGCGGCTGCCATGGTCTGACCCAGAGCAATGCCGCCATCCCCGCAGGGAACAATGCTGTGGGTATAGACCTTAAAGCCCTTTGCTTTAAGCAAATGGGTTATCTGGGAGAAAATCGCATCGTTATTAAATACTCCGCCGGACAGAACAATCCTGTCAAGTCCGGTTTTCTGCCCAACCCGTGCGGCGGCATCAACCATCATCCCGGCTAAGGTTCGGTGAAACCGAGCTGCAACTTTACTCCGGGGCTCCCCTGTTTTGATATCAGCCACTATCTGACGTACCGCGGGGGCGGCGTCCATGATTTTGCAGCCGTCATCCCCTGCGATTATGTCAAAAGGGTAGGCGGTGTTTGTGGTTGCTTTGAAATTTGCAGCGGCCTCCAGAGCAATGGCAGCCTGACTGTCATAAGAAATTTCATGGCAGATCATCAAAAGGGCGGAAACTGCATCAAACAGACGGCCTGTGCTCGACGTCAACGGGCAGTTTATCTGCCGCTCCATCATTTGAATTAAAAATGTTAGTTTAGATTTGTCCAAAGCGTGGATAAAAGGAATATCCAGATCCATCATCCCTGATCCGTATAGGTTATATAGCAAAGCCACCGCCATGCGCCAGGGTGCCGTCACCGCGGCATCTCCTCCCGGCATGGGGAGGTAATTCAGATGCGCCTTTCGTTCAAACCCTTCATAAGTACAGGTCAGGATTTCGCCGCCCCAGATGTGCCCGTCCGTACCTAACCCCGTGCCGTCCAGGGTCAGGGCAAGTACCTCTCCATCCAGTTGATTTTCCGCCATGCAGGAAAGGGCATGGGCATGGTGGTGCTGGACTCCTATCAACGGCAACCCCTGATCCCCAAGCATTTTGGCGAACTGTGTGGAAAAATATCCCGGATGCAGGTCATGGGCCACACAATTTGGTCGGATATCCAGGATTTTTTGCATATGCTCAATGGTGTCTTTATAAAAATTTTGGACCTGCATCGATTCTATATCCCCAATGTGTGGGCTTAAAAATGCATACCGGTCCCTGGTCAAACAGATGGTAGATTTCATTCCCGCCCCGCAGCCAAGAATATTGGCAATTTTATCACCTGTCGGCGGGGAGATATTCACAGGCAGGGGGGAATATCCCCTGGACCGGCGCAAAAATCGTGGTGTTCCCTGTTGGATTCTGGCAATGGAATCATCGGTCCTGAAATAGATATCCCGGTCGTGGAGCAGAAAATAGTCGGCAATATGAGAAAAGGCGTCCAGAGCGTCTGCATTGTCAATGGACAAGGGTTCGCCGGACCGGTTCCCCGATGTCATGACCAGAATATCAGGCCCTTTGTCCAAAAGCAGATAGTGCAACGGTGTATATGGCAGCATAATGCCCAGGCAAGTATTGTCCGGTGCCAGGTTCGGTGCCAGCCCCGCCGTGTTTATGGATCGGGTGCGCGCCTTTTTTTGCAGTAATACAATGGGGCGGTGATAGGATGAAAGCAGTGCACTTTCATCTTTATCCATGTTAACATGGTCAAATAGAGGGGAGTCCCAAGCCGCCATCAGAGCAAAGGGTTTATGGGGCCGTTTTTTTCGTTGTCGCAGCAGATCAACAGCCGTTGCGTTGGATGCATCCACAGCCAGATGGAACCCGCCTATCCCCTTAACCGCAACGATTTTTCCCTGCTTGAGAAACCGGGCCGCAAGCGCCATGGCTTGTGCCGGATCAGTTCCGTCCACCCGTTTTCCTGTATTATCCGTTAAAAACACCTGGGGACCGCAAACCGGGCAGGCATTGGGCTGTGCATGAAATCGTCGGTTTAAGGGGTCTTCATACTCCTTGAGGCAGTTTGGACACATGGTAAAGGATTTCATGGACGTTTTAGGCCGGTCATAGGGAATATCCCGGATAATGGTGTATCTTGGTCCGCAATTGGTGCAGTTGATAAACGGGTATTCAAATCGACGGTCCGAGGCGTCCTGCATCTCTTTTAGGCAATCGGGACACACCCCGACATCCGGGGATATCAGGGCTGATTTGCTCTGGGTATCCCGGCTTTTGATAATCGTAAAATCAGTCAGGTTCAATGGGGGCGTATCTGTTGCAACTATCTGTGAAATTTGTGACAGCAGCGGTTTTTTTTTAGGAATTTCCGAAAGAAACGCATTCAGATCTTTTGGTGTACCCTGAACAAGAAGAGCCACGCCACAGGCCGTATTGGATACATGCCCGCAAAGATGATGTGCGCGGGCTAATCCAAATAAAAAAGGGCGGAATCCAACACCCTGGACCACCCCTGAGATTTCAATTTTTTTTGCCGACAGACCCGAAAAAGCCATTTAAAAACGTCAGGCCGGGTCGCCACCCAGTTCAAGTATCTTGCGCATATCTGCAATGGTTTGCAAAGCCGCCTCTTCATCTACCTTTGAAATGGCAAACCCGGCATGAATAATAACATAATCCCCAATGCCGGCATCTTCAAGCAGCATCAGGCTGGCCTCCCGGACCACCCCGTCCACTTCTACCTTGGCCAGAGCATTGTTAATTTCTATAATTTTTGAAGGTACTGCTAAACACATAGGTTTTATAGTCCATCCTGTTGTTTTTATTTTGGATCATTGAAGGCAGTATACCATAAGTTGACTTACGAACAAACCCAATTCATTCTATTCTGTCGGGAAATGTAAGAATGAAGCGATCTACCAGTTGAGAAGTTCGTTAATTTCTTCTTCGGTGAGCAGGTTCTTAAGGTCTTGTCGGCGGCGATCCGGATTCTTTCTGCGTTCCTGTTTTCTGCGGTCAACACCGAGGCGAGCGTTGAACACAGAGCGCAACCACTCAGAAAAGGTGCGTCGCTGCTTGCTCGAACTGTTGCGAAAGTCATGTCGACGTTCAACCCCGCTGCGTCTGTCGCTATTACCACGTCGGTTGTGCTTGTTTTGGCGTCGGTCTTGATGCGGGAGGATTTGGGGGGGGCTCGTCATGTCTAACATCGCTTTATTTTTTATCTGCTTTTTTTCTTAAATTGTCGCTGATATGCATCTCCTGATGCCGTATTCTTCACACAGGCAAGGCACTTGACATTGGCTGTACAAAATTTTGGCAATCCGGACAGCGTTCATGTCCGGCTAATTTTTTCGAAACGTCATAGGATAGGCATTTGCTTTTTGTCAACCAAAATATAAAACATTTGCAGAAGATTGAGATCCCGGCATCATTCTGGTATATCCTGATCCATCATGGCATATATTAATAAACAGATGCTCACGGCTGTAGTGGCTGATGAACACGGTAATATTTTTGAACTGGACGGGTATGCCGCTGCAGGCATGTCTGGAAATGAATTTTTTATTTTGACAAAAGCCGGTACCTGCCCCATGCCCCACGGCAGTGAACTGATGATGCTGCCCGACAGAGCCCCCATTGTATTCAATCTGGTCACGGACCGGTTTGAAATCCTTGAAACCAACCCCTTTCAGCCTGACCAGCGGATTTATCCGGTGGGGGTATTCAACTCTCCGGGATATGTGAACCTGCATTTTTGTGCCTATGATGATGCCGGATTGGATACCCCTCTGCCCCTTTTTTCTTATGGTGCTGTGGGGTTTGGAAAAAATGATTTTAGGTCGGCCGCCCTTCAGGTGGATGACGAACCCCGACAGGATCTACGCTTGATGTCCATTGCCGGCGTTCAACGCGGCGTTGAAAAATACAGAAAAAAATATCCGGACAATCGTCTGATGCGCCACCTGGAAAAATGTGCGTTGGAATATGGGTGTCCGGCCGGGAAAAATTTTTTCCTGGGCCGGTATGAAGCCCCGCTGCCAACCTCCGTGGTCTGCAACGCCAGGTGTCTTGGGTGCATATCCCTTCAAACGGAAAATAATCTTTGCGCCTGCCAGGACAGAATCGCCTTTATCCCTGATCCTGAAGAGATTGCGGGCGTTGCTCTGGAACATATCCTGAAAGTTGAAAAGGCTGTGGTCAGTTTCGGCCAGGGGTGCGAGGGCGAACCGTTAACCTCGGCAGATGCCATTGAACAGGCTATTGTCTTGATCCGGGAGAAGACCAGTCAAGGCACCATCAACCTGAACTCCAATGCCAGCTTGCCCGACCGGGTGGAGCGTTTGTGTAACGCGGGGTTGGACAGCATGCGCGTGAGTATGAACTCGGTACGTAAGGATTGTTATACCGCCTATTTTCGTCCCAAGTCTTATTGTTTTGAAGATGTGGTGGACAGCATAAAAAGGGCCAGGGCAAAAGGGCGTTTTGTGGCAATCAATTATCTGAACTGCCCGGGATTTACCGATTGCAAACAGGAAAAGCAGGCGCTTTTTGATTTTATTCACGACACGGATATCAACATGATCCAATGGCGCAACCTGAATTTTGACCCCCGGCACTACATCCGCATCATGGAAAATGCCGCCCCGGGCGGGGCTCCTTCGGGCATGACAAACCTGATAAAAGATCTCAGCCGAACCTTTCCCCGTCTCATCCACGGCTATTTCAATCCACCCCGATAATATTATTGAAAAACCTTGCTCGATTTGATTTAATCCATAGTTTATTATTAAATGGTAGTTAAATTGTTAAGGAAATGGCTACATGTTACCCGAGATCAGCGGCATCATTATAATAGCCGGAAATTACGGCAGCGGCAAAAGTGAGACGGCTGTTAATCTGGCAGTTGTATCCCGGCGGGCGGGCAAAAGTGTCAAGATAACGGATCTGGATCTGGTCAACCCTTATTTCAGGAGCCGGGACGCCAAAATGCCATTGGAGAACCTGGGGGTGGAAGTGGTGCTGCCGGATAAGAAATACATGCATGCGGATCTACCCATCTTGACCCCTGCTGTTGCCGGTATGATTAAAAACCCTGCCCAGTTAACCATTTTGGATGCAGGTGGTGATGATGCAGGGGTAAAGGTTCTTGCGGCCCTGGCTGACGTGCTTGAAAAAGGTGATGTCAAACTGCTGCAGGTGATCAACTCATTGCGCCCCGAGACCTGCGATGTTCAAGGCTGCCTTAGAATAAAGGCCAAAATTGAAGCTGCCGCAAAATTGCCTGTCACAGGGCTGATTTCCAATGCCAATCTTCTTGACGAAACTACCCCTCAAATAATTTACGACGGCTACAATCTGGTGCGTCGGGTATCCGACGCCACCGGTCTTAATATTGAATTTATAACAGCGTCCACCAGGCTTTTGCCCCAACTGGCCATGGAAGGGATCTCTTGCCCGATTCTGCCCATTGAACGGTTGCTGGCTCCCCCCTGGACACGCACTTAACACCAAGGAGTACTACGTACAATGGCCTATAAACACATTATTGATGTCGAAAGGTGCAAAGGATGCGGTCTCTGTGTGCATTTCTGTCCCAAAGACGTGCTTGAGATCTCCGATAAGGTTAATGCGAAAGGGCATTTCCCGGTCTTTCAGGCCAGACCAGAGGACTGCATTTATTGCGCCATCTGCTGCACCATGTGTCCGGATGTGGCGATTAACATAGTCGAAGAGCAGAATGCATAATCATTTATTTTAAGGACATAAGGACAAAACACAATGGCTAAAGTCTTAATGAAAGGCAATGAAGCAATCGGCGAAGCCGCCATCAGGGCGGGCTGTCTGAACTATTTTGCATACCCGATCACACCCCAGTCGGAAGTCGCCGAATATTTGAGTAAACGCCTGCCCGAAGTGGGCGGTGTGTTTCTCCAGGGCGAAAGTGAAGTGGCCGTAGGGTATATGATTTTTGGTGCCTCAGGTGCCGGAGTGCGTGTCATGACCACCTCATCTTCTCCGGGCATCAGTTTGATGAGTGAAGCAATTTCCTATATTGCCGGGGCCGAATGCCCGGCTGTATTTGTCAATATCATGCGAGGCGGCCCGGGGCTGGGCGGGATTCTGCCGTCCCAGGGTGATTATTTCCAGGCAACCAAGGGCGGAGGCCACGGTGACTACCACTTGATGGTCCTGGCACCGGATGGTGTTCAAGAAGCTGTGGAGATGACCATGCAGGCGTTCCCCCTGGCTGAAAAATATAGAAATCCGGTCATGATTATGGGCGACGGTATGATCGGTCAGATGATGGAACCGGTGGAGTTCCCCGATGAGCTGAAAACCGAGCCCAGCAATAAAGATGACTGGGCTACCAACGGTATGTCCACCCGCAAGAGCAAAAAGCCGAATCTGGTGAAATCCCTGTTCCTGGACCCGGTTGAATTGAACCAGCACAACATGAATCTCAAAGCCAAATACGAACAGATGAAAAAAGAAGATGTTCAGTATGAGCTTTATAATACGGACGGAGAGTATCAAATCCTGCTGGCAAGTTACGGCACCATGAGCCGTGTATGCCGCACAGCCATTGACATGCTTAAAGAAGAGGGCATAGAAGCGGCCATGTTCCGGCCCAAGACGTTATTTCCTTTTCCTGAAAAACAGGTGCATGATGCCGCTGCCAAAGATAGCTGCAAATGCGTTATCAGTATTGAAATGAGCATGGGGCAGATGGTGGAAGATGTCCAGCGTTCTGTTATGGGCAAAAAACCGGTGGAGTTTTACGGGGAGTGCGGTGGAGAAGTCCCGTCACCTGAGAGAATCATCGAAATCGTAAAAGAACTGATCGGGTAACGCGCCGGTCAAGGAGAAAATAATGGGAAAAGCTTTTTCTACGCCAGAGGCGTTAACAGACAATCACACCCACTATTGTCCCGGCTGCACCCACGGTATTGTCCACCGGCTGGTGGCCGAGGCCATAGACGAACTGGGCATTCGGGAAAAGACCGTCGGCATCGCCCCTGTGGGATGCGCTGTCCTGATCTACAACTATTTTGACTGTGACTTCCAGGAAGCTGCCCACGGCAGGGCCCCTGCCATGGCAACCGGTATCAAGCGAGTGCGCCCGGATCTGACGGTATTCACCTACCAGGGAGACGGGGACCTTGCCAGTATCGGCATGGGTGAAATCATTCATGCTGCCAACCGGGGAGAAAAAATTACAGTTATCTTTATCAACAATGCCATTTACGGTATGACCGGCGGGCAGATGGCCCCCACCACAATGCCCGGCCAGCGGGCCACCACGGCCCCGGCCGGCCGTGATTCAAGCCTGACGGGCATGCCCATCCGTATGGCCAATCTGATGAGTGAAATTGTGACCCCGGGTTATGTGACCCGGCAGGCCGTGCTCAAGCCCCAGATGGTCAATAAATGTAAAAAGGCGATTAAAAAGGCATTCCAGTACCAGATGGACAACACCTGTTTCAGCTTTGTGGAGGTGGTCTCCACCTGTCCTACCAACTGGGGCATGACACCCGTGGATGCTTTGAAATGGGCCGAAGAAAACTTGCTGCCTTATTATGAACTGGGCGATTACAAAACCCCTGAAGACGCCTAAAACAGCCATGGGCTGGTCTGAGCTATCGGCACAGACTTTAAGCCCACAACGAAAGCTGAAAGATCCGTTGTCAGTTAAACAGACTTTCTTAAAAAATATTGGGAGAGACCCATGCAGACAGAAATAAAATTTGCAGGATTCGGCGGCCAGGGCATTCTTCTCAGTGCCAAGCTGCTGGCCTATGCCGCAATGAAGCAGGGATACCAGGTTGCCTGGATTCCCTCTTACGGACCTGAAATGCGGGGCGGTACCGCATATTGCACCGTTGTGATCAGTGATAAGCTCATTGGATCACCCATCATCAAAAGCCCCGCTCACCTTGTGGCCATGAACCGGCCCTCCCTGGAGAAATTTGACGATACCGTCAAACCCGGCGGGATTGTATTTATCAACTCGTCATTGATTCCGGTTAGAAGTCAGCGCAAGGATGTGGTTGAGCTGGTGGTGCCGGTTAATGATATCGCCATTGAAGCAGGATCTGTCAGGGCTGCCAACATCGTTGCTTTGGCCGCATTTGTCGCCAAAAGCAAGTTGGTGGAACTGGATCTTTTGAAAAAATGCATCAAGGAAGAATTTGCCGCCAAACCCAAAATTATTCCCTTGAACATGGATGCATTTGACAGAGGCGTGGCTGCCGCCCAGGCATAGAAATAACGGTCCTTTAAAAAATATCAAAGGCGGGAAGCGTTTTACAGCTTTTTCCCGCCTTTGAATTATGGACTCAACCCGTCATTTTAAAAACTTAACTTCACCCCGGCATAGGCCGAGAGATCTGCAGTTCCATATCCGGACGCTTCTTCATATTCTTCGTCAAGAAGATTCTGTATGCGTCCAAAGACCTTCACGTTTTTACAGACCTGATAGGAAGCTGCCAGATTGATTAGGGTATAGGCATCTAATTCTTCTCCGTCATCATCTCTTTTACCGACGTAGACCGCATTCAAATTTATCTTCAAAGCATCCATGGGATAAAAATTCATACCAACAGAACCTTTATGCAACGGCCGCCTGTCAAGCCGGGCACCATCTCTATCCTCCGTATCGGTATACGTATATCCAAGCTGAAAATCAAAATAATTACAAGGGTACCAGGAAAGTGTTGACTCGATTCCCTGGGTTTGAATGCCATCGATATTATAATATCCATCGATTAGGTCATAATCAATGTAGTCATCAATATCGTTCCAGAACCATGAGATTGCAATCACCAGCTTTTTGTCTAAAAGTGGTTGCTCAATGCCAATATCGAACCCGATGCTTGTTTCGGGATTGAGCTTTTCATTGCCCACAACATAGTATCCCCAAATACCTAAATCAAGATCGGGTCCGTAAAGCTGATAGAGGGTAGGGGCTTTAAACCCTGTTCCGACCGAGCTTTTAATCTGGGTGCCGGTTGCGCTGATGGTATAGGTTGGGGCTAAACGCCAGGTGGTTTCTCCGCCAAATGCGTCATGTTCATCATAGCGAACGCCGAATGCTGCGGCAAAATTTCCTATGGTCAACTGTTCCTGCAAATAAACCGCGTTGTTGGTTGCCTTTTCTTCAAAAGCCCCATCATCATACTTCTCATCTTCTGTTTCCATACCGACAACAAGGGTATTCTGGTCATTGATGGAAAACGTATGCTGCATATCGAACTTTTTTATTGTGCCGTTATAATTATAATCACTTAGGGTTTCATAATCATATTCCCGCTCAATGCGGGTATAAGAATTTCCCACTGTCATCTGCCAGCGATCCTCAAAAAAATGAAATGTACCGCTAAGACGGCTTGTTGTTTCATCCGTATCCTGGGTGTCTAAAGAATCTGTGGGGACAAAGCCTCCTTTTGTTAAATCATAAGAAGAGCCGTCCAAATCATATTTAGATTCTGCAAAACGAAGATTAAAATTAAGATCCAGGATTTCGCTTGGCGTTGCATTGATTTTGAAGTATGCACTTGTATTTTCATATCCATCATCTTCGCTGTTTCCTGCCTCTTCTCTTGCGGATGAAAATCCATCTGTTTCCGTACCGGATACAGTAATAGAGGTGGTTACATAATCATTTCCGAATGAGCCGCCTGCCACGCCGCGTTTGGTGCTGTAGGAACCTGCTTCACCTAAAACATACCCCGTTGGTTTTTTATTTCCTTTTTGGGTGATAATATTAATAACGCCGCCTATGGCATCAGAACCGTAAAGAACACTTTGAGGACCTCTGACAACTTCAATGCGTTCAATATTATCCGTTGTCAAATTGGCAAGTTCTGCACTGGCATCAGTATTTGAAACGTCTCTGAATTCAACACCATCGATTAACACAAGGGTATGCCCCCTTGTCGTGCCGCGTATATAAATGGAGACCGACGCCCCTAAAGAACCGGCTTGCACCACGTCTACCCCCGGCACACTGCGCAGCACATCAATCACATGGGTCTGTTGCTTCGCTTCAATCTCTTCCGAGGTAATAATAGTAACCGAACTTCCCAGCTGTGAAACGCGTGTCGGTGTTCTTGTTGCACTGACCACAACCTCTTCTAAAACAGTTGTTGCCTTTGTCGATATATCATCCGCCAAGGCATTCATGGGCGATAGATAAAAGGCAAAAATCAAAATAGATAATTTCATTACTCTCTTTTTCATTGTAACGCTCTCCTTGCAATCATTCGGGCATAAATAATCAGGACCAAAAATTTTAATCCGGGATTTCCCAAGCTATCTCAGAATTTTCATACCTACCCAATCCTCGAGGTCATCGGCACCTTGTCCAGGCAGGTCTTCTGACTCCCGGATTTTGCTTTCTCTGCCTTTTTTCCGCACTTGATACCAGCGGTTTAATGCAGAGATTGTATCCGGTTACAGCGGCGGGCCCGTTCCTGAATTTCACAGGATTCCCTATTTAGTGTCTGAACGAAAACCTATAAATTTTGTTGAGTACAAGGCGGGCGCTGATTTTAACCGTATGAATACATAGTGTATTTTGAGGATTAAAGTTTGCAGCCAACTACGTCATCGGCAAAATTTACGGTTTTCGGTCGAGCACTATTTGGCCGTTTTACTTAAAACGGCCATTGTGTTTTCACATACCTAGACAAACTTGTGTATTTCTATATCCGATGAACATTATTTGTCAAATGGATAACAGCTTTCACAACGATACTGAGAGTTTATAGAGAATTGCAGTAGGCTGCGGTCCTGTCGATAAACACCCAGGGTCGACCGGATTCGGGATTTTTTTCCACCCGGACAGGGGTATGATACACGGCCTGGATGTTTTCCCTGGTCAAAATTTTTTCCGGGGTGCCCATGGCATGAATCTGCCCTTTCTCTTTGTTTAACAGCAACAAATCATCGGAATATTCAGCGGCCAGGTTTAAATCATGAATCACCATGAGTACGGTGAGACCTAAACGATCCCGTAATCCGGAAATAAGATCAAGGATTCTGGCCTGGTGGGTGATGTCCAGGTGGGCTGTGGGTTCATCCAGCACCAAGAATTCCGGCTCTTGGGTCAACGCCCTTGCAAGGGCCGCCAATTGGCGCTCTCCGCCTGAAATTTGGTCCATGGCTGAATCGGCAAGATCCAGGATGCCGGTAACCGTCATAAAATGCCTGGCAAGTTCCAGGTCTTTGCGGGTTTCAAAAAACTGAAACGGTTTGAAAAAAGGCAGCCGGCCCAACAGCACATAGGGTTGAACCTTCATGGGCATAGGCTCCTGGTTCTGCCGCACTACGGCCATATGTCGGGCTATATCGGCCCGGGTCTGGGTGGCGATATCGTTTCCATTGAGCACAATTTTTCCTTTGAACGGTTTCAAATTGCCGCAAACCGTGCGCAGGAGACTTGTTTTTCCTGCGCCGTTGGGACCAATAATGGAAATAATCCGGCCTGGCGACACATCAAAACTGATATTCGACAACACCTGACGCCGGCCAAAGCCCAGGGTGATATTCTCAATTTTTACCAAAGGCGATGGGGTCATAGGTCTTTTTTCCCCTTGGAAATGGCCCAGATGAATACCACGCCGCCAATGATGCCGGTGATTACCCCCACGGGCAGTTCCAGGGGCGCAATCACGGTCCGGGCGATCACATCGCATATCAGCAGAAAAACGGCGCCGCCCAGATAGGAGGCAATGATAAGAATCCTGTGATCCGGCCCAGTGACCAGGCGCATGAAGTGGGGAACAATCAGCCCCACAAACATGATCACCCCGGCCATGGATACGGATAGACCGGTGAGAAACGATGCAATAAAAAAAATGCCTTTCCTGGCCCGGGTCGTATTCACCCCAAGATTTGCGGCTTCTTCTTCGCCCAGGGCAAGGGCATTGAGATCAAAGCAAAAAAAGTATGAAAGAAAGAGACCGGAAAGAGACCCCATAAGGGCCATGCGGATCAGTGCCATGTCCGGTTCGTCCAAGGAGCCCATGATCCACAGCACAATGGTCTGAAGATCGTCGGTCCCGGCCAGGGCCATGAGGAGCATGACAAGGGAGGAGGCCACATAGGAGATCATGACCCCGGTGAGCAGCATCCGGTTGGACCGGATATGCCGGGTGCTTTTGTTCAGCCCGTAGACCAGAAAAATAACCAGGCTTGCACCGGCAAATCCGGATAAGGGATAGGCAATGATACCGATGACCGCGTAGAGCTTGAACAAAATATTGATGCAGATCCCTAAGGACGCGCCGCCGGAAATCCCCAGGGTATAAGGCTCTACCAGGGGGTTTTTAAACATGCCCTGGAGCAGGGTGCCCGCAAGGCTCAAAGCCCCGCCCATGGCAATGCCAAGCAAGGTTCGCGGCAGCCGGATACCCATGAGAATGCCATATTCGGCACTGCCCGGCCCTGCGGTAATGATTCCCGGGATGTCGAATAATCGGATATCGGCACTGCCTACGGATAAAGAGATGCCTGCGGTGAACATTAGAAGCACAAACAGGCCTAAGGAAAACAGGCCCCATGGCCTGGCATTGGCTTTCAACGGGACTCCTGTGTGCTGTTGATTTCCGGGTGGATCAGGACCGCCACCTGCTTAAGGCCGGATGCAAAGCTGACAGGTGTGGGGTGGCAAATCACTTCGGGGTCGAGCACGTGAATTTCGTTGTTTTTGGCAGAGGTCAGGAAAGGAAAGGCCATCCACCGTTTTTTTTCAAGTGCGGCAGCCTTTTTACTTGATCCCATGGTGGCCACGAGAATAACATCCGGGTTCTGTTTAATCACCTCTTCCCGGGAATAGATGCCTGAGGGCTGGTCTTCGGCGATGTTAACGGCGTTGGCCTGGATAAGATATTCATTGATAAACAGATCCTTGTTCACTGTGTGAAGGGGTTTAAGACCAAGCTGGATAAATACCCGTCTCGGAATTAAGCCTGCAACCTGCCTGCGGATACTGTCCACATCATCCGACGCCTGTTTTATAAGGGCTTTGGCCTGGGCAGTTTTGCCAAGGGCGTCCGCAATTTTCAGGGTAATGGCACACATCTGGTCAAAGGTTTTGGGATTGCGTATCTTCATAATTTGCAGACCCTGGGACTGAAGAATTTTAAGCTGCTTTTCTTTGCTTAAAGGAGAGGAGATCACAAGGTCCGGCTGCAGGCTGATGATTTTTTCCACATTCATTTGGGTTACGGACCCGATCTTCTCTTTTTGAGCCGCCTCGGGGGGCACCGTACAATAAGTGGTGTCGGCAAGCAGCTGGTCCTGGGCTCCCAGCAGGTAAATGGTTTCCGTGATAAAAGGAGACAGGGAGATCACCCGGGCAGCCGGTGCAGGCGCCTGGGCTGCAGCCCAGGCTGGCGCACAGACCAGGGCCAGCACCCAGACCAGAATTGTTTTAGGGCGGTTTTGCCTGTCCATTATTCGTTTTCCTCCCCAATTCGGGCTTTAGCGCCGGTCATAATTGCATTCAACGCTTTTTTAATCACAATGGGAACATGATCCTCCCGGGTTAAATCCATGATTTCAATGGGCTGGCCCGCGATTTTTTTTGCCATTTGTCCGCACCACAGGTCAAAGGCCTCAAAGTTTTTCACCTGCCCGCGCTCATGAGCATCGCTCAGCGCCAAGGCCGATTCCATGAATCCTGAAATCTCTTTGTTCAACAGCAGATGCTCCACCATGCTGTTGAATTCACTTTTCTTTTGCCCGCAATTGCATTGGGCTTTGGTGGTGAGTTCATAAATGCTGATATTTCGTTCTTTCAAACGTTGAACCACATGGCGGCCGGCCAGGATTCCGTTCTGTTTTTCCACGGCATCTTTAACCCCTGCGTATACAGCCTTTGCAATGAGTTCTCCCATTTTTGAATGTCCGCCTGCATTTTCAATGATTGTACCCTGACCGGCCACCACTATGATATTGTCTGTGCCGGTGCCCGTGGCCGGATGTGTCGCTCCGGAAACGCTTGAACGGATGTCCAGATCTTCCAGCACGGCTGTCTTGGCTTCCGTGGCCGAAATAATTGTCCGGGACATGGCCCGGGGAGTCAGGTGCATGTTGGTTAGTATCAATATATTAATGGTGCCCGGTTCATAAAACATGCCTTCATCGGTGCCCATACGAACGGCATTGGACATAACGCCTGCCGTAACCAGGGCCGCGACTTTTATCTTTTTAACTTTCTCGGTCCGGATGGACAGGTTGCCCATATCCGCTCCGGTCATGAGCAAGGCCGTGGTGTCGGCTTTTTTGCCGATGGCGTCAAGGATGCGGGTGCCAAGGGCATCGATGCCTGCCAGGTGGCCCGGCATCCAGGTGGGCGGCGGGGTGTAGTGATTGCCCACGGTTGTAATATTATCCCGCCAGCCTTCCAGGGTTGACAAAACGGTCATGGGTGTTTTTAAATCCAGGGCCAAGGTTTTGTTGGGATAGTCAAACACGTACGCATTGATTATGGATGCTTTTTTAACGTATGGAAAATCCTTTGAGATATCCTGTTCAAGTAACGTTTCATCGATAATGCCGGAAGTATGGACATCATTTTTCCCATTGGCAAATTCCTGTGTGTAAATCAACGAGGAAAGATAGGCCACAAAGTCGGACGTGTGAACCGATGCCCGGCAGGTCAGGTCACAGGGCAGATAATAGATCTGGTGATTTCTCACGGCATCCACATCCTTCCACCCCGGTCTTGAAAAAAAATTCTCCGCCGCCCGCTTATCACCCCCGCAACCGTATATCACCTGGGGATTAAAACGGGTCCAATCTTCCAGGGGTACGGGCACAATCATGCCGGTTTTCCCGAAATCCGGGGCCAGGCCGCCCGCGGCCCGTATCATTTCTGCCTGAAACGTATCAGCCCCCGGCGTCATGATTCTGTCCCGGCCCATGAGCCGCATCACTCGTTTATGCTTTACCTTTGCCCTGGCAAGCTTTGCTTTGACATGGGCCAGGTTGTCTATGTTCTTTCTCACCAGGTCCAGGGCCTGGAGTTCATGGCCTGTGATCCGGCCAAGGGTCTTCATCTGGGCCCAGGCCAGGTCCAGGGTGTTTGTGTCATAAACAAACACTTTCAGCCCGGACTTTTTTGCATCCTCAATGATTCTGTCATGAAAAGCGGCGGCAATGAGCAAATCCGGATGAACTTGTTTGACATGGGCATAGGAAGGATTGAAAAAACCGCCCACAACCTCTCGTTGGTCTGATCCCGAAAGCGTTACATCATGGTAGGTAGCCCCTTTAAGCAGGTCCCCCGCCTCGATGGTTACAAGTATTTCCGATGCCGTGGGCACAAGGCTGACAATTCTTTGGGGCGGCTGACCAAAAACAAGGGTTGCACCGGTACTGTCCTGCACCTGAATCCGGGCGGGCGATGCTGTAGCGCTCTCCAGGCAAAGTCCCGTGAAGATAACCGTGACAATACAAACAATAGAAAGATAACGATCGGGATATAAATATTTTAAAAATGCCAATGTATTATCTGCCTTAAGCCAAAGAAAATTTCGCTATATAAATAGAACATAATCTATGGGTGCTACCTCTTATATAATCAGGATTATATTTTTTTACTTTAAAAAGATTCATTTATTAATTACCCGGAATTTTAAAAACATCGAGTGCACTATCTTCGTTTCGAAATTCAATGGTCACAATATCGTCATCTTTGCCATCACAAGGAACTACTTCTATATTCTTAATTGTCTTTAAATTATTTATTTTGTCTTCAAATGGATTGTTATCGAGACTGTTTCCTTCACAAAAAGAATCAAGGCTCATTTTCCCAGCCAAAATTTTTAACAGTTCAATTCCTGACATTTGTATTTTGTTATCAGACACAACAAGGCCTCCTAAATGTGTCGTTGCTTTTAGATTCATACGTATAGAATTCAACGCATTCTCTGGTGAATTTATTGGTTTTGGTACTTTATTCAAAATGTCTTTCAAAAATTCTGTATGACTTTCAGTCAAGCGGTAGGGACAATTGGGGTTATAATAAATTAAGGATCTAAGGTTAATTGGAGTCTCTGACCCAATGGAAAGCACAACAGCAGCTGAAATAGAATTAGAATAATTCCAAAAATAATCTAAAACATCCTTTGGGTTTCTCTTTAAAGCGGAACATCCATTGTCGCAGATAAATATTATGCGAACAGAATCTTCTGTTGCATTTTTAAATTGATGATTTTCTTTGTCTTCCAATCTTCTCCATAAAACATGACTCTTGATATCTGTTATCTGGGTAAAACTATCGTAAGAATTACTGTAAAAATTTTGCTTCGGTTTAAATTCCAACCAAAATTTTACTTTTGTTTTTGGATCATAATACTCATCTACTGAATAATTATGCTGCTCAGTTGGAAACCTTTTTAGTCTATTAAAAAAAGGATACACTTTGTCTTGAAGATAAGTTTCCAGATCGTCTAAAGGGGGTAAGGCAAGTCTTTTAACTGTTAATCCATTCTTTGTCTTAATATCAATAGATTCTATACGCCCAAAAAGCCCACCATTTTTTGGACCAAATTTTCTTTTCATTTTTAAAATGATGTTCAAAAACTCATCTGCGGGATTTTTTTTTCGCTGCTGATCATCAGAGACAGCAAAGATGTCACCAATCAATGATATTTGATCGTTATGATAATTAATATCTGGCTTTTTTCCATTTGATATCGGGACTTCATATTTAAGAACACCGGAGTGAGAGAATAAAGAGAGTACTACAACTTCCCATATATTAGATAAGCATTCTATGTGCCTTTTCTCATTCGAATCTTTGCCAGCAATGTTTAGAGAAGTTATAATATGCTTTAATTTTCGTCTACCAATTATAGGGCTTACTGAATCTATGCACTTCTGAATTTCTCTGCGTGAAAATATTGGCAATTTATAATGCTCTTTTAAAAAAATTGGGGTATTGATAAAAGCTTAAGACAAAAAGTCTTAGACATTATTTCCCTAAATGATTCAAACTTGAAAGGCAATAGCCCTTATTCAAAATTCGAATCTTAGAAAAATTTATCATTTTTGACAGAATTTAGAATGTACTAAAAAAAGAAAACTGAATACCACATATTCTGGTTCGCCAAGATTCAACTGACAGTTATGGGCTGACCTGGTTTTCTCCATGGTTCAGCCCACAAAACAAGTTGAAAGATGTGTATCAGTCACACAGACTTTTGTACAATATGATCGTCCAATGCAGATTAAATCATAATTTGCGCTTATCCTTAAGCACTGCATTTGAAATGACAATACGCTGAATTTCGCTGGTGCCCTCGTAAATGGTAAAAACCCGGGCGTCCCTGTAAAACCGTTCCACAGGATAGTCTTTGGTAAATCCGTATCCGCCGTGGATCTGTATGGCCTGGGCCGTGACTTCCTGCACCATTTCAGAGGCAAAGAGTTTGGCCATGGAGGCTTCCTTCGTGAACTTTTCTCCCCGGTCCTTCATGGATGCTGCTGAAAGAATCAGTTGCCGTGCCGCCTCAATCTTTGTGGCCATATCCGCAAATTGAAAACGAATGGCCTGGTGTTTGGTAATGGGCGCGCCGAACTGCTTGCGTTTCTTGGCATATTTGACGGCGGCATCAAAGGCGGCCTGGGCCACGCCAAGGGACTGGGCAGCAATGCCGATCCTGCCGCTGTCCAGGCCGGACATGGCGATTTTGAATCCATCCCCCTCCTTGCCCAGGATATTGGCCGCCGGTATCCGGCAATTTTCAAAAATCAGATCCGTGGTGTCCGATGCCCGCAGCCCCATCTTGTCTTCGTGATGTCCTACAACGAGACCGGGCGTGGTCTTGGGGACAATAAAACAGGATATGCCCTTATGTCCCCTTGTTTCGTCTGTTTTGGCCGTGACAAGGACCACGGAACTGTTTTCACCGGACGTAATAAAACGTTTGGTGCCGTCAATCACGTACTCATCACCGTCCTTGGCGGCTGTGGTGGTCTGGCTCACCGGATCAGACCCGGCATCGGGTTCGGTCAGGGCAAAGGCCCCGATGATCTCCCCGGAGGCCAGGGGTACGAGAAATTCCTGCTTTTGAGCTTTTGTGCCGAACTTATTGAGCGATTCGCACACGATGGAATTTTGAACCGACATGACGACGGAGGTGGATGCGCATGAATATGCGATTTCAGACAGGGCCAGCACATAGGAAACCGCATCTGCAGCTTCCCCGCCAAACTCTTCGGGTACCATCATACCCATCAGGCCAAGCTCCCCCATCTGTTTGAAATTGTCTGCGGGAAACTCCCGGGTTTTGTCCCGTTCAGCAGCGGTGGGGGCGATGACTTTGCGTGAAAATTCACGCACCATATTCTGGATCATCACCTGCTCATCAGTTAACTTGAATAACATGGTATCTCCTTATTTTTCAAAAAACGGATTTAAGGCGCATAGACCACGACAATCAGTTCGGCATCGTGATCGCCGATATTGCGCAGGTCATGCTTGATCCCTGAATTAAAATGAAGGGATTCCCCTGTTTTCAAGACATTGATATGGTCCCCCACCTGAATTTCAACTTCACCGTCCAGCACATAGGCAAATTCTTCGCCCTCGTGCTGAAAGCTAACGCCTTCATGTCTGGCACCGGCTTCTACAACGATGCGAAAAGCCTTTAAGTGGTTGTTTTCAGCACCGTGCGACAACGGCGTATACGCATAATTATCCGTGCGCTTGGTATAGGCATCGGCCCGGGCTTCCACTGAATCATCCGACTCATTGAGCAAAAAGCCGGAAGCCAGTTGAAGGGTACGTGAGAGCTGGAGCAGCGTTCCCACTGATGGCCGCTGCTCTCCGCTTTCAATTTTTTTAATAAAATCTTTTGACAGCCCGGTCTCATTGGCCATGGCGTCTAGGCTGAGTTTTTTATCCAGCCTGGCACGCTTGATCCGGACGCCTACATGGGTAACTTCTTTCTTTTTAGCCATACTATCTCCAATAGTTTGAGGGTGATCAAACTCCATCTTTGACTGAGCGCTCGTTCAGCGCCGATGGACTAAAAAATACATAAGGTTAATTTACTCTACTACTTCAATCCAGCCTTCAGTATCTTCAGCTTTTCCGTACTGAATGTCAGTGACGGCATTATAAAATTTCATGCATGTTTCACCGGGATTTCCATCGCCGATATTAATGACTTTATCTTTATAGCGCAACTCTCCCACAGGGGACACAACAGCTGCGGTTCCGGAACCGAACATTTCCTGCAGGGTGCCGTTGTCGGCCGCGGCAATGACTTCATCTATGCTGATTTTGCGTTCGCTGACCTTTATGCCCCATTTTTTAGCCAGTTCAATGACTGAAAAACGGGTAATGCCCGGCAGGATGCTGCCATTGAGCATCGGGGTAACCAGTTCGTCATTGATGAGAAAGAAAATATTCATGGCCCCGACTTCTTCAATATATTTAAGCTCTATACCATCGAGCCACAAGACCTGATTATACCCTTCTTTTTTGGCCTTTTCTCCGGCCAGAAGGCTGGCTGCATAGTTGCCCGGGGTTTTGAACTCGCCGACACCGCCGCGGACAGCCCTGACATGGTCTTCACAGACCCAGATTTTTACAGGCTGCAGACCTTGGGAATAGTATGATCCCACAGGTGAGAGAATGATAAAAAACTTGTATGTGTAGGATGCCCGGACACCCAGGTAAGGATCGGTGGCCACGATGGTGGGCCGGATGTACAAAGAGGTTCCCGGAGTTTCAGGAATCCAGGCTTCTTCAATTTTAAGCAGTTGTTTCAGCGCGTCCATGACAAAATCGATATCAATTTCAGGAATGCAAAGGCCCTGGCTGGAACGGTTCATGCGGGCAAAATTATCACGGGCCCGGTAGAGCTGAATCTGTCCATCTGCTGTTTTATAGGCTTTCAGGCCTTCAAACACTGCCTGCCCGTAATGCAGCACCATGCTTGCCGGCGACATAGAAAAATCGCCGAAGGGTTCAATGCGGGCATTGACCCATCCCTTGTCCTTTTCATAATCCATGACAAACATATGGTCGGTGAATACCGTACCAAATCCCAGGTCTTCATCCTTGGGGCGGGTTCCTGGTTGAGATACCCGGGTAACTTTAACCTCCATTGTGCCTCCGTTCTCAATTCGTGTTAACTGTCATTTAACCGGCCGGCCTTATACCTTATTATATAGAGTTCATTCTGCACAATGCCGGTTAAGCCGCTCACAGCAAAGCAGCCCATCCTTTTAGTAAGTTGCCATATTAGGACAATAATAAATTGAAAGCAAAGAGATTTTAAGGCGTTAGTCAATTTTATGCTCAGGAGCGCACATAAAATAAATTTAACACTTATTGATACGAATCATGAATTGATAAAAATTTATTTTAACATACTAAAAAAAATATATATTTTAAATGTGTATTTCAAGTCTGTCATAGGCTGTGAAAACTTCCAGATTTTTGGCTCCCGGGTAGGGGCAACGTCGGGCATATTTTTGGGCATCTATGGCATGCTGCTCCAGGCTTTCATCGCAGGAAGCCGGATCATTGTGGTACAGGCAAAGTCTTTTTACACCTGACCTGAGAGCAAGTTCAATACCTATCATACTGCTTGAGTGCCCCCAGTCCTTTTTGCTGGTTAATGTGTCTGCAAATTTGTACTGGGCATCAAACACAACCAGATCTGCATTGTTAAAAAACTGCACAAAAGGGTAGTCATCCCTGTCTACATCGTCATAATGCTCTGAATCTGTTGAATAGACAAAGGCTTTATTGTTTTGTTCAAACCTGAATCCAAAGGCATCCCCGGGATGGTTATGTTTAATCCCTTTTATTGAAAACCCCCCTATTTCATAGGTTCGATCAAGTTTCAGCACGTTAAAAGTAATATCTGCACCCATGGCTGACAGGGGAATCGGAAAATTGGTAAAATTTTGCTGAAAGGTCATGGCTTCTTCAAGTTTATCGTGATAGCCGTAAAAGTTAATGGAGCAGCCTTCCATATAAGCCGGTATAAAAAAAGGAAACCCGCTGATATGATCCCAGTGAAAGTGAGAAATAAAAATATGGATGACAAAATTTTGCGGACCGTCACGGTTTATGGCCGCTGCAAGAGAGGCCCCAAGATCCCGGATCCCGGTTCCGCTGTCGCAGATGATGATTTGTTTTTTATCTTCCCCCTTAACCTGAACACACGATGTGTTTGAGCCGAATGTTCCCCGGATTGAAAAGGGCAAGCCCTTGATAAACCGGTTGATTTCCTTTTCCGATGAAAGATTATGAGGTTCTGCCGTCTGCAATGCTTTGGCAAGTTTATGTTCGATGTCACGCCAAGAAAGAGAAACAGAGATTGAGCCCCTGCTGCCCCAGAATTTGATATTCAAAGTTATTAGCCCCCGTTTTATGGGTTTGCTTCGGGATAGAATTATTAATTATAAGTAACTGTTTTATCAAATAGTTGCAAGTAATTTGGACTGTGGGGCGGATAATGGCATGTTAAAATAAGCGTAGTTCCCATTTTTAAATAGTTTACTTACGGCGGCCTTAGCTTTGGCTTCATCCGCCAAATGGGGGATGGTGATCGGGTCTCCATTGGGGCTTTAGGTGTTGTAAACGATCCCCATATCCCTGGTATTGGAATTGTGTGTCCGGTTCGGGCTACCCAGCCCGTTGTTCTGTTCTTCTGAATTTTGGCTGTATGCGTATGAGATAGTCGGACTTGATGTCGTGTTGTCAATGGTGCCGTCACTGATGAAACTAGTTAAGCCAATATAGATACGGTTGTCTTTGTTGTCAGTATAGATGCTTGTGTTGTTATATGTATGCCTTCACCCCTGGCCGGACACCATGCCTTGTAAGCGAAGATTTTTACTTAGCCATCGTTTGGACTTTTTAAATCAGTCAAACAGTTTATTTACGGCATCCATAACTTTAGCCTCATCCGTCAAATGGGGGATGGTAATCTGGTCGCCATTTGGGTTTTGGGCATTGTAGGCAACCGCCACTTGTCTGGCATTTGGATTGCCGGCCCAGTTTCTTCGGGCGACCCCGCCCATGACGTCCCAGAGCATGGCGGATTTGATGATTGAATCCACCTGCTCGCTGCCGTCGAGCACCAGGCCGAACCCGCCGTTGACGGCCTTACCGATACCGGTGCCCCCGCCGTTGTGCAGGGCTACCATGCTCATGCCGCGGGCTGCATTGCCTGCAAAGCAGTGGGTGGCCATGTCGGCGCACACATTGGAACCGTCATAAATGTTTGCGGTTTCCCTGAACGGAGAATCCGTGCCGCCGGGGTCATGATGATCCCGGCCCAGCATGATGGGGGCAGATACCTCTCCTGTTCGGACCATTTCATTGAATTTCAGGGCAATGGAGACCCGGCCTGCCGCATCCTGATATAGAATCCGGGCCTGGGAGCCCACCACAAGTTTGTTTTGTTTGGCATCCTTGATCCACACATAATTGTCCCGGTCATAGGAGCGGCGGTTCGGATCAATGCAGGACATAGCTGCCGCATCTGTTTTATCCAGGTCTTCAGGTTTACCAGAAAGGCATACCCAGCGAAAAGGGCCGTACCCGTAATCGAAAATCGGCCCCATGATATCTTCAAAATAGGATGGGTAGACAAATCCGTCCTTGGCATCCACACCGTTTCTGGACACCTGGGTGACACCAGCATCAAACACCGCTTTCAAAAAGGCATTGCCATAGTCAAAGAAATAGGTGCCTTTGGCCGCAAGTTTCCGGATCAGTTCATAATGTTGTTTGAGGCTGTCAACCACCAGGCGTTTGAACCGGGGCCTGTCGTTGGCCAGAAGTTCGGTGCGTTCCTCGAAGGTCAGGCTGACCGGGCAGTATCCGCCGTCATACACCACATGGCATGAGGTCTGATCGGACAACAGATCCACGTTCAAATTTTTTTTGATCAGAAAATCAAGCAGATCCACGATGTTGCCGTGGTAGGCAATGGAGGTGTTCTCTTTTGCTTTTATAGCGTCTTGGGTTGTTTGGTAAACAGTTTCCAGGTTATCGGAAACCACATCTACCCAGCCCTGCTCATGCCGGGTTTTGACCCTGGACTCATCCACCTCTGCGATGATACAGGTCGCCCCAGCTATTTTTGCCGCCTTGGGCTGTGCCCCGCTCATGCCGCCCAGGCCGGATGAAACAAAGAGCAGGCCTGCCAGATTCCCGTCTGGGGGAACCCCGCACATCTGCCGTCCTGCATTGAGAAGTGTGTTGTAGGTGCCGTGAACAATTCCCTGGGGACCGATGTACATCCAACCACCGGCCGTCATCTGGCCGTATGAAGATACCCCCATCTGAGCAGCAATCTCCCAGTCCTCCGGGTTGTCATACAGCCCTACCATAAGCCCGTTGGTGATGATCACTCTGGGGTTATCCGGTGCCGAGGCAAAGAGTCCCAGAGGATGTCCGGACTGCATCACCAGGGTCTGGTGGTCAGTCAGCGCTTCCAGGTAGCGTTTGATCAGCTGATACTGCATCCAGTTTTGGCACACGGAGCCTGTCTCCCCGTAAGTCACAAGTTCATAGGGATACAGGGCCACATCAAAATCAAGGTTGTTGTCGATCATCACCTGGACGGCTTTGCCGGCCACACACTTTCCTTTGTATTCATGAATAGGTTTTGCCTTGATATGCCCCTGGGGACGAAAGCGGTAGCCATAAATTCGCCCCCGGGTTCGAAGCTCTTCTAAAAATTCAGGAATCAGTGTGTCATGAAGCGTTTCAGGGATATAGCGAAGGGCGTTTTTCAGAGCCACAGCGGTTTGAGACCGGGTCAGACGAAATCCTCTGTCAGGCGCCCTGCGGACGTGCGGGCGACATTGTTTTTCAGCAGGCAGCGTATCGGGTAAGCAGATGGTCATGGCCGGGGCAGACGGATTGCTCATGGCTTTTCTCCTTCGTGCTGTCCGGCAGGAAATGGCGCCTGCCGATGGATTTGATTGGCTTGTAAGTACAAATTTATCGCCCGATAAAACACATGTCAACGCTTATCTTGAGCTATATTCTCCTTAACTTTTCCATGTTCCTGCAATAATCTTTTTGACAATGTATTGACGTTCATGACAGTTAAAGGGGATAAAATTTTATATCCCGGCTGGTTCGGGAATTTGTAAATGGCTTTTTTGCTTCTGTGATTCTGTTTGTAAGAATAAGGATATGCGGCATGAACAAAACTCATCAACTGACAGTATTTGATTTTTTCTACAGAAACGCTCTGATGAACGGTCTGGGATGCGCCCTGTTTTATAATGGTGAAACCCGCAGTCATTCAGAACTGTTTGACGATGCCTGCCGATTGACCTGCGGCATGGCAGAACTTAATCTGGCTGCCGGCACCCGGGTAGCCGTGGTCGCTAAAAATTGCCCGGCATTTTTCCATCTGTTTGCATCGGCTTCCGCCTTAAACCTGTGCCTTGTACTCATTAACCGTCGACTGGGAGAAGACGAGCTGGCCCATGCACTTGATGACACCACGCCACAGGTGGTTATTTATGATAATGAAATAAAAGATAAAATCGGGCCGCTGATTCAGGAGCGAACCGGTATTGACCATAGCTTCAACCTGGCGGAGGATTTTTCTTCTCTTTATGCGCCCGATCCCCAGGGTGCTATTGAACTGGCCGCCGATTCCGATCCGGACCTGGCCTACATTATTATACACACTGCAGCAGTCCAGGGTAAACCTAGGGGGGCGGTGCTCAGTCAGGCAAGTCTTATTCTGGCCAACCTTCAGTTGATGCATGCCTATGGCCTGGACAACACCAAAGCCTATTTAAATATTTTACCCTTGTTTCATATCATGGGGGTGAATATCGGACTTGGCACGCTCATGGCCGGCGGAAAAAATGTGATTATGGAGCAATTTTCCCCCCAAGACAGTATTGACTTAATTCGAGAACAAAATGTGTCGATTTTCGGCTCCTTCCCCCCGATTCTGGGCCGTATACTGGACAGTATCCAGTCCCAGGATACGCCGCCGGATCTGCCCAGCCTTGAAATTGTCGCAGGCCTTGAGAATCCGGAAACCGCCAAACAATGGGAAACGGTTACAGGATCAAAATTCTGGATCATGTACGGACAGACTGAAACTTCGGGCCTGATTACCTTTTCACCCATTTTTGAGGCGCCCGGATCTGCGGGCCGGGTATCGCCCCTGGTCAGGATGATCGTTGCTGATGATCTGGATCATGCCCTGCCGCCAGGCAATACCGGAGAGATTCTTGTCAAAGGCCCCCTGGTATTTAATGGATACTGGAATGCCGACGACCTCAATGCCTTTACATTCAGAAACGGTTGGCACCATACCGGTGACATGGGACAGCTGGATGAGAACGGATACCTTTATTTTAAGGGGCGAAAACCGGAAAAGGAATTGATTAAACCCGGCGGAGAGAATGTCTTTCCCGCAGAAGTGGAAAATGCCCTTGCCAGTCATGGGGCTGTGGACAAGGCATGTGTCTTCGGCGTGCCGGATGCGGAATTTGGAGAAGCCATCAAGGCTGTATGTACCCTGAACGCCGGCTGCACCGTTGAAGAAAAAGAGTTAATTGCCTATACCGGCACCTTGATTGCCGGTTTTAAGAAGCCAAAATCCATTGTATTTGTTGATCAGTTGCCCCTGACTGCGGCAGGAGATATCGACCGTTTTGCAATCAAAGAAACATATAGCCACGGGCAATAAACATTATATAATGCAAACCCGGCAACTTCCTTGCCCACAAAGATTGTGCCGTTCAACTTTGCACGCGTTTTTTATTTTCTCCCTTCCTTCTTGTTTAATAATGGTTACTTCTTTATTGACCGACATAAAAGTTATCTGTATAGAACTTATTCGCAGTAAAACTAAAAAGCATCACAAGTTAGATTGTGAATTATAAAAGGAGTTTTTTTAATGAGCGTCATCAACCTGAGACAAATGAAAAGGAACCAGACCGGGGTTATAACGTCGGTAAAAGCGCAGGGCGAAATGGGTCGCCGTATAAGGGACATGGGTATTGTCCCGGGAAAGGAGATCACCATTCAGGGCCGGGCCCCGCTTTATGACCCGGTGGCATTGCGGATTATGGGCTTCACGTTGACCTTAAGGAACAACGAAGCCGATTATATTCAGGTGGAGGTAGAGTAAAATGAGTATCGCCATTGCCCTTGCAGGGAATCCAAATGCCGGAAAAACAACCCTTTTCAACGAATTGACAGGAGCCCGCCAGCAGGTGGGAAACTATCCTGGGGTCACGGTTGAAAAAAAACAGGGCACCTGCGTTTCCGAGGCCGGTACCTTTGAAATCATAGACCTTCCCGGCACCTATTCTTTGACCGCCTATTCATTGGAAGAGGTGGTGGCAAGGGATTACCTGGTCAATGAAAGACCGGCCATGGTCGTTAATATTGTGGATGCCGCAAACCTGGAACGTAACCTTTATCTGTCCGTGCAGTTTATGGAGATGGGGATTCCAGTCTGCCTGGCCTTGAACATGATGGATGTGGCTAAAAAAAGAGGCATAGAGATCAATCTTGACAAGCTGTCAGAACTTTTAGGCGTTCCTGTGGTGCCCATGGTGGCCAGGACAGGCAAAGGTAAAGAAGAGCTGCTGGCGCAGGTTGCCAAGGGGATTAATAAACCTGCCTCGCCTTTAATGATCTCCTACGGCCAGGACATTGACAAAGCCCTGGATGAAATTGAAAAGATCATCGAGGAAAAACAGTTTTTAACGGATATCTATCCCCCTCGCTGGGTGGGCCTTAAATATTTTGAGAACGATACTCAGATTCTTGAGCTTGGCTCTACCCGGGACAAAGAAACGCACGATAAACTCATAGAGATTGGGAATAAACTCCAGCGTCATATGTCCGTCACCCTTGACACCCATCCCGAAGGCATGATTGCCGATCAGCGGTATGGCTTTATCAACTCCGTACTCAAACAGAATGTGATCCGGTTTGCCTATGACCGCAACCGGCTTCAGCGTTCGGATCAGATCGATAAAGTGCTGACAAACCGTTTTCTCGGACCTTTGATTATGGTCGGGGTACTTGCCGCCTTGTATCAATTTACCTTTACCTACAGTGCGTTGCCCGTGGAGTGGATTGAAGGCATTTTTGGTTGGATCAGTGGTGTGATGGATGCTGTTCTGCCTGATGGCCTTCTCAAATCCATGATCATCTCGGGAATCATTGACGGTGTGGGCGGTGTCATGGGGTTTGTGCCGTTGATTATGTTCATGTTTCTGGGCATCTCATTTATTGAGGATTCTGGATATTTGGCCAGGATGGCCTTTATGCTGGACCGGGTATTTCGGATATTCGGGCTTCACGGCAGTTCGGTCATGGCCTTTATTGTTTCCGGAGGTATTGCCGGTGGATGTGCCGTGCCCGGCGTTATGGCGGCCCGGACCCTGAAATCTCCCCGTGAACGGCTGGCAACCCTTTTAACGGTGCCGTTCATGAACTGTGGTGCCAAACTGCCGGTGTATGCCCTGCTGGTGGCCGCCTTTTTTCCTAATAAGCAGGCCTTGATCATGGTCATTTTGACCCTGATTTCATGGATCGGAGCCCTTCTGGTGGCAAAATTGTTGAGAAGTACAGTGATCCGGGGCGAATCCACGCCCTTTGTCATGGAATTGCCCCCCTATCGTTTACCTACGCTTAAGGGGCTTTGGATTCACACATGGGAAAGGACCTGGCAATATATGAAAAAAGCCGGGACTGTAATCCTGGGGATCTCCATTCTGCTTTGGGCCATGATGACTTTTCCCGGGCTGGATGAAAAAACTTCGGCAAAATTTGAATCCCAGCGTACAGCAATTACCGATTCAGTTCCGGCAGACGTTTTAAAAGAACTTGAAACCGCAGATGAAGGTACCGAACTTTCCCCTGAGGCTCGGGAAGTCCGGGATGCTTTGGCCGGTATTGACGGCCAGGCCGCCCTGACCCGACTGGAAAATTCTATTGCCGGCAGAATCGGCAAATCCCTTGAAAATATTTCTTATCTGGCCGGATTTGACTGGCGGACAAATATTGCCCTGCTGGGTGGGTTTGCGGCCAAGGAAGTGGTGGTCTCCACACTGGGAACAGCTTACTCCCTTGGGGATGTGGAACACGGCAGCACAGACTCTCTGGGACAAAGACTTGCCAAGACCCCGGGTTGGGGGCCTGTAACCGCTTTTGCTTTGATGATTTTTACGGTTTTTTACGCCCCCTGTTTTGTCACCGTTGTTTGTATTGCCCGGGAAACCGGATCATGGAAATGGTCTGCTTTTTCAGTGGGATTCAACACGGCCCTGGCCTTTGCGCTGTCCGTATTGACCTACCAGGTCGGCTCCCTGCTGATTCACTAATGCCCGATCGAAAACCGTAAATTTTGTCGATTACTTCGTTGGGCGCAAATTTTAATCCTCGAAATACTTCATGTATTACTCCGGTTAAAATTTGCGCCCGCCTTGTACTAAACAAAATTTCCAGGTTTTTGTTCAGGCACTAATTAAGGAGGAAAAAATGGGAAATATTCTGGTTGGACTGATTGTGGCAGTCGCCTTTTTTTATATGATAAGAAGAATGATCAAGGCTTTTAAAGGGCAGCCTTCGTGTGGTTGTGGGGGATGTGGAGGGTGTGCGGTTGGCCCCGAAAATGAATGCTGTGGGCAGACAGAGGATTCGGGTGCCGAGGAGACCGGTCATAAACATAAAGTAATCGGGAGCGATTAATGGACACCCCAGAGGACATACCAGGTGCGTTTACTGCAAGAATATATGATCCAGTCCTCTATTTTGCCCTGAAAAATATCCGGCAGGATATAATCCGGCTGATGCCGGACCATGGTGCACGCATCCTGGATCTGTGCTGCGGTACCGGTGAGCAGCTCAAAAGATTGTCCGATGCAGGTTTCGGCAATTTAACCGGTGTGGATCTATCCCCAGACATGCTTAAGGTTGCCGCAAGAGGCAACAAAATAGCCACGCTGCTGGAATGCGATGTGCAGCACACAGGCCTGCCCGGTGCAAGTTTTGACATCATCATTATTTCCTTTGCAGTGCATGAAAAACCGGCCGAGATGCAAACGAAGATGATTGCCGAGGCCAGGCGCCTGCTTGCCCCTGGCGGACAATTTATTCTAGTGGATTTTTCTTTGGATGATCAGGCCAAAAAAACCAGCAAAATTGCTGTTGATATGATTGAACGTCTGGCCGGAAAAGAACACTACCGCAATTTTAAGGCCTATGTCAGCAACGGCGGCATGTCTCCTGTAATAAAAGACTGTTTTGAAATCCGGCAACAGATCCGACACGCGCGGGGTGCCGCCAGTATCTGGATAGTGACACCCCGATAACGGAAGACACATTGGAAAACTGGTCAACGTATCTATTGAAGTGTTCAGACAACTCTTTGTATTGCGGGGTGACCAATGATCTAAAAAAACGCCTGGCAAGTCACAATCAGGGCACGGCATCCAAATATACCCGGTCCAGAATCCCGGTGAAACTGGCAGCCGTCCGGACTAAGTTGTCTAAATCCGAGGCATACAAATTAGAATATATCATTAAAAAGACCCGGACCGATAAAAAAATTAAAACCTTGTTGGATTGGAATTTCAGTCATGAAGGCGGTTAAAATACCCTGTGATCAGCTAAGCCCCGAGGCGCTTGAAGGTGTTGTTGAAGAGTTCGTTACCCGTGACGGTACTGATTACGGGGAGCGGGAAGTGCCTCTGGAGACCAAAATAAATCAAGTTTTGGATCAGCTTCGAACCGGGAAAGCCGTTATTGTTTTTGATTCGGAGTCAGAAACCTGCAATATTTTTAAAGCTAATGATCCTGTCTTGAAAAATATAAATTAGAATGATTAAAGGCGGAGCAGATACTGCCCCGCCTTTTTCTTGACTTTTTGTTCAAACACTATTTGTAATCGTAAAAACCTTTGCCGGTCTTGCGCCCCAACCAACCGGCTTCCACATATCTTCTCAATAGCGGGCAGGGTCTGTATTTGGAGTCCTTGAAACCGTCATACAGCGTCTCCATGATGGCCAGGCAGGTGTCCAGGCCAATGAGGTCGGCCAGGGTTAACGGCCCCATGGGATGTGCCATACCAAGCTTCATGACCGTATCAATGTCCTCTTTGGTACCCACGCTTTGATAGAGACAGAAAACCGCCTCGTTGATCATGGGCATCAGTATCCGGTTGGCAATGAATCCGGGGTAATCATCGGCTTCAGCCGGAACCTTGCCGAATTTTTTAGACAGATCCCAGGTCATTTGAAACGTCTCTTCGGAAGTGGCAATCCCCTTGATGACTTCCACAAGTTTCATCATAGGTACGGGGTTCATGAAATGCATGCCGATCACTTTGTCCGGCCGGGAAGTCTGGGCTGCAATGCTGCCGATGGGAATGGATGATGTGTTGCTGGCCAGGATTACGTTTTCCGGGCAGACCTTGTCCAAATCTCTGAATATTTGAAATTTCAGGTCCTCACGTTCTACTGCGGCTTCCACCACGAAATCGGCTTTGGCCATATCCTCCAAATCCGTAGTGGTGGTGATTCTGCTAAGGGTGGTATCCTTGTCCGCCTGGGTTATTTTTTCTTTTTTTAACAGCCGGTCCAGGGAGCCTGAAATTGTGGCAAGGCCTCTTTCGCAGAATTCTTCTTTAATATCGCTCATGATTACATTCATCCCTGACGCAGCAGCCACCTGGGCAATGCCGTTGCCCATCTGACCTGAACCAACAACACCAAAGGTCTTTACTTCCATTGTCCTGTTCTCCTATGCATTCAACTTGAAAAAAAATTATCTAACGATTGATTATTAGTGCCACAGCCTCCCCGCCGCCCAAACAGAGCGAAGCAAGACCGGTTTCTAAATCTCTTTTAGCCATTTCATACAATAACGTGGTCAAAACCCTTGCTCCCGATGCACCGATGGGATGCCCCAACGCCACGGAACCACCGTTCACGTTTACTTTTTCGGGTTCAAGCTCCAGAACTTTGTTGATGCCGGCAGAGGTGCCGGCAAAGGCTTCGTTAATTTCAAACAGGTCCACATCATTAATAGTGATTCCTTGCTTTTTTAGCACCTTGGGAATGGCATAAATGGGGGCCATGAGCACATATTTCATGTCAATGCCATAGGATGCCTGGGCACCGATTTCAGCCATGATGGTGCATCCCAGTTCCTTTGCTTTTGATTCGCTCATGACAACCACAGCGCTTGCGCCGTCGGAGATTATGGACGCATTGCCTGCTGTGCCCACCCCATCTTTTTTAAAAGCGGGCTTCATTTTGGACAAAAATTCAAAGCTTGTCTCCTTGGGGCATTCATCCGTATCAAAAATTTTGGGGTCACCCTTCCGCTGGGGGATTGAAACAGGCATGATTTCATCTTTAAACCGCCCCTGGGCCACAGCCTTGTTGGCCCTTGCATAGGATTGGGCCGCAAACCGGTCCTGTTCCTCACGGGTCACATCCCAGCGCTCGGAGCAAAGCTCATTGGACATGCCCATGTGAAAATCATTGACAACATCCCACAGTCCGTCATGGACCATATGGTCCTCAATGCGGCCCGGCCCCATGCGGTGCCCCCATCTGGCCTTGTCCATATAATAAGGCGCCATACTCATGGTCTCCATACCGCCGGCCACCACCACATCCGCATCACCGCACTGGATGGCCTGGGCGGCCAGCATAACGGCCTTCAGGGATGATCCGCACACTTTGTTTACGGTAATGGCTTCAACTTCCCAGGGAAGGCCCGCTTTCACCACAGCCTGTTTTCCCGGATTCTGGCCGTACCCGCAGGGTAGAACCATGCCCATGATGCACTCATCCACCACGGCATCCTCGATATCAGCACGTCGGATTGCTTCCCTGATTACAAGGCCCCCAAGTGTTGTGGCACCCATGCCGCTTAATGAACCGCCAAAACTGCCTAAAGGGGTTCGGGTGGCACTGACGATTACTGCTTTATTCATTTTACGCTCCTTTATTCTTTTACCCTGTTTTTTTTGGGCCAAAATGCCAGGCATCCTATGCGCCTATGCTTCCCGTCCATTTTTAAGTTAGTTCTGTATGACATATTCCGTGGATATTTTCCAGCCACTTCATACAATGCCGCATGAGGGGGCCAATATTGTTGACTTAAATTTTGGGGCAGTCCCGGGAAATGTCCAGAGCAGGATGGGGGAGAACACGAAGGATTATGTTTAATAGATAAGACCCAAAATAAACTCTGTCTGGGTGGAAATGTACTGGTCTATGGTAAAATTTTTTTTAAGATACCACCGCCGAAAGGCCCACATATGACCGAGCACGGAAATGTTGTGCCCCACCAGACGGCATGTCTTTTCATCCAGATGGGGGAAATCATTTTTCCCGGACAGTTGGGCCAGGGCTTTAATAAATGTATTGGAGATGTCCAGTTCTGTGTCCAGCACCCTTTTTTTCCATTTGTCCGACAGAAACTGGGTGACCTGGTACATGAGCAGCACATGGTCCGCCATGTTGTCACACACGATAAAATATTGGCGGATGGCTGCGGCCAGTTGTGCCTTTTCACAGACTTTGCCTGATAAGGCGTCTTTCACGGCATTTTTGACCTCTTCATGGATGGTGCTGCACACCAGATACAAAAGATCCTCTTTGGAACTGACATACTCATACAAAGATCCGATGGAGAATCCGGCGGCTTTGGCAATCATCCGCGTGGTGGTATTGTGGTAACCATGTTCGATGGATAGCTTGACCGTGGCATCAATAATCTGTCGACGCCGTTTTCGAACGAGCTTTTCATCTTTTATTTGGGTGGGGACATCTGCTCCGGATGCAGGGTGCGCCTTTTGCCGGGCCATGGGTGCTCCTTAGGGTGGACAAATATATTCAAGGCCTCCCGGGGGCCGGACGACCGTCTCCCCGGGAGGGAATGTTACAGGGTATGCGTCATTAATGAATGCGCTTTAGATACAGATATCGGGACTTAGGCGCAGTACCGGCACCGGGCTGTGACGAAAAATTTTTTCGATGGTGCTGCCCAAAACAAATTTGACCGAGCGGCTGTGACCTAAGGGGCCTAAAATCAAGGCATCTGCCCTGAGGCTTTTTGTGGCAGAAAGGATTTGTTCGCAAGGATCCCCCGAATCAATGGTAATATCGATCCCTGACAAATCTTCAATGCCTGCGGCCTTTATCTGATCTTCAAGCCGGTCCTTTCGCCGTTGCTTGGCTTTGGGTAAAAATTTTTCCTCAGAAAAGGTGTTTTCCGGGATGTAATGGGATTTAATCCAGTTCAGCTCCTTGGTGCCGATGCAATGGACCACATGCAGCTTTGCCCCTGTTGTTTGGGCCATCCATCCCGCCCGCGCCAGGATATGCTCGGTCCAGGGAGAGAAGTCCACTGCAGCGACAATCGTTCGCAGTTCTCCGGGTTGCGGCAGTTCGCTGCCTGAGTACATCCGCTTAAAGATATGTTTGTCCCTGACACTGAACAATGCCTTTCTGCAGTGACGAAAGACAAATTCCGCCGCGCTGCCGAACATGAAACTCGACAGGTTGGAACGCCCTTTGTTGGCCATGACGACAAGGTCTGGATCAACTTCATCAATCATGCTGAGGATCTCTTCGGCAGGGTATCCCATTTTGATCCGGATATCAGTTTTGCCGTCGAATTCAGGGTAACGTGTCCGGATCAGTTCTTTGATCTGGGCAACCCTCTCTTTTTTAAGTTCCTCCAGATACTCCTTGGTGTCCTCTCTACAGGGGTACATCATTCCGGCCATGTAGACCGGATTGACCTCGCGTAAAGGGACAATGGAACAAATGGTGACCTTGATATCTGCCTGTTTTGCCATTCCCAGGGCATAGCCCAGGGTCATGGGTGAGTAATCAGACAGGTCAATACACGCCATAATATGGTTGAACCGGTTCATTGTCTGCTCCTGAATTTATCGAAATGTTACTTTTTCTTGTGTCCATGACCAGAACGGATTTATCACGTTTAGTTATAATGCGAACAGCTGCCGTTGAGGTAAAAAATGTTTTTAATCCATGAACACCTTTTTATCGATTGTACCACCTTCATATGTGGTTGTATAGGCAACCGAATGGATTTTCGGATTGTCGATTAAAAAAACGGCAAAGAGATCTGCGCTTGTCTGAAAGGAAAAAATTGTGGACTTGTCTGGTTTTATGAATCCTGTTTATGATTATAGGCACTGGAACCTTTAAACGTATAAGGGAAAAGAGATATGGCCGATTTCAATCCCCGCCAGATTTTAAAAGGGGTGCCCGGCATTTTTAAAGGAAATTTTATTCCCTTTCGGGTGGCGAAAATAAATGACACTCATCTGACCGCGGATTTGAACCATCCACTTAGCCGAAAAACACTGGATCTGGAATTTCGCATTATAGATTCCCGTATCAGCTCCCGGGAGAGGGGCGGAACGAGCACGGACTGGCTGGCAGTCCCATTTGCCGGACGGGACCAAATTTTCGAAGGTCGCAGGTCTGGGGATGAACCCACATGAAATGGATGAAAATCCGTGTCTGACGCGATCATTGGTCCATGATCTTAACGAATCCCCTGTGCTGCCTTACGAAGATGCTGGGTTTGACCATGCCGTCTGTTCCCTATCAGTAGAATACCTAACCCATCCTGTGACAGTATTTAAAGAGGTGGCCCGGGTTTTGAAACCCGGCGGCCGATTCATTGTCTCTTTTTCCAACCGGTGGTTTCCGGAAAAGAGCATTTCCCTTTGGGAGAATCTTCATGAGTTTGAACGGGTCGGGCTGGTGATGGCGTTCTTTGACAGCGCCGGTTGTTTTAAAGATCTTGAAACCCGATCGGTCCGGGGATACCCACGCCCCCTTGACGATACACACATCAATAAAACCCTCATGTCTGATCCGGTCTATGTCGTTGCCGGGACTGTGATTTAAATCCATTGCCAGGCTGAAAAATCACTGGATTGGCAATCATATTTTGATCATGCGGTGACTGTTTGCAAAGCCTTGGCCGTTCGTGACTTGATGCTTTTGTTAAAATCATATACTATACATGCTTCCAAGTCGTGTTCAAAAAGACATTAGCCATGGCCTGAGGAATAGTATTCCTCGATGTTGGGGTAATTAATATCATAAGATAACAAGGCAACAGTGTCCACAAATAGGGAGAGGATGTTACATCTGAGATACGACCGCCGCTTTATCTGAAAAGCCCCTTAAAGAAAAAGAAAAAGAGACATTCTATTACAGGTAAGACTTAAATGAGCGATAAACCTAGTTACGAAATGCTTGAACAACAGATCAAACAGCTGGAGCGCTCCGTCCAGGGCGCCCGCCGGGCAGAATTGATCAATAGAACGTTGTTTTATATTGCATCCGATTTAAATTCTTGTGATTCCCTTGCGGATCTGTATGCCTCCATATACAAACGGGTATCAGATCTTATGGATATCTCCAATTTTTTTATCGCAATTTATCACAGAGATCAAAAATCTATACAATATGTATTTCGAAGGGACCAGCAGTCAGACTTATCTCCTGAATGGATATACAATTTTTCTGAAAAGCCGTCGTTGACCGGTGATGTTATTATAAATAAAGCGCCGTTACTTCTGGATGAGCAGCAACTGATGGATCTTGAGGCCAAAGGCCGGGTGATCGGCCGTCTGCCTAAAAACTGGCTGGGGATTCCGTTGATGGTCAAGGATGAAGTGATCGGCGTGATGGCAGTAAAAAGTTATACCAATGCCGTCAAATACAATCAATCGCATGTGGAATTGCTAAGTTTTGTTTCGGACACCATTGCCACGGCCATTAAAAAAAAGCAGGCGGAGAATGAACTCAGCAAGGCCAAAGAACGCCTGGTCCGCAGCCAGAAGCTTGAAGCCATCGCCACCTTGGCCGGCGGAATTGCCCATGATTTTAATAACACCCTTTCCGTTACGCTCGGCAATATTAATTTAGCCCAGATGGCGGCGGCAAGTGGAGCCATAAGGGGATATCTGGATGACGCAGAACAATCGGTCCTTCAGGCAAAAAATTTGGCGGCTAAATTTGTAATTTTTTCAAGCAGCAGTACCGTGGGTATTAAAACCCACATTGATTTGACAGGATTTATTAACGCCACCCTTGACCAACTGAAACAGGAAAAAAATATTGTGTCCCTGCTTGAGGTCTCTGATCTGCCTCCTGTTATTGAAGCAGACCGTGAAGCCCTCAATGAGGCGCTTAAAAATGTTGTTATCAATGCATCAGAAGCTATGGACAATAAGCATCCGGTGAAGGTAACGGCCCAGCTTTATGGCAAAAGAAAAGGCATGATTGTCATCTCTGTTACGGACCAGGGCAGAGGGATCAAGTCGGATGATTTAGAAAAAATTTTTAATCCCTATTTCTCCACCAAACCCAAAGGAGGGAATCGGGGAACCGGACTGGGGCTCTCCATCGCCTGGGCCATTGTGAAAAATCACCAGGGCAATATTCAGGTTCGATCGTCCTTGGGCCAGGGTACTTGCGTGGATATCATTTTGCCCATTTTTCCAAAAGATACATCCAAAGAGACCAAGGATACCCCCAAAGAGACACCTAAGCCCAAGGAGGTGGAAGCCAAGGTCATAAGACCTGCCAGGGCAGCGACCCGAAAACCCCTTGTCCTGTGTATGGATGACGATGCCATGATTTTGGAAATTACCGAAATTATTCTTACCCGGCTGGGTTACGAGCCTGTCCTTGCCAAGTCCGGCGAAGAAGCAGTGCAAAAATATCAGGCTTGTCTTGTGGAAGGTAAAATTATCGGTAAGGTGATTCTTGACCTTGAAGTGAAGCATGGTATGGGAGGTGAAGAGACCATGGAAAAACTGCTTGCACTGAACCCTGGGATCAAGGGCATTGTCTCTTCGGGCTATTCCAATGATGCGGTCATGGAAAACCATGCGTTGTTCGGATTTTCTGCAGCTTTGTCCAAGCCGTTCTCTATCACGGCGCTGAAACAGGCCCTTGAAGATTTGTAAAGCCTATGATCAGACATGGGCTGACCCGGCCTGTCGATATCCAGGTTCAGCCCACTGATAAAAGGGTGGTTACTTCCGTCGTATTTTTACTGAATTGGCATGGGCATCCAGGCCTTCGGTCCGTGCCAGGGTAATCACATCATCTGCTTCTTTTTCAAAGGCGGCTTTTGAATAATGGATCAAACTGGTTTTCTTGGTGAAATGAGAGACGCTCAAGGCCGATGAAAACCGGGCCGTACCTGCTGTGGGCAGCACATGGTTGGGGCCTGCAATATAGTCGCCCATGGGTTCGGGCGTGTTCGGTCCCAGAAACAAAGCGCCTGCATTTTGAATCCTGTCAATATAGTCAAACGGCGATTCCACGATAACTTCAAGGTGTTCAGGTGCTAGGCGGTTAGACAGATCAATGGCCGTATCAATGTTCGGTACCACTAAAATGGCACCGAAATCATTGATGGCCGGTTCGGCAATCTCCTTGCGGGACAGGGCATCAAGCTGGGGGCCGATTGCAGCCGCGACCTTTTGCGCCAGATCCTGGGAATCGGTCACCAGTATCGCCGATGCCAGCATATCATGCTCTGCCTGGGAAAGCAGGTCTGCGGCAATACATTCAGGATCTGCGGTTTTATCTGCAATGATCAGAATTTCACTGGGGCCTGCAATCATATCAATGCCAACGGTTCCGGAGACAATTTTTTTGGCAAGGGTGACATAAATATTTCCCGGCCCCACAATCACATCAACCTTGGGCACCTGGGCCGTTCCGTAAGCCAGTGCCCCAATAGCCCAGGCAGAACCGGCTTTGAACACAGAATCAATGCCCACGGCCCGGGCTGCCGCAAGAAGATGGGGATTGATTTTTCCGTCAGCCATGGGCGGCGTCATCAAAGATATTGATTTTACACCTGCCACCTTGGCCGGAATTCCGCCCATGAGCACAGATGAGACCAGGGGGGTTTTACCGCCCTTGGCACCGGGGGCATAGATGCCTGCCGCTGCCACCGGTCGGACCATTTGACCGACCATCACCCCGTTTCTGGGGGTATCCATCCATGAATTCTCCCTCTGGCGGCTGTGAAAGGCGGTCAGCTGTTCAACGGCCCGGTCAAGGGCCTTTAAAAACTGCGGGGTCATTTGTTCCAGGGCATCTTCAAACTCCTGCTCCGTCACTTTGAACGTATCCAGGGTAACAGCCGGGGAGTCGAATTTGTTGGTGTATTCGATGAGGGCCTCATCCCCTCTTTTTTTAACATCATCTAAAAATGCCTGGACATTGTCCTGATCTTCCTTGGAAAATCCTAACCCTCTGTCTATGGTATCCTGAACCCTTTTTTCCGCTTCCGGGGAGGGATAATTAAATATTTTCATGGTGTGTCTCTTTAACTTATGTTCCTTTTTGGCCAAAAAGGTCTCTTTATTGTTTACAATAAGAAACAGGGCCGCTGAATAAAAGATAATATATAACAATTTTTAACACAGAAAACCAATGTCAAGTCCAATGGATTTAAAAAAATTTGAAACAGGACCAGGATATGGGCTTAAGGTTCAGACATTGATTAAATGGGTATTGTTTTGAATGGATTTTCCCATTGACACCAGCAGCCTTTATTATACCATTGTGCCGTTGACAAAAAACGCCCCGGCAGCGCGTTTTGCCGTATATTTATAAGTAATTTTTTTAAGGGAAGAATTTTGTATATTTCTAAAAACATTGAATCTTTGCGATACAGCGTAATACGGGAAATGAGTCAAGTCGCAGCCCAGTATGAAGATGTCATTTCACTTGGCATCGGCGAACCTGACTTTGATACCCCGGCCCCCATTATCGAGAAAGCCTTTGAAGATGCCCGGAAAGGCCATACCCACTATACCCACGCCAAAGGCCATCCTGAGCTCATCGAAAAATTGTCCTGTTGCCTGTCAAAGGACCTTGGCAAATCCGTTCCCCCTGAGTGCATCATTGTCACCCATGGGGCCATGAACGGCCTTGCAAACGCCTTTAGGACCCTTATGGATCCAGGGGATGAAATCATTGTTGTCGAGCCCCATTTCCCGGATTACCTGGCCCACATTACCCTGGCCCATGCCGTTCCCAAATTTGTGCCTTCGGGATTTGATAAAGGGTTTTTACCAGATCCGGCCGACATTGAAGCGGCCATCACATCAAAAACAAAAATTATTTTGATCAACTCGCCCAATAATCCCACAGGCACGGTGGTTCCCAAAAGCCTTTTGGAAGAGATCGCAGCCATTGCCCAGGCCCATGATATTTGTGTGGTGTCTGATGAGGTGTATGACCGTATCTGCTTTGAAGGCCGGGCCGCATCCATTTATAATTGTCCGGGGATGGAGAACCATTCCCTTGTAATTAATTCTTTTTCCAAAACCTATGCCATGACCGGATGGCGGGTGGGATTTGCCTATGGGCCCCAACCTGTCATTGATCAGATGGTAAAAGTGGGTAACTACGCCATAGCCTGTGCGTCCAGTGTGAGCCAGCGAGCAGCCCTTGCGGCCCTGGATACGCCGGATGAGGTGATTAAACAGATGTCCGATACCTTTGAACGCCGGATGGATCTGGTCTGTTCGCGGCTTGAAGCCATGCCGGGGGTTCGGGTCAATCGACCCAAAGGCAGTTTTTACGTATTTGCCGACATCTCCAGCATCACCAACCAATCCAGGCAATTTGCCCTGGATCTGATAAAAGAGGAAAAAGTCGTGGTGGTACCCGGATACCCATTCGGGCTATCCTGTGAGGGGTGTATCCGCATTGCCTGTACTATAGGCCGAGAAAAACTTTCTGAAGCCATGGATCGCCTGGCGCGGTTTCTTGCCGTAAGAAGGCATTGATAACCGCAGGTGGATTAAAGAAGACAAGATCTCTGTCCTAACTTGCCATTCCAGGGATTAATGACTATGATAAGCCTAATTTTGATCATTTGATCAAAAAATCCTTGACACAATCGCTGCTTATAACTATATTTTGATCAAATGATCATAACAAGGAAAAAATATGCCAAGACCCAAGCGACCCAGATGTATTTCATCCAAACCGGCCATTAAAGGCTTCAAGCCCAGAGGAACGATGGAGACCGGAGAGGTTATTCTGTCCTTGGAAGAATTTGAAGTCCTTAAACTCATAGATTATGAGGGCATGGACCAATCTGGCGCTGCGCAGGTGATGGATGTTTCCCGACAAACCGTTGGAAGAGTTTTGAAAACCGCGCGCTATAAAATCGCGGAATCTCTGGTGACAGCCAAACGGCTGACCGTTCAGGGCGGTTGCTATGAGATGCGGGGCCGGGGAAAGGGCAGGGGGTGGCGGCATGGGTGCAGAAATCCCCAGGAACGTTAAAGGAGGTGATACCATGAATAAACAACAAAATAGAGCCGGCGGCCGGTGCAACGGCCAGGGCGGTAAAGGAAACCGGGCAGGCCAGGGCAGATGCCAGGGAGGTCCAGGAAAATGCGGGGCCGGCACAGGTCAGGGCAGGGGCCAGGGCCAAAAAGGCCGGGGTCAGGGCAGACAGGCCTGGTAATTATAAAACCTATCAAGCAACCGGAATAATCCGGTTGCTTGATAGCACTTCAATATTGGAGATTATATCCATGAACAGCGAACACACCCTTTCCGAAAGCCTTGAAGACTATCTTGAAGTCATACTGGAACTTCAGATTATGAATACGGTTGCCCGGTCAAAAGATATTGCCGAAAGACTGAATATTAAATGCGGCTCCGTGACCGGTACACTTAAAAAACTGGCTGACCGAAAACTGATCAATTATGAACCGTACGGCTATATCACCTTGACCCCCAAAGGAGATAAAATCGCAAAAGAGATTACAACACGTCATAATGTGTTCAAGCATTTTTTATTTAAACATGTGGAGCTTGATGAAAATGTTGCAGAACAAACCGCGTGCCGCATGGAGCATGCCATGAACCATAAAAATTTTATGAAATTCAAAGCGTTTGTTCGAAAATTGGATGCCTGACCTGACACGCAACGGTTATCTTTCTGCATTCTTACCATCAAGAATTTTTCGAATTTCTTCACCAAGGGTTTGAGCAGAAAAAGGCTTGCCAATGAATTGGGTAATCTCATCATGTATGCCGTGGTGCCTGATCATGTCTTTAGAGTAGCCGGACATAAACAACACTTTGAGGTCGGGCCGCGGTTTTATAAGCGCTTGGGCCAGTTCCGGTCCGCTCATGTCTGCATGACCACATCGGTTAAGAGAAGGTCAATGGCATTTGTGTAGTCTTTGCAAACGGTAATGGCTTCATGGGGATTGTTTGCGACGAGGACACAATACCCCAGTGCTTTAAGAATCGTTAAAGCAATTTTAAGCACCCCGGGGTCGTTTTCAACCACAAGGATTGTTTCGTTGCCTAAAAATTTATTTTTTTCACAGTCTGTTTTTCGTTTTGTCTCCTGGCGGGGCATGTGGCGGGGAAGGTAAATTTTAAATGTCGATCCAATGTCTAATTCGCTGTCGACTTCAATTGCGCCCTTGTTCTGCTGGACAATACCGTATACGGTCCCAAGCCCCCAAGCCCCCAAGCCCCCAAGCCCGTGCCTTTGCCTTCGGCTTTTGTTGTGAAAAATGGTTCAAAAATATTATCCATTGTTTCTTTGGTCATTCCACATCCGGTATCACTGACACAAATGCAGGTGTAATCACCGGGGATGCCGGTTTCATGGGTTATGCAGTAATTTTTATCCAGGGTCGTATTGGCTGTTTCAATGATGATTTTTCCCACGTCTTGAATTCCATCATGGGCATTGGCACACAGATTGGTCAATATTTGAGTGATTTGTCCCGTGTCAGCTTTGATAGGCCAAAGATCGGCCAACGGTCTCCATTCCAGATCAATAGATTCTCCGATCAATCGGCGAAGCATCTTAGTGAGGTCACCCACCACTTGGTTCAGATCAAGGATTTTTGGCGCAATGGCCTGTTTTCTTGCGAAACCAAGAAGCTGCCGGGTCAGGTCTGAAGATTGTTTCGATGCCTTCACAATTTTTTTAATCTGTTTTTCTGGTGTGTTTTCGTCCCGTACCTGGCCAATCCCCCAACTGCCCAGATGCCGCCCCCGGATTTCAACAGCAACGACGCCGCCCAGTATTCCGGCGCTCAGGCAGCAGCTGATGTTCGGTCCGCCTTTGATCGGCCGCCCCTGGGATTCGTCAGAGGCGATGCAGTTGGACAACCCTGTTGGGGTGCAGCGAATCATTGAGCAAAATCTGCAAAAATTACTCGGTGCTGTGATGGGGGTTCCGTCCGGCCGGGTAATAAGAGACGCAACGCCCATGGCCTTGGCAAATTCATCCTGGATTTTTTGGGTTTCTTTAAGATCAAACAGATCTTCAAATTCAATTCCATCAGGATTATCAAGGGGTCGGGTCAGGGTGATAATTTTTTTCCCAGGGCCTTTTCCATCTCTTTTTGCTTGGTGATATCGTCAAAGATTCCCAGCATCCCGAATATTTTTTTGTTTTTGGATGCAACTGCATTGCAAGCTCAATCGTTTTTTTCAGATCCGGTGACTCAATGACGTCTGTATACTGTTTGTCTGGGGGAATTGATGATTTGTTAAAATTGTTAACCCCGCAGAGCGCTATGGGTATTCCCGGAAAAAGGGTGGCAGAATGATCGATAAGAAAATTAAATGCATGATCATCAGACGAGATAACAACATCAATGGTTTTGTCCCTATATTTATGAGTCAATAATTGTGTCAGATTTTCAAGGTAGTGATCGTCATAATTCCTTTTGGTATCCATGAATTCAAAAAAAAGTTCTGTGTTTTGCCCCCTTTGGTTAAGCACCGATTCAATGCCTTGGGATATTTTGTCATTCCAGCTGTGGCCTTTGTGGTAGGAATGGAGAATAAGCACGTATTTAAGTGATGCATCCTGAGCAAGTGCAGTGCTGTAAAGCTATAAAATTATCCAACAAAAGAAAAGACAAACAAATATAGCTGAGAACAACACTTTAGTTTTTTTGGGGCGGCATGATTTAATCATCAACGTTTTTTTGATTTTTTTAAGGCGTTGGATAGAAAAAGGCTTGCTTCAAATTGGCAGTTTTTTTTTGAGGAGCCGGTTTGGTGGGCAGGGAACCGAAGGGTAATATCATGAAAATAAGGGATGGCCAGGCTCTTAACAAGGCTGTTCCTGTATTGAAAAATTGTAGGGCTTTTCATAATCATAATTTTCATTACTCCGCTGCCCTGATTGCTTTTTATAATAAAATCACCCTATACCACGCCGAGTTGCTTTGTCAATTTGAATATCCTTTGATATTGTCCAAAGAAAATATAACGATCCGGTTGACCATTCCACCCGTGTCAATTACGAAATAGCAGTGTTATGAAATTAGAAAAAGGCTTAACTGGGGCCAATAGGTGATGATGAGTACCGACAGCAGCAACACCAGCATGAACGGGATTGTGGCCCGGTAAATTTCATCAATGGGTTTGTTGAAGCGGTAACCTGCGATGAATAGATTCATGCCCACAGGCGGAGTGAAGTATCCGATCTGCATATTTGCCAGAAAGATAATCCCTAAATGGACCGGATGTATACCGTATTCCAGGGCCACTGGCAGCATGAGCGGAACCATAATGATGATGGCCGAAAAAATGTCCAGCATCGCGCCCAGAATCAGCAGGAAAATATTGAGCAGGATGAGAAAGACCAGTTTGCTGGATACAAAGGTTTCACAGAATTTGAATAATTTCATGGGTGCTTCGGCATCGATGAGATAATTGGTCAGGGCCAATGATACCCCTAAAATGAGTAGGATACCCCCCACCATAACCATGGACTCCCGGATGATGCCGGGCAGTTTTTTTAATGGTATTTCCCGGTAGATCAAAACTTCCACCACCAGCACATACATGGCCGTTACCGCCGCAGCCTCGGAGACGGCAAAATATCCCGAATAGATTCCCAAAAATACAAACAGGGGCAGGGGTAATTCCCACCCGGCCGCTTTAAGTGCCAAAAGGCAGTTTTTAACTGAAAACCGGGTTAGCGGCACCTGATTTCCCCGATTGGCCCAGATGCTCCAGGTCGATAACATCACAATCATCAGCAGTGCCGGGAATAAACCGGCCATGAACAGATTTTCAATGGAGACCTGTTCGCCGCCGCTCATCTGCTGGGCAATGATGCCATAGAGGATCAGGGGTAAAGAGGGTGGCAGCAGCAGTCCGAGACTGCCCGAGGTCGTCACCAGCCCCAGGCTGAACCGGTCTGTATATCCGGCCTGGGTCAGGGCCGGGTACAACAGCGCCCCCATGGCCACAATGGTCACCCCGGACGCCCCGGTAAATGCCGTGAACAAAGCGCACACCACAAAAGAGACGATGGCAAGACCGCCGGGCATCCATCCCAGAAAGGCCTGGGTCAAGGTCACAAGCCGCTGGGATGTGTTGCTTTCCCCAAGGATATACCCGGAAAAGGTGAACAACGGAAGGGCAAGCAGGATCGGGGTATCGGCAATTCGGTATAACTCAATGGCCATGACCGACAGATCAATTTCAGACAGGTAAAATCCGTACATGGCGGCAGCAATGATCACGGTGAACAAAGGTGCGCCCATCAGGGCAAAAACAATTAACAGGCCTATAATTGTAAATGTCATGTCATGAATGCTTCAAGGATCTGTGGTTGACTATTCTGATCAGATTCTCCAGGAAAAACAGTGCATATCTGATGGTGATGATGCCGAACGCAAAGGGAATTACAAGTTCACAGAGCCATACGGGTACCGCAAAAAAGGCAGACATACCGTCGGCCTTTTCCATGACGACAAACCTTGCGCTGTGCCAGGTCATCAGCGCACAGACAACTGCTGTAAACAGGTAGACCAAAAGCCCTGTAAAGCGTTTAAGGCCCGGGGGCAGATATTTGGATATAATATCAATGCTGATGTGATTATCGGTTCTCGATGCCACCATGGCGCCGATAAGCCCAAGCCAGAGTACCAGTACACGGATCAGGGGGTCAGCCCAGACTATACCCGCATCAAAACCGTTTCTTAAAACGATCTGGAACACGGCAAGACCAATCATGAGCAAGAGTAGGCTTACCAGAAGCGCATCTTCAATTTTATGGAGAAACAGAATCACACGGGACATATCAGATATTTACCGATTCTCTATTGGTTTTTCCGGTACTGCTCAAGCAACGCAGTAACCTTGTCTGCCGGTTCTTTAGGTAGATCTTCGGCATCGATCATTTCTTGGGATGCTTTGGCTGCGGTTGCCATCCACTCATTCATCTGATTCTGGGACGGGGTGATAAATTTAATTCCCTGTTTTTTTAAGGCTTCAATGGCTTTGATATTGTCCTGCCGGTTTATGCGGTCTAACTCTTGAAGTGCCTGGGTCATCATGTCAGAAACGATTTTCTGGTCATCCGGTGAGATTTTGTTAAATGCCTTTTTATCTATGGCAAAAACGGCATAGATATAGAGCAATGGAATATTGGTAATATACTTTATTTCCGTGTGCCACTGGAGCACAACAGCGCCGACCGGGGAGGTGCCCACGGTGTCAATGAGCCCGGACTGCAGCCCCGTGCGTACATCCGCCAGGGGCAGGGCAATGGGGGAAACCCCGAAACTGCTCACGGAATCCACAGTGGATTTATCATTATCCGGCACCCATATTTTGCGGTCTTTAAGATCCTCCACTGATGCAATGGGCGATTTGGACATGATATAAGCAAATCCGCCGCCTATGAGGGTAAAGCAGACAAATCCGGCATCATCAAAGCCTTTGATGATGTAGTCATCCATATGTTGTCGCACATAATCCACCTCTTCTTGAGATCTGAATTTCATGGGCTGGGAATAGATCTGATTGCCCGAAAACAACCCGGAAAGGCTGCCTGCCATGAGCGCGCCGCCCTGGAGTTGTCTGATACGTATTTTGCGTAATACGGCCTTGTCATTTCCCATGACCCCGCCGGGATAGAATTTGAATTTTACACGATTATCCGTGGCCTTGGCGACCTGGTTGGCTCCTTTGCGCATTTGTTCCATCCACGAGGAGCCTTCCGGTGAAATGGTGGCAATTTTTATGGTTACGGATTGTGCTGAACCACAAAAAACCGTGATCATCAGAATACAAACAAATACTTGCACAAAAGATTTTTTAAACATGATTGAATGTCTCTTTGGAGTTAAAAATAGTCGTCAGCCTCATCCATAAGCTTTTTTGCCTGCTGCTGGGCATAGGTGTTGACCAGGGTATAGCCGTCTATGTTCGGGTCTGTCTCTATTACTTCTTTAAGCAGGTGATCGAAAAGCTTTCTGTCAAACATCATTTTGGCGTACAAGTTTGCATACATGACTTTTGCCATCAGATTTTTGCCCCTTGACATGGAAATGGCTTTTTCAAAATACTGCTTTCCCTGTTCGGGCTTTCCGCCTAAGGCCGGGGGCAGAAAGGTAGATAGGGTGCCCAGATACAAATAGGCGGCGCCGTCCTTGTAAGTGTCATCCAGTTCTATGACCCGATTCATGATGGTCTCGATTCTGGCAATGTCGGCCAGGGCATTGAAGTCATCCTTATGGGCCATAATCCAGGAAGCCCAGGCATTTCCCAGAGTAAACAGAAACGGCAGTTCGTCTTTTTCCATGGCGCTTATAACGGCGCTGAATTGATCAAAGGGTTGCTGCTTTAACTCACAGGCATTGCTTTGGGTAAGGCAGACACTTTTCAGGGCATAATTCATGGCTTTGTCTGACAGTTTTCTTTTTCTCTCCTTGTCCGTGACAAAGACATCTGAATAGGCGGTATACAGCCGGGCACCTGAACAGAGCATATCCGGGGAATCAGGATCCTGGTCAATGAGGCCGTCAACCATGATCAGGTAGGCAGGCGCACCGGATTCCACCATGGCCATGTCATTATTGTTCAGGATACTTCTGGACAAAGAGGTCATCATGTTGGATTTCATCCCGCATCCCTGGGCAAGGAAAATCACTCCTATGACCAATATGCAGAAGATAATAGATCTGTCAGCTTTCTTTATATGAAAGCACCGATAATTTACTAAGTTACTTTTATGTTTTGTTGTGGGTTGAGTCCGGGTGTTGATAGACCGGGGCTGCCCGTGGCTGTTTAAATGAAACGGCATTCGCGTTTCCATTTTTTTTCCTGTTTATTTTGAATTCAAAGGTAAAAGATTTTTATTAGAGATTAATTAAAAAATTCATTGTTCACGATTGAAGGTAGCTTTTTTAATGGGAAAAATCAACCAGGCAGGATGATAACTGCGTATCTATTCACGGGGTATTTACCCATGCACAACATATTGAAGTTACAATATAAATATAATTTTGGGATGGCCTTTTTTCTTAACTCTCCCTACTAAAAAACTTGTCAAGAAAAATTTAAATTCGTTTTACGATCATGTTATATTCGTACACACACCATGTGTTATACTGGCTGCAAAACAACAGCACAGGAGATAAAGTCACAATGAAGGATGAAGATATGAGAAAAGCCCTTGGTGATAAACTTAAAGCCTTACGCAAGCAGAGGCGGCTGACCCAGAAGGAACCGGCCGGTATGCTTGATATCGGTATTTCTCAACTCAATAAATATGAGTCTGGTATGCACACCCCGCCCATCGAAAAACTCATACAATTGTCCAACATCTTTGATACAACCCTGGATTACCTTGTAAAGGGCAGAAAGGCCGATATGGAGGAGCTGCACAACAGCAAGTTTATCAAGCGGTTCAAGGAAATCGAGCATTTTGACGTTGAAGAACAGGATGCCGTCCTTAAAATATTGGATGCCATGATCATGAAGAACAAAATGGCCGGCGTCATGTCGATGGACGCAACTTAAATTTGAAAGGATAAAAGCCATGCAGACCGAAGGGATAAAACAAGAAGCCTATAAGATATTGAACCAGCTTTCGGACCAGGCCACCTGGGACGATTTGATGCAGCAGATTTACGTTCGCCAGGCCATTGAGGCAGGCATCAAGGACAGCGACGAGGGCCGCAGCATGGATGTAAAAGATGTTCGCAAGAAGTTCGGGCTAAAATGAGAGTTCACTGGACCGAAAACGCCGTTGATCACCTGGCCCATATCTATGAATATATCGCGCTCAACTCATCCACCTACGCCAGGCGGATGATTGACCGGATCACCCGGCGCTCCGAGCAGATTGCAGAGCATGCGTACTCCGGCAGGAAGGTGCCGGAGTACGATGCCGAGGATATCCGGGAGGTGATCGAGAAGCCGTACCGGATTATATACCGGATCAAGCTGGATTAGATTGATGTTGTTGCTGTTATACACGGGGCTCAGCTTATGCCCGGGGAGTTATAGATATAACGCAAGACTGACAGCAAGGGTTATCCTAAAAAATTCTATATATTTCTTTATGCGTTTTACCATCCGCAATTTTTTTATTAACCCCCATGTCCTAGCGGACACAACGAAGCATGAAACACTTGCAAATTTTGAAAAATGGTCATAGCTATCAAATTTTTTTTCGACCAAGAAAAATATAAGGAGATAGCCATGACCAAGAGATCAAAAAATAGCACATTAATCCAAATCGTTCACCCAATTTGTTGTGGTTTGGATGTTCACAAAGACAAAATTTCGGCCTGTTTAATCACTGTTGATGCTAATGGGAAAGAACAGCATGAGATTCGAGAGTTTTCATCATTTACTCAAGATTTGCAAAAAATGAAAACGTGGTTGATTAAAAATAGCTGTCCTGTAGTGGCAATGGAAAGTACCGGGGTATATTGGCATCCGGTTTATAACACCATCGAAGCTACGATGGAGGTCGTTTTGGTTAATGCCAGGCATATTAAAAATGTTCCCGGCAGGAAAACAGACATTTGTGACAGTAAATGGCTTGCCGGACTGCTTCGTCATGGGTTGGTAAAAGGGAGTTTTATCCCTCCCGAACAGGTCCGTGAATGGCGAGAATTAAGCCGATTGAGAAAGATATATACAGAATCTCTCGCTGATTATAAGCGACGTGTTCATAAACTATTTATCACGGCAAATATTAAAATTGATTCGGTCGTTTCTGATTTGTTCGGGCTTACCGGTTTGAATCTCATTGATTTGTTATGCAAAAACGATGAAGTGACCTTGGAGAAAGTTCAGGAATGCACAAAAGGAAGTCTTAAAAAGAAAATTCCTGAATTGTATCTAAGCCTCCATGGATATTTTAAGGATCATCATCGATTCCAACTGATTGGCATGATGGAGGCCATTGAGATGTTTCAAAGACAGATTGAACAGATTAATGCCAGATTGGAAATACTTACCCGTGACCATGAAAATTTACTGGAAAGATTAGATGAAATTCCCGGGATCGATAAGAAGTCAGCACAATCTGTTCTTGGAGAAGTCGGGGTTACACTGGATGAGTTTAAAAGCATGGTCGCTTTTGTTGCATGGGCCGGATTGTGCCCTGGAAATAATGAAAGCGCAGGTAAAAGGAAAAGTGGCCGGAATGCGGTTCGAAATCATCCATTCAAAACGATTTTAGTCCAGATCGCTTGGGCCGCAATCAAGACGAAGGGTTCATATTACAAAGCCAAGTATTATAAACTCAAAGCCAGACGAGGTGCCAAAAAAGCGATTGTCGCCATAGCCCATAGAATTGCAAAAGCCATTTACAACATCATCAAAAATGGAGACAGATATAAAGACCTCGGAGAAGAATACTTGAGCAAACCTAACAAACAAAGGATGTTGAAAAATTTGGCAAAAAAGGCTGATGAGTTAGGGATGAAACTTGTTCCTTGTGAAGGTTAATTGATCTATCAAAAATATTTTGTGCAGATATTGATTAAAGGGGTACAACTGACAATAGATTTTTAATTCAGCAATAAAAAGTCGGATGTTGAAATGAAGCCTTAGAGCGCGAATATAACATGACTGGTCGGTTTTTTGCACAACGAACTGTTGGACTTCCATGAAGAGGTACCACGTATATAAAACTTTTATAGTATAAACCGACCGCCGCTGATGATTTAAAAAGTTGTCTTCTGTGCTTGAATTGTTATCTGAAAGAGATAGCTTTATTGATTTGATACCTTCAATTTGTAACGGTAATGAAAGTGTTGTGGAACAAAAAGCCATAAAACCAACGGGACACTATTCCCCTTTTATGGGAGAGTGTTTCATATAAAAAATATAAATACAAACTTACATTTCGCATGCAGAAAGCCTATGTGTCCTTACGGCAAATATCATTTGTGAAAATAAGCCATTATATAAAATTCAAGATTGGTTGGCCAAGTACTCCGACGATCTTGCTGCAGAACCGGTTGAAGCAAAGCTGTTCAATGATGACCGGTTAGCCAGATCCCTTTCTGCCCTTTTCGAGGCAGACCGCCATTCGCTTATGACAGAGGCCTCGGCTAACGCAATTGCGACCCATGATCTGCTGACCGATGAAGTCCACAATGACAGCACCACAGTGACCTTCATCGGTAAATATGACAACCCCGATCCTCAGGCCGTCAAACTCAAACACGGCCACAACAAAGATTTCAGACCTGATTGCAAACAGGTCGTATTTGGCCTGAATATCACTTCCGACGGCCATGTGCCGTTAAGTTATGAACTTTTTGATGGCAACACTTGCGACGATGTCACCCATATTCCAAACTGGAATGGCCTACGAGCACTATTGGGTAAGGAACAGTTTATTTACGTAGCCGACTGTAAGCTTTGCGGCCAGGACAACTTGGATCACATCGACAAAAACGGCGGGTTATTCATCACGATTGTTCCCAAGGGCCGTGAAGAGGTGAAACTATTTTACCAGTATTTGAAAAAAAATGATGCTGAATGGAAACATGCTTTTGTTACCGAAAGTTCACGCAAAAAAAATAAGCTCAACATCTACAAGACCTATGAGGCAGAACCAACACAAAAAGGTTACCGCATTATTTTTGTACATAGCAGCGCAAAACAAGACGATGACAAGGGTCGCAGGCAAAAGAAGATAGATAAAGCTGTTTCACAATTGGAGGCGTTAGTACCCAAGCTAACCGCGTATCATCTAAAAACCAAAAAGGAAATCAAAACAGCAGTTGACAGCATTTGCAAAAGTGTCCAAGACTTTATTGATCTAAAAATTATCACCGAACGTAAACAAGTCAGAGTGAAATTGTCACCTGGCCGTCCTTCTCGAAGGAAAAGCGAATACAAAAATAAATGGGCATATTCTTATAGTATTGAATGGAAGCTTAATGAAAAAGCCCTTTTAGAAGCGTCGAGGACTGATGGAATTTTCCCCCTGATTACCAACACTTCCTTAGACGCTGGCGATGTTTTGAAAAGATACAAAAACCAACCCTTTCTTGAAAAACGCATGTATACCAAAAAGACGGTTTTGGAAGTAGCCCCGGTTTTTCTTAAAAAAGAAAAACGGATCGAGGCCATGCTTTTTTTGTATTTTATAGCCTTGATGATTGTGTCTCTTATCGAACGTAAGATCCGCATGAACATGGCCAAAGAGGAGATAGAACGGCTTCCAATTTTACCTCAGGGAATGAATACAAAAAAACCGACCTGGAGCAACATCCGTTATTACTTTCGAAATATCCATTACTCAAAAATAAACAAAAACGGAATTTGCATTCAATCAGCGGTAAAAGGGCTCAACTCTCTGCATGAGCAGGTTTGTTCACTTTTAGAAATTCCCAGTGAGGTGTACAAAACCCTCCATGGCCGCTGGTGGCAGTTCCGGGCTACTTGACTGTTTTAACGTATTTTCCGCACCTTCAATCGACAAAACACATACAATTTTAAATAATATAAAATCAACATGTTAACCTGATTTTCAAACACTTCACAAAAGTATAATAAATAAAAAAAGTTTGTCTAGACAAACACCAATTATTTAGTTTATGGTGCTCCCCAAAAAAAACTCAAAACGAAGAGGGAGCAAAATATGAACATCCCAGGTACCGAGGAATGGAATTTCACAGATGTAAAATTTCTTCCGATTTTCAAAGAGTACGCCAAACGTATCAATCTGGTTGAAACGATCAATACCATGACAGATAGCAAAATGGATCTATCGCCAGGTGATGCGGTGCTTGGGATGATTATGGATACGGTCTCCGGAAGGACTCCTTTGTACAGACTTGAAGAAGCTTTCGACGAAATGGATACCGAGTTGCTTTTTGGCAAACCCATCAGCCCCGATAAATTTAACGACACAAATCTGGGGCGGGTATTGGACAAACTTTTTGAGACTGGAACTCAAAAGATATTTTCCCAGATTTCCCAAAACGCCATTGGTTGTTTTAAACTGGATACGCGCCACCACCACTTTGATACGACCTCTGTCTCCGTCTTTGGCGCTTACGAAGATCACCCCGATACGCAATTGAATATCACCTACGGTTACAGCAAGGATAAACGTCCGGATTTGAAGCAGTTCATGGTGTCCATGTTGTGTGTAGACCGAAATATTCCGATCATAGGAAAAACCCAGGACGGGAATGCTTCAGACAAGACCCTGAACAATGAGCTTTTATCTCATATCTCATCACACATGGCCGAACATGGGTTCAAGCCCGGTGCCTCCATTTATGTTGCAGATTCAGCCTTTGTGACCACAGATAATCTTATAGCTGCGGAGGGAAACGGCATCCGTTTTTTAAGCCGATTGCCAGCTAATTTCAATGAATGTAAGCATGCCATTGCCCAGGCTGTTGCAGCCGACAACTGGGTTGATATTGGGGCTTTGGCCGAAAGCCAAAGCGAAAAGAAACCGCCCGCATCCTATCGTTATTATGAAACAACCGCTACCATTGGTGATGGGGCCTACCGGGCCATTGTATATCACTCCAGTGCCCATGATAAAAGGCGTCAGAAACGCATCGACCGAATATTAAAAACCAGCAAAGACCAGCTGGAAAAGAAAATCAAAGAGGCGACTCTCCAACCCTTCAAATGTCGCCCGGATGCAGAGGTGGCAGCCGGCACTTTGGTCAAAGCAGCAGACAAAAGCCGTTACAACTTGCGAGCAGAGATCATTGACGTACCCAAATACGGCAAAGGACGTCCCAAAAAAGGGGAAGCCAGGAAGCCGAAATCCATTGAATATGAACTGAAGGCAACTGTCGAAGAAGATCCAGAAAAAACAGAAAAGATCAGACTTGAAGCGGGCTGTTTTGTACTCATAACCAACGTTCCGGCCCAGGCTGACGAACAGGAGTGGCCAGGAGTCGAGCTCCTCAGGCTTTACAAAGAACAGGATGGGATCGAAAAAAATTTCGGGTTCCTGAAAGATCCAGCCATTGTGAATGCCATCTTTCTGAAGAAGCCGAAACGGGTGGAAGCGCTTGGGCTAATTCTCCTGCTTTCTTTGTTGCTCTGGCGGCTAATAGAACGAAACTTGAAGCTGCATGTAAAAAAGACGGGGAAACAGTTGCCTGGCTGGAAAAAAAAGCCCACAAATAGTCCGACGGCCTTTATGATGACTACGAAGTTTCTTAGCATATTAGTTATAACCGTTGGAAGACAACGAAAATTAGCAAAGCCGCTAAATGATACTCAAGTGCAGTACCTTAGAGCCTTGGACGTCCCGCCGGAATGCTTTTTTGTTCCGTAAGAGCTGTGCAAACGCTGAATAAATTGTCAAAGAACCATAAAATTGAGTGCGGAATGTACGTTTTAACAATGCATTTTGAGGATAAGGCAAAAATTATTTTTTATCCATGCGAAATGTAAGACCTAACTTACATTTCGCATGGGTAAAAATAATTATCAATATTTTAAGAACGACCAATAATGCATTGTAATATCAATAAGATATAAAAAATCTAGACTTTCACTCTAAATTGTTTTATAACTCCCTTAAACTCAACAAGAGGGGGTGTTATGGAACAATTTGAAGCACAGTTCAACCAGGTTGATGTTCTGCCAATGGTCAAGCATTATATGGATGAACTTCATCTGTTCAATCTTTTTACCAAGTATGTCCCCGGGGCACCTAACAGCCTGGCTGAACATGCAGAAAGCCTATGTGTCCTTACGGCAAATATCATTTGTGAAAATAAGCCATTATATAAAATTCAGGATTGGTTGGCCAAGTACTCCGACGATCTTGCTGCAGAACCGGTTGAAGCAAAGCTGTTCAATGATGACCGGTTAGCCAGATCCCTTTCTGCCCTTTTCGAGGCAGACCGCCATTCGCTTATGACAGAGGCCTCGGCTAACGCAATTGCGACCCATGATCTGCTGACCGATGAAGTCCACAATGACAGCACCACAGTGACCTTCATCGGTAAATATGACAACCCCGATCCTCAGGCCGTCAAACTCAAACACGGCCACAACAAAGATTTCAGACCTGATTGCAAACAGGTCGTATTTGGCCTGAATATCACTTCCGACGGCCATGTGCCGTTAAGTTATGAACTTTTTGATGGCAACACTTGCGACGATGTCACCCATATTCCAAACTGGAATGGCCTACGCGCACTATTGGGTAAGGAACAGTTTATTTACGTAGCCGACTGTAAGCTTTGCGGCCAGGACAACTTGGATCACATCGACAAAAACGGCGGGTTATTCATCACTATTGTCCCAAAGGGCCGTAAAGAGGTGAAACTATTTTACCAGTATTTGAAAAAAAATGATGCTGAATGGAAACATGTTTTTGTTACCGAAAGTTCACGCAAAAAAAATAAGCTCAACACCTACAAAACCTATGAGGCAGAACCAACGCAAAAAGGTTACCGCATTATTTTTGTACATAGCAGCGCAAAACAAGACGATGACAAAGGTCGCCGGCAAAAGAATCGGAATTGCAACACAAAATTGACCCCTCTCGACAACCCAATTTTGACCCCCCCTGTTGTTAAAATCATTCTCTTATCGCTTTTTATATAGTTCCGGTTTGGGTAACGGCCAGGGCCAGGGGATCGGCCCGGCGCCGGGCCGATCCCCTGGCCCTGGCCGGACGGGCTACCCAACGCAGTAGTCGGCTATTGCCTTCAACGCTCCTTTTTGGCTGTAATTAATTGATTCCCGTGATTCTACAGCTATGAGAATCGGTTTTGTGCACCCACACTCTTGTATTAACAAACCGGCATCTGTGTCTGTAATGCTCAGGATATCATCATTCTTCTCCGCCTCTTCAAAATAGGTCGTACAGTCTTCGGAGATCTCGATCCTTATCGTTTCATTTCGACCTTTCAGGGGATTATATACATCCAGTTCTTTCATTCTTTATCCTCTCGATTTTAAAGTCTGTTTAAGTCGATAACTGTCCCAGTTACATTGAATAATGTGAGCCCGGTGAGTGACACGATCCAGCAGAGCAGCGGTAAGATTTGCATCGCCAAACACCTGCGTCCAATCACCAAAACCAAGATTGGTAGTGATGATGATCGAACGTCTTTCATGGCGCTCGGTAAGGACTTGGAACAATAATTCAGCGCCGATTTTACTGAACGGGACGTACCCCAATTCATCAAGAATCAACAGCCCATAACCGGCATATCGTTTTATCATTCTACCCAGAGCCTGTTGTTCCCTGGCCTCCGTCAGTTCGTTTGCAAGCCCACAACCAGTAATAAAACGAACTCGATGTCCATACCGGCAGGCTTCCATCCCGATGCTGGTTGCCAGATGGGTTTTACCGGCTCCGCTTTTACCTATCAAAATTATATTCCGGGCTTCTTTAATGAATGTCCCTGTTGAAAGTTCTTTGATCAACCGGGCGTCCAAATCAGGGGCAGCCTCAAAATCAAATGTTTCAAGCGGTTTCTGCATCGGGAACCTGGCTTCCTTGAGACGTCGCTTGCGACCGTTTTCCTGCCGTATTTGAACTTCCGCTTCAACAAGATTCAATAAAAACTCATCGTAGCCGCAGGCCGCCTCATGCGCCTGCCGGATCTGACCTTCCAACTCTTTTTCCATCGTCGAGAGCTTCAGCGTTTTTAAGTGCTGTGTGAGGACTGCCTGGACTGCTGGGTTCATAAGATACCTCCAAGCTGTTCGTATGCCGAGATGTCAGCAGGGGGCAGTGTCTCCCAGTTCGACAAAGGATCAAATTGGGACTCCATAGAGATGTTTTGACTGTGTAAAATCTGCTTGAGAGCATTGCTGCAGCCGACATTGCTTTTCAGTGCTTCCTTTACGGCTGCTTCGATCTTGTCGACAGCATATTTTTCGTACAGCATCAGCACGGTGACAAATTCCCGGGTACCTTTGGTTACACCGTTTTTCCGGCGAAAATGTTCTAATAACTTTTCCAGGCAATCCGGCCATTGATCACGCCATTGTAAAATTGGCCGGGCGGTATCAAATGATTGTGGACGCTGACGAATCAACTCCAGATAATGTTCCGGTTTTAAACTCCACTTATTATTTCCATATAACCGATGATGGGTGCTTATTTTTCTGCCGCTCCAATAAATGATCACCTGGTCTATCTCTACTATCGCCTGCACTCTCATGTAAGCATAGCGCGTCGGGACAGAATACCGGTTCTTGTCAATAATAACGGTGGCATATTTGTTTACCCTGACCATGAACGTCTCAACGTTACTGAACGATGTTGTCGGCAATGGCAGCAATACCTGCTTTTCTGATTCAAACAATTCATTGACGCTTTGTGTTTGACCGGCGATGCGATGCTCTCCATAGGCCATGCAATCATCGAGGAGGCGCGTGTTCAATTCGTCCAGGCTGTCAGCATGTGGGATAGGAACCATATAATTTCTTCGAGCGTAGCCGACCAGGCCTTCAATCCCACCTTTTTCATGGCCCTGGCCGGGATTGCAAAACCTTGGATCGAAGTTGTAATAGGCCTTGAACCGATTATAAGATTCCTGAAGATGACGTTTTTTTCCTTTAAATACCTTTTGTACGACTGTTGTCAGATTGTCATAGATAAGAACTGGGAACACGCCTCCAAAAAATGAAAAGGCCTGGATATGAGCGTCAAATAAAGCTTGCTGCCTTTCACAGGGATAACAGCGAACAAAGTGTTTGCCCGAACATTTTGAACGTATGCAAAATAATTTCAGCTTCACGGGTTCGCCGGCAATAACTGCCTGACAGTTTCCCCAGTCTACCTCGGCTTCCTGGGCAGTCGTCGGATCTGATGGGATAAATGCCTGCTGATTCGTTAAACCCAGCCTCAGCTTTGCCTCACGCACATAACGGCGAACCGTCGTCTCTCCACCGGAATACTCGAGTTCCGATTTCAGACGATGGTATATCCGGGTTGCTGTATGTCGCTGTTTGTATGGCTTGTCCTTGTCATCGCCAAGCCAGCGGTCTATCTCCTGGATATAAGGACCAAGAACGGGATATGGCTGTTTAGATCGTTGCTTGTAGCCAATGTATTCCTGCTTTAAAATTTTTTTTATGGTGTTTTTTGAATGGCCGGTTTCTCTGGCAAGCTCTTTAATGGCCTTTCCATAAACACGGTGAGCTGTTCGGATGTAATCATACTGATCCACTTTAAGCATTCTCCTTTTCGTCTCCGGTAATGGGTTAAAAATCTCCATTCAATACCAGAGTACTGATGCAAAGTGGGGGGTCAATTTTAGGTTGTCATTTGGCCCTCAAAGGGGTCAATTTTAGGTTAGCAAAACCAAAAGAAGATAGATAAAGCTGTTTCACAATTGGAGGAGTTAGTACCCAAGCTAAACGCGTATCATCTAAAAACCAAGAAGGAAATTAAAACAGCAGTTGATAGCATTTGCAAAAGTGTCCAAGACTTTATTGATGTAAAAATTATCACCGAACGTAAACAAGTCAGAGTGAAATTGTCACCTGGCCGTCCTTCTCGAAGGAAAAGCGAATACAAAAATAAATGGGCATATTCTCATAGTATTGAATGGAAGCTTAATGAAAAAGCCCTTTTAGAAGCGTCGAGGACTGATGGAATTTTCCCCCTGATTACCAACACTTCCTTAGAGGCTGGCGATGTTTTGAAAAGATACAAAAACCAACCCTTTCTTGAAAAACGCATGTATACCAAAAAGACGGTTTTGGAAGTAGCCCCGGTTTTTCTTAAGAAAGAAAAACGGATCGAGGCCATGCTTTTTTTGTATTTTATAGCCTTGATGATTGTGTCTCTTATCGAACGTAAAATCCGCATGAACATGGCCAAAGAGGAGATAGAACAGCTTCCAATTTTACCTCAGAAAATGAATACAAAAAAGCCGACCTGGAGCAACATCCGTTACTACTTTCGAAATATCCATTACTCAAAAATAAACAAAAACGGAATTTGCATTCAATCAGCGGTAAAAGGTCTCAACTCTCTGCATGAGCAGGTTTGTTCACTTTTAGAAATTCCCAGTGAGGTGTACAATACCCTCCATGGCCGCTGGTGGCAGTTCCGGGCTACTTGACTGTTTTAACAATGCATTTTGAGGATAATGCAAAAATTATTTTTTATCCATGCGAAATGTAAGACCTAAGCCTGTTTTATGGTGTTTTTTTGAAATTATTTGATTTTATTTCAGTGTGGTAGGTGAGCCCGACTCATGAGCCCTTGAGCGGTTTGCCCGGCAATAACCTGCATTGATTTTGGGATTGTATCTCTGTTGCCGTTATCTGATACCAGCAAATGGATATGGTTAGAAGTGACAATGTAATTTAAAACTTCAAGTCCGTATTTTTGTTTTGCCCTGAACAGTAAATCTAACCAACGATTCCTGTCACGAGCAAATTTCAGCAAAAATTCTTTTTTGTGACAGCGATGGGTTATGTGCCATACACAACCTGGAATATAAAATCTTTTTGCACGCGGCATTTTTATTTAGGGGGGCTCATTTGTTTGTTAAAGTCATGATATTACCTCCAAAAAAGTGGCTCTAAGATGAAAATAGGGTATGTCTTTTATAAAATCAACCGTAATTACAATTGATTACATGAGCCCGACCCACGGATCCCTTGATTACATGAGCCCGACCCACGGATCCCGACCAACATTTGGGCCGGTAACACTTATATGCCTGTTTCGAGATCGTTTTTGAGAGTTTTTTTGTTGTAAATTCGAAGCGTTATCTTGCTATGATCCCCAAATTCTCCCCTCATTTCATTCAAAGCTTCCTAAACAACTCTGAATTCAAACCATCTAAGTTTCCATCAAGTCCACGATTAAGTTCAAGAATAATATCAAGTCCACGAGACAAATCTGGTTCTAACTTGACAAAATATCGTTTTGGAAAAAAAGGAACATGCCAGATTTTTGGTGCCGGGCCTATAATAATCATAATTGTCTCTGTTGGGACTCTGCATTGAAAAGCAACAAAAGTCTTATAAGCATATTGTTGATCATGCAAATAGGCTCTTGCTGTGTCTTTAGTCAATTGTTTATTATTGGAATTATTATATACAGCCATTAAAAAAAGCGGACTGATAATTATATATCGATTTTTAGGCTGTAGCTTATCGCTTGCATTTTTATAATTGTAGAAAATGGTACCAAACCCCGCAAGGAAAATTAGTAATGTCAGGAATACTATAGTTTTATGATTATTTTGTTTCATTTGCATGGATTTTCCTGTTTCAATGATTGTGGCTTCGGTTGATCAAAGACTCCTTGAGATCTTGCAAATTCTATCCAAACCGCCATATGCATCATTGGAATCATTGAAGGAATATTTACTAATTCATCTGGAGCCCCCAAGATATCTCTGGTGAAACCAACAAAAAGGTCATGTATCTGACCCAATGTATAACCAGCAGGCAGATGTTTTTCTATGGTTTCACTAATTATCCCACCCGGAGGAACAATAGTATCGGGACGGCCAACCTGACCTGGTTTTTGCCAATCCTGCCTAAACCAAAAAAGTCCTAGCGGATCCATAAAATTAACCGGATCATTTGAAACATACCCATAAAGGTTCGTATCCCCACCGGCAAACAGGATGGGGTCTTTTGCGGTCCATTTTCCGATTTCGGGCATGTAATCGCGGTGCCCGAAGCGGACCAGTGTGGTGTCACGGTCATGGAGGCCGCCGGCAAAACCGAATGGGACTGTCAAGGACTCATCACTGTCACTTATTACATTACCAAAGGTATCGTAGTCAATGCGCTTGACAGTGTTGCCCGCACTGTCGGTGACCAATCTGAGGGAGCCGACCTGGTCGTAGATGAGATAATAAGTGCTGCCGTTCATCTCCATGGCATAGGGCATGCGGTCATCCGCATATATGAAGCGTTGATACAGGCTGCCGCTGCCGTCATAGACGGCCAGAAGAGTGGTCAGGCCGGACCAGAGGTATCTTTCCTTAACGCTGCCGTTAACGGCTCTGGCGATGCGTCTGCCTAAAGGATCGTTGGTGTAGGTGATGACTGTTCCATCGGGCATCGTCACTTGCATCAACTCCCCTGTGGAGGAATAGGCATATTCAGTGGTTTCTGATCCATCTGTCCTGCTGCTGAGGCGGTCATCAAGGTCAAAGGTGTATTGAGCCGTTCCTGCGGTAATTATATGGTCTTCATTAGAATAGCTGAAAGTTTTTCCTGATATATCCCGCAGCCTGTTCATCTCATAGGTGCGGTTGCCGTTATTGTCGTACCGGTATTCTTCAACAAGGGTGCCGTCGGTGGTCACGGTGAGCAATTGTCCTCTGTCGTCATAGGTATAGGCCGTGCCGGAGCTTATCCCTTCAATGCTTTCTGTTTTATGGGTGATCCGGCTGCCATCGTTTCGTGTCAGTGCAAGGCTGAAGGCATTATTGCCTGAAATTGAGAAGTTATAGCCGCTGGTTTCTCCGTAACCGTTAAAAGACCGTGTTAAAGAAAATGTGCCGTCAGACACCGATTCCGGCAGGCCGTTGCCGGTATTGCGGCTTATGGAGAATCTGCCGGATGATGTCAGCAGGCCATCGGCGTCATAGTCCAGGTTTTCTGTGCCGCCGGCATAGGTCATGGCAGTGGGCCTGAAATCGTTGTTGTATTCGAGTTCGATGTCCTGATTCAGAGAGCCTGACCGGCTGACGGATGTAAGCAGGGTGCCGTCGTAGCTGTAGAAAAGCGCTTCACTGCCCCGGGTGATTGAGGAGACCAGGTCCATGCAGCCGTAGGCATAGTCTGTGGTCCATTCATCGGTAACGGTCCGGCTGAGTCTGCCGTGGAGATAGATGTTGGTAATGGTTTTACCGGAGGGCAGGCCGATATTGGTGAGTTTGCGCTCCGTATCGTAGGTGTAAGTATCGGGTAGGTCAGGGGCCTTGCAACCCCTTTCCCCCCTAAGAACCGTACGTGACAGTTTCCCGTCATACGGCTCAAGCGTTTATAAAGGACGACCTTGTGGGACGCCCCGGCTGTTTACCTCATGCAGCTTGCTTTTGGCGGTGCTCCCTGGCCGATAACGACGGGAGTAACCGTGAATCCTTTTGATTCCGTCTACGCCAGAAATAATAACTGTATTCGGGATCATATGGATTTGCATCTGCTTTGATTTTGATATATCGTTTTATTCCTAATGAGCTTAGGTGAATGACGTGATAACTGCAAGGCCCTTTCTTATTTCGGCTCTTGACAGTGAATATCCACTTGCGTTTTCCGTCAGTCCAGTAACGGTTTTTCAACCATTTTGAGGATTTCTTCCGGTGACGCTTTTTAATCATTCTCCATAGCTGTTCGTAAACAAACGTATCAATAAGAGAAAATGTTTCCGATGAGACTACGTGCCGGTGATAGTTTCCCCAACCCCGGAGGGTTTGGTTTAACTTTTTGACCAATGGTTCCAATGGACCGCCGACATGTTTATGGATCAGTTCACTGAGCTTTTCTTTAAGGGCGAGAACTCCCTTCTTTGCCGGGGTGATGTGCAGCACATTTCCGGTTTTTCGAAAAGTTTGGCCAAGGAACGTAAATCCATCTGTTATATGCGTGATCATGGTCTTTTCTTCAGATAATGACAGACCACGTTCAGTTAGAAACGCTTCGACTGCTGGTTTGACCTGATCTTCAAGCAGGCGTTTGGACTTGCCTGTGACGATAAAATCATCTGCATATCGAACGAAATTAACTCTACATCGACGGGGAACTGCATCATGCACGGCTTTTTCCAGCCCGTCGAGGGTTAAATTCGACAAGGTGGGACTGATAATCCCGCCCTGTGGGGTTCCTTTGCGCGAGGGGTATAGCTTGCCGTCTTCCACATACCCTGCCGTCAACCACTTTTTAAGAATGACTTTATCCATAGGGATATTTTCCAACATCCATTCCTGGCTGATGTTGTCATAACACCCTTTGATATCCGCTTCCAATATCCATGTAGCCGAATTAGGCTTGGAGAGTGCATTGAACGCTGCTGCAATTGCATCTGCACAGCTGCGGCCTTCACGGAAGCCGTAAGAATTACGGTCTCCTATGGTTTCCGCTACTGGGGCTAAAGCTAATTTAAACAGCGCCTGCATAGCTCTGCAGAGTATTGTAGGAATACTTAACGGACGTTTTTTACCATTCTTTTTGGGGATGTAAATTCGCCTTAGTGGTTGCGGTCTATAACCTCGTCTTTGCAGGCTGAAAACAGCCTCCCATTTGGCTCTGGCTCCTTTCCATAAGGTGCCATCTACGCCTGGAGTTTTTTTCCCTTTATTTGAGGTCACTCGTTTGACAGCCAAGGCCTTGGCGTAGAACGAATGAGTAAGTAAGTATTGCAGGGCTTTGACCTTGCCCCATCTTTTTTCCTTTACAGCCTTTGCGATACGCATTTGCAGCCTTCTAACTTCGGCTCGGGCTTTTTTCCAATCAATGGATGCCCATTTCTTAGCAGAGTCGACAGGTGCACCAGCCGAGGCCGTCATTTGCTTTCCCATCTTAAGCGGTTCTCCAAACTCTCTCGCAAGTCAACACCAATCGGACGTCTGCACGCATGTCTCCAAAACCGAAGGTTTTGGGTTTTACGTGAGCCATGTTTCATGCTCTATCCGTTTCATTACAAAACGGCATTTGCTTTTTCCGAATTCTTACTGCTGCCCCTCCACAGGCTTGCCTTGCGGTTAGCTTTCCATGCATTGCACATGGGGAGTGACAACGTTTCCACGTTCTACATGATTGCTCTTTATGGACAACTTAGGCAGGCCTTTACGCCGATGAAACTACGATCCCGTGCAAGCAGTTAGCAGACTTGCATCCTGTTCATGTATACAAACGCAGGGAAGTATACATATAACCTGTTAATCCCAGTAGGTTAGGCGCTCACTGACGGCGCTTAAAGCTCTTCGATTAATCTTGCCATATTGTCCGACCCTAGCCCTTAACCGGATGGGATTTCCGGAGGGGTTCTCCTGTCACCATTCAAACCCGATTCGGTACATTGTTGGTGAGGCTTCGCACCCCGTCAACAGCGCAACGGTAGCACGCTCACATAGGGAATCGGTGGAGATACACCGAGTATATTCAGTGTCTTACATTTACCTCCTATACATACAATCATGCAACATCGTGTCGCACGGTAACGCTGTTCTGGGGTGTAATAAAGCTTGAGACCTTGTTTACACCGTTGTATTCAAAAGTGTGATCAGCCGGGACCGGTGTGGTCAGCATTGTCATGTTGCCTTTTTCATCGTATTGAAATTCGGTAACGGTATAATCCGGGTTTTCAATACGGGTCACCCGGTCAAGCAGATCGTAGCTGTAGGAGGTGGTGAGGCCAAGGGGATCGACAACGGTGTTCAGATTCCCGCGGGAGTTGTAAGTATAGGTGGATGTGCGGCTTCCCGAGGTGACAGACGCCGGCCGGCCATAATCGTCATAAAAATATTCAATGGCGTTCAGGCCGGTGACCTGGGTTTGGGTTGTCAGCAGTGTATCAAGGTCGAATAGGCTGGTGACCGTTCTGCTTTCAGGGCTGACTGCCGTGGTGGTGCCGGTAAGGTAGTCGGTTTTAACCGTCGTTGTGGCGCCGTTCCGGTCAATGGTTGTGGTGGCGGTTTCCGTAAAACCGTCATCATCTTCTTCATAGATTTTCTCAAGGGTCATCACGCTCATCAAACCTGCCGGTGTAGAACCAAAATATTTAAAATATTATGGAATATCAATATGTTTACATGTATGGGTCAAGGGCAGACTTGACCCTTTTATATGTATCATGTCCCGTAATTCCACCCCGGAATTCACCACGGATCGTTTAACTGATCCTAAAAAATTCTATATATTTCTTTATGCGTTGTTCCATCTGCAATTTTTTTATTAAAAATATAGATACAAATATGAAGACCTGTTAATAAAGCACATCCTAACGCTAAGGGCATAATAGCCTCCGGTGCACGATTAAATCCATTCCAAAATAAACTTAAAGAAGAGCTTAGTCCAAATGCTATCAATATAAAGGTCAAAAAATGAAAAAATTGTAAAGGTTGTTTAAAAGTAAAAGGGTTTAAAAACCAAGATGGGGCATCCCAAATTTTTTCAGAAAAGTTATTAAAATATTGTAGTCCTATTACAAACACCAATGCGAATGGCACTAAAAAAGTCATCATAAAAACATCGGTGGATGTGATTTGTGGGATGGATTCCGATGCATTTTTCCCAACATAAAAAAAACCGTAACTACTCACCCATATCTGTAAGTTTACCTGTCAAAGCCATCTGAATAGCCACAAGCGGGTTGATACCCTGGCTTGCCATTGTTTGCAGATAGCTTGAAATTCGACAATAGGCATGAGCATAATGCCGGCGCCTAAAACATCCTGATATTTTCTGTTTCACCTTTGCCATGCGGAGATCACGCTCCGCCCGATTGTTGGTAAAGGGGACATACGATTCTCTGGCAAACAACAATACCGCTGTTTCATATTTTTTCAGCCTTTCCCAAAGATTATGAGCATCTGATTTGGCTATCTTTCCACGCTTACCTTTTGGCTTTGGCGGAATCTCCGGTAATTCTTTATCCCCACGTGTAAGAATGTTGCGGTAGCGTTTCTGCAAATTTGCATATTCTTTATCGGTAAGGCATTTATCCTCTCGCTTGGACACAATATGACAAGTCTCCTGCAATAACTTTTTCATATTAATGGCCCACTTGTATTGATTGGAATCAACAATAAAGGTCAGTTCCCGTAATAAGTGCGAACCACAAAGTCCATGTCCACAATGATCATATGATAAATATGATGCCCAGCAATCATGGATGATCACCCCACCATAGCGGGGAATGATATTCAAATCAACAATCGCCTCCTTGCCCCGCTTTCGATGAAGTAATTTTAGCGTGATTCCTCCTGAAGAATATACATGAATCCAATGATTTTTACCTTCCACCCGGAATGATGTCTCATCCACATGAATGGAAGGGGCATGAAGGATACTTTCAATGGATTTTGTCTCCCATTCCTCAAGAGATTGATAAAGCCTCCATACAAACTTGAGCAAAGTTGCCTCGGAGATAACAGTGCCGATCATGGCAGATATCTGTTTCTGAACCCGATTGAGAGCAACCATTTGACTGATTATCAAATGAATGGCAAAAGCTTTGAGTCCATTGCCGTACTGTAAACTTCCGGGCATGTCTTCGGGAAAATGCCCTTTTGCCGTCGCCTTGCAGTTGGGACATTCCTTTATCTCGGCATCAATGTGCTCTACAACTTTTTCAAAAACGATGTCTATCTTTGTCCGCCGTTCGAGCCCCTGGCAAGGAGTTTGATCCAAAGGTGTGCCGCAGACATCACAGGTTTCAGCTTTGGCAATGGTGACAGTTTCGTTAACACGGGTGTTACTGATTTCACCACTGACTTTTTTGCCCTTTCCCTTGCCGGTAGAAGTCGGTTTGGCAGTTTCATCTCTGTCCGTTTGAGAAGAAGGCAAACTTGAATTTTTGCTGTTTTTGCGAGTTTGCTTTTCGAGAAAAACAGACAGGATCAATTCCACAACGAGAAGCATGCTATTCATTAACACCTTTACCTCAGGAGTTACCTTGCCTGCCAAGCTCAGTTGCTCAAACTCTTGCTTCACACGATCGACTTCTTCTCGAACACTGGTTTTGTTCATCGTTGCCATACTTGTATTATAACACAGCTTTTTTTGACCTCCTGAGTTGCCCTACAATCCATTTTCTCAACGAATCGGATAAAATTTCATTAAATTTTTGTGATTGTCAAATGCATGCCACATTATTATGTAGCACGAGGATATTTTGATGTAATTTGATTTTTCAAAAAAATACCTCCCAAAAACCTGTCAAGCTTTTTTTTAGTTTTTTGACATTTTTTTATGGGGGTGAGTAGTTACAAAAAACCAAGGATAAAATTAAGGAGACTATAGTTCCGGTCATATGACTTGATACTTTACCCCAAATCGTGTAGTATAGTCGCACTCGAAGTTTACCCAAGAGACAGAGTAACTATTCCAGTTACCTCGATCCTCAATTTTGTTCATCAAGAGCAGCATCGTCCCGCCAAAAGGCATCTTCAATATCACGAGTTTTCCTTATTAACCCAGCGCAGGTCTTGGCGGTAACCTTGCCAAACGCATTTTCAAGCTGCTGAATTAAATTATTCATTGTAAAATCACAATTGCGGCCAATTTCATTTTTCACAATGCCCCAACATGTCTCTATTGGTTGTAACTCGGGATGATAAGGTGGTGTCCTTAAGACCTCATGCCCTTGTTTATCAGCTAGTTCGTCCAATAAATATGTCGGTTGCGGTCCAACTCTTGTCAAAATATCAACCAGTTCAGCCTTTAAGCAATCTTCCTTTACGGGAAAATTATTTTTCTCCAACCAGGATCGAATTTTCTCCTTTTTACATAAAGGGGTTGGTGCTGAGACTGGTGACAAGACATTATGATAAGCAGCATTATCCATGATTATTAGCGAGCGAGCAGGGATATTTGGAAGCAACTTTTCTTCAAACCACTTGGAGAACATCGCTTGATTCATCTGTCCGTGGTAGTCTCCAGTTTTTCGAGTGCTTTTGAAAGTCACCTTGGCACCGGAAACCCAACCGTCCTTAGTGATTGCATTCATTATTATCAAGCGTTCCCCTTTTTCGGTAGGCTTTTGAATCCATGGCCCATCATCGTCGTAGTACCACACAAAATCCGTACTGTGATTTTTGTTCACATAGGACTCGTCCAGATAAACTTCAGGACGAATAGTCCCTTTGCCCTTTCGATTTGCCCTTTTTCTCCGGAGGTAGCGTTGTCTGGCTACCACAACATGGTCTTTTTCTTTAAACCGCTGAGTACGTATCCCTTTACCGAATGTAAATCCCCAACGATCAAGTGCCCGGCCTAATGTCCGGATGCTAAATTCCTGTTCAGGCGCAACTTCTTCGAGATACTGCCACAGCGTTTCAAGTGTCATATACGCACCTTCTTTATTGGCATTGCGTATGTATTCTCGAACAATTGTCTGCACCGAATCGGAAAGTGCTCGTTGTGGTCGTCCTCTATATATAATCAATTCGTTATCAAAATTTACACCACGGCTATGGTCGGCCATAGTCCTTTTCACCGTCGCTAAACCAAACCCAAGAGCATTTGACACCCTCTGCGCACTTAATTCTTTCTGTTCCTCAAGATCATCTATAGTGCGGTCAAAATATTTTTTTAAGGCCACTATTGCTTTTTTCTCTTCTGGTGTAAGCGCTTTGCCTTGGGCCATGGCTCTGCTCCTTATTTTAGGTAAACTTCGGAGCGATTATACTATATGAAATTGATGAAAGTATCAAGTCATATGACCGGAACTATAACTCCAAATCTTAAATAATTCCATTTCATAAGAAATTCCAAATTATTTTTGATGGCTAAAAATAGTGTGTATATTCAATACCAGCAGAAAGGCTTCCCCTAATGAGAGGTTTGAATTTAGGTGTTATACCATAAGGCGTGCTTTCGTTTGTATATGGAGATATCTCTCCCGATTCTTTAAACGTAACCCCTCCATTAATATTCGCACCACCATAAAGTGGTCCTATTGCAAGATTACCTTCAGCAAAGGCTCCTATAGAACTAAAGCTTGAATCACTATTGCAAGGATCAGGGCTTGTCCCGTTTGGATCGTAACCAACACCGCCTCCAATTCCATATCCTGCCCTGAAACTCATAAAAAAGGTACCATTAGGATCCCGCCCAAAGACTATACCGCCACCCTTACCGTAATACCCTGAAAATCGTATAAAGCGTACACTTTAAACCCTAAAACCGATCGATAAGCACGGATTTAATTGAAAAACCGTGCTTTTTTCTTGCCTTTTTATAATACACGTATTATACTATACATACACTTTAAAAGGGAATTTATCCATGTCTAAACCAATAACAGGGAAAAATCACGTTGGAGAGCGGCGTGAAAAGCGTCCGAATGGTGACATTTACGTCTATGAACGGATAACGGCCTACAACGAAAAGACCAGGAAGACATATACGGTCAGTCAAAAACTTAAAGGCAAAATCAAGTCGGGAACCCAAAAAATTGTGCCGACTCGTCCGAAAAAACGCAAAGGAGAAGGAAGCATTCCCGGTGCAACACGGCAGCATACCGGACTCACGGACATCTTAGAATGGGTTGGAAAGGCGTCTGGTATTGATGATGATGTATATGCTTCATTCAGTGAGGGCGATGCCGCAAAAATATTGTCTATCGCACGTTACTGGATCGGATCCGGCGGTAATACGCTGCCACGCCTTGAAAGTTGGCAAGTGATGCACCCACTTCCATATCATGAAGGAATCACGGAAGACGTGTATGGCAATCTGTTTAAAAATGTTGGACGAAATGAAGAAGGCGTTCAACGCTATTTTTCAGCTCGAGCTGAACACCTGGGGAAATCTCCTGTGGTAGCGTTTGATTCGACCACAATCTCGACCTATTCTGAAAATCAGTCGGAGGCAAGACAAGGGTTCAACAAAGCTCAAGACGGACTCAACACGATCAAGCTTTTAACCCTATATTCCGTGAAGTCTGGCGAACCAATAGCCTTCTCCAAACAACCAGGCAATGTTCCGGATGTTATCTCTATTGAAAACACTCTGACACAGCTTAAATGCCTCCATCTTGAAAAACCTCTGGTTGTTACTGATAACGGCTACTATAGCCAGAAAAACATGATGGAATTTTCCTTGCGCAATGTGAAATTTTTGACCCTGGTTGACCCCAACATTACCTGGATCCGTGAGACAGTTGATGCACTTCGCCCAAGTATAGCGAGTATGTCCAGCACCTGCCCGTTTGATCCGTCAATTTGTGGCGCAACTTCGTGCTTAACACACCAGTTCAGTAAAGTTCGCCAGCGGTCACGCAACGGCACAGCTGCCGGTGAAAAAGAGACATTCTCGCGCCGCCTGTATGTCCACATTTATTATTCCCCCGACAATGAAGCCAAGAAAGAACTCGCCTTTCGCAAGGATTTGCTTGACCTAAAGATGCTGGTGGAAGAGAACACAACAGAATTTACGGAATCAGCGCAAAGAAAAATAGACAAGTACCTGACAAGCTCCAGAAAGGGGCGTGGGGGACAGTTGAAGGTTGGGTTCAACGATGAGGCCATTGCCGAAGCAAAAAAATACTTTGGCTATTTCGCCCTTGTCAGCAATCAGGCTATGGACACATTTACAGCGCTTGAAAACTACCGGCTGCGTGAAAAAATTGAAGAACTTTTTGCCGTGCAAAAGGGGAGACTCGACGGCGCTCGGCCGCGCACATGGTATCCTGACAATTTGCGTGGGAGACAATTTACACAATTTGTCTCTCTGGGTTATCATTGTTTTTTGACAAAAAAAATAAAGGAAATACAATCCAGGCTGAGGGAAAAAGAATCCGGGAAAACCCAATCACTTATCAAGCTCGAAAAAAAGCTGGAAAACTGGATTGCACAACGTTCGCTTTCTCAGATTTTGGATTGGTTTGACTGTATCGAAACCACAAAGGTACAGACTGCCATGGGAAATTATCGATGGTCCACCGAATCAGTCGCCAGAGATAGGCTGTTTTTGAAGTATCTGGGGGTACGCCCCGAATAGTGTACGCTTTATACGACTTTCAGGGTAATACCCATCAATAGTGACTGACCATAAACCTTCTGGATCCACCAAATTAACCGGATCATTTGAGACATAGGCATAAAGATTAACATCCCCGCCGCCAAACCCCAAGGGGTCTTCTGAGATAAACCGGCCCATTTCAGGATCATAAGATCGTGCCCGCATGTAATACCAGCCGTTGTTTTCGGTCATAACACCGAACTGCCCAACAAACTTGAACGGCTGTTCTACGGCTTCCTCCTGTCCTGCAAGAACTCCGAATGGCGTATAGGCATATTTGTTGACAACGGTTTTGCCGGCATCGGTCAGGGCAATGGTGTGGCCGGTGGCGTCAAAGTGGTAGCAATAGGGCGAACCGCCCGAAGTTACCATGGCCAGCAGGCCTGCGCCGTGGATGTAATACCGGGTAATCCCGCTGGTGTCGGCTTCGGCAAGAAGATTGCCGGCTGCGCCGTCGTATGAAAATATCAGACTGTCGGTTTCTGTGGCGGCCTCGGTCAGCCGGTGGGCCTGGTCAAAGGTGAACGTGTCTCCCCCCTTGGTGAGCAATTGGCCTTCCTCATCATAAATCAATGCGTCACTTCCGGCGGTTACAATCCGGTTGCCGGCATCGGAGACCTCGAAGTCCCTGGTCAGTGCGCTTAGGGAAGGACTCAAGGGTGTTTCCTGGTCAATGCCGGTCCGGTTGCCGTTGCCGTCCAGGGTAAACGCGTATGAGGCAAAGGCACTGCCTGCCAATGAGGATAAGTGTTCAAGCCGGGTGAGGCGGCTGGCATTGTCATAGCCCCGGCTCACATAGGTGCCGTTGAACTGGGTCAGGCCGGTGAGGTTGCCGGCTTCGTCATATTCATACGCCACGGTAAAGCCGTTGGGATCTGTGCTGCTGGTCAGCCGGTTTACTTCGTCGTAAACATAGGAGGTGGTACCCTGGCTGTCCTGCATGGCTGTCAGGTTGTCATTCAAGTCGTAGGTGAAGGCAACCGATGTGCCGTCCTGGTAGGTTACTGCGGCAGGTTTTCCCGAAGGGGTATAGGTATAAGTTGTGGTGTCTCCATTACGGTCCGTGGTGGTATTGAGCTTTCCGTCGTCATAATAGGTCCGCTGCGTGGTGTTAAACAACGGGTCTGTCCGGGTCTGGAGCAGGCCCCGGCCGTCATAAACAAAGGCGGTTTGAGACCCGCCCTGGTCGGTCAGGGAGGTCATTTGCCCGATGCCGTCGTAATCATAGGCAATGGCGGGGGCTGAGGCGGTCCGGCTCGTTTCCGGGTTGCCGTAACCGTCATAGGCCATTGTGGTGACCACACCCCGGCCGTCGGTTACGGTTTCGGTCAGGCCGTTGGCATGATAGGTTGCACCGGTTTCTATGGTCTCGCCTGACCCGGGAGAGATGGTGGTGTTTACCAGGTGATGTTCGTCATCATAGTCGTAGCTGACCATGTTGCCCAGCGGGTCAGTCACCTGGATCAGGTGGTAATCCCCATCATAGGTGTTTACGGTTTCTCCCGAAAGGGCGTCGGTGATCCGGACCAGGTTGTTGTTGCCGTCGTATGTAAAGGTTGTGGCATTGCCCCTGGGGTCAACGGATTCGATCACATGGTTTTGTCCGTCATAACTCCGGGAGACCTGGTTGCCCAGGGCGTCTTGTGTAGTAACCAGGCGATTTTTACGGTCATAGGTGTAGACGGTCTGATTGCCCAGGCTGTCTTCTTGGACGTTCCGGTATCCGCTGAAATAATAATTGTATACGGCAGTCCCGGTCTGCCTGGGTGCGGTCTGGGTCATGACCCGGCCAAAACTGTCATATACATTGGTGATGGTGGTGACGCCCTTGGGGTCCTCAAGGGAGAGAACCCGGTGGTCGGCGTCATACCCATAGGTCCAGACCTTGCCTTCCGGGTCCGTGTATGTGGTCAGGTTGCCGCCGGTATATTCAAAAGAGACGGTTCTGCCGGCGGAATCCGTCACACTGGTCAGGTTGTCTCCGGTGTATCCAAAGGTCAGGATATGGCCGCAACTGTCTGAAACCCCAGCAGGCCTGTCGTTTGAATAGTTGAATGTGACGGTGTTTTGATCTGCATCGGTAATGGTTGAGACCCTGTTTTCTGCATCAAATTCAATGGTCCGGTCAAACCGGTCCTCCAGGCGGTACTGCCCGTTGTCCAGGGCAAGTTCGGCATTAATGCCCGGCGGCAGGGAAAAGGTGCCGTCCGGCTGTTTAATATAGGCCAGAATGTTAGATTCCAGGTGAAGATTGACTGCGTTGTCCATGAGCTGGTCCATGGCACATTGCCGGTCAGGGCCAGGTCGGTTAAGCCCGTTACCCAGTACCCAGTACCCAGTTGTCATTTCGACGGGGCCTTCCAACTTGATCTCATTTCATTTTTTTAAAGTGTTCATTTTGCCATCAAAAACATTAACCTAAGCCTATTTTGAGGGCGTCTTTAAAGAACTTTTACTTTTATTTCAGCTTGTTAGATCTGCCCGACCCCGAACCTACGCCGAACCTAAGACGAACCTCAAATGATCTCTTTTTCTATCATGTTTTATCCCGCTGTTCCGAAGGCGTTGTCTGTTCATGGGTTGCTCTCCGCTGTAAATCCTTGTCATAGCCTTAAAACAGGCACGCATATGGGTGGGGTCCCATACGTTCATGGCAAAGCCTATGTTGAACTTGTCAAAGGCCCCCGGGTTGTACAGATTCAGCAGAAATTCTATAACGAGCTTTTCTCCGGTGCTCCAGGCCCTGCCGCCGCCCTCATAGATGAACCCGGCCAGGTCATCCGCACAAAACCGATCCTTCCTGATGCCGGGGATATCGCCTTTCTGTACGCCTTTGTTGTTCATCACCGGGAACATGCAGGCGATCTCGTAGAACCGTTGGGTAAATGTCACAGGTTCACCTCCCTTGATTACACAGATTGAATTTTTACCGGGAGATATGATAGAAAAAGAAAACGGTTACAAACGGGCTTGCCCTTTGTGATTTGTTTTTTTTCGGCCATCAACCGGTTGACTTTGGCGAGTTCGGGTTGATGGCCTTCTTTCCTAAAAACATCCCTGATATCAAAATAAACTTGCTTTTCACGACAAAAAAGCATAACTTAATATGCTTAGTTAGTATCCTTTAAAGCTATTGTCAAGAAAAAATATGTTTGCACACAGCCCCATATTTGTAGAAAATACAGGCAAGGAGGAGCTTATGAATAACAATAAAGCCATTATATCCGGATTGCCTGATAAGTTAAAAAAATTGCGCCAGGGCCGGGGGTTGTCCCAAGGGCAGCTCGGCAACAAACTGGGCGTGAATGTCCAGTTGATATCCAAATACGAACGGGGAGTGGTTTGCCCGCCCACCAACATGGTCGTTAAAATTGCTTCCGAGTTTGACGTCAGCCTGGATTACCTGTTGCGGGATGAAGCAAACGTGGCAATCAACAAGATCAAAAGCCGGGAGCTTCTCAAGCATATCGAAGAAATAGAGCAGCTTCCCGAAGAAGACCAGCAGGTACTGACCAGCCTGCTGGATGCATTCATCAAAAAATATAAATTTGAACAACTGGCCCGGGCCTGATTGTTTATAAGGAGATACCATGCAAACCGTAATGGATGAGGGCAGGCTCAAACAGGTCTTCAAGGAAGCGCTTGTTGAGATGCTCGAAGAAAAGCAAAACATCTTTCATGAGATGATCGTAGATGCCATGGAAGACATTGCCCTGAGCCGGGCGATTCAGGAAGGGCAGAAGACCGGTACTGCCACAAAAAAAGAGATATTTAACATACTGGAAAGCCGGGCGTGAACCTCGATTTTAAAAAGAGTTTTGCCAGGGATTTAAAAAAACGCAAAACAGACCAACCCTTGCTCGACCGGGTCCGGCAGATCATCCGGGAAGTAGAGGAGGCACCGGACATCCACAGCATCCGGAACCTTAAAAAGTTAAAGGCCCAGGGCAGTCACTACCGCATCAGAATGGGTGACTACCGCCTGGGCCTTGTTATTGAAGAGAATACTGTCTGCTTTGTCAGGTTCCTGCATCGGGGTGAAATTTATAAGTATTTTCCGTAACTATAGCTCATTTTTTTCAACGTCTGCACGTGGAATTTTCAGACTGCATTTTTTACAATAATAAAAATACCGTTCTTTTTTTAATAAAAGTAAGCGGTGTTTTAACCCCACTCAGCAAGGGACAGATTCAGAAATTTTTTCTTTTTTCACATTATAGGGGAGCAACGCTTGAAAATCATCATTTGTCATTGCCTCAGGCAGATACTGAAACAGGTACTTGAGATACCAGTACGGTTCCAGTCCATTGGATTTTGCAGTCTCTATCAAACTGTAAATTGCCGCACTCGCCTTTGCACCTTGAACCGTATCAGAAAACAGCCAGTTTTTACGACCGATGACAAAAGGCCGGATGGCATTTTCAACCAAATTGTTGTCCGGTCGAATGAACCCTTCAGTTGTGTATTGGACCAATCGGGGCCATTGGCCGATGGTATAATTGATCGCCTTGCCAAGCAGGCTTTTGGGAGGAACCTTGTTTACTCTTTCATCAAGCCACTTCTTAAACTCGGTAAGAATTGGAATCGCCTGGGATTGTCTCTTATTGTACAATTGTTTCGCAGAAAACCCTTGTTCCCGTGCTTCTTTTTCAATTTTATAAAGCTTGCTGATATACAACAATGCCGAACCGGCATTTCCGGAAGAATTTGCCTTGTTGCCAAGCGCTTTGGTTACCTCTTTAAACTTCCGACGAGCATGAACCCAGCACCCAACATGAACAATATCTTTTTTGGTATCCAGGAAATCATACCCAGCATATCCGTCCGTCTGGACGATGCCCTTAAAACCGTTCAAAAATGTTGAAACCACATCCCCAGACCTTGTCGGGTGATATTCGAACAGGATAATCGGCTTGTCTGGTGGTCCACCCCTGAAAATCCACATATAAGATTTGGATTTCCGTGGTCCCTTTAAAACTTGGAGAGGAGTTTCATCAATACCAATCATGGGGTTGGCCAGGATGTCGTCCTTCATCATGCCGATGATAATTTCACAGGCATCTGCCACCTTCATGCCCCATTTACACATGGTTGATCTGGCAAGCTCAATGCCGATTCTGGCAAACTGCTTTTCCTGGCGATAAAATGGCAGTGCATCTGCAAATTTGGCGGTCAGGATATGGGCAAGCAGTCCCGGAGTGGCAATACTTTTGGGAATAATCTGATCCGGCATCCTGGCAATAGATACGGTGGGGCCTTCATCTTCAACCCCCTCGCAATTTTTACAGGCGTATTTATACCGGATATTTCGAATCACCCGAACCTTGGCTGGGATATAATCAAGCTGCTCAGAGACTTCTTCACCGATCTTATCTTTCAAGCAGCCGCAATCGCATTTTCTGTCATTCTCACTGAGTTTATGAACAACATCGACACGGGGAAGATCTGCCGGCAGTGGTTTGCGGCCGCGTTTTTTGCGGGAATGCTCTGTAATGGTGACGGTATCATCTTCATTCAGAATCGGAAGATCAGGTTCCGGCATATCAAAAAGAGACATTTGCTCGCCATCTTTGGGCGTTTTTTCTGATTTGCGACCAAAAAGCCTGTCCTGGAGGGATTTAATCTGCTCTTGAAGAATTATGTTTTCATCAAACAAATTCAGAGCGATTTCTTTGACTTCATCCAGGCTTTCAGCATCTTTGAGAGTGTCTCTTGTCATGGGCTGTATATACCATAACCAAGGGTTTTTTCATAGTTTTTCGCCTAAAAAATCATAGAGTATTTTAGGGGTTTATGAGCCTGATTTATATTCAGTCCATCGACCAGCCAGGTCAGTTCCCGGCTTGTAATATTCATGACATCTTTTGGTGAATTCGGCCATTTGAACCGGTCTTTTTCAAGGCGCTTTTGCCACAGGCAAAAACCGTTTTTATCCCAGTATAAAATTTTTAAAATGGTTTGTGCCCGGTTGCAGAACACAAACAGGGATCCTGAAAATATATCCAACTGCATTCGTTCGCTTACGATAACGGAAAGGCCGTTAATCGCTTTGCGCATGTCAGTAGTACCCACAGCCAGATAGACTTTTGTGTCTGGTGAAAAGTTCATCATGAGATGGATCTCAAGGTTGCAAGAACCCTTTCAAGCGTCTCGCTGGTGAAACCGTCCGGGATTTCTATTTGTACACCCTGGCCAAGGTTCAACTTCAACCCGGTCGTATGAATATTGGCGGGTATCGGCAACTGGATAAATTCTACAGGAAGGTTTTGTCTTTTAAATTTTCTTTTCCAATATGTGAACCTGTCTTTGGACAGGTCATTGCGTCTGCAATATTCTGTCTGGGTCAGCCCTGATGTCGCCCAACGTTCGATGTTTGATTTCCAGTATCTGCTAAGTTTTTCATTTGTTGCTTTTCTTGATCTTGGCATGGGGTCGCCTCCTTTTAGTTTGGAGGCATTATATGGGCTCGCTGGGCGTGGCGGTAGATGGGGTTTAAATATCGCTTACTAATAAAAAATAAATGCTGAATGACATATGCACTAAAAAAAACAGATAAGGAACAAAAGTATAGTAGAGTAATAGCAATAATACTATTGTCATTAGGATTCCACTAATGATGCCAATTATTCCGTACTTTTTATAATCCTTTTTATTGAGTTCACTGCCACAAATTTTGCATTTTCGATTTACCATTTTTTACCCAATATTGTTTAAGAAAGAGTTTACTTGCAAGGGTCTCCACTTTCATCTTCAAAAGATTCAAGAAAATTGTTTGCCATATTTTTAGCAAAATCTTCTAATGCCTGCCCTAAATTTGTTGATTCTAAGATTGTTTGAAAAAGAAGCCCGCTACTAAATCCTGCAACGCCACCGACGATTGCTGTCGGAACGGATCCCATTCCAAGAGCCGGCGTGCCAAAAACAGCACCTGTAACAGCACCACCGGCTGCACTCCCTAAGCTCGTTGATATAATCCTTCGACCAGACGGTGTAATATCCTGAAAATCGTATAAAGCGTACACTTTAAACCCTAAAACCGATCGATAAGCACGGATTTAATTGAAAAACCGTGCTTTTTTCTTGCCTTTTTATAATGCACGTATTATACTATACATACACTTTAAAAGGGAATTTATCCATGTCTAAACCAATAACAGGGAAAAATCACGTTGGAGAGCGGCGTGAAAAGCGTCCGAATGGTGACATTTACGTCTATGAACGGATAACGGCCTACAACGAAAAGACCAGGAAGACATATACGGTCAGTCAAAAACTTAAAGGCAAAATCAAGTCGGGAACCCAAAAAATTGTGCCGACTCGTCCGAAAAAACGCAAAGGAGAAGGAAGCATTCCCGGTGCAACACGGCAGCATACCGGACTCACGGACATCTTAGAATGGGTTGGAAAGGCGTCTGGTATTGATGATGATGTATATGCTTCATTCAGTGAGGGCGATGCCGCAAAAATATTGTCTATCGCACGTTACTGGATCGGATCCGGCGGTAATACGCTGCCACGCCTTGAAAGTTGGCAAGTGATGCACCCACTTCCATATCATGAAGGAATCACGGAAGACGTGTATGGCAATCTGTTTAAAAATGTTGGACGAAATGAAGAAGGCGTTCAACGCTATTTTTCAGCTCGAGCTGAACACCTGGGGAAATCTCCTGTGGTAGCGTTTGATTCGACCACAATCTCGACCTATTCTGAAAATCAGTCGGAGGCAAGACAAGGGTTCAACAAAGCTCAAGACGGACTCAACACGATCAAGCTTTTAACCCTATATTCCGTGAAGTCTGGCGAACCAATAGCCTTCTCCAAACAACCAGGCAATGTTCCGGATGTTATCTCTATTGAAAACACTCTGACACAGCTTAAATGCCTCCATCTTGAAAAACCTCTGGTTGTTACTGATAACGGCTACTATAGCCAGAAAAACATGATGGAATTTTCCTTGCGCAATGTGAAATTTTTGACCCTGGTTGACCCCAACATTACCTGGATCCGTGAGACAGTTGATGCACTTCGCCCAAGTATAGCGAGTATGTCCAGCACCTGCCCGTTTGATCCGTCAATTTGTGGCGCAACTTCGTGCTTAACACACCAGTTCAGTAAAGTTCGCCAGCGGTCACGCAACGGCACAGCTGCCGGTGAAAAAGAGACATTCTCGCGCCGCCTGTATGTCCACATTTATTATTCCCCCGACAATGAAGCCAAGAAAGAACTCGCCTTTCGCAAGGATTTGCTTGACCTAAAGATGCTGGTGGAAGAGAACACAACAGAATTTACGGAATCAGCGCAAAGAAAAATAGACAAGTACCTGACAAGCTCCAGAAAGGGGCGTGGGGGACAGTTGAAGGTTGGGTTCAACGATGAGGCCATTGCCGAAGCAAAAAAATACTTTGGCTATTTCGCCCTTGTCAGCAATCAGGCTATGGACACATTTACAGCGCTTGAAAACTACCGGCTGCGTGAAAAAATTGAAGAACTTTTTGCCGTGCAAAAGGGGAGACTCGACGGCGCTCGGCCGCGCACATGGTATCCTGACAATTTGCGTGGGAGACAATTTACACAATTTGTCTCTCTGGGTTATCACTTACATTTCGCATGGATAAAAAATAATTTTTGCATTATCCTCAAAATGCATTGTTAAAACAGTCAAGTAGCCCGGAACTGCCACCAGCGGCCATGGAGGGTATTGTACACCTCACTGGGAATTTCTAAAAGTGAACAAACCTGCTCATGCAGAGAGTTGAGACCTTTTACCGCTGATTGAATGCAAATTCCGTTTTTGTTTATTTTTGAGTAATGGATATTTCGAAAGTAGTAACGGATGTTGCTCCAGGTCGGCTTTTTTGTATTCATTTTCTGAGGTAAAATTGGAAGCTGTTCTATCTCCTCTTTGGCCATGTTCATGCGGATTTTACGTTCGATAAGAGACACAATCAGGAGTTTCGGAGATAAACCGTTCGGAATCGTCGAATCCCTTTATTGACAAGCGTTTTCGACCCTGTCTCTTGTAGTACCCCTCAAGTCACACAACCTTTCTATGCTCAAAACCCTATCAAATCAGTCTTTCTATTGTTTTTTTCTTGACATGTAAGACCCTACTAAATATTATGAATCATGGCACATTTCCATATCAAGAAGAAAAAAGGAAGACCCTACCTGTATGTCAGGGAGATCGCCCGGGTAAACGGTAAGCCCAAGGTTATTTCTCAAACCTATATTGGTTCACCGGATCGGGTAGCCAGTCTTGTAAAAGGCCAGTCTCAGGAAATAACCACTTTAAAGGCTGAAGAATTCGGTGCACTGTGGTTGGCCCAGCAAGCAGATAAAGACTTTGATCTTTGCTCTATGATTGATGAGATTATTCCACCGGCCGATCGGGAAAAAGGACCTTCAATAGGGGAATATTTCCTTTATTGTGTCTGGAATCGCATGATTGAGACCGTCAGTAAAAACAAATTATCGGATTGGTATAAGAGAACCGCGATCCAGCATATACGCCCTGTCGATCTAAACGAACTCTCATGCAAACGATACTGGGACAAGTGGGACCGAGTTGATGAAAAAACCTTAAACACGATCATATCGAAGTTCTTCAGACGATTATGGCAGGTCGAAAAGCCTTCGTCTGATTGTCTGTTATTTGATACCACTAATTATTATACCTTCATGGGAAGCCAAACTTTGTCGAAAATTGCGTGCAGAGGTAAAAACAAGGAAGGCAGGCATCATCTCAGACAGATCGGCCTCGGCCTTTTGGTTGCACGAGACACCAGACTCCCTTTATTTTATTCGATTTACCCAGGCAATATTCATGATAGCAAGCACTTTGAATCAATCATGGAAGAAATGTTTAGGGTGGCATGCGACCTGAACAATACCAAAGAGCGACTTACAATCGTTATTGACAAAGGAATGAATTCTGAAGGGAATTACACCTGGATTGACGAGCATTCCAGAGTCCATTTTATTACGACATATTCCACTTATTTTGCCCAGGAGCTTGCGGCTACCCCACTCGACCGGTTTGAAATTGCAGATACGGCCCGCAACAGAAGACTGATTGATGAAGAGCGCCGGGAAGAGTGTCAATTGGCATATCGAACTAAAAAAGAATACTGGGGCAAGGAGCGGAGCGTTATCATAACTTATAATCCCAGGACAGCCCGAAAGAAATCATACACCTTTGAGAGCAAGCTTGATACGATCCGACAGGAATTGCTTGCAATGAGAACGAAGGTTAAAGAAGGAGCAGCTCACTGGAAGAAAGCTGAGGACGTACAAGCCAGATATATCCGATTGTGTCAAAGGCTTCACATGGCCCCCGATTTATTTACTCTGAATTTTGAAACATCAGCAAACGGCTTGAATATGAGCTTCCGAAAAGATCCATATATAGTGAAACAAAAAAAGCTGATGTTCGGTAAAAATATTATCATCACAGATAATACGGACTGGGCGACAAAAGATATTATTGAAGCGAGTTTAGATCGATGGCAAGTTGAAGACCGCTTCCGTCTCAGTAAGAATGAAGACTTAGTAGGTGTGCAGCCGATCCGGCACTGGACTGACAGCAAAATTAAATGTCATTTATTTACATGTGTGGCCGCCATGGCTTACCTGCGTCGAATTGAATTAAAACTAAAGAGCGCCGGAATTGAACGGACAGCAGAGAACGTCATGGATGATATGAAGCATCTACATTCTATTCTGACTTTGCCGAAAGGGGCAAGAAAACCGACCAGGCGCCTTGAGACGCCGAGTAAGACCCAGGCCGAAGTCCTATCGGCCTTTGGCCATCATATTAATGAAGGTGGGGTCTTACAACCTGTTACCTGAATTGCGCCCGCCAGGCAAGGCTTTCACCGGGCCATGCAGGTCTAACCACGAAACTCCTGACAATCATCAAGGCTATAAAATACAAAAAAAGCATGGCCTCGATCCGTTTTTCTTTCTTAAGAAAAACCGGGGCTACTTCCAAAACCGTCTTTTTGGTATACATGCGTTTTTCAAGAAAGGGTTGGTTTTTGTATCTTTTCAAAACATCGCCAGCCTCTAAGGAAGTGTTGGTAATCAGGGGGAAAATTCCATCAGTCCTCGACGCTTCTAAAAGGGCTTTTTCATTAAGCTTCCATTCAATACTATGAGAATATGCCCATTTATTTTTGTATTCGCTTTTCCTTCGAGAAGGACGGCCAGGTGACAATTTCACTCTGACTTGTTTACGTTCGGTGATAATTTTTACATCAATAAAGTCTTGGACACTTTTGCAAATGCTATCAACTGCTGTTTTAATTTCCTTCTTGGTTTTTAGATGATACGCGTTTAGCTTGGGTACTAACTCCTCCAATTGTGAAACAGCTTTATCTATCTTCTTTTGCCGGCGACCTTTGTCATCGTCTTGTTTTGCGCTGCTATGTACAAAAATAATGCGGTAACCTTTTTGCGTTGGTTCTGCCTCATAGGTTTTGTAGGTGTTGAGCTTATTTTTTTTGCGTGAACTTTCGGTAACAAAAACATGTTTCCATTCAGCATCATTTTTTTTCAAATACTGGTAAAATAGTTTCACCTCTTTACGGCCCTTTGGGACAATAGTGATGAATAACCCGCCGTTTTTGTCGATGTGATCCAAGTTGTCCTGGCCGCAAAGCTTACAGTCGGCTACGTAAATAAACTGTTCCTTACCCAATAGTGCGCGTAGGCCATTCCAGTTTGGAATATGGGTGACATCGTCGCAAGTGTTGCCATCAAAAAGTTCATAACTTAACGGCACATGGCCGTCGGAAGTGATATTCAGGCCAAATACGACCTGTTTGCAATCAGGTCTGAAATCTTTGTTGTGGCCGTGTTTGAGTTTGACGGCCTGAGGATCGGGGTTGTCATATTTACCGATGAAGGTCACTGTGGTGCTGTCATTGTGGACTTCATCGGTCAGCAGATCATGGGTCGCAATTGCGTTAGCCGAGGCCTCTGTCATAAGCGAATGGCGGTCTGCCTCGAAAAGGGCAGAAAGGGATCTGGCTAACCGGTCATCATTGAACAGCTTTGCTTCAACCGGTTCTGCAGCAAGATCGTCGGAGTACTTGGCCAACCAATCCTGAATTTTATATAATGGCTTATTTTCACAAATGATATTTGCCGTAAGGACACATAGGCTTTCTGCATGTTCAGCCAGGCTGTTAGGTGCCCCGGGGACATACTTGGTAAAAAGATTGAACAGATGAAGTTCATCCATATAATGCTTGACCATTGGCAGAACATCAACCTGGTTGAACTGTGCTTCAAATTGTTCCATAACACCCCCTCTTGTTGAGTTTAAGGGAGTTATAAAACAATTTAGAGTGAAAGTCTAGATTTTTTATATCTTATTGATATTACAATGCATTATTGGTCGTTCTTAAAATATTGATAATTATTTTTACCCATGCGAAATGTAAGTTATCATTGTTTTTTGACAAAAAAAATAAAGGAAATACAATCCAGGCTGAGGGAAAAAGAATCCGGGAAAACCCAATCACTTATCAAGCTCGAAAAAAAGCTGGAAAACTGGATTGCACAACGTTCGCTTTCTCAGATTTTGGATTGGTTTGACTGTATCGAAACCACAAAGGTACAGACTGCCATGGGAAATTATCGATGGTCCACCGAATCAGTCGCCAGAGATAGGCTGTTTTTGAAGTATCTGGGGGTACGCCCCGAATAGTGTACGCTTTATACGACTTTCAGGGTAATATCAAGATAAGCATTAGAAATAGACCGAACGGATCTATTAACGAATTGGCCAAATAAAAATTTTCCAATCAATCCCTCCGGATCAATCATATTAATAGGATTGTTTACGACATACCCATAAAGGTTCGTATCCCCACCGGCAAACAGGATGGGGTCTTTTGCGGTCCATTTTCCGATTTCGGGCATGTAATCGCGGTGCCCGAAGCGGACCAGGGTGGTGTCGCGGTCATGGAGGCCGCCGGCAAAACCGAATGGGATTGTCAATGAGTCGTCACTGTCACTTATTACATTACCAAAGGTATCGTAGTCAATGCGCTTGACAGTGTTGCCCGCGCTGTCGGTGATCAGTCTGAGGGAGCCGACCTGGTCGTAGATGAGATAATAAGTGCTGCCGTTCATCTTCATGGCATAGGGCATGCGGTCATCCGCGTATATGAAGCGTTGATACAGGGTGCCGCTGCCGTCATAGACGGCCAGAAGAGTGGTCAGGCCGAACCAGAGGTATCTTTCCTTAACGCTGCCGTTAACGGCTCTGGCGATGCGTCTGCCTAAAGGATCGTTGGTGTAGGTGATGACTGTTCCATCGGGCATCGTCACTTGCATCAACTCCCCTGTGGAGGAATAGGCATATTCAGTGGTTTCTGATCCATCTGTCCTGCTGCTGAGGCGGTCATCAAGGTCAAAGGTGTATTGAGCCGTTCCTGCGGTAATTATATGGTCTTCATTAGAATAGCTGAAAGTTTTTCCTGATATATCCCGCAGCCTGTTCATCTCATAGGTGCGGTTGCCGTTATTGTCGTACCGGTATTCTTCAACAAGGGTGCCGTCGGTGGTCACGGTGAGCAATTGTCCTCTGTCGTCATAGGTATAGGCCGTGCCGGAGCTTATCCCTTCAATGCTTTCTGTTTTATGGGTGATCCGGCTGCCATCGTTTCGTGTCAGTGCAAGGCTGAAGGCATTATTGCCTGAAATTGAGAAGTTATAGCCGCTGGTTTCTCCGTAACCGTTAAAAGACCGTGTTAAAGAAAATGTGCCGTCAGACACCGATTCCGGCAGGCCGTTGCCGATATTGCGGCTTATGGAGAATCTGCCGGATGATGTCAGCAGGCCATCGGCGTCATAGTCCAGGTTTTCTGTGCCGCCGGCATAGGTCATGGCAGTGGGCCTGAAATCGTTGTTGTATTCGAGTTCGATGTCCTGATTCAGAGAGCCTGACTGGCTGACGGATGTAAGCAGGGTGCCGTCGTAGCTGTAGAAAAGCGCTTCACTGCCCCGGGTGATTGAGGAGACCAGGTCCATGCAGCCGTAGGCATAGTCTGTGGTCCATTCATCGGTAACGGTCCGGCTGAGTCTGCCGTGGAGATAGATGTTGGTAATGGTTTTACCGGAGGGCAGGCCGATATTGGTGAGTTTGCGCTTCGTATCGTAGGTGTAAGTATCGGGTAGGTCAGGGGCCTTGCAACCCCTTTCCCCCCTAAGAACCGTACGTGACAGTTTCCCGTCATACGGCTCAAGCGTTTATAAAGGACGACCTTGTGGGACGCCCCGGCTGTTTACCTCATGCAGCTTGCTTTTGGCGGTGCTCCCTGGCCGATAACGACGGGAGTAACCGTGAATCCTTTTGATTCCGTCTACGCCAGAAATAATAACTGTATTCGGGATCATATGGATTTGCATCTGCTTTGATTTTGATATATCGTTTTATTCCTAATGAGCTTAGGTGAATGACGTGATAACTGCAAGGCCCTTTCTTATTTCGGCTCTTGACAGTGAATATCCACTTGCGTTTTCCGTCAGTCCAGTAACGGTTTTTCAACCATTTTGAGGATTTCTTCCGGTGACGCTTTTTAATCATTCTCCATAGCTGTTCGTAAACAAACGTATCAATAAGAGAAAATGTTTCCGATGAGACTACGTGCCGGTGATAGTTTCCCCAACCCCGGAGGGTTTGGTTTAACTTTTTGACCAATGGTTCCAATGGACCGCCGACATGTTTATGGATCAGTTCACTGAGCTTTTCTTTAAGGGCGAGAACTCCCTTCTTTGCCGGGGTGATGTGCAGCACATTTCCGGTTTTTCGAAAAGTTTGGCCAAGGAACGTAAATCCATCTGTTATATGCGTGATCATGGTCTTTTCTTCAGATAATGACAGACCACGTTCAGTTAGAAACGCTTCGACTGCTGGTTTGACCTGATCTTCAAGCAGGCGTTTGGACTTGCCTGTGACGATAAAATCATCTGCATATCGAACGAAATTAACTCTACATCGACGGGGAACTGCATCATGCACGGCTTTTTCCAGCCCGTCGAGGGTTAAATTCGACAAGGTGGGACTGATAATCCCGCCCTGTGGGGTTCCTTTGCGCGAGGGGTATAGCTTGCCGTCTTCCACATACCCTGCCGTCAACCACTTTTTAAGAATGACTTTATCCATAGGGATATTTTCCAACATCCATTCCTGGCTGATGTTGTCATAACACCCTTTGATATCCGCTTCCAATATCCATGTAGCCGAATTAGGCTTGGAGAGTGCATTGAACGCTGCTGCAATTGCATCTGCACAGCTGCGGCCTTCACGGAAGCCGTAAGAATTACGGTCTCCTATGGTTTCCGCTACTGGGGCTAAAGCTAATTTAAACAGCGCCTGCATAGCTCTGCAGAGTATTGTAGGAATACTTAACGGACGTTTTTTACCATTCTTTTTGGGGATGTAAATTCGCCTTAGTGGTTGCGGTCTATAACCTCGTCTTTGCAGGCTGAAAACAGCCTCCCATTTGGCTCTGGCTCCTTTCCATAAGGTGCCATCTACGCCTGGAGTTTTTTTCCCTTTATTTGAGGTCACTCGTTTGACAGCCAAGGCCTTGGCGTAGAACGAATGAGTAAGTAAGTATTGCAGGGCTTTGACCTTGCCCCATCTTTTTTCCTTTACAGCCTTTGCGATACGCATTTGCAGCCTTCTAACTTCGGCTCGGGCTTTTTTCCAATCAATGGATGCCCATTTCTTAGCAGAGTCGACAGGTGCACCAGCCGAGGCCGTCATTTGCTTTCCCATCTTAAGCGGTTCTCCAAACTCTCTCGCAAGTCAACACCAATCGGACGTCTGCACGCATGTCTCCAAAACCGAAGGTTTTGGGTTTTACGTGAGCCATGTTTCATGCTCTATCCGTTTCATTACAAAACGGCATTTGCTTTTTCCGAATTCTTACTGCTGCCCCTCCACAGGCTTGCCTTGCGGTTAGCTTTCCATGCATTGCACATGGGGAGTGACAACGTTTCCACGTTCTACATGATTGCTCTTTATGGACAACTTAGGCAGGCCTTTACGCCGATGAAACTACGATCCCGTGCAAGCAGTTAGCAGACTTGCATCCTGTTCATGTATACAAACGCAGGGAAGTATACATATAACCTGTTAATCCCAGTAGGTTAGGCGCTCACTGACGGCGCTTAAAGCTCTTCGATTAATCTTGCCATATTGTCCGACCCTAGCCCTTAACCGGATGGGATTTCCGGAGGGGTTCTCCTGTCACCATTCAAACCCGATTCGGTACATTGTTGGTGAGGCTTCGCACCCCGTCAACAGCGCAACGGTAGCACGCTCACATAGGGAATCGGTGGAGATACACCGAGTATATTCAGTGTCTTACATTTACCTCCTATACATACAATCATGCAACATCGTGTCGCACGGTAACGCTGTTCTGGGGTGTAATAAAGCTTGAGACCTTGTTTACACCGTTGTATTCAAAAGTGTGATCAGCCGGGACCGGTGTGGTCAGCATTGTCATGTTGCCTTTTTCATCGTATTGAAATTCGGTAACGGTATAATCCGGGTTTTCAATACGGGTCACCCGGTCAAGCAGATCGTAGCTGTAGGAGGTGGTGAGGCCAAGGGGATCGACAACGGTGTTCAGATTCCCGCGGGAGTTGTAAGTATAGGTGGATGTGCGGCTTCCCGAGGTGACAGACGCCGGCCGGCCATAATCGTCATAAAAATATTCAATGGCGTTCAGGCCGGTGACCTGGGTTTGGGTTGTCAGCAGTGTATCAAGGTCGAATAGGCTGGTGACCGTTCTGCTTTCAGGGCTGACTGCCGTGGTGGTGCCGGTAAGGTAGTCGGTTTTAACCGTCGTTGCGGCGCCGTTCCGGTCAATGGTTGTGGTGGCGGTTTCCGTAAAACCGTCATCATCTTCTTCATAGGTTTTTTCAAGGGTCATCTCGCTCATCAAACCTGCCGGTGTGGAGGTTGATACAGTTGCCGGTATCTTTCGTTGGGATTTGGCGTCGATGGTGTAACGGGTCTGGGTTGTCATGCCGCAGGATTCCACGGATTCATCAAGATTCTGGTTTCCCAGGACGTAAGTCCGGGTGTCGCCGCCGGGATAGGTGGTCACGGAGCGGTAGGAACCGTCTGATACATCGCTGTCCAGATGTGTGGTGGCGTTGTTTTCACCGCTGGTCACAGTGGACAGTGCAGACCCGTCGTCATAGGTCTCTCTTTCAAATGTCCAGGTGCCGTTTTCCTGGTCTGTGGTGCGGATCACCCTGCCGTTTTCATCAAATATGTGGATGGAGGTGAGATCCCTTGGATCGGTCATGGTGGTCATCAGACCATCGCTGGTATAACCGAAACCATAACTGCTGCCGTCTTCGAACTGGATCTCGGTCAGATTGCCGTCGATGTCAACGCTCAATTCGGTCCTCTGGCCGAACGGGGCGTTGATCGCCGTGGGATTGCCGGCGCTATCCCGGTCAATGGTGATGGTGTTGTCGAACCGGTCCACGATGGAGATCAGAAGGTTGTCATCATCATAGGTAAAGGTTGTGAGGGCTTTGCCTGTGTGCAGATTAATAGTACTCAAATGATAGCCGGATGAGGAGAATGTATGGGCGGTATGATCTGTTTCATTGACATAATAATCTCCATGGCTAAACTCGGATGCTTTTGCCAGAAGGGGCGGCGCAATTTTACGCACTACATGGTTTGTACTGGAAATATACATATTTCCAGAGGCATCGAAGGCAAGATTAGTTGGGCCACACAACTCGGCCTCTATTGCAGGCCCGTTATCACCCGAATAACCGCTGGTGCCTGCACCAGCCACTGTGGTGATAATCCCGCTGGTGTCTACTTTACGGATTACATTGTTCGCTCGGTCGGAAATATACATATTGCCAGAGGCATCAAAAGCTACACCAGTAGGAGATTTCAATTCAGCCTCTGTTGCCGGTCCATTATCGCCCGAATAACCGAAATTGCCTGTACCCGCAACGGTAGTTATCATATCAAGCCGGCGGGCCGTAACGGACTCGGTTGCACCGTTCCCTTTAAAAAGTACATCCTCCTGAATCAACCGGTGATGGTTTGACAAACTCCAGCCATTACCGAAACCCGTATTCAATGCGCTTTTAAAGGTTACTTGATATTTTTTCCATGAGGTGACTTCTTGGCGGGCTCTAATGCCGGTGACCTCATCCCCTGCCTGGGCAAAAGCCTGGCCGAAATTACTGTTGGAACTGTAATAAACCCCTCCGTAAACAAAGCCGATGCGAACTGTGCCGGTCGTCTCCCCTTCCATTCGGTTCCCCAGATGGTCCAGGCCGTCCCAGGTAAATCCGACGCTTCGGTTGGCTTCGGCCGGAAGCGTTTCTTCAAAGGTTCTGCCCGCAATTGTCAGTTTCACGATGATGGACTCAAGGGAGGTTGGGACTGTATCGCCGCTTGCCGGAACAATAACCGTGTGGCCGTTAAATCCTTCCACCCTGCCGGAGGTGTAGTGCAGTGTCAGGCCTGTTCCCGGAATGGGTATATCTTCATGAAATATCCGTTTTTTGTTGCTCACATAGGAGTTCGACTGGGTACACTTGTCATCTTCGCAATCTTCAGCCGTGGTGGGGGCGGCGCCGTTGGGTGCAACGGCATCCTCCGGCGGGCCATAGGGCCAGTTGCAGTCCCAGGGGGTAAAGTGGCTAACCTTAAATTTCCAGAAGGTGCTGCCCGGCTGATAACGGTCGGTATCGATGAGGCCGGCCACTTCGTCGTCATAACTGCCGTTGCTGTTGAGGTCATCCGCCGACCCGTCTCCGGTGGCGTCAAGGGCATCAATCATACCGTCATTGTCTGTGTCCAGCAGCCGGACTACGGTTCCATTGTCCGAGGGATCCACTGTGCTTTGTCGCGGTCATAGTAGCCCACGGGAACGGCAGAGCCCACCTCAAAGCCCAAAAAATTGTCCACCCAGACTGTTACGGGATTTTTAAAACGTACCCGCTTGGCACCGTCTGCCTGAAGCTCCGTGCAATAAGTGAAGGCGGAGTTGGCCGGCAGTTCGGAAGGCATGGATTTTTGTGTGGCAAACTCTGTTGCCCGCACGGTAATGGCGGCAAGTTCCTGGACATCGTTGCCCTCTTCATCCTGGAGATAGGCCTGGTTGTCTCCGGTAAAGACCATGGTGGCGGTGCGGCTGCCGAATTCATCTGAAACTTCAGTGGCTGTATGGGTCATGATGGTATTCCCATTACCATCAAAAACGATGTCGGTTTCGGCGGTATCCACAGCCGGCATTTGGACGGTGTTCGTGACGGCATGGGTGTTCCATCCAACATTGACCCGGCGGTGGGCTGTGATATAGCCGGCTTTGGTGAAGATTACCGTCAGGTAGCTGCCGCCTTCCACCGGGATGGTAAATCTGCCGTTATCATCGGTGAAGGCTGTCCCGTAATCCGGATGGTCGTGAACTGTGACGGCTACACCCCACTAATGGGATTCCCGGAGATGTCTTCAACATTTCCGGTGATAATCGAAAACCGATTTTCATCATAGGCTTCGATTGTGGCATCCGGGGGAATAATATCGTTATACTGGGCTGCGAAGCTGCCTTCAGAGGGGTTTTCGGTACTGCCGTTGACATAAACCGTTACCGATGTGCTTGCGGTGCCGGCTGAACCGGTGCCACTGATGGTATAGGTGGTGGTGATTTCAGGTGTGACGGTTTGTGAGCCGGCAAGATCCACCGGGCCGATACCGTTGTCAATGTATACTGAATCTACAGCGAAAGATCTGTGCAGGCTGCAGGGTTTTCTTACAAAAAATTAATAATTATGGATATAATTGCTTTAAATCATGATATAGTGAGTTGATTTATAGTGTTCCAAAAAGATTAGATATGATGCCTTTCAAAATGAGATCTGCCATGTTACCGGAACAAAAATCCCCCCAGATATGGGCCACAGTTCTATTTTTTGTATTAATCCTTTATAGTGCAGTTCAGGCTGTCGAGCCGGTGGTGCATATTATTCCCGTTTCCGGAACCGTTGAGCCGGGCATGGCTGCATACCTCAAACGAGTGGTATCCTCCTTTGAAAAGGATGACAACGCCGTTTTGGTATTTGCCATGGATACCTTTGGGGGGCGGGTGGATGCCGCCTTTGACATTGTGGAAACCATCTGCTCCGTACCCAAGGAAAGAACCATTGCCTATGTGGAGAAACGCGCTATTTCCGCAGGTGCCCTGATTGCGCTTTCCGCCGGCACCCTGGTCATGAAGGAAAATACCCTGATCGGTGACTGTGCGCCTATTATTCAGACCAGTGAAGGTATCCAGGAGGTCGGGGAAAAGCATCAGACCGTACTTCGGGCACAGTTCCGCACGCTGGCCAAACGAAACAACTATTCCGAAGTGCTGGCCGAATCCATGGTCTCCAAATCCATGGAGGTATATAAAATTACCCGGGGAGAGCATTCGGAATACATGGATAAAACCACATGGCAGGAGCTTTCCGAAAAAGAAAAGAAAAAAATTACCCGTAAGACCACCATTGTCAGTGAAGGCGAGCTGTTGACCATGGATGATAAAGAAGCTGTCGAGCTTGGGTTTTCCCGTCAGAGTGTTGAAAGTCTTGACCAGGCCCTTGAGGTTTTAGGGTACGGGGCGGCCGAAAAAATCGAGGTGTCGGAAAACTGGTCGGAAACCTTTGTCCGGTGGATTCAGCCGCTTTTACCGATTCTCATGATCATAGGCATTGGTGCTGTGTATACGGAAGTCAAGGCCCCGGGATTCGGAATTCCCGGCATTATAGGCATTATTTGTCTGGGATTGGTTTTTTTCAATCAATACCTGGTGGGGCTTGCTGATTATACGGAAATTTTGGTTTTCGTCATCGGTTTTCTGCTGCTGGGCATGGAGATGTTTGTCCTGCCGGGATTCGGCATCGCCGGGGTCACCGCCATCATTGTTCTTGCCGCAGGCCTTGTGCTCTCTTTTCAGAATTTTGTGCTTCCCGACCCAAGCCTGCCCTGGCAGGGAGAACTCATGATCAAAAATTTGGGATTGGTCTTGGGCAGTGCCCTTGGGGCCCTGCTGGTGTCAATGTCTGCGGTGCGTTTTGCTTTGCCCAGACTGTCGAAGGTGATCAAGGGGCCGTATCTGGAAGCGACACTGCAGGATTCCCGTGCTGAATCCATTGAGGCCTTAGGGATATGTGCCGGTGATGAGGGCGTTGCTTTGACGACGTTGCGGCCTTCGGGCAAGGTTAGCATAAAGGACAGGAAAATTGATGCCGTTACCCAGGGTGATTTTATTGATCCCGGCACATCCGTCCGGGTGGCCCGGGTCACCGCAGGCCATGTAATCGTTGAAACAATTATGGAAAAGAGAGAAAAATGAGCACCTGGATACTACCTCTGGTTTTCCAGATCCTGGGAATTTTTACCGTTGTTGCCGAAATCTTTTTGCCGTCCATGGGGCTTTTATCTGTTACTGCACTTGGATTTATCGGCTACTCCCTTTTCCTTGTGTTCACTGATTTTCCCATTTCAGTGTTTTATGCCGTCCTGGGGGCGGATGTGATTCTGCTTCCCGTGGTGTTTATTCTGGGGTTTAAAATTTTGGCGGTTTCTCCGTTGTCTCTTAAAAAAAATCTGTCTGCATCCCAGGGGGTGGTTTCCCAGTCTCCGGATCTTGAAAATTACCTGGGCTGCACAGGGCACAGTATCACAACCCTGCGTCCGTCCGGGACCGCTCTGATTGACGGTGTCCGTCTGGACGTGGTTACGGACGGAGAATTTATTGAGGCAGATGCTCCACTAAAGGTCTGCAAGGTCACAGGCAATCAAGTGATCGTCTGCCGCAAGGACAACATATAACGGCCACGGGCCGTTCTTGGTCTATCTACACCCAGGCCTCGGTCCACAACAAAGCTTGAAAGATCTGAGTAACTTACCCAGACTTTCTTAATAAAATAATTTAAAAAAAGGTGATTAACATGCAAATCATGTCCATTCTTTTTATCGTTGCAGGCATCCTCGGCCTGGTGATTGTTTACTTTGCTTTCTCTTACATCGGGCTGTGGGTTCAGGCATTGGTGTCTGGCGCCCGGGTAGGCCTTTTCAACATTATTTTTATGCGGTTCAGGAAAGTGCCGCCTAAATTGATCGTGGAATCCAAGATTATGGCCGTTAAAGCCGGAATTGAGATTGCCACGGACAGTCTTGAATCCCATTACCTTGCCGGCGGAAATGTCTCCCGGGTGATCCAGGCGCTGATTGCCGCGGATAAAGCCAATATTGATCTTCCATTTAACCGGGCCGCTGCCATTGATCTTGCCGGCCGGGATGTCTTGGAAGCCGTTCAGATGTCGGTTAACCCCAAAGTCATTGAAACCCCCATTGTGGCGGCCATGGCCAAGGACGGTATCCAGCTTAAAGCCATTTCCAGGGTCACGGTGCGGGCCAATATTGACCGCCTGGTGGGCGGGGCCGGTGAAGAGACCATTCTGGCCCGTGTGGGCGAGGGCATTGTTACAACGATTGGTTCAGCCGTTACGCATAAACAGGTTTTGGAAAATCCGGACACCATATCCAAAACAGTTTTAAGCAAGGGGCTGGATGCAGGCACGGCTTACGAAATCCTTTCCATTGATATCGCGGATGTGGATGTGGGTAAAAACATTGGTGCTGAACTGGAAACTGACCGGGCCGAGGCAGATAAGAAGATTGCCCAGGCCAAGGCAGAGGAAAAACGGGCGATGGCCTATGCTCAGGAACAGGAGATGAAAGCCCGGGTCCAGGAAATGCGGGCTAAGGTGGTGGAGGCTGAAGCCCAGGTGCCCTTGGCCATGGCCGAGGCGTTTAGAAGCGGCAATCTTGGGATTATGGACTATTATAAAATGCAGAATATCAGCGCCGACACCCGGATGAGGGATACCATTGCGGCCCCTGATCAGTGTGATCAGCCGGATGATTCTTTGAAATAACGGCCATGGGCCGTCCTTGGTCTATCTACACCCAGGGTTCGGCCCACAACAAAGGTTGAAAGGTCTGTGTAAGTTACACAGATTTTTTTATAAAAAACATCGAAAACAAGATCAGGATAATATATGGATTTTAGTGATTTTATAACGTTGATCTTATTTTTTGTTTTTATTTTTGCACCCCTTTTTAAACGAAGAAAAAAAGTAAAGGTGCAAAAAACAGGCAAATCAAAGCCGAGCGGGTTTGACATTCTGGGCAAAATTAGAGACGCGCTTGAAGAGGCGGCCAAGCAGGCCGAGCAGAACCGGAAAACAGAAACATCCGGGCAACGTATGCACGCTCCGGGGGATCATGAGAGCCCCTTTGACCGGCCCGTGGAAGATGATCACGATCAGGCCTACTGGGATGAAATGGACGACCGGGAAGATGTGGATTTTTATCCCGATAACGCAGATGCCCAAGTCCTTGAGCCCATTGAACCTGCCAAAGAAGAGCCGATTTTTGTTTCAACAAGAAAAGGACCCCACAGCAAAGCCGCCAACAGGCAGGAAACAAGAAGGTCAAAATCCTTTGGGCAGGGTGCCGTGCAGAGACGTTGCCATAGGTCCGGTCAAAGACGACTACCGGCTCAGGCCCGGGGACTTCGAAAGGCCGTTATGTGGTCGGAGATTCTTGGAAAACCGGCTGCTTTAAGGGATTCGGATTCTTTCTGCCGGTATTGACATTGCGCATTGTTTTGTCTTACATCTAATTTTGAATCGAACCGTTTTGGCAAGACCTGAAAGAGGCTGTCTCTGGGAGAGGATGGGAATTGATGCTTTCAAAACAGATCCGGTACAACGCACTTGATTTGGCTTGGCAGGAGTTTGTTACTTGTGGCGGTGTACGCAAAGGTAAAGTTCGCCCGGAGATCCTTGCTTCCTGGCAGCGCTGCTGTAAAGCCGGCGTAGATTGCACAGACGGGCCTTTTTGCAAGACACTCACTCCCGAACAATTCGAACGGCCCCGTAAAAATCACTACACTTTGATCAAAACCGCAAAGCCTTTCATGAACAAGTTATACGAGTTTGTGGCCGGGTCCGGTCTGGTTGTTCTTCTTTCGGATGAATGCGGTTTGATTCTGGAAAGTATCGGTGACGGAGACGTCGCGGATAACGCTTCAAAGGTAAACCTGGTGAAGGGGACGGGGTGGAAAGAAGAGGCCATGGGAACTAACGGCATCGGCACTTCTCTTAGAATCAAAAAACCCATTCAGGTGTCAGGTAAGGAGCATTATTGTGTTAAGCTTCATACCTGGACCTGCTCAGCCGCCCCTATTTTTGATCCTGACCACAGGATCATCGGCGCGCTTCAGATGTCAGGACCTTCCCATGCCGTTCATCTTCATACCCTGGGCATGATTGTGGCCGCGGTTGAGGCCATTGAAAGCCAGCTGAGGATACGGGAAAACACCCGGGAGCTGACCCTATTGAATCAGAGGCTCAACGGCATTTTTCAGACCATGTCGGATGGTGCCGTGATTACGGATAGAAATGGGCGTATCAGCCAGATCAATCCTGCTGCTGAAGCCATCCTTGGTAATAAAATTAAGGGGGACTCTTTGAAAGGTATTTTCAAACATCGGTCCCTATTTCTTGACGCGGTGGAACAGGGGAAAAGTATTACGGACAAGGAATTTATGGTGGATGCCGTCCATTGCCTGGTTACGACCAGACCCCTGTGGGACAATAAACGGGCGCCCAATGGTGCCGTCATCTTTTTCAATCCCATCACTAAAGTTAAGAAGCTGATCAACCGGTTCAGCAGCGCCCAGGCAAGTTTTCGTTTTTCGGACATTATAGGTCGCAGCCCGGTGCTTAAAGCGACCATTGATGAGGCCCGATATGCAGCCTCGGGCACGTCCAATATTTTAATTCTTGGGGAGAGCGGCACGGGAAAGGAGTTGTTTGCCCAGGCAATTCATAACCACAGTCCAAGACGGACAGGTCCCTTTATCGCCTTGAACTGTGCAGCCCTGCCCAGGGAATTGATTTCAAGTGAACTGTTCGGGTATGCAGACGGTGCCTTTACCGGCGCCAGGAAAGGCGGGCGGCCCGGAAAGTTTGAAATGGCGGCCGGCGGAACCCTTTTCCTGGATGAAATCGGCGATATGCCCCTGGATCAGCAGGCGATTCTTTTACGGGTTCTCCAGGAAAAAAAGATTACCCGGGTGGGTGCTAATCACAGCATCCCCGTTGATGTTAGAGTGGTTTGTGCCACCCACAAAAATCTTAAGCAGGAAGTGGAAAAAGGTAATTTCAGGACGGATCTCTACTATCGCATCAATGTGATTCGTATCCGGGTGCCGTCTCTGAGGCTGCGGCCCGGCGATATTTCTCCTTTATTTACCAACCTGGTCAATAAAATCTGCGCAAGGCAGTGTATTTCCGTACCAAAGATACTGCCGGCTGTTTTTGATCATCTTGCGGCCTATGACTGGCCGGGAAATGTCAGGGAGCTTGAAAACGTGGCAGAGAAGATGATCAATGCCGGCCGGAGCGGTTGGCTGGAACCTGAGCATCTGCCCTGGGATATCGTTGAACGACGCCCCGCCAGTGCTCCGGTCGAATCCGTAAGGCCGGGTACCAGGAATATGGATCACCTTATGTTGGAAAAGGATCACATCGTGGTACTTTTAAAACAGCATGGGGGAAATGTCAGCCGGGTGGCCAGGGAGATGAAAGTTTCCAGAAACACCGTATACCGGAAACTTAAGTTTTTTGGCATATGCCGGGGGCAATCCTTTAAATAGAGCCTGTACCGATTTCGTTGATGGTGTATTTCAATATATCTATTGTTTTTATAAAAGCATCAATAACTTCTTGATTTCCTTTTATCTTTTGTTGTGGGCCGGACCTGGACGCTGATAGATCCGGTCGACCCATGGCTGTTAGTGACAGGTGGCACGTAAAATAGAACACCTGTTCATATTCTGTCATGAAAAACGGAACACTTTTCTTTGTTTTTCGATATCACGTTGATTTAACGGAATCATTTTTTTTGTTCTGCAGGGCCGTTTCACGCCATGGTTAACCCTGGTGCCGTTTCTTTTGTCTTGATGGCATTATATTTGCCATTACTGGAGTCGCATTCGTCTGACGGACATGGGGTCCGGGAAAAGACGGCATTCATTCAAATACTATTTTAAAGCAAAAGGAAGTACCATGGAAAATCCTGTAGATCAAAGTTACAATCTGTATATTGACGGCGAGTGGGTCGATGCCAAAGAAGGAAAGACCTTTACCGTCACCTGTCCTGCCAACGGAGAGGTGCTTGCCACCTGCGCCAATGCGGGTGCCGAAGATGTTGATTTGGCTGTTAAGGCAGCTCAGAAAGCCTTTAAAACCTGGAGCCTGATTTCTCCCCAGGAACGGGCGGGGCTTTTATTGAAAATTGCGGATCTCATTGATGAAAAGGCCGAGCACCTGGCCATGGTGGAAACTCTTGATAACGGCAAGCCCATCCGGGAGACCCGAAACATTGATGTGCCCCTGGCCTCGGATCATTTCCGTTATTTTGCCGGTGTGGTTCGCACCGAAGAGGGAACCTGCACCATGATTGACGATAAGACTATGAGTATCGTACTCAATGAACCCATCGGTGTTGTCGGTCAGATTATTCCTTGGAACTTTCCCTTTCTCATGGGGGCATGGAAAATCGCACCGGCGCTTGCCGCAGGCAACACCGTGGTCATGAAGCCGTCTTCCGACACCAGTTTAAGCCTGCTGGAATTTGCAAAAATCCTGGATGAGGTCCTGCCGCCGGGCGTTGTGAACGTGGTCACCGGTGGTGGTTCGTCCACTGGAAATGCTGTACTTAACCATGAGGGGTTTGCAAAACTGGCCTTTACCGGGTCCACTGATGTGGGATACCAGATTGCAGATGCCGCAGCTAAAAAACTGATTCCGGCTACCCTGGAGCTTGGCGGAAAATCCGCAAACATTTATTTTCCGGACTGCCCCTGGGATAAGGCTGTGGAAGGGGTGCTCCTGGGCATCCTTTTTAATCAGGGCCAGGTCTGCTGTGCCGGGTCCAGGGTCTTTGTCCACGAGGACATTTATGATCAGTTCCTGGCTGAGCTCAAGGAGCGGTTTGAATCCGTTAAGGTGGGACTGCCTTGGGAAGAGAATACCATGATGGGTGCCCAGGTTAACCCGAGACAGGTCGAAGAGATTCTGGCGTGTGTGGCAGCCGGTAAAAAAGAGGGCGCAACTGTGGTCACCGGCGGCGAAAAGCTGATTGACGGAGAGCTTGCCAAAGGATGTTTTCTAAAACCCACCATCCTGGCTGATGTGGATAATAGTATGAATATTGCCCAGGATGAGATTTTCGGTCCGGTGGCCGTTGTGATCAAATTCAAGGACGAACAGGAAGTCATTGACATGGCTAATGATAATATCTACGGTCTGGGCGGTGCGGTATGGACAAAGGATATCAACCGTGCATTGCGGGTGGCACGCGCTGTCAGAACCGGCCGTATGTGGATTAATACTTACAACCAGTTGCCGGCCCATGCGCCTTTTGGTGGTTACAAAAAATCAGGCATCGGTCGTGAGACCCACAAAATGATGCTGGCCCATTATAGCCAGAGCAAAAATATTTTTATCAGTATGGATGAAAGCCCCTTTGGGCTCTATTAATTTTTTTGTTCCTTGCCGCAGCCGTCCCTGCTTTTTCGTTTTTCCGGAGATCGAAACAGCCGAGCAGGGATTGGCCGGCACTCTGGTTGGCCTTCAAAAAGTTCGACAAGTAGGCCTGCGGTCCGGAAAATTCCTTTGGCCGGACCGCACGTCTTCTAATATTTGAAAAATCTGGCATTCAGGTCTGGTTGGTGATATAGAAAAATGAACAATATCACAGACAATATGGATGGCATATGTCCAAAAAGAAGATTTTGCTGGTGGAAGATCACCCCATTTTCAGGCTGGGCCTGGCGGAATTGATTAATCAGGAGCCCGACTTAGCCGCATACGGCAGTGCCAGAGATGTTAAGCAGGCCATTGATGAAATAAATCAAATAAATCCGGACCTGATCATTGCAGATCTCTCCTTAAAGCAGTCTGACGGTCTTGATTTGGTCAAATATGTGAAACAGCATCATAGCAATATCCCTGTGCTGGTGCTTTCCATGCATGATGAATACCTTTATGCATCCCGGGCCTTGTCTGCCGGTGCCCATGGCTATATCATGAAACAAGAAGCCGTGGAGTCTGTTGTCAAGGCTGTCCATCTTCTGCTTGACGGCAAAATCTACCTCAATGAAAAAGTTAAAGAACATATTCTTTTTTCCATGGCCAATCCACCCGAGGCACAGGAAAAAAGTCCCTTTGACCGTTTAACCGACCGGGAACTCCAGGTTTTCAAGCTGATCGGCCGGGGGTTTTCAACCCGGGAAATTGCCGAGCGTCTGTTTTTAAGTATCAAAACCATTGGGACCTACAGGGAGCGTATCAAAAAAAAGCTTAATATCAAACATGCAAGCGAACTGGTGCGCTGCGCCGTACATTTTGAAAAAACAGGTCAGATTGGTATTGTGGAGTAGATTGTCCATAAAGCCCTATGTTATTTTTTTTCAAAATTTTTTAGTGAATCACCGATTCTTCGCTCTTTTGGATTTGGTATGTTTAATAGTTGGTTTCAGTACTGGCAATTCAATACCGGTATTCCAGCCTTTCCATTGTAAGAAACCAAAATTCACGCTGTTTGTCTGATTATTATCTACTCTTTTCTTACAAATAGCCGAAACCCTGATCATCATCCTATGATGTTTCACTCCTCCTCCTACTTTTTCATCGATGATGAGGGATTAGGCGCTTCTTGAGTTTTTTCTTTACTATATTATGCAATGTGTTTTCGCTAAATAGGAATTTTGGAGACGCAGGATAATCCAGTTGAGGTTTTGGAAAGAATAACATATAAAACGGCTGTCACTCATTATAATTTGGTCGTAAATATATCTATGTATTTAAAATAGTTATTTGAAACTATGGATGGAATAGATAAAGAAAATGGAATTGTACACCAATCAATTTTTCAAGTTAGAAGATCGGCAAATCGAATCCGAAAAAAATTCTAATTTTGAGATGTTATTGATGAAAATTTCATCGAAATTTGTCAATTTGCCAACGGATCAGATAGATGCCGAAATTGAGGATGCCCAACGCCTCATCTGTGAATGTCTTAAAATTGACATGTCAACGCTTTGGCAGTGGGCCGATGGCTTGCAGCATGAATTATTATTAACCCATATGTACGCTCCGCCGGAAGGACCGCCACGTCCGGATCGACTGGATGCCCTCAAAAATTTTCCATGGATTTTTGAAAAGATGATGAGCTGTCAGTCTCTGGCATATTCCAATGATGATCTGCCGCAAGAGGCGGCGATAGATCTAAAGTCTCGCCAGTTTTACGGCGCTAAATCAACGGTGAATATTCCGCTTTCCATAGGAGGAGAGCCTCTTATAGGCGTATTAACTTTTGATACGTTATGGAAAACGCGGTCTTGGTCGAAGTCGATTGTGCAAAAGCTTCATCTCGTTGCCGAGATCTTCACCAATGTACTTGTTCGAAAGACTAGGGAACTTGAAATCAGTGAAAGTGAAACGCGCTTGAATATGGCCGCCAGTGCCGGCAAGATCGGTTTATGGGATATAGATTTTTATTCAAAAAATGTCTGGGTTACACCTGAGTTCAGAGAAATATTCGGGTTTTCGGAAAAAGAGTCTTTGGATTATGATCGGGTTTTTGAAATGATTCATCCGGATGATTATGAACGACTTGACCAGGCGATACAATCGTCTGTTCAAACCGGTGGAGAATTTTGCTGCAGGCACCGGCTCATACGCCGAGATGGTCACGTTCGATGGGTCGATGCCCGTGGAAAAAGTGTTGTCGGATCAGACGGTAAAACCGTTCGGCTAATGGGAATTTCCCTTGATATCACCACCCATAAGGAGATGGAAGAACAATTGCAGAGCCGTTTGGCGGAGATTAAAAAACTGAAAAGAAAATTGGAAAAAGAAAATATATATCTTCGCAGGAAAATTGAACTGAGACATGCGCATGAAAAAATTGTTGGACATAGCAGCGTATTAAAGCAGGTTCTCGCCCGGGTGGAGCGGGTGGCCGGTACGGATGCGACCGTGCTCATCGAAGGGGAAACCGGAACCGGCAAGGAACTCTTTGCCCGTACAGTGCATCGATTAAGCCTGCGAAAAGATCGCCCGCTGGTGACGGTCAATTGTGCGTCGCTACCGCCGGGTTTAATCGAAAATGAATTATTCGGTCGTGAAAAAGGAGCTTATACCGGTGCATTAACAAAAATGACAGGGCGGTTTGAAATTGCCGACGGCGCGACCCTTTTTCTGGACGAAATCGGGGAATTGCCGCTGGAAACCCAAGGCAAGCTTTTACGGGTACTCGAACAGGGACAGTTCGAGCGTCTTGGATCTACCCGGTGTCTTCGGGTGAATGTCCGAATCATCGCAGCGACTAATCAAGCGCTTTTACAGCGGGCAACTGCCGGAAAGTTCAGGAAAGATCTCTATTTTCGTTTGAATGTTTTTCCCATCCATGCCCCTGCCTTGCGGGAACGCACTGAGGATATCCCAGAGATTGTGTTGTTTTTTGTCCGACAATACGCAGAAAAGATGGGTAAACAGATTGATCACATCTCTTTAAAATGCATGAAAATGCTTCAGCGCTGTCCTTGGCCTGGCAATGTCAGAGAATTGAAAAATATGGTAGAACGGGCGGTGATTCTTTCCGATGGAAACCGTTTGTCATTGGCGCATTTCTCCAATATTTGCCCTAAATCGGAAGATTGCATGACGCCTGAAAATCCAGAAATATTTGATCTGTCACTGGTGGAAAAAAAGGCAATCGTTCGTGCATTAAAAAAAACAGACGGCAATAAATCAAAAGCATCTAAGTTATTAAATATTTCCAGGCAGTCTCTTGACCGGCGGATTATGAAATTTAAGCTGTCCACTCTTTTTTGATCCGTTCATTTTTTGCCCGAAAACGGACATTGTGACCGATTTCGGATATATGATGGCTTTAACAGTCTATAATCTTACTAAAAGCTGTTTTTTTAGCTGGTTTTTTTGTCCATTTTTACTTCTTTTTGCCCGAAAACGAGCACTGGTTTTTAGCGGCTCGCTTTTTTTTCGTCCCTAAGGTGCAGCGCTTTTCATTTATTTTAGTCCGAGCAAAAGTCGAAATTCCTTTAATGGTCGGTGCTTTATTTCATCTAAATTCATATATAACATATTGATTTTATATTGTTGTTGCCGCTTTTGTTGCGCCTGGTGATAGGCCGATCAAGTCCATGGTTGTTGTTGGGATCTGTATAAGCCATGCAAAGTTTTGTCTTGGCATAAAAATTGATTATCGCATGTCGTTTACAATGAAAGACAACAAGTTAATTGCTCTTGGGGTGAAAGAGCCGTTTTGCGTTTAGTGTTTGCTATAGAGCAATATGAACTGGTTTTTTTAACGGATGTTAAAATGTCTATCTCATAATAACAGCCATGGGCTGATTTGGTCTATCGATACCCAGACTCAACCTACACAAAATATAAAAGCAATTTAGAAGCTTATTAGTACTTTCATATAAGTTGATATGTGAAAAATGAATTTTTTAAATCAAAACTGAAAAGGAGATAAATTTTGAAAATCATTAAAAAAAATGTTAGCCGACGTAGAGGCCTCGGCCGATTGTTATTTACGGCCCTGCCGTTTGCTATAACCATGGTTATGGCTATGGCGCAGCTGTCCGTCGCTTTGGCAGATGATAATAATATTCCCATAGCGGTTGATGACAGCTACAGTATGGAAATGAATACGACACTCATCGTCGCTGCCCCCGGTGTGTTGGCCAACGATACAGACCCTAGTGGAGACAATTTCCTCAGGGTAATCGTTAGTCCAAATACTATACATCCTTCCAATGGCACGGGAGGCGTCGGGATGGTCGGCAAACTTGTATACACACCTAATACGGATTTTGTTGGTACCGACAGCTTGACATATACTGTTAAAAATAATTATGGCCAGTCAACAGCTACGGTTGTAATTGAAGTTGAGCCACCAGTGAATGATACGGGCCTGATCGGCCATTGGAAGTTCGATGAAGAATCAGGCACAGTGGCTGAAGATTCATCCGCATATGCAAATGACGGCGTGCTATCGGGCGGCTCGAGTTTCAGCACTGATGACCCCGCACCGATGACCACCGGCGACAATCCCGGTGCTTTAAGCGTGGATGGCTCCACTGGTACAGTGACTATTCCGAACTGTGCCGTCAACCAACTGACCAGTAATTTCACCTTGATGGGCTGGATCAAAACCGACACCGCATCCGGCTACCAGTTTTTGATCGCTACCGATCGTACCAACAGCTCAAACGGCTGGAGCTTTGGTCTGTTTTACAAAAGATTATTGATATATGCCCATGGGACCGGATATTATTACCTGGCCAAGGATGTTATAACTGCCGGACAATGGAACCACATTGCTGCCGTAATGGACGAGGAAAATAATGTTTCCTTTTATTTAAACGGCGTATTGGCCGGGGAAGTAGCCGGCTCAGGGGCGCTTACGGCTGATACGGATGACAATCTGCTGATCGGCAGTGATACGGGTGACCGGTTTTTTGACGGGATGATAGACGATGTGCGTGTGTATAACCGTGCATTGAGCGCTTCCGAGATTTCGGATGCCGTGAGTGTGGCACCCTGCTCTGAACTCTCCCTGCGTACCCGGGTGATGCTGGGCGAGGACAGCGGGACCATCGAACTGGACGGCACCTGCACCTACACCCTGACCTCTGCTGCCGACTCGTCATACGGCGGCAGCGGGCTGTATATTACTTCGGCAGCAACCATCGAAGGCAACGGCGCAACTATTGAACGCAGCGAAAGTGCCGATCAGTTCCGGATTCTGAGGACAAGTTCCTCCATTGCCCCCACTATTCGCAATCTTACCCTGCGCAACGGCAATATCGCTGGTTACGGGGCTGGTTTATGGGCGTTTGGTGATGTCACCCTGGAAAATGTACATTTTGAAAACAATATCACCGACAACAGCTCGGCTTCGTACAGCGGCGGTGCTTTGTATGTCTACGGCAACCTGACAGTGGACCGATGCTCCTTCCTGGACAACCAGTCCGGCTGGGGCGGTGCCATTCGTTTCTTCGGCGATACGGGAACTATTACCAACAGCATTTTTGCCGATAATCAGAGTACTAATACGGGTGCAGCAATACGCAGCTCCGGCACAGACGGAAGCCTCTCCATTGTGAACAATACCTTTGCCAATAAGTACAAAAGCGAGAATGATGCAATCAATGTCAATGGCCCCACCACCATGCAAAACAATATTTTTTACAATTTTACTACAGGCCTGGTGGCTTCCGGTGAAACGGCCGTGGTGAATGAGGACTACAACTTGTTTGCATTTGTTGACGCGGACCTGAAAATTTACAGCGACGCAGTCATCAACTCCGGCGGTAACAACCGGGTTGCCGCATCTCCCCGGTTTGTTGATCAGGACGCAGATGACTACCACCTGCAGCAGAATTCTCCGGCCATTGATCTGGGAGTGGACGCAGGCCTGACCGTTGATGCGGACGAAAATCAGCGACCCTACGGCTCTACAGCGGACATAGGCGCCTATGAGTATCAGGGAGAGGGTCTGCCATCCATAAGTATCACCAAAGCCGGGCCTGCATTTGCAGCGGAAAGCGGTCAGACCCAGTTCGTTTTGACCGTTTTTAACGAAGGCGTAACAACATTGGATGACCTGCGTGTGGTTGATGCCCTGCCAACCGGTGCCACTTATGTGACAGGCAGCGTCAGTGACGGCGGAACCTTGTCCGGCAGTACATTAACCTGGGATCTCCCCTCCATGGCGCCCAACTCGACACAAAGAATATGGTATTCGGTTACCGCAGATCAGGATCTGGTAAGCGAAAACTACAGCGTTACAAGCAGTTCCGATCCATCCATTACCGACACCGGAACATCTTTTATCACACCATACAAGGCTGCATCGGCCGCATTGGGCTTTACACCATTTCCGGATGGCTACAGTTTTGCTAATTATGGTTCACCGACCCTGGATACCGATATTACCGCAAGCCAGATGCAGACGATATACGGAGCCGGTGTATGCAACGGGGGTGAAGACAGCCCATGCGTGCTGACCGCTGCCGCAGAGGAAGAACGTCAGGCCCTTGCCGCCTGGGGATCAGGCGGGCATTGCGCGGGATTGGCCGCGTCAAGTTTGTGGATATACGATCATGAGGATGTTTTTCCGGAGGACTATCAGGCCGGGGCCATCAATACCTATGATATCGCTCAATCCAATGCCCGGAACCTGATTCAACTCTACCATTGCACCCAGATAAAAAATCCTGTAGATCAAACCGGCCTGGAGCCATTTACTGCGGCAGAGGGCGGCGTTGCCATTGTAGATAAACTGATGGAAAATTTCAGCGATCCAAATGCGGACAACCGTTACACCATCGCTTTCTGGAAGCTGGATTGGAGCGGCGGTCATGCGGTTACGCCCTATGCCGTGACAAAGGTAGATGATGATACCTACTGGGTTTATGTTTATGATGTCAATTATCCCAAGAATTATGACCGAGTTTTTAAGGTAACCTATTCCACCGGTGAATGGGTTTATGAAGGCGGGGCTATTAATCCGGATGCACCGGTATCTACCTATGTCGGTAATGCTGAAACCGGCAATATAGGCAAATTCAGGCTCAAGAGCCTGCGCTGGGCTGAAAAATTCCCCAAGGAGTGCTTTGGCGGCTGCGTAGATGTTGCTGAGGAAGCCGCAGCAGAAACTTTAGTTTCATCTGCATATGAGTTTGATCTTGATGGCGAAGGAAGCCTGATGATCACCCGGGACGATGGCCTGCGCGCCGGTATTGACCCGGAAACCGGCGAGTTTATTGCCGAGATTCCCGGTGCAGAGCAAATTCCTGTGGTGAACGGCCCGCTGAATATCCCGAACAATATCCGTATTCCCCATGAAGCAGGCCATACTTACAGCATGAGTATTGCAGACCGTCCCTCCGCCTATGGCAACCGGACCGCCCCTGCCAACCTCAACATCGTTGGCCAGGGTTTTGTCACCCGGCTGACCGGGCTGAGGATAGACTCTGCGGAAGATGCTGTGGATTCAGGGTCAGCCTCATCCGGCACCAACGATGTAATGGGCGTGACCTTTGACGGAGATCATCACGGCCTGACCTTTCAGGCAAGTGAACTCGACAGCGATACACCGGACCTGTCCATGGCTGTCAGCCGGAGCGGTGCGCCTGATTATGCCTTTAAGGTAACCGGTGCTGAAGTTGCCCAAGGCCGTTCGTTGGGCGTGTCCATTGATGTGGATACCGGACGGCTGATTGTCGAGAACGACGACCCGGCTGAGAATAGCTACAGCCTTACGGTTGAACGTTTGGATACAGACAATACCAAGCTGACTTATACGTTCTCATCTCTCAGTGATGAAGGCTTCGAGGAGGGTGAATATATCAATCTGGGTGAAACCTGGACAGGAGGCTCACCAACGCTGACCCACGGTGAACCGGACCCGGGTGACGCGATCGATCAACTTCAGTTGATCATTAATACAGTTAACAGTTTTGACAATGATGTATTCAAAAATAAAAACATGAAGAACGCATTGACCAATAAAGTTAACGCAATTATCACAAATGTAGAAGATGGCTACTATGCGGAAGCCGTCAGCAAGCTTAAAAACGACATCATGAAAAAAACAGACGGATGCACTGATGCGGGGGCTCCGGATAGCAATGACTGGATTATTGAATGTTATGCACAGGATGATCTTTATCCGTTGGTAACGGGTGCCATATCTCTTCTGAATCTTCTGTAAACTGAGTTCTGATTTGTCCGGCAGTGCGGTTCGCCGCACTGCCGTTTTCATTGGACGGCTCTCTTTACTTTTTTTTCCGGCGCCCTTTTTTCTTTTCCCACTTTTCGTTTGCCAGGATCATTTCTCTGATATCTTTTGAGGTTTCGGTGACCTCGACCGTAAAGGCATATTCGTCTTTGGAGACCTTTATTGTTTCTATCTGTTTGCCTATAAAATCCTGGATTTGCGTTAACAGATCTGTTTCCTGGCTGCTGCAAAAGGATATGGCCTTTCCCTTGGCCCGGCCACGGCCGGTTCTGCCGACCCTGTGGACATACATCTCTTTTTGCTCGGGAAGGTCATAGTTAATCACATAATCAACATTGGGGATATCAATGCCCCGGGCCGATACATCCGTGGCAATAAGGATCTTGTCCTCACCTTGCTTAAACCGGTCCAAAACCGCCAACCGTTCGTCCTGCTCTTTTTTCCCATAAATGGTCAACGCGTTAATATTGGACCTTTCCAGGGCTTTGGCCACCCGTTCGGCCCGTACGGTGGTCCTGACAAAGACCAGGATTTTGCTGTCCGGGTTTTCCCGGATGAATTTGCGCAGAAAAAAGCGCTTGTCATCCATCTCCACAGAGATCACATAGTGGGATACATTTTTTGATACCGGATCTTCCGGGGAAATCTGGATGCGCACAGCCGAAGATTTGACCTGGGAATAGGCCAGTTTTTTTATGTTTTTGTTGATTGTTGCTGAAAAAAACAGGGTTTGGTGCCTCTGTTTCAACAGACGCTTGATACACTGGATATCCTCCAAAAATCCTTTGTCCAGCATTTGATCGGCTTCATCAAGGACTAAGATTTTGACCTGACGGATATCAATGGCTTTCTGACTGATCAGGTCAAACATGCGGCCCGGCGTGGCAATCAAAATATCCACGCCTTTTATCAGTGTTTGAATCTGCTTGTCCTGTTCCACCCCACCAAAAACGGCAAAGGGTTTAACCTTTGTTTTGCGGCATAATGACATAAAGACGTCCTGAATCTGAACCGCAAGCTCCCTGGTGGGAACCATGATAATAGTTTGGATGCCGGGATTTTTTTGGGTTCTTTTCAGGTTCAGAACGGTATTTATCACAGGGACCGCAAATGCTACGGTTTTCCCGGTTCCGGTCTGTGCAATGGCCAAAACGTCCTCACCCTTTAAAATAGAAGGGATTGCTTTGTATTGAATATCTGTGGGCCTGATAAGCCCCTGGGCTTTCAGGTTGGTTTTCAGGGTGCTGTTTATTGCATAGGTGTCAAATTTCATATATTTTGCCTGTCTTGGGGTGGTTCATTTTGTTACAGTTATCCGATCTCAGCCTGTTGCCCGCTAAAAGGGCGATAATTTAAAGTATCCGGATCGTAACGTCAATGCTCGAAAGGAAAAAGATATTTTTATTCTGGCCTTCATACCGGGTTGAAGCTATAAGGTACCCGTTTAAGCCTGAAAAGAAAAGGGGCCGTATAAAAAATGAATAATATTGTACAGTTCAAACAGCCAAAGAAAATATGGACACTGCGAATCAAACTTTTCGGCGCGGACCCGGAATGTGTCCGGGTAGTGGAAATTGACTGGCGGGCATCGTTCCTGGATCTGCACGAGGCCATTCAAGAGGCGGTCAATTTTGATAATGACCATTTGTTTGAATTTTATATAGGCCGACGCCCGGGGCATGTCGCCCAGGTGGTGGGCGGCACCCCGGACTGGGAAAACTATCATCCGGTCAATACGTACCAACGGGTTCCCATATCAAGTGCCTGGCCCATGCCCCCGGGACTGAAGTTGTTTTATCTGTTTGATTTCGGAGATCACTGGGTGTTCCAGATCAATAAAACCCGGCACAAGGACAAACAGGCGCAATCCGGCGTTGTTTATCCCCGGGTCATTGAAGCCAAGGGTGAAAATCCGGAACAGTACCCGGGGTATGAAGACTGGGAAGAATAGTTATTTTTGGGAAACACCTACTTCTTCAAAGGTTTTAATCTCCGCAAGAATGCGCGTGGCAAGGTCCAGAAGTTCCATGCAGACCGCAGCACCCGTACCCTCCCCAAGACGGAATTTTAAATCAATCAAAGGTGTCAGCCCCATACGTTCATGCATAAATTGGTGACCCACCTCAACGGATTTATGGGAGGCAAACAGATAGTTTTTTGCCGCCGGAGCCAGTTCACAGGCAATCAGGGCGCCTGCTGTGGAGATCAGGCCGTCGCAGACCACGGGAATGCCTTGGGCGGCGGCACCGATTACCAGCCCTGCCAGTCCACCGATTTCAAGCCCCCCGACTTTGGCCAATACGTCAAGGGGATCATTGGGATCTGGCTTGTTTATGTCCAGCCCCTTTTGGATTGCCGCAATTTTTTGGGCAAGACCTTTGTCGTCAACCCCTGATCCCCGGCCGGTCAGGCGCTCCACGGACAATCCTGAAAGTGCTGCGATGATGGCGGTGGAAGGCGTAGTATTTCCAATACCCATATCCCCTGTCCCCAACAGATCCACAGGGGTTTGGGCATGCAGTTCATTGACGATTTCAATGCCTGCCTCAATGGACTTGATCGCCTCTTCCCGGGTCATGGCAGGCCCCTTGGTAAAATTGTCTGTGCCGTACCGCACTTTTTTATGAAAAATGGGGAGCTCCGGGTCAAAATCGTAATTCACACCAATATCCGCAGCTTTCACCTGGGCTCCGGCATGTTTTCCCATGATGTTGACGGATGCGCCGCCCCCAACGAAATTGAACACCATCTGGGGAGTGACTTCTGCGGGGAAGGCACTGACCCCTTCTTCGACCACACCATGGTCGCCGGCACAGGTGATGATATATTTGTTGGTTAAATGGACGTCAATGGTGCCTTTGATGGCAGCCAGGCGGGCACCGACATCTTCCAAAATTCCTAAGCTTCCCGGAGGTTTTGCCTGGTCCAGAAGCCGTTGTTTGGCGTTTGAAAGCGCCTTTTGATTCAGTTCGGGTTTGATGGCCGAAATGGTTTGTTCAAGCAGGGACATTGTTTTACCTCATCGATTTGGCCTGCAGCCTTTCATGATATTCGGACATGCAGGAATATTTTCCTGCAAAACCCTTTACCATCGTGTCCTGCATGACAAAAATCTTAAAAGCACGTCTTCTGACTCAGGGGCTTGGACTTTTGTCCCCAGGCCTTCCCAGAAATTTTTCCAGTGGCACGACAGGGGAGATACACCCCAATACAGCGGCGGGACCGTCACGGATTTTCACCGTGTTCCGTTTGCTAAAGATTTGACAACATGTTGTTAATGTGTACCCTAAACTTGTTTGATAGCAAGGTCAATAATTTTTAGGGTTCGTTCCCTGCAACTTTTTAATGATGGAACTGCCGGGGTATGCTATCATTTTAACTGCTGTCTTTGGATTAAGAAGCATAAAAATAATCGAAAAGGGTTCAATACATTATGGAATTAAGACCACTAGGCATCGCAAAGGAAATTATTGAGGATACCGGGCTTGAACTGACATATAACTATGATGATCTGGTTTTTGTTCAGCATAATCCCTTTATGATCCAGTTTGATGATGATAACTCCAAAAATTTAAAGTTGTATTTCAATGTGGATTGTGAAAAAGATGCTGCCGAAAAACTGGAAGCACAATTAAAAAATGCGGCATTGCAAAGGGACTTTACCATCACCCCAAGCGGGAAGTTTGAGATGACACAAAAAGAAGGCACAGAAGAAATCGATATTAAATTTATCGATTAGGTATAATAAGTCAATGGGTTCAGGTCGCGTTTGGCGGCCTGAAATATACTCCCTGGGTCACAGTGAAGGCGGCAGATAGGTGAGTGCGGCCTTAACTTCAAAAAATACGCCAATAGCAAGGATCACACAGCTTAACAGACATAGAACTGCCTGTTCAAAATAGTTGACAGGCGTCACCCAGGTGGCATATTTCATGATCAGATTAATGAAAAAACCAAAAAGAAAAACCACAGGGAATTGAACCAGCTGGAAAATCCTGTATCGTTTGCGAAGCAACAGCATCTGAAGAAAAATGAGCAGCACATTGAAAATAATGGTGGTCTGACCCAGGGTCAGGGGAAACGTTAAGCTGTAGATACAGGGAACACAGGAAATAGGCGAGACGCCAAGATCTGCTTTGACCGATAAAACAAAACCAGCGGCCATGATGAATAAGCCGATGATAAATATTGCACTCTGATTTAAATCGGTACTTTCATATAAACATCCATGGGTTGATCTGGTCCATCGACACCCGGACTTAACTCACGACAAAGAATGAAAGTAATGTTACAATTAATTGAGACTTTCATATAAAATTATCCTGTTATTTAAGCCGGGCAGATTATCCGTCCATTTTGTTGTTGATTAAAGCTGGAATTAATACCACTGAAAGTGACATAATTCAAATTAAAAATGACAGATACAATAATCTTAAAAAGGTCGAATCATGAAAACATTTAAGCATCTCACCAATCCCGTTCTCTATTCTGGTCCCCATGAGATCAACAGACTTTCCGGGCTGCTTGATTTCTCCACACCGGTCTTTTTTATTACAGGACGTCATTTTGCAGATACTACTGCCTGGCAAACACTTGAATCTCAATTGAGGGTGGCCGGATGCAAGTTCAAAAGACAGACCGTTCACGGGGAGCCCGGTCCGGATATCGTTGATGATCTGACCGAACAGGCGGACACGTTTAACGCAGGTTGCGTGGTGGGAATCGGCGGCGGATCTGTTCTGGATGCAGGCAAGGCGGTTGCGGCTATGCTCTGCCAGGAAGGTTCAGTCCAGGATTATCTGGAGGGTGTGGGGACGAAAGAACCCGAAGGGAAAACCGTCCGGTTCATTGCTGTACCGACAACAGCCGGTACCGGTAGTGAAGCCACTAAAAATGCCGTGCTCAGCCGCTCCGGGCCGGACGGCTTTAAAAAATCTTTCCGTCACGATGCCTTTATTCCCTCAACCGCCATTATTGACCCGGAACTGGCAATGGGATGCCCGCCTGAAACCACCCTTGCCTGTGCCCTGGATGCGTTCAGCCAGCTTTTGGAATCTTGTGTTTCCACAAACGCTACACCGCTCACCCAGGCGTTGAGCAGACAAGGCCTTCGCCTGTTTGTCCGGGGATCGCAGCTCTTTTCGGATAATCTGTACCAAAGTCGCGTGGAATTATCTTTGCGATGGGATCTGGCCATGGCCGCATACCTGTCCGGGGTTACCCTTGCCAATGCAGGTCTTGGCGCAGTACACGGTGTTGCGGGCCCCCTTGGCGCATTTACCTGTGTACCCCATGGTGTGGCATGCGGCAGCCTTCTGCCCCGGGTTTTCACGATACTGACCGAAGAGATGCGGGTGGAGGCCCTGGATGAAGTGGGGGCCTGGCTTTCCAGGGGGATTGACGCAATTCCCCAGCCCGATGATTTTCAGGTTGCCTTGGACTACATGAATGCCTGGGCTGCCCAATTACCCAAGCTAAGTGAGTACGGGCTGACGGAACAAGATCTTGATAGCGTGGTTAATGCATCGGCCAATAAAAATTTCCCCATTCAATTATCAGCACAACAGATGCGGGATATTCTATCGGCATGTATATAGCATTCGGAAATAGCCTTGACCTGCTATCCCTGCTGATATAGGGTTTTGCATTTTAACTGAAAGCAGGCCTTTTTATATGCACGTCACAGACCCGTCTGAGGTAATTGTTCCCAAGACTTTTTTGCGCCTGCTTTTCAGCCTGGCGCTACCCATTTCCCTGCAAATTTTTTTGACCAGCTCCATGGCCGTCATAGACATGCTCATGATCGGTCGGCTTCATGATGCGGCCGTGGCCGCCGTAGGCATTGCCAATCAGTTTGTCTTTATTTTTTTTGTTATCCAGTTCGGTGTGCACTCCGGCGTTGCCATATTCACGGCCCAGTATTGGGGTAAAAAGGATCTTTCACGGATTCACCAGTTGTCGGGCCTTGGGATTCTGGTCGGATTTGTCATCGGTTTCGTGTTTGCCGGAGCTGCGCTGTGTTTTCCGGGGACTGTAATTGCACTATTTTCTAGTGATGCCGACGTCGTCCGCCTTGGGGCAGAATACCTTGGTATTGTGGGTGTTACCTTTATTCCTTTTTGCATCACCTTCTCTTTTATGACCAATATGCGCAGTATGGGATTTGCCGGTGTCCCTTTGCTCTCTTCCTTTGTGGCCGTGGTTGTCAATATTGTACTCAATTATTGCCTGATTTTTGGGAACTTCGGCTTTCCCGCCATGGGAGTCAAAGGTGCGGCCATCGGCACCTGCACAGCAAAATTGCTTGAAACCGGCCTGTTGACGGCGATCATCTACCTGAAGCCTTACCCGCTTGCTGCGCCAATAAAAAAAATGTTTTCCTTTGATTTTGCTTTTGTCAAACGAGTGACCGCTACGTGCTGGCCTGTGTTCCTCAATGAATTTTTCTGGGTCACGGGCGTGAGCATATACAAACTGGTTTACGCCCGCATGGGCACTGAAGCGATTGCTGCGGCCAATATCGTGGCTACCCTTGAAGAATTTTTATTTGTGCCGTTTTTCGGCATTTTTCATGCAGGTTCTATTCTTATAGGTAACAGCATTGGGGCAAAAAGATACGAACGGGCATTCGCCTACGGCAAATTCATGCTTTTGACCCAACTGCCCATGGCCCTTGGTGCGGGGCTTGTACTAATTTTGTGCCGGCATTTTATCCTGGGATTGTACAATATTTCAACAGCCGCCTATGATAACGCTTACTACCTGATGCTGACAACCGGTCTTATCTTCTGGACAAAGACCACCAATTTCACAACGATAGTTTCGGTGTTCCGGGGTGGGGGCGACACAAAATTCGGATTTCTCATAGATTTGAGTGGGGTGTGGTGTATTGGCGTGCCTATGGCTTTTTTCGGTGCGTTTGTTTTTCACTGGCCCGTATATGGTGTCATGGCCTTGATTGCCCTGGAGGAAATGTTTAAGCTTATTGTCGGACTGCCCCGTTTTTTTTCAAAGAAATGGATACGGAATCTTGTGGCAGATCCGCAAATATCACCTGAAAACAATCCTTGAATTCTGTGTTAAAAAAAGGAGGCAGAATTGAAATATCTGGGTGCCCATGTAAGTGCTGCAGGCGGCGTTGAAAACGCGCCGGGAAATGCCAAAAAGATCGGCGCATCCTGTTTTGCACTGTTCACAAAAAATCAGCGGCAGTGGCAGGCCAAACCCTTATCAGACCAAAATATTAATCAGTTTAAATCAAACTGCAGAACTTTGGGATTCGGACCGGGTCAGATTCTTGCCCATGACTCCTATTTGATCAACCTGGGGCATCCTGAACAAGCCGCCTTGGAGAAATCCAGACTTGCGTTCATAGATGAAATGCAGCGATGTCATCAGCTTGGCATTGCCATGCTCAATTTCCATCCAGGCTCTACGTTAAAGAAAGTCAGCATGGATGACTGCCTGGCAACCATTGCCCAATCCATTAACCTTGCCCTGCAAGACGTGCCGGACGTCATTGCCGTCATTGAAAACACCGCAGGCCAGGGAAGCAATGTGGGATTTGCCTTTGAACAGATAAAATCCGTTATTGACCGGGTGGACGATCAATCCCGCGTTGGGGTGTGCATTGACACCTGTCATGCCTTTGCTGCCGGTTATGATTTGGTTTCCCGGGAGGGTTATGAAAAAACCTGGGACCTGTTTGACACAATTATCGGCTTTGACAAATTAAAGGGCATGCACTTAAACGATGCCAAAAAGCAGATTAATTCCAGGGTGGACCGGCATGAAAGTATCGGCAAGGGACAACTTGGCCTTGCCGCTTTCCGGCAAATCATGGCAGACAAACGCCTGGACCATATTCCCATGATTCTGGAAACACCTGACAATGACATATGGGCCGAGGAACTTTCGTTGCTGAAATCGATGATCAATCCTTAATCCCGATGAAGGAGGTTATATGAGAATCTGGGATCTTCATCCAGGATACCTGAACCGCCAGAGTCTTTTAGGCGAGCACCGGGAACTTCACGGCATGGTCTCCATTCTCATCAACCACAAAAAAGGCTACGCCCGGCACCCGGAAACCTTGCGCTGGATGGATTTGGGTTGGGCGCTGAACAAACGCCACCAGTTGCTGGCCGCAGAGATGACGTTGCGCGGATATAATGACAAATCGCCTGTACGCACCCGAAAAAATAATGGGCTGTGGCCTGACTCATACATTGATGAACCCTATGTTCAAATCCAGTTGCATCGCCTGTAACTTTATGAAAAGTTCGAATGACTTATGGGTCTCATCGTGCCCGACCGAAAACCGTAATTTTGCAGATGACGGTGTGCCACAAAGGCAGACACTGTTGCAATAAACAGTGTAGCCATGCTGCACAAAAGATGAGGGAAGGCCCCTCGAAGCCGCTATACAGGTGGAGGCTTTAAACCACCGTAAGCTGCGCCGGTTAAGAGCCGGGGGGGTGAGCGTTACGGAAAAGGCAAGACAAGATCCTGTCAGGTAGGTTCCAAGGAGACGAACGTAAGTGAATCACTGTTGAAGTGTCGAAAGCGTAGGGATGAGGTCAAAACCGGGGGGGAGTCGTTAACCCGGGATAAGTTCGGCGGTTACCTGTTTACTGGCCGGGCGGCTTCCGGCATAAAGGTGGCGTGAACTTGGGACAGGCTTTTGTGTGGAACGTGGGAACCTGTTGCCCTGATGCTAAGGGAGAAATACAAGCGGAGGACCCGTAAGTATGAGAGTACCGATGCAGGGCACAGGCGCGGAGCGACCCGTAGTAGTGATGAAGATTCTGTAAATGATTCGGTGCTTGATTTGGTTCACAGGGCAGACCAGGCACTTTATAAGGCCAAAGAAAACGGCCGCAACCAGGTTCAAACAGCGCCTGAAAAATAAGGCAATCATGAAAGAAAAATTTTTACGCTTCATTCATTTAACCGCCATGGTTTTATGATTACGGCAATCTGTGCAGCCAATCCACGTTTCAGGCCGACAGCAAGGTCACAACTTACCTTTTAACATATCGCCAAGCCCGGCAAAAGGATTGGTGGTGCCGCCGGAGTCTGTGGTGCTCCCAGCCACTTCGTCGGAATAGGCATCAGCGACCTGGTCCCGGGAATGTTCGTTGTCATGGCAATAGATACAAAGTAATTCCCAGTTGCTCCCATCAGGCGGATTATTGTCGTGGTTGTGGTCTTTATGGTGAACAGTAAGTTCCTTGACTCGTTTTCCTTCAAACTCGCGGCCACAATGGGCACAGATCCAAGGGAACATCTTAAGAGCACGCTCCCGGTAGCCGGTCTGGCGTGCCTGTTGCTCTTTCAACACTTTCTGAACAAGGTTCTCTTCTTTATTTGACATATAACCTACTCCTGTTTTTTCAACGGGCACTGTAACAAAAACTGCTTATCCATTTCGTTGGTGATGCAAGTTTAATAAAAAAACAAGTCTCAGGGAAAGATAATAAACTTAAACTTTTGTTTTCAACTTCATCATATCCTGACAGTTGTCTGGATGGCAAGAATGGATTCAAATTTTAATTTTTACAGGTCTTCACACTCAGGCGTAACGCCGGCACAATGAACAGAACCAAGAAGCATTTGATATCAACCTACGTAATGACATTGTCATTTTTCTCCCTGTATTTTTAATAAGCATTAAGAATTGGACTCATAGGAAAGATATCCAACTAAGGGAGTCCTGCTTCTAAAAATCAAAAAAAGATTCCCTTTTTAAAATAGGTAATCTGACGATGAAGTCTATACAGGCTCGCCTAAGCTTATCTAAAATCAGCCGTCAAGTAACGCATTGCCCTTGACAGAAATGAACGCACCGAACCGGGCGAAAAAACAAATTATCGCACTTCAACGTCGACTTTTATTGGCTCGATTTTTGCTTTGGTGTTTTTAAGCGGTAAGAGGTCCTTTACCCAAAAATAATGCCGGGCAAGACCATTATTGGATGATTATACAAGGCGTTTAACAATGTCGGCAGGCATAAAAGCTTGTGTTTGAACCGAAAACCCATGTTTGGAGGGCATAAAGGAAGAATAATATGAACAATTTGTCAGCATTGACCATGACCACTTGCCTATTGGATACCCTGCCGCCTGATCTTATGCCTGAATTTTTAAGAAAGCTAAAAACCCGGGGCTGGATTTAATTATGCTTGAGTATACGCCGATATCCCAGTTTGCCATAGGGACCGACCACAGGGTAAAAATCTGGAACAAAGCTTTTGAAGTTCTCACAGGCGTTTCCGCTGACGAGATTATCGGCACCGACCACCAGTGGAAGATTTTTTATTCCAGCAAACGGCCCGTTTTGGCCGATCTTGTTGTCGAGCAAGACTATAAAAAAATTCTTGAAATATACAGCACGAAAAATCCGGCGCAGTCCAGCCTTGTGCAGAATGCCTGGGAGGCAACAGACTATTTTGAAAATATTAATGGAAAACCAAGATATATAAATTTTCTGGCGGCTCCTGTTTTTGACCATGAAGGCAAGATCACAGGCGCAGTCACAACTCTTCAGGATATTTCCCTTCGCAAAATCCAGGAAGAGGCAATGAAACGTGAATCCGAACAGCTCCAGCAACGCTATTCACTGTTTCGGTCTTCAATGGGTGAACGCTTCAAGTTCTGCAATATCATTGGCAAAAGCCGAAAAATGCAGGAGGTCTATGGCATAATTGTACGGGCGGCAGGCAGTACTGACAGTGTTGTTATCCAAGGTGAATCGGGGGTCGGTAAGGAACTGGTTGCAAGGGCGATACACGATACCAGCCAAAGAAAAAACGCTCCGTTTTTTTCTGTTAATTGTGATGCCATCTCTGAATCTCTCCTGGAAACCGAATTTTTTGGTCATGTAAAAGGAGCCGCTACCGGTCCACATAATGACAAAAAGGGCGTTCTTTCCTATGTACAGGGCGGCACCCTGTTTCTTCATGAAGTTGGCGAACTTTCCCTGAGCATGCAGGTTAAGCTCCTACGGGTAATGGACGGGGGAGGATATTCACCGGTTGGGAGCAATGAGGTCCTTTATTCCGAGTTCAGAATTGTTGCCGCCAGTACCCGGAATCTATGGGAAGAGGTTCAAAAGGGCAGGCTCCACAGCGATTTTTTTTACCGCTTGTATGTCATTCCGATAGATATCCCGCCCCTTCGTGAACGGAAGGAAGACCTTGCTCTACTTGCAGATTATTTTTTCAGCCGGATGAAATCATCCCTTCACTTTTATGCCTTACCCGAACAAGACATACAAGCGCTATACAATTACCACTGGCCCGGAAATGTCAGGGAACTCCAGAATGTTCTGCGCAGGTACATTGGCTTTCACGGTCTTGATTTTATTGCTCCACCGAATCTCGCCCTCCCAGCGAGCCCCCCCTCCCGACCCCCAGGACTCATGGCTGTTTCGGATTCAGGCGCAGATCTTCCCCTGCCTGATGCCGTGGCCCGGTTTGAGAAACAGTTTATTCTTTCTGCACTCGAGCTCTCCCGGTGGCACAGAGGAAAAGCCGCTAAGAAAATGGGCATTTCCCCCAAGACACTTTATCGTAAAATGATGACCCATGAGATAAATCTGCCTTGAAATAGGACAGATCGGTCCTAATTTGAGTCATATGCGCCCAATAGCATCTTTTTGCCTTGTTTTAATTCTCACCTCACCGTTTTTTTTCAGAAGAACTAAGAATAAATTTATTTGTGATTAAGCCTGAATGTTGAGCTTTCAATAATTATTAAGCTTACCTCAAAACGATGATGACAAGGCCTTTCAGGTCTTTAAAAACTATCCAAACGATTGTGACGAATGATGATGGACATATGGGCTGATTATTCACGGCAATAAATCGACTCGAAGCCTGCAATAGGACGATGGCACAATGCTTGCTAATTCTGTTAAAAGTATTTTACAATTTTTAATAATTTACAAACAGGAGTATGAAAATGAGAAATGAAACGTTAGCAAATCCTGGACCTCTTGGATTGATGGGCTTTGGAATGACAACCGTGCTTTTGAATATTCATAATGCCGGTTTTTTTGAAATCAGTTCAATGATTCTGGCAATGGGGCTTTTTTACGGGGGGGCAGCCCAGATTATCGCTGGTATTCTTGAGTTTAGAAAAGGTAATACTTTTGGTGTTACGGCCTTCATATCTTATGGTCACTTCTGGTTGACCTTGGTGGCGCTTATTCTCTTGCCTAAGCTTGGCTGGGCAGATGCAACACCCGCAAAATTCATGGCCTGCTATCTGTTTATGTGGGGCATTTTTACAATGTTCATGTTTTTCGGGACATTAAAATCCAGCAAAGGCCTTCAGTTTGTTTTTGCATCGCTGACAGTATTGTTTTTTCTTCTTGCAATTAAAGACTGGACAGGTTCACATCTTATCGGAACAATTGCCGGTTTTGAAGGCATCATCTGCGGAATGAGCGCTATTTATCTTGCCATGGCGGAGGTTCTTAACGAACAATACAGCAGAGCAATTCTTCCGATTGGCTAATCCTAACCCCAAAAGTCCCCCTTTTCAGAAACCTGAAAAGGGGGGCACTTAAAAAATCATCAAACAATCTTCGACGTTTATCATCCTGAAATTCTGCCTTAACTGGCCAGAGTTGTTTCATATTATGTTTTATCCGATTCTTATTTACGCTGAACAGGGAACCACCATTCATTAAAATTCGCCTGCCCGGGACCGGGGACTATTGCTGCGGATAGGCTGAAGCTATGTTTTCGTTGGGTCTATTTAGGGACAATTCATCCTGCCGAAGTCTGCGGCGAATTGTTTCGCCGTGATGCTGCTCCCCCCAACAGCAAAAACAGTCAGGTCACTCCCATCCACATCACAGTCGTTGTCAAAATCTCCTTGGCACCGCAGCATGATTGAAGCCCAAGTTTTTTCAATTTTACTTAGCGGTTTGACACTCTTATAGATAGCTACATTATCTATTACGCCATTAAACCCTTCATTAAGTTCTGGAGATTCAGCTAGAAAAATAGGGCTTTCATTTGTAACAATGCGGTCATTTTCTATAAGTTCTGTTGTCCCTCCCAGCGGGCGCATTCCCATTTTCCCGGTTTTTAAAACGGACTATCCTCTTTAGCAAAAAGAAGTTATGCTTCCCCTCGATTATCAACTGATGAGGAAGAAAATAGTATGAAACTCAAAAAGGCTGAATCCTGCGAAACGGTAGAAGAAATATATGAATTATTGAAACAGCTGGACAAAGAGAAACGGCTAATTCGCAGTCCGGAAGAACTCATTCAGGTTGAACAAGAAATTTTAAGCTATACCAATCGTTTAGCCGCGTTGATGCTAAAAAAAAAGTCCAAACCAGTATAAACTCTCCAGAGCATAACGAACAAGAAAGAGAGTTGGTGCGTAGCTGGCCTGGCCGAATGAAAAGTGAAGGGTTTGAGACAGTTCAAATTCAAACCAGCTCAGGTTGCACGATCCCAATCCATGTTCGATACTATCGAAGAGCCTGTGACCGTCGAAATGGCAAAAGATATAAGGGCTTGTATGCTGCTTTGGCTTTGCTCGGGATTCATGATCGATGTACACCAATCTTGGCGGCGATGGTCAGCGCCTGGTCCGCGTTACTGAGCTCATTTGAGGAAGTACGTCAGGTCCTTTGTGATCATGGCACTATCCTGGATGTTAAGGTGATCCGGAAACTGGCCTACCGCTACGCAGAACGAGCACGGGTGGTACAGCAAATGGGTCTGCTCCCCTTAAATGAAGAGGACAACCTTCAAGGTCGTCGGGTTGTCATAAGCACCGATGGTGGCCGGACTCGATTGCGGGAAAAAAAGCGAGGTCCCCGGACAGCCAAAGGAAGAACCAGATATCATGGGGCCTGGAGAGAACCCAAGCTGTTGATTATTTATGTCGTCGATGCCCATGGGAAACAGGAAAAAAGCTTTGCCCCATTTATTGATGGCGGTTTTAATGGGCCTGATGGCTTGTTTCTGCTGCTGAAGGGCTATTTGAAGTCTCTTTGCATCCAAAAAGCAGACAAGGTGTTGTTTGTCGGAATTGCAACACAAAATTGACCCCTCTCGACAACCCAATTTTGACCCCCCCTGTTGTTAAAATCATTCTCTTATCGCTTTTTATATAGTTCCGGTTTGGGTAACGGCCAGGGCCAGGGGATCGGCCCGGCGCCGGGCCGATCCCCTGGCCCTGGCCGGACGGGCTACCCAACGCAGTAGTCGGCTATTGCCTTCAACGCTCCTTTTTGGCTGTAATTAATTGATTCCCGTGATTCTACAGCTATGAGAATCGGTTTTGTGCACCCACACTCTTGTATTAACAAACCGGCATCTGTGTCTGTAATGCTCAGGATATCATCATTCTTCTCCGCCTCTTCAAAATAGGTCGTACAGTCTTCGGAGATCTCGATCCTTATCGTTTCATTTCGACCTTTCAGGGGATTATATACATCCAGTTCTTTCATTCTTTATCCTCTCGATTTTAAAGTCTGTTTAAGTCGATAACTGTCCCAGTTACATTGAATAATGTGAGCCCGGTGAGTGACACGATCCAGCAGAGCAGCGGTAAGATTTGCATCGCCAAACACCTGCGTCCAATCACCAAAACCAAGATTGGTAGTGATGATGATCGAACGTCTTTCATGGCGCTCGGTAAGGACTTGGAACAATAATTCAGCGCCGATTTTACTGAACGGGACGTACCCCAATTCATCAAGAATCAACAGCCCATAACCGGCATATCGTTTTATCATTCTACCCAGAGCCTGTTGTTCCCTGGCCTCCGTCAGTTCGTTTGCAAGCCCACAACCAGTAATAAAACGAACTCGATGTCCATACCGGCAGGCTTCCATCCCGATGCTGGTTGCCAGATGGGTTTTACCGGCTCCGCTTTTACCTATCAAAATTATATTCCGGGCTTCTTTAATGAATGTCCCTGTTGAAAGTTCTTTGATCAACCGGGCGTCCAAATCAGGGGCAGCCTCAAAATCAAATGTTTCAAGCGGTTTCTGCATCGGGAACCTGGCTTCCTTGAGACGTCGCTTGCGACCGTTTTCCTGCCGTATTTGAACTTCCGCTTCAACAAGATTCAATAAAAACTCATCGTAGCCGCAGGCCGCCTCATGCGCCTGCCGGATCTGACCTTCCAACTCTTTTTCCATCGTCGAGAGCTTCAGCGTTTTTAAGTGCTGTGTGAGGACTGCCTGGACTGCTGGGTTCATAAGATACCTCCAAGCTGTTCGTATGCCGAGATGTCAGCAGGGGGCAGTGTCTCCCAGTTCGACAAAGGATCAAATTGGGACTCCATAGAGATGTTTTGACTGTGTAAAATCTGCTTGAGAGCATTGCTGCAGCCGACATTGCTTTTCAGTGCTTCCTTTACGGCTGCTTCGATCTTGTCGACAGCATATTTTTCGTACAGCATCAGCACGGTGACAAATTCCCGGGTACCTTTGGTTACACCGTTTTTCCGGCGAAAATGTTCTAATAACTTTTCCAGGCAATCCGGCCATTGATCACGCCATTGTAAAATTGGCCGGGCGGTATCAAATGATTGTGGACGCTGACGAATCAACTCCAGATAATGTTCCGGTTTTAAACTCCACTTATTATTTCCATATAACCGATGATGGGTGCTTATTTTTCTGCCGCTCCAATAAATGATCACCTGGTCTATCTCTACTATCGCCTGCACTCTCATGTAAGCATAGCGCGTCGGGACAGAATACCGGTTCTTGTCAATAATAACGGTGGCATATTTGTTTACCCTGACCATGAACGTCTCAACGTTACTGAACGATGTTGTCGGCAATGGCAGCAATACCTGCTTTTCTGATTCAAACAATTCATTGACGCTTTGTGTTTGACCGGCGATGCGATGCTCTCCATAGGCCATGCAATCATCGAGGAGGCGCGTGTTCAATTCGTCCAGGCTGTCAGCATGTGGGATAGGAACCATATAATTTCTTCGAGCGTAGCCGACCAGGCCTTCAATCCCACCTTTTTCATGGCCCTGGCCGGGATTGCAAAACCTTGGATCGAAGTTGTAATAGGCCTTGAACCGATTATAAGATTCCTGAAGATGACGTTTTTTTCCTTTAAATACCTTTTGTACGACTGTTGTCAGATTGTCATAGATAAGAACTGGGAACACGCCTCCAAAAAATGAAAAGGCCTGGATATGAGCGTCAAATAAAGCTTGCTGCCTTTCACAGGGATAACAGCGAACAAAGTGTTTGCCCGAACATTTTGAACGTATGCAAAATAATTTCAGCTTCACGGGTTCGCCGGCAATAACTGCCTGACAGTTTCCCCAGTCTACCTCGGCTTCCTGGGCAGTCGTCGGATCTGATGGGATAAATGCCTGCTGATTCGTTAAACCCAGCCTCAGCTTTGCCTCACGCACATAACGGCGAACCGTCGTCTCTCCACCGGAATACTCGAGTTCCGATTTCAGACGATGGTATATCCGGGTTGCTGTATGTCGCTGTTTGTATGGCTTGTCCTTGTCATCGCCAAGCCAGCGGTCTATCTCCTGGATATAAGGACCAAGAACGGGATATGGCTGTTTAGATCGTTGCTTGTAGCCAATGTATTCCTGCTTTAAAATTTTTTTTATGGTGTTTTTTGAATGGCCGGTTTCTCTGGCAAGCTCTTTAATGGCCTTTCCATAAACACGGTGAGCTGTTCGGATGTAATCATACTGATCCACTTTAAGCATTCTCCTTTTCGTCTCCGGTAATGGGTTAAAAATCTCCATTCAATACCAGAGTACTGATGCAAAGTGGGGGGTCAATTTTAGGTTGTCATTTGGCCCTCAAAGGGGTCAATTTTAGGTTAGCAAAACCATGTTTGTTGCGGACGGGGCTCATTGGATATGGAATCGAGTCCCTGGTCTGATCAAGGCACTGGGGTTGAATCCGGAGAGTGTGCATGAACTCCTTGATTTTTATCATGCAGTAGAGCATCTGGGAAAGGTTGCAGGATTACGAAAAAACTGGTCAGCCAAAAAACGTAAAGCCTGGGTCTCAAAACAGCGACGGTTTTTGCTAAAAGGTGAATCGGCAACGGTCGTACAAGAAGTACAGGCTCTTTGTCGAGGCCGGAACAGCAAAGCCATAAAGACAGAACGGGATTATTTTGTACGTAATAGGCACCGTCTTGCTTTCCCAACGGTAAAGGCATTGAATTTGCCGATTGGCAGTGGTGCGATTGAAAGTTCGATTCGAAGAGTTGTCAATTTGAGACTCAAGGGTCCCTGCATTTTTTGGTATAAAGAAAATGCGGAGAAAATGCTCATGCTGCGCTCATACTATAAATCGGGACGATGGAACTGTCTGAAACAAATGGCCAATTCACATATTTCATTGTTAGCTGCATAACCGTGAAAATGGGAATGCGCCCTTCCAAGGTGTCTTCTAAGGGGTTTTCAAAACTGCTTGTGGAATCTTGAACCATGTTTGCAAATGAATCGTTGTGAAGTATTTCATTCGCTTTGGCAATTACACCAAGTTCTTCATAATAGCCTGGATGGTCGCCCTCATTTATTCTAAACCATACTACATTGTCCAAATATGCACTGTAGCCGAGAACAACCCCGTCCCCTATCCGTAACAAGGCAGGAAAGGTAATATTACCCCCCAATATTTTTTCAAGCCCTTTGTTATGTGTATGTGCAAATGTACGGTAATATTCACTATCCTGGGCAATAACATAATATTCAGTATTTGGGTTAATTAAATCGATGCCTCTTTCACGAGTGTCAGCACAACCATCGTGTCCGTTCAATTCTCTCAAGAAATCACTGTGGGGCCTAATACTCCTCCCTCCCCCCTTTTCTCCTTCCCAGGGTTCTAAGAATATTTGACCCAATAAGCTAACATCTGTTCCATGATGCGGAGAGGCTTCACTGATAAATTTTCTGACATCATTTCTATAACCTTTCTGAATATACCATCTGGCAATCAAACCGCCCGCACTATATGCTACAATATCAACCTTTTTTGTCCCAGTATCCAATTTCAGTTTACTTATCTCTTCGGAAAGCTTATACGCCCATTTATAAAGATCGCCTGTCCGTGGTTGAATAAATAAATTAGAATTTCTCGTTGTGGCCTTTGGGTCTTCTATCTCAGGGCGATAATGAATTTCGCCATATTTGGGCATGTCCTCCCAATCATAGCCACCAACAAATACGACCGGTGTGCGCCTTACTTTTATCTCTCTTGAAACTTCTGACCACGCACCTTCATTGTCCCATACTCGCAAAGATATTTTATGGACGCCAATTGGCAGATCAGAGATAGTAAATGATTTGGAAGTGCTCAGTAGTCCGCTTATATTGGAATTCCATTCATAGCCTGAGATATATCCGTCAAAGTCAAGTCCAACACCGTCAAAGGTCATCGGTTCTCCCAATATTAATGTCGGATAACCATTGCTATCTATGCCGGTACCTCGTATTAAACTTATATAAGAAACCGGAGGTTTATTTACTCGTATACTGCTGGTTATTTCCGGAGACCATAACGGTGTAAATGGTTTAGTGTACGGGGTACTGTCCGCCACTTGAAAGTAAATAACATGACTTCCAGTCGAAAGCTTATCGGTTGCAAACGAGCTTGAAGTGCTTAACACACCATCTTTATGCGACCGCCATTTATATTCGGTTATATAATCACCCGGATCCGTATCTGTTCCGTGACCATTGAAATACACAGAATCATCAATTTGAGTTAAGATAGGTGAAATAGAATCGATAAATGCCGACGGCGGATGATAAGACATGCTGGCATACAATTTGTTCCCCGACATCCACCCCATAACACCGCTATATTCGATTTTATTCAAATCTCTGTTTTTATCGTTGTCGTCCTGATCACGCACGGATGTTCCATTTATTAAAAGATATTCGACTGAATAAGCAGTATCGTTATTAGGGGATTCCAATGAAGATTCGGTTATTAATCTACCCACATCTTTGTCGGTAACGCTGCCTGACCCGGCACTAGTTTGTGACCAGGATTGTGGTGACGCAATATACGCAGCATGTAGTTCATTTCCAACAAACCATAATTTTACGCCACCTCCCTGGACGCTATACTCACCGTGGTATGTGGTCCCATTAACAGTAAGCGCTAAACTCGTCCCGTTGGTCCGGTTACCAGACATAGTCTCAATAATTTTATCCATATCGTTATTATTTACGCTGTTACTACCTGCTTTTGAGCCGGACCAGGTAATTGAAAACTGTGCATTGTCATCGGGAAGCCACTTTTTAACGCTTGAGCCTAAAATAGTATATCCTACATAATATACAAAGCTTTTAAGACTGCATCCATCAGTTCTCTCTTCGATCATACTACACCAAGGTGAACCTCCTATGTGCGGATTAGCTCCATCATATCCAGTTGATGATACGTTTATTGAAGGGGGGCTATCAAAAGAAATACCATAATGGATATCTGCTCTGATTTCCCTTCTTTTACATTTTAAGTATGTGCCAGATGCAATACCTGGAGTATCAATAAATGCTTGTTTATATTCACCACTATTCCCGGCATCGTAACCCCATATCCCGGAAGTTGATGCCGTGACATTAATGGCATAACTAAAATTGATGGGTGGGCTATCTGTTCCTGTCGCTAAAATGCCATATTGGAAAAATACAAACTTCCCTATCCCTATGGCGCCCCCCCCATATATTGCCTCCCAAGCATGCGAACCGGACGTTAAACCGGAAACTACGCATTTGCCATTTGAATCGGTTTCGCCGCTCAATATGCCATCAATATAGATACTCACATGCGCTTTGGCATTGCCCGTTTCAGTTGCTGTAAATGTGGCCTGATTTTGTGAAGAGATTACTGCAGTGGTAACCGTCACATCAATGGTCTGAGCCAGTACTGCGCCGGTAAAACCAAAGATAAAAATAGCTAACACGCTTGAAACAGCCACTAAGAATGCCATTTTTGTGTAAAAAGCTTTCATGACTTTTTATCCCTTGGAATAAGAATGATGGATGGGGATTTCCTTTTTTTAAGCAAGCTATAACAAAGAATAAAAATATTATCAAGATCTTACAATATGGGCCTATTCCGGCACTACCTCGGGGGCACAGGGGATCCATCGACTTCCTCTGGTCCGATAAGGGGTATAGCCTTTGAACGCTTTTGGCAAAAATAATACCAAAAAGTCTCGCCCTGCATTTACTAATCCGCAGAACCGATACATAGTTCATCCAGCAATTGAATTAGTTGATTGGTTTCTGGTTTGGTGACATAATTATCAGCTTTTACCGCATTACACTTTGCAATCATTTGTTTGTTAATTAAACTTGAAAACATGATGGTAAAAATGTTTTTGAGGTTTGGATTCTGTTTCACATTTTTACATAAAGTCAGTCCATCCATTTGGGGCATTTCTATATCACTTATAAGAACCACTTTACTTAAGTTCTGTTCTCCGGTTCCAAAATTAATTTCTAAATGTTGAAGCGTTTGAGAACCATTTTCAAATTCCGTAATGTTTGAGAACCCTGCTGATTTCAGAGCACGTGACACACCCTTTCGTATCGTCGATGAGTCATCTGTAAAAATAATTTGGAGTTGATCCCTTGTAATATTCTCATTTTTTGAAAGATTTTCCTCACTAACATCTTCAATGATAAGATCTGGAAAAATCGTTGATAGAATATGCTCAAGATCAACGACCAATATCTGATCACCTTCAATGCTTACTGAACCAGTAAAATAATTTGTATCCCCGATGGTCTGATCGAGTGGTACCAGGTCTTTCCAGGATATCCGATATATACGTCTTACACCATTAACTTTGAAACCATTTACAGAATTATTAAATTCAGTAACCACAACGATTTCTCTTTCATATTCAATGGTCTCCTCAATATCAAGTATCTGTGCTAAATCCATTACAGGAATCGTCTTGTCCCTGTAAAGTAGCATGCCAAGAACTCCCGGCACCTCATGGGGTAGAGTGGCTATTGATTTTTGATCATATTGTTGAATAGATTGGACCTTGGCAACGTTAATCCCGAAAAGCTGGTCATTTATCAGGACTGCGAGCAGCTCCAGTTCGTTGGTGCCTGACTCAAGCAATATTCCCTGCTCATTCATAAGATGTCTCCCATTTTTAAAGTGTGATTGAATTACCATTTTCGTCCAGCTGGCCGTATATCGCTTTCCCGCAGCGCTGGAACTCTTCTTCAGAAACATAAAGTTTTCTGGTTAGATCTCCCACAAGCTCTTCGCGGGCGTACCCGAAGATTTCGCAGAATCGGTCATTGACGGTTTCCAACGACCGGTCGGCCACGACACCGATTCCGGTCCGCACGGTACGGAAGATGCTCGTCAGGTATTCCTCACTTTCATGGAGGGCCTTTAGCATCTGATTGCGTTCCGTGATATCCCGATTCGTGGTCAGAAGGTACTGCTTGCCTCCCCGCTGGATGCAATTCAGGCTGATTTCAGCGTCAATTGGTACACCATCCCCACGCAGATGACGCCATTCGAAAACCTGGGGCTCCCCGGCAAGCGCGGAGTTGATACGTTGCAGGCCGGCCTGTTTGGATTCGGTGCCATCGGGTTGCTTCTCCGGTGAAAAATCAAACGGCGAAGCACCGATAATCCGCTCACGCGCCACACGGTATGCCCTGAGCGCACTGGCGTTACAGTCTACGAAGTGATGCTCGTCCATGAGGAGTAGACCATCATGCGCTTTCTCGAACAGAAGCCGGTACCAAGCTTCTTTTTCGTGTTGCTCAGTAATATCCATGACCGACGACACGATGTCCGTGGACTCCGAACCTTTGTGTGCAACTGCCGCACCGATCAGAACGTTCAGTTCCAATCCATCCTTACGCCTCCAGCAAGCATTCACGAAACAACACCCAACCCTGGCTATTTCACTATAAATTTTTTTGCCAACACGTTTGAATTCATCTTTGTCTGCATACAGCTTGCAGGTTTGCCGATGCTTTCATCCGGGGGATACCCCGTAATCTCCCACATCCTCTCATTGGCCGACGTGAGCACTCGATCCTTGAGCGTCCCGACTCCTATAGGCAATGCGCTGAATAGGCCCCGCAGGGACTCCTCGCTTGCACGGAGCGCTTCTTCGCCTCGTTTTTGTTTCCTGCATATACTGGAAACATATAACCCTGATACCATGCATAAAACGAACACAGATTGCCCATTGTGAAAGTGTGTGCATCATACCCTCTTTTGCGTCGGCAATTGGGAATAAAAAATAAGGCTCATGTCGTGTTTTGGGGTCTCACTTAATCATCACCTCAATGAGTGAGTGAAGCAAGGATTTTCCACGTTTACCAGCATTATGAACGAATTCAAAAAAACCGAGGTAAAAAGGTAGTTTCTCCTGTGAGATCCCCCTATGTGGGCGAATCCAACTTCGGAGTAATGACCAGAAGCCTTCCATTGTATTCACGTGGATTTCACAAAATCCGTCTCCATCGTCGTCTCTGGCATATTCACCGGCCCCATGATTCACGCTTTCATGGTCGTAACCCCACTCATCCAACCTGTTATAAATGGCATATTCATCGGTATAGACCAATGTTCCAGACTGTATAGTGGCCTTTATCAAAGGCTTAATGGTGGTCTGCCGGACATCGGGCAGCATTTGAATCACAACCTGTCCGCACCGTTGTATCATCCCGAAAATGGGTGGTTTCTCTTTCTCTAACGTACCACGGCCCCTGGCACCCCTTAATCGGTTACGCCGACCGTCTCTTCCTTTTTTTAATACAGCCGCGGGGTTGCCTTTGTGCCCTGCAACGATATACACCTCATCGCATTCAACCTCATCCCGAAGAGTTATCTGTGGTTTTTTTTTACCACGCCTTCGCGTAGCTGAGCAGCCATGTTGTGAACATCTCCACGATTAAGCCCCAATTCTTTAGAAATCTGGTTGTTGGACAAATTCAACCCCATGAAATAGAGACACAATATCCACACTTTGAGGGGTTGGTGATGTCCAGAAAAAATGGTTCCAGTGAGATCATCAAAGCGTCTTCCGCAATCTTTGCATTTATAGCGTTGTTTGGCGGAGTCCTTATCATCGTAACCTTTTTTGATTGTGCGTATGGAATTACAAAAAGGGCATTCTCGTATTTCTGGCCAACGTAGGTCACGAACGGTTTCATAGCATTGTACATCATCTATCAGGCTCTTTATATTTACCTTCATCAGCTCCGCTCCGAATATAACCAGTTAGTAGTAGAGCAGATATTTATTATGATGAGAATCAGTAACGCAAGTCAGATTTGGTTCTTCAACAAATTTAAAGGACCCCAAAACACGACATGAGCCAAAAATAATTGTCAGCACTTCCAAGCGAACACTATAACTTACATTTCGCATGGATAAAAAATAATTTTTGCATTATCCTCAAAATGCATTGTTAAAACAGTCAAGTAGCCCGGAACTGCCACCAGCGGCCATGGAGGGTATTGTACACCTCACTGGGAATTTCTAAAAGTGAACAAACCTGCTCATGCAGAGAGTTGAGACCTTTTACCGCTGATTGAATGCAAATTCCGTTTTTGTTTATTTTTGAGTAATGGATATTTCGAAAGTAGTAACGGATGTTGCTCCAGGTCGGCTTTTTTGTATTCATTTTCTGAGGTAAAATTGGAAGCTGTTCTATCTCCTCTTTGGCCATGTTCATGCGGATTTTACGTTCGATAAGAGACACAATCATCAAGGCTATAAAATACAAAAAAAGCATGGCCTCGATCCGTTTTTCTTTCTTAAGAAAAACCGGGGCTACTTCCAAAACCGTCTTTTTGGTATACATGCGTTTTTCAAGAAAGGGTTGGTTTTTGTATCTTTTCAAAACATCGCCAGCCTCTAAGGAAGTGTTGGTAATCAGGGGGAAAATTCCATCAGTCCTCGACGCTTCTAAAAGGGCTTTTTCATTAAGCTTCCATTCAATACTATGAGAATATGCCCATTTATTTTTGTATTCGCTTTTCCTTCGAGAAGGACGGCCAGGTGACAATTTCACTCTGACTTGTTTACGTTCGGTGATAATTTTTACATCAATAAAGTCTTGGACACTTTTGCAAATGCTATCAACTGCTGTTTTAATTTCCTTCTTGGTTTTTAGATGATACGCGTTTAGCTTGGGTACTAACTCCTCCAATTGTGAAACAGCTTTATCTATCTTCTTTTGCCGGCGACCTTTGTCATCGTCTTGTTTTGCGCTGCTATGTACAAAAATAATGCGGTAACCTTTTTGCGTTGGTTCTGCCTCATAGGTTTTGTAGGTGTTGAGCTTATTTTTTTTGCGTGAACTTTCGGTAACAAAAACATGTTTCCATTCAGCATCATTTTTTTTCAAATACTGGTAAAATAGTTTCACCTCTTTACGGCCCTTTGGGACAATAGTGATGAATAACCCGCCGTTTTTGTCGATGTGATCCAAGTTGTCCTGGCCGCAAAGCTTACAGTCGGCTACGTAAATAAACTGTTCCTTACCCAATAGTGCGCGTAGGCCATTCCAGTTTGGAATATGGGTGACATCGTCGCAAGTGTTGCCATCAAAAAGTTCATAACTTAACGGCACATGGCCGTCGGAAGTGATATTCAGGCCAAATACGACCTGTTTGCAATCAGGTCTGAAATCTTTGTTGTGGCCGTGTTTGAGTTTGACGGCCTGAGGATCGGGGTTGTCATATTTACCGATGAAGGTCACTGTGGTGCTGTCATTGTGGACTTCATCGGTCAGCAGATCATGGGTCGCAATTGCGTTAGCCGAGGCCTCTGTCATAAGCGAATGGCGGTCTGCCTCGAAAAGGGCAGAAAGGGATCTGGCTAACCGGTCATCATTGAACAGCTTTGCTTCAACCGGTTCTGCAGCAAGATCGTCGGAGTACTTGGCCAACCAATCCTGAATTTTATATAATGGCTTATTTTCACAAATGATATTTGCCGTAAGGACACATAGGCTTTCTGCATGTTCAGCCAGGCTGTTAGGTGCCCCGGGGACATACTTGGTAAAAAGATTGAACAGATGAAGTTCATCCATATAATGCTTGACCATTGGCAGAACATCAACCTGGTTGAACTGTGCTTCAAATTGTTCCATAACACCCCCTCTTGTTGAGTTTAAGGGAGTTATAAAACAATTTAGAGTGAAAGTCTAGATTTTTTATATCTTATTGATATTACAATGCATTATTGGTCGTTCTTAAAATATTGATAATTATTTTTACCCATGCGAAATGTAAGCTATAATGATGATTTTAGGAAGATATTAACCTGAAACATGTTATAATTACAATAGGTTCAGTTGAATTTATAAGAAACTCTCTGTAAGCCACAGAGATGTTTAAATATTCGTTGTGGGACGAACCACGGTCAAAGACCAAGGACGGTCCGTGACCGTTATATTGGAATCAAATAAATTGTCCGGTTTTTCGTCGAACAATTCTCCAAACTTTCCATGTCAGTCCATTTTTTTAAAATGAAGATTTTTTGTGACTTTGCTGCTTTGTTTTAGATGTGTTTGGGTATAATTGTTCCCATTTAAGAAAATTATTCGACCATCACAATATTGTGTCTGGCTTTAGAATGTACATGGCAAATGCCGTGTGTGTGGATAAATTAAACGTTTTGGTTTGATGCGTTTTACGTTATGGTGTCTTCCAAATATATTATTATACTTAACTGATAAAGGGGTAATGCCATGCCAATTGCAGACAAGATGGTCGGAATTGTAGAATCTGCGTCTATGATCCGAAAAATGTTTGAGGAAGGCATCCGAATGAGAGAAAAGTTCGGGGCTGATAATGTGTTTGATTTTTCTTTGGGAAATCCCGATGTGCCGCCGCCGCCGGTGGTCAAGGAAACGGTGCTGAATATAGTGAACGATGCCGCAACCTCCCACGGATATATGCCCAATGCAGGATATCCCTGGGTGCGCCAGGCCGTAGCCGATTATCTTAATGCCCAGTGTGGCGTTGGGATGACTGCGGATCTGGTGATTATGAGTGTCGGGGCGGCCGGTGCGCTGAATGATACCTTAAAAGCGTTGGTCAATCCCGGCGAAGAGATTTTGGTGCCGGCCCCCTATTTTGTGGGGTACAACCAGTATGCCTTTATTGCCGGGGCCGTTCTCAAGACCGTCTCTACCCAGTCTGATTTCCATCTGGATCTTGGTGCTATTGAAACCGCCATTAATAAAGAGACCCGCGTTGTGCTCATCAATTCCCCCAACAACCCCACAGGTGTGGTGTATACCAAACAGGAGCTGGATGAGCTGGGCCAGCTTTTGGAAAAGAAAAGCCGGGAGTTTGGCAGACGCATCTATCTGATTTCGGACGAACCCTATCGCAAGATCGCCTATGATGTGGAGGTCCCCTGGATGTTTGGTGTATATGACCATACCATTGTGTTGACCTCCTATTCTAAAGAGCTCTCCCTGGCCGGGGAACGTGTTGGATATCTTGCGGTTCATCCTGCTGCTGAAGATGCGCAGCTGATTGCGGCGGCTGCCGGTGTGGCCAACACCATGATGTTTGTGAACGCCCCGGCCCTGTTCCAGCAGGTGGTGGGAAAGCTTCAGGGCGTGTGTGTGGATATTGATATCTATCGCAAACGCCGGGACATGATCTGTGACGGGCTTGCAGCAGCAGGGTATGAGTTTAACGTGCCCGAAGGTGCATTCTACCTGTTTCCCAAAACCCCCATTGAGAATGATGTGGAATTTGCAGGACTGCTTAAAGAGGAGAATATTTTGATTGTGCCCGGTTCCGGATTCGGTGGACCCGGCCATTTCCGGCTTTCCTATGCGGTGCCTGAACAGTCCATTACAAATTCCATAGCCGGTTTTAAACGGGCCATGGAGAAGGCTCAAAAGCTCAAATAACACAATTTTTAACCACGGAAGGCACGGAAAATTAGGGCTCAAAATTCTTTCTGTGTTCTTCCGTGCTTTCCGTGGTTAAGTTAAATTTTTTTGACGTTGACAAAGAAACCGGTTCTCACCTATGCGTTGGTCTCATTAATACCCGGTTGACCCTGTCTGACCTGGTATGGCCTAATTAAACAAATGATTCTAAACTGTTATCAAAGGCGTTTTTCACCATATCCTCAATGGTATGGTCAACCGTCTGGGCTGATTTTATAAGAAGACCGGAGAAAAAGGTCATAGGATCTTCCGGCTGACTCCCGTTCGCCTGTTGTTTATCCATCTGGCTTGTATCCTCCACCAGGCGCTCATCCGTCAGAGCCTCCTCCGCATTGGCTGGTTCCTGACCAGCTTCATTGGCTTCCTGGGTTTCCAGATAATGCTCAAACAGTTTGCTTAAGGGATCACGGGCCCGTGCCAGGCCTCTTCCTGCTGCTTTTCCAGAAGCTCTGACAGCTGATCCATCAAAGCGTTTTTGGGATATTGTGCTTCTGCCACCGCTGTCTTAAAATCAGCATCTCCTGTGCTTGTCAAAGCGGCTTTATCATCTTCAAAAACTGACATGACAGACTGGGCCTCTTGTGAATCGGTAAACCCTGCGGACGTTGCTTTCTTCCATTTACTGCTGATCGCTTGTATTGCTTCAACAGATGCGGATTCTGCTGCAAAGGCTGAAGACACCGCTGTCAGACCCACCGGGACTAATAGCGCGATTAAAAGAGATACGGGTAGTATATAATAATGGTCACGGATTTTCATGGTACGCTAAGAAACCCTACTTTCAGAAAATAATTTTGCCAAAATCCACACTCAAGTTGTGCTGTCCCCAATAACAGAGAACGTTTTATTTTCAAAAAATCTGAGCCTCATTTTTTTAAATTTTTGCATTGTTGTGAGCAGTAAGGGTAGGTTTCTTTTTTTCTTAATTTTGATTGTTACCTGATCAGCTTCAATTTGTACATTCCCAGTCATTGCAAGAAATTTTTTATAGAGAGAATAATCACTGATATGCGAATAACCAGGTAAATCCATAGCAAAGAGTCGTAGCAGATTGTGTGTAAGTATGGACATTGTAAGATCAAAATCTACTTTAATAACCATTGATGATGATACTTTGTTTAGATGAAAGAATTCAATTTGTTCTGAAATGCCTTTTTCAACCAACCATCTTCTTGTATATTTTCTAATCAACTTGTCGCAGGGTTTATCGAAATCGTTTGTTATTAATAGAGCTGGTTTAATCTTACCATGCCCTGTTATTGCTATTTGCCGCACCTCACCACCATAATCTTTTAGAAATATCTTTTCATCATTAACTCTTAAGTTTCGGCCTTTGCCATTTGCCATTGTGACTCTAACTTTTTTCCATGATGAAGGCAACTTTTGGCTAAGTTCTTCGACTATCTTTTTTCCCCTTCTTCGGATGGTAAGAAATTTTATTTCTTTGCCAAGCTTGGCAAGATTTTCATAAGTGGTGAATTTGCTGTCGAAAACCAAGTATTTCAGATCGTTGCCGCTGTTAGCATTATAAAAATCAAGGAACTCAATTGCGACTTGATTTTTTTGCTGATGCCTGACATTAGTGTCGCCATATGTAATGATACCGGAATCTGGATCTTGTGCTAATACAGCAGCTATGCTTGCCAACGCTTTATTCCGTGTTCCTGACCAATTATTTTCAAGGTGGGAATCGTCTCCCCAATACGGAATTGTTGTAAAATCAATATTGGACGTATCTGAAAGCAATCCTTCGTGAAGCAATATTTGATGCAGCCCTTTGAGAAATTCTTTATTCATTTCACTGGTGATTCGATGAGAGTAAGAAGTGTACCAACTAGTTTTTGGAAGAACATTCAAACCGGCAAATAACCCCAATCCTCTATCCATACACCAAATATCATCAGCAGAGTATCTGCGGACATTAGACAATTTAAGGGCAACGAAACACAGGATTGATGATAGTCTGTTTATTGTGCCTGTTTCCGGATAATTTGAATTTTGGATAAGCCTGTCAATGCTATATTGTTGCAGGTATGGCAGTAGACACAACACACCAAAACTATTTTGCCCGGTAAATGACTCAGGCGCAAAATCCAACATATAACTTTTCGGTGCTTCTATTTTCAATGAAGCGCTTGTCTTTTCACGAGTAGTGCTTTTTCGGCGGGGAAGTCGGGCGAATCCTTCTTTTTTGAGTAGATTGTAAATGTATCCTTCAGAAACAGTTTCTCCCTGAGCATCAAGAGCGGCCTTGATGTCAGGCACTGAAAGATAATTTTTCCGAGAATCAATAATGTATTGATTGGTTTCGCTGGTATCGTCTTTAGGTCTACGGCCAGCTGGTTTGGAAATAAAAAAATGCTGATCAGGATTTTCCTGCGACAGATTTTTCTTAAAATCACGGGTTAAAGAATAGAATGAACTCAACTTATAGCCAAATTGTTTGGCAACGTCTTCGGCTTGACGTTTTTCGACATAAAAAGCACGAAGAGCTTCGTACTTTTTTTGAGCGGTATTTTGTGGTCGACAAAAAAAATGTTCGGGTTCCATACGGCACCAAAATTAGGGTCAATTAATGTCATGATACGCATTTGTTAAAATTGATTAAAATCACAAAATTTGAAAAAATTCAAGAAAAACACTGCAATATTACCTAAAAATCGTCATTTTGTGCATCACGATAAACATTTTTCCAATCAATATCAAGATATTAGTAGTATAAAATAGCCCTAATTTTTGAACAAATTTAGCGTAGATCTATAGCAATACGTCTGTTTTTATTGGGTTTACACAGAAGTGATTGAAAATTACGACATAAATTTTAGGGTTTTAGCATGACATGAAAATCCGTGATGGTTCAGTTTCATACGGTAATTTTCTTTTACGAATGAAAAAGTTTAAAAATAAGGGGAAAACACAAATATTGGATTTTATAAAATATACGATATGTTATGTTGTTTTTCAAATGTTTTGTAAGGGTTCGTCCATTCAAGCATTTGGATCGGTATCGGTCGCCGGCATATCTTTATCTTCAAGAAGCTCGGCCATCCAACTTTGATTCTCTATGGAGATGGTGTTTTCACAATTAGTAATAAATGTTCGCCTCGAAGTTGAATCTTCACGATTTGTAAAGCGTTCAAGCAGGCGTGTCAATCGGCGTCCCGTCGCTCGGTAACTTAGCTGCAAATATTCGTGTCGTTCGGCATAGAAGTGCGAGGCCATCGCCGCGCTGAATGCGCCAATGACAGGAATCCATCCCGGCATGAGACCAAGCCACCCCCACTGGGGACTGATCCCGGAGAGACCCGAAAGACCGCTCAGGATAAAGCCGGCGATCGCAAACACAATGGACCAGTACTGTGCTTGTTTGACCTTTTTTCCATGTTCAGTAGTACTGCGTCGATACCATTGAATTTGATTTTCAACGCGCTGCTTGATGTACGTTTCGACAGGCATTGGGTACTCCGGACGGCGCTTCAGCCTCTTTTCGTCCGACAAGACTTCGCTAATGATTTCCTTCTCGACCTGTTGAACAAGCTGGTCCGTTTCGTCGTATAGTCGCGTCTGTGGATCATCCGCATCATAAGGCGGCGTGCCTGTTACGTATAGATACGTCTGTGACTTCAAGGCCTCAGCGGTTGAGCGTGCCCGTACTTGCTCCTCTTGGTTCCGGCGGGAAGCAAGTCGCTGCATGATAATTCCCGCAATCGCAATGGCTAATCCCGCTATACATCCGAGCACGGGCTGCACCCAATCTGCAATTATATGGCCCCCAAGCCAGGGCTTCAGTTGTCCGGCAATCTTCGGGTACTGTTCGGCAAATGCGCCGACGGCCGCACTAAAGAGTGTGAGATACAGAACAACTCTGCGGCAGCTTTGTAACGTGGTCTTAATCCTTCGGGCCGTTGCAGCCCATACGCGGTACTCACCCCAGGTATTGTTGTGTGCATGACTTTGATTAATATTTTTTACGTTGTTTGCATTTGACATGGTAGCCTCACAAAAAATGGTAAACAGAGTGGGTTTAATATCTATTGTTTGAACGAAAACTTGGAAATTTTAACCGGAGGAATACAAGGCGTATTTCGAGGATTAAAATTTCAGGCCAACGCCGTAATCGGCAAAATTTACGATTTTCGGTCGGGCACTATCTATCAATATTCACGGTTCTGACCTTCACTCTCCATAATTTAAAAGTTCCTCATTATTTATAGATAGAATCATCTTTCGCCCACGAATCCTGGTCGAACACATAGATAACTCCTGAATATGGCGCCAAACTGATTTCCCCTGCGATCTCCCACGCTTTATAAGCGGTCGTTTCGACCACATCGGCATGCCGGTTTTTAAATTGAGGATCATACTTTTTGTTGTCACCACTAAAGACCAGCTGCCAATGGCCATGAATCGGAAAAGGCAACCAATAGGACTTGTAGTGAACGTTTCCAAAGTTGAGTACAATCAAAATTTGATCGCTTCGGCTGTAGGCAAGGACCTTTGCGTCGTGGTTTTCATGTAGCGTTTCGTATTGGGTGCTCGAGAGTCCGCCGGTCGGTCCATCGCTGTCCGTTCGGAGGTGGATGAGGTCGCGGAAGGCTTGCACGTAACCGGAGTTGGTCTGGTTCCAATCGAAGTGCCATTTTGCAGGATCAAAGGGGCGGCTTTCCAACATCTCCTGTCCGTGAAACAGCATGGGAATTCCCGGAGCGGTCAATAACAGCGTCGTTCCGAGCAGGGATCGTTTTCGCGCGTAGTAGCTGTCTGCATGCCCCTTGTCGATTTGTTCCGGGAGTCTGTTTCTGGTGTCGTTGTGGGACTCGATGTAAAGCACCCTTTCAAAAGGGTTGTTTGTAGAGACTTGCATGAGCTCGTTTTGTACGGTTCGGATGTCTCGCTGCGGATCTTCTGGTTGTATTAGAACATTGCGAACATTATGGACAAAGGAATAGGACCACATAGCAGTTAGTACAATGCTCTCGATTGGCCAATCGTTTCCACCAGGAGCCTCTCCAGTGATCAATGCATCGGGCCATCTGCGTCGGACCTCCTGATTAATTTCTGCGATGAGCTTAAACGATTCTGTATCATGGGGGGGAGATTCGTGGTAATAGCTCGATGTCACACTAAAACTGACCGTATCCCAGTGGATACCATCAAGGCCGTATTCCTCGAACCACATCATGACATTGTCGCGTAAATATCTTTTGACCTCTTCTCTACTGATGTTGTAGGTTGGTCCCCAAGGCCCCTTAGAGCGTGGGTCTGTAGAGGGAAAGAAATAGCATCCGTTGTCTTGCTCATCATCTTGCTGAGCATCAAAATTCCACAAGAGAGTTTCAGGACCGGCGTGGGACAGACACAGTTGAAGTAATACGCCGATCCCGTGGGCGTGAGCCTTTAAAATGAATTGCCTGAGCGCTTCAGGACCGCCAAACTCCTCTGTCACAGCGAAGATGTGGGACGGATCGAACCCCCAGGAATCGCCGGAGGGGCGGGTATGAACAGGCATCAACAAAACGGCGTTAACGCCTAAATCAACCAGGTAAGAGAGCCGTTGGGCGGCCGTGTGGAATGTGCCTATGGCGTCTGGGGTTCTTCTATTAAACGAGCCGATGTGTAATTCATAGAGTACCAGCTGCTCATGCGGAGAAAGCCTGAATTCATCCTCGACTCGTGGTCGACGATCACAGATGATGCCGTTTTGGTTATTATTGAGCTTCCGTGCGTAGGGATCAACGTGCCAAGCCTCGTGTTTTTGGGTGGAGAGTAAGAGCTTGTATTCCTGTCCGATTTTTGTATCTGCTGTATATCCATGCCACGCGCCGTCCCCGAGGTGGCGCAACTCTTCGTGGGACTCTCCTGGAAACGTGGCCACTATGACTCGTTCGGCGTTCGGCGCCCACACGCGGAAGTAGGTCCCCTCCCTGGTTGGCCACGCGCCAAAGAAATCTTCGGGAGGCGTGCTGTCCAGCTCGGCGTTACTGTCGGGATCGTACACCGCCCCATCAAGGGTATGAATTCTGACCGATCCGTACCCCACCGAAATGCGCCGGGTCTGATTGCCGGCGATTTGAAGCGTCTCAACTCCGGTCCCGCTTGAATCTGACCATTCGATTCTCACCATGCAGGGGTCTGTGTCCGGTACTTGGATGAAAAAACCCGGAATCTCGGATAGCGGACCCAACGCCAACTCCGCCCCGGACCGTCTAACTGCCACTTGTCGCATCCGTACCCCGTCGAACAATCCTGAGTAACCGCGTTCGAACAGGTCAAGAGGCGGTTGCCCAGGGATGGGAACGGTTTTTTCGCCCCGGGAACTCAAAGCCAGGTTGAACGCCCAGGTCGGTGTCAGTGTCAAAGCGGCCTTTGGAAATGACGGTACCGCCCGTCGCGCCCATTGGCCCAGCCCATTGGTACGGCCTTTGTCCTTTAATGTAGCGAGCACCTTGTGAAGTTCGTCATCCAATTTTTGTCTGTGTTCGTCCAAGCTTTGACGTGTATCTTCTGGTTGCCGGTTGCCCGCTGGTGCGACAATGGTGTGTTCTAAATACGCCACATTCATTCCATGCCAGGCGATGATCTCTTCAGACAAGAGGGCGGGAGATATGGATTTGTGGCATTCATAAATGATCTGCCATGCGGCCTCGGCACGGGGGTCGCGGGTGAGGGATTCGCCGAGCACCCGGCGGACATCTGTCTGAAGCACGAGGCCATTGACGCCATAGGCCCCTACCAAACCGGAGAACCACAGGGCGCCCTCGATGTCGGCGGACAGGTGTGGCGCCAACTCGCGACGGAGCGCCCCTACAAGCTCCCCTTCCACGCGGACGGCAGGGGTGGTGAGCATGGCAAGCTCCACGCACTCGCGTGTAAATTCCTTACACAGGGCTTCATGCCCTGAAGAATACTCAGGCATAGTGTCGATGTCCTTGAGGCCGTGCGGTCAGTGGCCGGGCGGCTTCGCGGACCGACGCACAGCGATCCCAGGTGATAATGGCGAGCTGTTTTTTCAATGCCGGGGAATACCTGCTTTTGGCATAGGGACTCAGTATGGCAACGGAGCAACCCCTTTGGCGGCAGGCAACAGCAAATTGAATCCACCTCGCTTCGTTGTCAACTTGCATCAAACCGGCTCCCGGCGCACAGCCTAAGTCACTCAACACGACGATGGGGGTTCCGGAGACCGGCACCTCATATTGCAGCTTCCCGCGATGACGGGATGCAACTTTGCGGCTCATGGGAGATCCGTTTGTGCGCAGCACATCTATGGCGTCGTTACCAAGTACGGTTTCGAGTTCTTTGACCAGTTCCACCTGGTCCCGCCGAAACGGGAGCATTCCCTGGCTCACATCGAGCAGCACCTGTACTTGCCGGGATAAGCCCCTGACGACTTTCCGCGGCAGAACGGACACGTGCCTGCCCCGGGCCAACACTTCCACCACGCCCCGGACATCCAGGTTTCGGCCGGGACGCCATGTTGATGCCAGCATGCTTAAAATGGATCGTTGGCTTTTGGGCGGAAACAGTGGCTGCCGGTAGGGCAGGGCTTTGTTGTGGTCGATTAAGCTATAGGCGTCCAATCCTTGCGTTTGGGCCAGTTCAGCGCTTGCTGCGATGGCATTTGAGTAAGCGACGGGCTGCAAGAGCTCGTGTGAGTGTGATTCTTCGCCCTTCGTTTTTTCTATTTCATCAGTTGGTGACTTCCTGGTTTGTGGCGGCTCGGTTGGGGGCTGTTGGGGACTGGTGCCTGTGTTCGGCGAAGGTGCTGGAAACTGGTTCTCGCCTTGTTGCGACTCCTTTCCCGTGGGCTTGCCCACTAATCCCTGATCAGTAAGAACCCGTGACAGGGGATCTTCTGGGGAGACGGGACCTCCAATGACTTTGATGATGCGGAGCAAGTCCACAAACCCAATCGGGGTACGACAGTACTGTGGCGGATCGCCTGTTGCAGCGTGATGCTCGGCCCTATGTATGGAATTGTCATCCGTCATGGCGAATCGGTCCTTTTTTTCAGCGTCATTTCGGCCACTATCTTCCATGTCTGATCTTGGTCGTCGGGATTTATTTTGAGAATCCGACATGCTCGAACTGCATCTAAGTATTCTGCAGTGCCCGGCGGACGGAGCTGTTTAACTTTCGCCTCTTGTCTCCATTCAAAGAGTTTTTTTGCCACCGCCTCTGCGATTTTTTTCTCCTCATCAGAGTGGTCAATGCGGTCTTGTTCTCTATGCAGTTCGGCGATCTTCGTCAGGTGATTGACAAAATCATCTTCGCCATCCGGCAGCACGAGCTCGTGAATGATGCACCGACGCAGAAAGGCTCTGGGTAAATCCCGTTCCTGATTGGTGGTGATAACGATGAGGAGCCGTGCCAGGCCGTTTTTATCAATTGCGCTTGCTTCTGAACGTACTGTTTGGCCGGTTTCTGAAACCTCGAATACATGGGAACCCAGAGCCACCAGCAAGTTGTTTGGTACATCCGGATCGGCCTTGTCAATTTCGTCGATCAGAATGACCGCCTTGTCGCAGGGGCGTTTCTGGTTCAGTTCAGCGTTCGGTTCCTGGGGAGCTGACGGGTCCTGATCAGCATTCATTCCTCTGCGTAATGCGGATTGGCGGTTGATGGCCCACCAGAACACACCAGGCTCAATGAACAGGCCGGGATTAAGTCGCGCCTGTCTGTCGGCGGGCGCGTCGTTGATGGTCACCTGCGCTTCCGCCAGCCGTCGTACGGCATCGTATGTGTAAAGCAAATCTTTGGCCTCGGTTCTCGCCGTGACCACATGCTCATAGTACCGCCATCCCAGGTTTCTGGCGATATAGGCGGCAAGGGAAGATTTGCCGACACCGGGAAGTCCGAGAAGAAGAAGCGGCCGGCAGGTAATCAATGCGACCTTGATGGCTGTCTTAAGTTCGGGCGTCATGTGGTATATGCGACCATCGCGGCTGTCAGGCTCATGTGATGGGGGAATGTTCTTGTTGTCCAGATCGTTGCACCATTTTTCGTTTAAGACTATTTCTGCTGCATCAGTCATAATGTATCTCCATCTGAATCGCGATTTGTTACTCAAACTCTTTGCGGAAGTTCAAGTAACTTCGTGTCAGCTGTTTTTCCTCTTTTAAACAGACATCCATGGCCGCGCATACACCGTTTTCGGGATTGCACGTGGGAATGATATCATTGGATCTCAAGCCTATCATAAAAAGCGGAAGTTCCTTCCATGGGGTATGGTGAATTGCTGTCGCAAACTCTCTTGCACTATCCAAATCAAAGACATCTGGTTGTTGGCCTTCTTGGCAGCATACAAAAATATACCTGCGATCAGACTCCAAAAGATCCTCGATGGTATCGGCGAGCGGGTCGTACTCTCTGACGGTTTTATCAACAATCGCCGCCAGTTCTGTTTCCCCGCCATCTCCCATGACCCCGTTCAACGGAAGGATTTCTATTTTTTCCGTCACCCCGTGGGCACGAAGGAAGTAACGCTCCACCATGTCTTTGATCAAAGCGCCGCTGGGTGACATCACGCTGAGGATGAACACTGTACGCTGCGGCGGATTAGGGTGGTTGCATGCTTCTTTGACGCGAATGGCGGTATTGGCTGTTACCTGGGTAAGCCCGACGTACTTGAGAAGTTCTTTCTTGGTTGCCACGGAGTCGATGCACTGCGAGATATGCTGGAATGCATTGAACGCATTACGTGGAGGGGCGGATATGAAACCATCGGCAATGGCTTCAAGTTTTTTTTCAGGGGGCATTTCAAGGACGGCTGTTTGAGTTGCCAAATCAGCTATTGGTTGCTCTTGTGCGGTATGCTGATTTGAAGGAGGCATTCTAAGGGTCTGTAGCGCGTCGTCAAGAAACGTGGGGGTGTCAATGGCCTTTTTAATCCGGCTATGGATCATCTCAAACCATTGTTGGAGATATTTTGGGCGACAGACGACATCAATATCCTCAAAGTAGAGGGAAATGATCTTGGATAACGCATTCGCAGCGTCTTGATAGTTGCGGTTTACCTCGTCTTTGCTCATCTCCCGAGTCGGCAGGTTGAGCTGTATTGGATCGTGTTCTTGAATCGCTCTGAGCTGACCCGGCTCAAAATGTACAAGATCTTCCTTTGTAACCTTTTTTCCATCCGGAGTCACATCAAGGCGCAGAAACTTGAACTTTTGCTCCAATGCATGCCGCCACAACAGGATACTGCCCTCGAACTGCACCCAATGGCTTTTCGCTGATTCGGGTGTCAATATAATTACTCCCCCGGAACAGGTGTGAAGTCTGCGAAAGATTTCAGGGCGCCATAACTTCCCTGTCTGCAAATCCAGCGAATCCACGAAGGGTTCAACGTTTGCAGGCAGTTTCTCTCTTGTCTTAAGCCCGAGAAGCTTGGCAAAGTGCTTGTTCAGACTGTGACTTAAGAAGATCTCTGCCGTAGATGTCATCGGTATGGTGTCCTATTTTTAGCGGATAAGAACTTGCTTTTTAAGTCTCAGAATATACAAAAAAAATCATCCATGTCAATACGGGTGATACCCGATTGGACACAAAATTTAAAACCACATCCGTAATGGTCTGGACCAGGAGGGGTGACAGACCAAATGATAACCCTACTGGGCCTATATTAAGTATTTTTTTTCTTATTAGTACTTTTTTTTCACAAAAAAAATACGCCCATATTCCTGAAAAATGCATCAAATGGCTATCTTAATTGTTTTGCGCGGCGGTACCTTTTTTGCATTACCTTATCAAATTGAAGTGTTCATTTTCATTGTTTCAGAATAAAAAACACTTCTACTACAGCCTGATCTTGAAATTCATGCGAAACTCCTCCGGAACGACTTCTTTTTGATTGGAGGGCTAAGGCAGCAGTTATACTAATAGCAGGCTCAGAGGCAGTGACAATATCTATAAAGCTATTTTTACCCGGCCGTCCCTCCCACGCCGGTTATTGATATTAATAATCTATCTTGAAAAGGAGAAAGATGAAAACCATGTCAAAACTTATTCAGCGGTTATTGCTAAATGCCTGTTTATTGACCTTTCTGGTGATCCCGGTGTCGGTTATGGCCAGGTCAACACCCGTCGAAGTCCAGAATTTTCCCGAAGTTCAGGCTGTAGAAGATGTTCACCATCCTGCAAATCAATCTTGCCATTGGGATGAGTACAGGAGATCGGAAATTAGCGGCTCGACATCTCTTGCAATCGGTGTAAGCACGGAATTTGTCCCGGAAGACAAAAAACTGGCGATTGAGCATGTTTCATACAAAGTCTCCAGCGCCGGATTTGAGGGTGCCCCCACAGCTATCCTTGATATTTTGTTGACATGGAATAAACAGATTTGCGCTACGGAGGTATGTAGATGAACAGATTTTTTACGATACTCTTCAGTCTTGCGGTTTTTTTCTCATCACAAACTGCTTTGGCGTTCACCATTGATTTTGACGATATACCTGCCGGAAATACGGTGTCAGACATCGGCGGAGTCACCTTCAGTTCAAACATCGGCCTGGATTTGAGTGTATTTACCGGCCTTCCAACTACTTCAGAGTCAAATTACCTGGGAGTGGCTGACGATGGTGATGGATACTTTCTGGGCTACTATGGAGATGAGATATACCTGGATTTTGTCGCCGAAGTTACCAGTATTTCCGTTACCTTTATCGGAACTCCTAATGATGATGCCGAATATTCCATTGTCACCGACCAAGGCAGTTCCTCAAAAACCACAAAAGACTACTCAATATCAGATTACGACGATGTGTATACAGTGATTTTTACTTCAGCGATTTCGTTTGACTCTGCAACCCTCACGGCCTCGGGAGATCTTACATCATATCATATCGATGATATTGTCATCACATATGCTGATTCCACCCAAGTGCCGGAACCGTCTTCTGCGATCCTGTTTTTGCTTGGTTTGATCGGATTATCCCGCCTTCGTTTAACCAACGGCCCTAATCCATGATATAAGAAGTTTCGGTTCCTGCCTAAAATACTGCCAGGCAGGAACCGGAACCCGCCAGACGACAGGCTTAAACGGTAAATTTCTGAATCATTTTAACTATATCATATGCCAGCCGGGACGGGTCGCCCACATTGGTATCGCCCTGCCGGCCCCGGCCTCTATCTCATTGGTAACAACGTATGTTCGAAATTGTAAAGTAACGGGTTCTCCTTCACAAATAAATGATATCAGAGTAATTTATTTAAATTTTTCTTTGAGTTCCGATGGAATTCCCTTCAGGGCCTCGCCGAATAAATTTGTTGATCTCAATCGTGTTATCATAGACCGTGAGAAGCTCAAGAACGTTAATGGATTTACTGGTCTCTTTCATTGTTTACATCCTTGGAGCAAATAGTAATCAGATAATCAGGGCCTGATCAATATAGGATTGGATGTTTTATATGAAATCAAATAAGAGTAAGGTTGTCAATGATTCGGTAAGGATGGCCCCGAATTCAATGAAAACGTCAACTATACTTACTCAAGGATTAAAATGAAAAACAACGAGCATTGGTTAAAAAAAATAAAAAATAAGGTGGTCGGTATGACCGTTGCCCCTGAACATTCAATCGAAAAAAGTTTGCAAACTCCCGAAAAGAAAATTGACAAAACAGAAGAAATAATCGAGGTGATTAAAAAAGCGGAGGACACGCTTTATAAAAACAATAATCCACAATATGAAGAAACGTTGGCTAGACCTCTTATCACGTCACCGAGCGAGACTCTTCGTGTTATTAAAGACAGGGGATGGAGAAAGCGTGGAAATGCCGAAGAAGCGAATTGTTTTTTGATCAGGGTGTTGTCAAGGCTTTTGAATGAAGGCGAAGGAATAATCAAAGAAAGAGCACTTGAAGTACTTATTCAAATATTTACCACCCCGGATGATAACACGACTGGGTGGGTTTGCATAATTGAACAATCTGCCAATGTGATTGCTAAGGCCAATATGTCTGATGCAAAGGGCAAACTCGAATCGTTGAAATCTGAAGTTTCCGGAAATAATGTAAAAGCGATTGATTATGCCCTGAATCTTTTATAGGCGTTTCGCGGATAAGAGGGCATGCCAAAAATAACCGGCTTCCTGCTCTTACACAGGCATAGTGGAGGCCGGGTTTACACCGATAAATGGGATTGAACGATTTCAGGATTATCCTCAAGCTCCCGGGTCGTCAGATTATTGACAATTTCCCCCCGGGTATCCATCAGATAGTGGCGGCTTGCGACCTTAAGCGCCATTTGGTAGTTTTGTTCGACAATTAATAGTGTGATGCCCGATTGGACGCAAAATTTTAACACCACATCCGTAATGGTCTGAACCAAAAGCGGTGACAGACCCTGTGAGGGCTCATCCATGATAATGATCCGGGGATTGCTGATCAGGGCCCTGCCGATGGCCAGCATCTGCTGCTGACCACCGCTCATGGTGGCGCCGTCCTGATGGGATCTTTCGGCCAGCACCGGGAAATGGTCGTATACTTTTTCAAATGTCCAGGCATTTTTACCGCTGCCCGGCCGGGCTGCCAGTCGCAGGTTTTCCTCAACACTTAATCCAGGGAAAATGTGGCGTTCCGCAGGCACATAGGCCACCCCCAGCCGGGAAACTTTGTGGGTCTGCCATCGGGTGGTTTGCCGGCCGTCAATAAAGATGTTGCCGGACCGGGGCGGGGTCAGGCCCATGATGGATCTTAAGGTTGTGGTTTTCCCGGCACCGTTACGCCCGATAATTGAAACGGCTTCCTGCTCGTACACGTGCATGGATAGCCCCTGGATAACGTGGCTGTCTCCGTAATAGGTCTGCATTTCTTCAATTTCAAGGATCTTATGCCGCTTTTCCAAGATATGCCTCTCTGACTTGCTGATTGTTGCGAATCTCCTGGGGCGTACCTTCTGAAATGATGCAGCCGTCCTGGAGGACCGTGATCCGGTCTGAAATCCGCATGACCATATCCATATCGTGCTCCACAAGGACAACGCTGATATCATTGGCCAGATCTTTGATCAAGTCTGCAATATGATGGGTTTCCGAAGGTGACATGCCGGCCGTGGGTTCATCCAGAAACAGAATTTTGGGGTCTCCGGCCATGGCAATGGCGACCTCAAGCACCCGCTGATCACCATAGGCCAGGTTTTTGGCCGGCAGGTCGGCCATTTTTTCCAACCCCAGGCGTTCCAGCATGGCCCATGTATCTTTAATGACCGGTTTTAATTTTTGCTTTAGGGAAAATATGCGAAATGATCCCCCGACTTTGGCCTGTCTGGCAATTCTCAAGTTTTCAAATACACTTAAATTTTCAAACAGGCTGTTGATCTGAAAGGTCCGGCAAATCCCCAGCCTTACCAGCTCATGGGTGGGCGTGTTGGTAATGTCTTTTTCCTTGAACAAGATTTTTCCGGAACTGGCCCCGATTTTGCCGGTAACAAGATTGATAAAAGTGGTCTTTCCGGCACCATTGGGGCCGATAATCGAGGTTAATCCATTGTGGTCAACACTGAAACAAACATCGTTGGTTGCCATTACGCCGCCGAATTGACAGCATAAATTCTGTGTACAAAGTAATCCCCTCATCGTTACTCCTTTCTCATTTGTCTAAGATGATCAGTCAGGCCGGCAAATCCGGTCGGCAGAAACAAGACAAGAAAAATGACCACAAGCCCGAGATAAATCTCCCAATGTTCCGTCATCGTACTGATGTAATCCTGGATATAAATAAAGATGGCCGCACCGGCCAGAGGCCCCCAAAGTGATCCCATGCCGCCTAAAAGCACCATCATAAGCACACCGGCCCCGGCAAAGACGCTCATGGTGGACGGGCCGATATAGCCTTTATACAGGATAAATAAGGCGCCTGCGATACCGGCGAGCAGGCAGGCCAGCAACCAGCCCAGCAGTTTGTATTTTCTGACATTGATACCGATAAAGGCGGCCCGGCTCTCATTTTCGCGAATGGCTTCAAGCACCGCGCCAAAAGGTGAATTGATGATTCTCCGGGTGAGGAAAAAACACAAGGCGACAATGACCAGTGTGAACATGTAAATCACTATTGGATCCCCGGAATTTCCGATGGTGATGCCGAACAGGCTGATATCCGGATTGGGCATCCCCATTAATCCGTCATCCCCGCCAGTCACATCATACCATTTCCATACAATTGTATGAAACATCATGCCGAATGCCAGGGTCAGCAAGGCAAAGGTCAGCCCCCCGGTCCTGACCTGGACCCAGCCCACGGGTACTGCCACGACACAGGTAAGGGCAATGCCGGCCAGGCAGGCAAGCCAGAAGGATTCCGGAGATACATGGATTAAGAACAGTCCCACCGCATAGGCGCTGATGCCGAGATAGGCGTTGTGCATGAACGACAATAAGCCGGTATAGCCTAAAAGCACATCCAGGCTCATGGCCAGCAGCCCGAATATCATCATTTCAGTGATCAGGCTGATGTAAAACCGGTTGCCGGAGACAAACGGAAACGCGGCCAGGCTGGAAATAAGGATAACAATAAAAACTATCTTTAAGGGATGAAACCCTGATCTGATGCCGGGTATGGTTGTTGTACGCTCCATTATTCAAATTTTCCCTCTCCAAGGAGACCCCGGGGCATGAAGGCAAGAATCACCGCCATAAGGATGTAAACGATTACCATTGCCAGGTCCGTGATAAAAAATTCAGCCAGCGTCTGGACGGCGCCGATCAGCAGCGCAGCAATGACTGCGCCGCGAAGGCTTCCAAGGCCGCCGATAACAATAACCACAAAAGAACTGATCAGCATTTCACCGCCCATCAGCGGATCAATGGTGGTCAACGGACCTGCAATAATTCCTGCCAGTGCGGCCATGACGCATCCAAGAAGAAATGCACCGATATGCACATAGTGCATGTTCACGCCCAGGCAAGAGACCATTTCGGGGATTGTGCTTGATGCCCTGAGGATGATGCCGATTTTTGTCTTGTTTAAAAACAACATTAAAGTGCCCATGATGAGTATAATCAGCAGCAGCGTCACCAGTCTGAAAATCGGGTAGTCCGTACCGAGTATGGGCAGGGTCCCCTGCATGAATTGAGGCAGCTCGATGAAACGCGGCTCGTTCCCCCAGATGTATTTGATCGAGCCGTCAAGAAAAAACATCAGTCCATAGGTCAGGATCAAGGTGTATACCATGGATCTTTTTCGCATGGGCGCAATGATGGTCCGTTCGATGATCAGCCCGATGCCCCCTACGATGAGGGGGGCGATTAACAGTGCGGCGAAAAAGTTCACCCCTGCTGCCACAAGTGTGAAACCTGTGTAGGCGCCCACGGCGTACAAAGCACCGTGGGCCATATTCATTATGCGGCTCAGCCCGTAAATAATGTTCAAACCGATGGCTACTATGAGAAACACGCCGCCAAGAACAAGGCTGTTCAATGTAAGATCGACTATAATGCTCAGTGTCCCGCTCATAATTTTTACTCAGGTGGGCCAAGCTCGGCTGCCGGGAATGTATGAAGTACTTTCATATATACCTTGGCGTCAAAAGAATTATCTGGTGCGGCCATGGTTTCCGTCAGAACGGCATCATTTCGCATGCAATTGTCTTTTGCGGAAATCCGGACCGTTCCGTAGGGACCGTCGTAACTGATCCCCTTGAGGGCTGACGCAATGGCCTTGGCATCCGTACTCCCGGCTTTTTCAATGGCGTTAAAGAGGTTCATGGCGCCCACATAGCTGTGAACGGCCGCATCCGATGGGGTGGTCTTATATTCGTTCCAGAACCGCATCTCCCAGTCGTCGGAGGCCGGATTGTTGACATCCCAGGACCAGTCCGATACGCCAAAAATACCGTGGCAAGCCGTTCCTCCGGCTTCCAGTTCCAGGGGGCCGGGAGCTGCCGCGGAAACCAGTTTCACTTTGTCCTGTAGGCCGAAATCGGAGGCCTGTTTGGCAAAAATCGGAATCACGTTGGTGATAAAGGCCATGTATACGCCATCTGCGCCGGATGCTTTGATTTTACTGATATACGATGACCAGTCCTTTGTCTTGATGGGGGCTTTGTCATATTTTTCGTTATAAATTTTGATGCCGTTCTCTTTGGCCAGTGCGATAAATCTTTCTCCGGCATCATGGCCCCAGGAATAATCGTGGACAAGGACGTAATAGGTTCGGTCTTTCAGGTCGGGCCGTGCCAGGATTCCCTTGATATTGCCGACAGCGGTCTGGTCATTGGCCAGCTGTCCGGATCTGAAAACCATAGGGTGCAGACCATAAAATTTGGTGGTCATGACATGGGTGCTTAAAAAGGGCACATTCAGCTTGTCAATGTTTTTGGCAAGGGCAAGGCCCACACCGCTGGATAAAACACCGATCAATGCCTTGCAGTCATCTTTATAAACCAGCTTTTCCGCCTTTGAAACGGCAATGGGCGGTTTTACCTGGGTATCTTCAACCAGCAGCTCAATGGGTTTTCCAAGCACCGTTCCTTTTTCCCGGGCAGCCATTTCAATGCCGTATTTCATTTCCAGTCCGCCCTGGGCGGCAATTCCGGTAAGGGGTACCAGCACGCCGATTTTAACAGGCTTTTGGGCACATACCGGATAGGGTGCAAGGAACATTGCAACGATCATGATACTTAATGGGATAATGATAAATTTTTTCATCTGAAACCCTCCTGGTAAAATAGTTTGGCAAAAGTTGGTTGTCCGGCAACGGCATCAAAGGCTGCGCCGGCCGCGCGAACGCCCCTGGGACCGGCAGTGCAACCACCGCTCCCAGGGCTGACGGCGTTGTGGAAACGTCTCGTTCAGGCGGGTGGTTTACAATACGCGGTATGCGTAGTAAACAATCTGTATTTTATCAGAAAAGTCTTTGTTTCCAGGTAAATACGGTTTGGGGTCGGAAACCAGAACTTCTTCCATGATCTTCTCGGCCTTGAGGGCTTCAAGTTTTCCGGTAAATTCGTCATCAATCATGTCTGTACGATGGGAGAAAATCACCATGCCGCCGGGGGTTGTGATCCGGGCGAACTCGCGAACAACTTCAGGCACATCTTCGATATAGGTGAGTGTGCCGATGCAGATCAGGTTGGCAAAATTGTTGTCCTCATAACGGAAGGGTTTTTCATGCATGTTGACAATGTGTACATCTTCATACACGCCTTTGTCCTTGGCAACGGCGGCAAAATCGGGGCTTAAGTCAAAACCGACAATGCTTTTAAACCCGGCGGCGTTCAGTGCTTCGCCAGTCAGGCCGCTGCCGCATCCTGCATCACATACGGTGCCGTCAGCCTGCTTGTATTTATTCAGCAGTGCCGCAGCCGTTTCCGGTGCGTCATAATCCCAGCTTTTTACTGAGTCTTCGTAGTCTTTGCCCCAGGTGTTGTAATATTCTTCAACTTCGTTACTTTCCTGGCTACCCTCTGCAAACCATTTGTCATTGCCCAGTGTTTCTTTTTGTAATGCCAAAATATTCTCCTCCATTTTGGGTTAGCGGACCGGTTTTCATTTTTCCATCCGCCGTTATGTTAAATTCGGATTTTAAAAACCCCCTAATAATAAACGCAATTGTAACTTTAATTTTCGTTTTATGTTTTTCAACAACCGTTTAATTACCGTCTATTGCTCACAAGGTCAAGAATAAAATATATAGAGTTCGATATATATTTTCTATGTTATGGTTTGTTTAGGATGACGCTATGGACATATTTTGTGGGTTATGAGCAGTGAGATGATGTTGCTTTTATAAATAACATTTTATTATAACTGAAAAATGGTTTTATGTGTTGGGTTTTGTGTTGTTGGGTGAAGGCGTTAATTATATCGGGGTCGATGTATTGAGTTGGAAATAAATATGGGTTCAAGGGCGGTATCATGAGCATGTGCCTCATGTTCCATTCAGCACCCTTGTCAAATCATGCATTGGAGGGGTTAACATCCAACAATTCCAACAAATAAATTGATTTTTATTTGAATTTTTGGCATGTTGCTGTCCGCAGAAACATACGATAAAACCATTTGAGGTTAGATATAATATGGATACAAAACGACTGATGCTGGGAAACGAAGCTTTGGCCTATGGTTTGCTGAAAAACGGCTGCCAGATGGCCTGCGCCTACCCCGGCACCCCTTCTTCGGAAATTCTGTCCGCCGTTGTTTCCTTTAAAAAAGAGATGGAGCTGGATATTCATGCCCAGTGGGCTGTGAATGAGAAAGTGGCTTTTGAAACGGCTTATGCCGGTGCCCAGGCAGGGCTTAGAACTGCGGTTGCCATGAAACAGGTTGGCTTGAATGTGGCGGCCGATCCCTTGATGAGTTCCGTATATTTAGGCGTAAAGGGCGGGTTTTTGGTGATCAGTGCCGATGATCCCGGCCCCCACTCCTCCCAGACCGAACAGGATTCGCGCCTGATGGCGGTCATGGCCAAGCTGCCGGTGCTGGACCCCGATTCCCCGGCGCAGGCTGCTGAACTTGCCGGTATCGGCCTTGAACTGTCCGAAGCCTTTGAGCTTCCGGTGATGTTGCGGCCCACCACCCGTGTGTGCCACTCCCGGCAGAGCATGGATGTGGAAAAAGTTGACATTGCGTGGAGAGAGGCCGCCTTTGAAAAAAATCCGGGCAGATGGGCGGCAACTCCGAAATTCCGCCTTCAGCTCCACAAGGAACTGGAAGCCAAGCTTGCCAAAATCGCGGACTATGAACCCACCCGCCCGCGGATAGTTTCCGGTACGCCTAAACAAGGTGGTCAGGCCATTGTCGTGGCTGGTGTGGCTGCGGCCAATGCCAGGGACATTATTAAAGAGAAAAACCTGGACATTCCTGTATACCAGGTGGTTCAACCCTTTCCGTTGCATAAGGCATTTATAAAGGAAATGGATGCCTATGATGAAATTCTGGTGTTGGAAGAGACCTGGGGCGTTATTGAGATGCAGCTGGCAGATAAAAATCGGGTTAAAGGAAAAAATACGGGCTTTATCTCTCCGGCAGGCGAACTGTTGCCGGAAAATGTGGAAGAACGAATCTGTACCTTTGCCGGGGCGGATTATCAGGCCCCGGAGATTACCACGCTGCCGGGGCGGCGTCCCACCCTGTGTGCCGGCTGCCCCCACAGGGCCAGTTTCTATGCCATTAAAAAGGTCGCGCCAAAAGGAATTTTTACCAGCGACATCGGATGCTACACACTGGGATGCAATCTGGGGGCCGTGGATACGGTTACCTGTATGGGGGCCGGCATCAGCCAGGCCGCGGGGTTTACCATCGCTTATGCCAAAAACAAAAAGCAACCGCCTGTTTTTTCCACCATCGGTGACTCCACCTTTTTCCATTCCGGTATTACCGGGTTGATCGAAACGGTTTCCAAAAAAATCCCTTACGTTCTGGTAATTTTAGACAACCGCACCACGGCCATGACCGGCCACCAGCCGACACCAGCCACGGGCAGGGACGCCTCAGGCGATCCGTGCGTTGCCGTGAATATCCCTGAGATTGTCAAAGGCTGCGGGGTGAACTTCATTAAAACCGCAGATCCCTATGATCTGCCGGCATTTATCGACATTCTTAAAGAGGCAAATGCCTATTGCAAGGAGAACGGACCGGCTGTGGTGATTGCCGAACATCCCTGTCTGCTTGACATGGATAAGGCCGAACTTGCCGCATCCTTTAAAAAGGTAACCGTAAATAAGGATGTCTGTGACGGCTGCGGATATTGTGTAAGCCAGTTTGAATGCCCGGCCCTGGGCATGGACAACGAGACTGAACAGGTCTGTATTGACGCAGGTCTTTGTACCGGGTGCGCTGTCTGTTCATTTGTCTGCCCCAAGGGTGCACTTGTACTTGAAAATCAGGAGTAAAGATCATGTCAAATAATCATCAGATTATCATTTCAGGTTTGGGCGGACAGGGCGTTCTTTTTATAACAAAACTGCTGGCAGGGGCTGCCATGGCCGACAACCTTCCTGTGCTCACTTCCGAGACCCACGGTATGGCCCAGCGGGGCGGAAATGTCATTTCTTATCTTAAAATCGGTGATTTTTCAGGCCCGCTGATCCGGCCTGCCACTGCCGACGCCTTAATTGCACTGAAAGCCGAAAGCTTTGCCCACCATTCCTATTTTCTCAAACCCGGTGGCCTGGCCGTGGTGAACAGTCCCGATCCTGTGGAAGATGACAGGTACCGGGTATTTTCCGGGGACGCTGCTGCCCTGGCCCAGGCGGCCGGCAATGTACGCAGTGAAAACGTCGCCATGCTCGGCTTTTTCCTGGGCGCCATGAAAGATGATACCGGGATCTTCAACCCGGACAGTCTGGCCCGTATGATCAAAGAAAAATTCCAGGCGAAACCTGCCGTGGCCCAAAATGTATTAAGTTTGCTTGAATCAGGCATGCAACTATATGAAAAAAGGTAAGTCAATGAGCTTCATTCCTTTAAATATAACCAGTGAACAGATTGCAGGTATCCAGGCCCAGGGTTTGAAATGGACCGTTTCCCACGCTTATAATAATAGTCCATATTACCGGAAAAAGCTTGAAGAGGCTGGCTGCAGCCCCCAAGATATTAAAGGCCTTGACGATCTGGAAAATCTTCCTTTTACCGACAAGCACGACTTTCTCAAGGATTATCCCTTTCCCTTGAGGTCCGTTCCAATGTCCGACATTGTACGCATCCACGGCTCTTCGGGCACCACAGGGAAAAGAAAGATTCTATGCTACACAAAAGAGGACGTGGACAACTGGGCCAACATCTTTGCCCGGTGTTATGAACTGGCCGGTGTGAACAACCAGGACCGGGTTCAGATTGCCGTAGGCTATGGCCTCTGGACGGCCGGTGTCGGTTTTCAGAACGGGTGCGAACGCCTGGGCGCCATGGCCGTACCTTTAGGGCCTGCCAACGTAGACATGCACATTGACATGCTTTTGGATCTTGAATCCACGGTATTTTGCTCCACAGCTTCCATGGCTCTGCTCATGTCCGAAGAGATTGAAAAACGCAAACTCACGGAAAACGTTAAATTAAAGACCATCATTTTAGGGGCCGAACGCCACAGCGCCTCCATGCGCAAACGCATTCAGGATATCACCGGGGCCGAGCATATCCATGATATTTACGGCATGACCGAGCTTTACGGGCCAGGTACCGGCCTTGACTGTAAGGAACATGCAGGGATTCATTACTGGGCCGACCATTTTATTTTTGAGGTGATAGATCCGGTGACCCTGAACCCTGTGCCCGCCGGGGAAGAGGGCGAGCTGGTGGTGACCACCTTAAAAAAACAGGGAACTCCGTTAATCCGGTACCGCACCCATGATGTCACCCGGCTGATCCCCGGACCTTGTGCCTGCGGCAACCCCTTTCCCAGGCATGCCAGAATTTCAGGCCGTACCGATGACATGTTCATTTTCAGGGCCGTAAACATCTATCCCAGCCAGATTGATCATATCTTAGGCGAGATTGGGGGGGTGGGCAGCGAATATCAGATTCACCTGAACCAGGATGCAGACGGCAGGGATTATATGAACATCCGGGTGGAGCGTACCAATGGTGCCGGCGCTGGAGAAGACAACGGTCTGGCCGACCAGGTCTCCGGCCGGATACGTAAAAAACTGCTGGTCAGATCCCGGGTGGAAATTGTGGGTTACGGCGATCTGCCCCGGACGGAAAAAAAGAGCAAGCGGGTGTTTGACAACCGCCCCTCTGAATAACGGCCATGGGCCGGCCCGGTCTATTGGCACCCAGATCCAACCCACGACAACACATGAAAGTAATTTAGGAACTTATTGGCACTTTCATATTAAATTTACTCCCTGCGGGGAAAGACAAAGGAGTTAAAATGAAAAAAGTCTCATTATTTTTTTGTGTTCTGGCAGCGGTCGCAATGGTTTCCGGTATCACCCCTGTAACGGCGCAGGCTAAGGTCAGCCTGAACTATGCAAATTTCCCCCCTGCACCCACCTTTCCCTGTGTACAGATGGAAAGATGGAAAACCGAAATCGAAAAACGCACAGACGGTGCTGTACGGATCAACACCTTTCCCGGTGGTACGCTTTTGGGTGCCAAAGACATGATGGACGGGGTTATTAACGGCCAGGCCGACATCGGTTGTATCTGCATGGCTTACCAGCCCGGCCGTTTCACCGTGACCAATGCCACAAGCCTTCCCCTGGAAATTCCCGATGCCGAAACCGGCAGCCTTGTGCTCCTGGATCTGTACAACAAATACCAGCCCAAAGCCTTTGACAAAGTCAAGGTGTTGACCATGTTTGTCACAGCGCCTGCCAACATCATGTCCAAGGCACCGGTGGCCGAACTTGCTGATATCAAGGGCTTGGATCTGCGGGCATCCGGCGGTGCGGCCCAGATCCTTAAATCCTGGGGTGCCAATCAGGTGGGCATGCCCATGTCCGACACCCCCGAAGCCCTGCAAAAAGGCGTGGTAAAAGGCGTTTTTTCCTCCTTGGAGGTGATGAAGGATCTTAAATTTGCTGAAATCTGCAAATACATCACCATCACCGACACCGTGATCTATCCCTTTGCCGTGATTATGAATAAACGCGCCTGGAATAAACTGCCGGATGACGTTAAGCAGGCCATGGACGGTATGATCGAAGAACAGGCCGCCTGGACCGGTGAATATATGGATCAGCATGTCAGCGATGCCATTGCCTGGTCAAAAAAAGAGCACCAGGTTGAAGTGATTACCCTGTCTCCCGAGAAAAAGGCCGAGTGGAATGCGCCGCTTGCTCCTATTACGGAAAACTGGATCAAAAAAGCCAATGAAAGCGGTTTGCCCGGAGATCAGATAGTTAAAGATATTAAAGAACTTATCGCAAAGCGCACTGCAAAATAATTATAGACCCATGGAAACCATTGAAAAAATAAGCGATGTCCTTAATCGATGCGCCGGGATCATCGCCGGGACCATCCTGGTGTTCATGATCCTTTTAACCATGGGTAACATTGTCCTGCGCAGGGTCTGGGTGCCCATCCGGGGCACCTATGAAATCATGGGATTTGCAGGGGCCGTGATTACGGCCCTGTCCATGGGTTTTACCCAGAAAAAAAGAGAGCATATCCATGTGGATATTTTGATCAGCCGGTTTCCGCGAGGTGTCAAAAAGGCCGTCTTTGCCGTGAACAACGGATTATGCACGCTTTTTTTTCTTTTAGCCGCCTGGTTTGTGGGCCGCCGGGGCATGACCCTTCTTGAGACAGGCGAGGTGTCGGAAACCCTTAGAATGGTCTATTATCCCTTTGCCTTTGTGGTGGCATTCGGCTGCTTTCTGCTGGCGGCCATGCTGTTTATTGATCTGATCAAATTATTTATTCTAAAGGATTCCAAATGAGCCTGACCCTGGTGGGCATCCTCGGGATTGCCGTTTTGATGCTGTTGCTGTTCGTGTTCGGCATGCCCGTAGGCTTTGCCATGGCCCTGGTGGGTTTTGGCGGTTTTTCCTATATTATCAATTTCAATGCCGGTGTAAACATGGTCAGCCAGGAGTTCTGGTCCGTGTTTTCCAAGTACGGGCTCACCGTGATTCCATTGTTTGTGTTCATGGGGCAGATCGCCTTTTATTCCGGGGTTAATGACCGTCTTTACAAAGCGGCGTATAAGTGGGTCGGTCATATCCGGGGCGGTATTGCCATGGCCACCATCATGGCCTGCGCAGCTTTTGCCGCCATCTGCGGGTCCAATACGGCCACGGCTGCCACCATGACCACGGTGGCATTTCCCCAGATGTCCAATTTCAGGTATAAGCCCATGCTTTCATGCGGCTCCATTGCCTGCGGCTCCACTCTGGGGGTTGTGATTCCGCCCTCCGTGGTGCTGATCATCATCGGGCTTTCCACGGAGCAGTCCATTGCACGGCTTTTTTACGGCGGCATCGGGGCCGGGCTTCTTTTGTGCCTGCTGATGTTGTTTACGGTGTATGTGGTCTGCCGTCTGAATCCCGAATGGGGCCCGGCCGGTCCCAAGTCGGGTTTTGCCGAACGATTCCGGTCTCTTTCCGGGGCCGTTGAGATGCTGATTCTGTTTTGTCTGATTATGACCGGGCTGTATGCCGGATACTTTACCCCGTCTGAAGCGGGCGGGGCCGGGGCCTTTTTTGCCGTGGTCATCAGCCTGGTCCAGCGGACGCTTTCCTGGGAAAATTTTAAAAAGGCCATCATGGATACCCTGCGGGTCTCCTGCATGGTCATTATGCTCATTGCAGGGGCCATGATCCTGGGCAAATTTTTAACCATTACCCGCATTCCGTTTAACATGGCCTCCTGGGTGGCGGGGCTGAACGTGCCCGATCCCATAATTCTGGCCGTCATTTTTTGCATGTATGCCATTGGCGGTGCCATCATGGATGCTTTGGCCCTGTTGCTGATCACCATCCCCATCTTTTTCCCTGTGGCCTCCCAGATGGGCTGTGATCCGATCTGGTTTGCTGTTCTTATCACCGTGGTAACAACCCTTGGTGCGGTTACGCCTCCTGTGGGAGCCACCACCTATGTGGTGGCAGGCATGGCCAAGGGCAGTACCTTAAAAGAGGTGTTTAAAGGGGTGACTTTTTTTCTGCCGGCTTATCTGATCTGCATTGTGCTTCTGATGGTGTGCCCCTGGATTATTACTTTTCTGCCGGGACTGCTGTAACGGCCATGGGCCGACTTGGTCTATCAGCGCCCAGGCCCGGTCCAAAACAAAACATGAAAGGAACTCAGCGACTTGTTGGTACTTTCATATAAAAAAAATCTTCAATGGTATATTACATTTACTCCCGGCATTTTACACTAAGCATAAAAATGGGTATGCCTTGAATATTTCATGGTTCGGTTGACAAAAAGGTGTGCCTACCCTAAAAATTAATAATGGCTATGGTCCGATCTGGTCTATCAACATCCGGGCTTGCCCCACAACAAACATGAAAGACACTTAGCAACGTATGGGCGCTTTCATGTAAATTCGAATAGATTCAACAATAAAAGAAAAAAGATGCAAGTTACCCTTGGAAATGGAGGATTTAAAACATGGCGTTACGAATAAACGCGCTTCTTCTGGTATTCTTTACATGCCTTTTGGTTCCGGCCTTTGACTGTGCTTTTGCCCATCCTTTACAATCGAATCTTGAAAACGCCTGGCATGCATATCTTAAAGCAAGCAGATCAGGGAATGAGTCGGAACTTCAAAAAACAATGTCCTCCTACAGCCTATTTACGTTAAAAAATAAATTAATTTCAGCTCAGCGGTCGTTAACACCTGATATCATAAAAAGTTTTGCAAAATACAGCCCTGATATTTCCAAAATGGAATTTGCACGCGTAATTCAAAGAGGTGATAATGCAAACCTTGTATATGTTGGAAATTCTGGAGAAAAAGATGCTAAAGGCAACCCCACCGTAACTTTCAGTTCCATTAAATTCGTAAATGAGTCGGGATGGAAAGTGGAAGCTATCATGAGTTGCGACAAACCAATGTATCATGATGATGGTCGGAAAACACGCTTTTATGAGTCAGATCTGCGACCGGCCTGTGCCATGGATGGGAAGGTGAAACCTGCTCCGGCCTTGGTCAAAAGGCCGTATTCATCGGCTCTGCTTGATGTCTTTAGTTATGGTTACCAGGCCGAGGTTACAGTTAACGGTGTCCCCCAAAAACCGGTCACAGCCAGTTGGTCCGGGGTGCTGATCGGCGGTCTTTGCAAGAACAAGAATGAAATCAGTATTAAAATGACAAAATTATCCACAGCCAATCAGCGCGTCCCTAAAATAAGAATTCGTCGACTTCTTAAAAATCGCACAACACGGGAGGTTTTGAAGTTTGAACCTAAGAAGAAAGTTGAGGGGGTTCACACCTTTATCGTTTCCGTGAAATAGTTTCCATTATTGGGAGGTGAATTATTATGACAAGTATGAGAAAAATACATAATTACAAAGGCTTTTCCACAGAATCAGACAATTCAATCTTTAACATGGAAGATAATTTCGGTGCCCATCATTATACCAGGATCAACCTGGTGGTCAGACGTGCCCAGGGCTGTTGGCTCACCGATGACAAGGGGAACAAATACCTGGACTGCCTGGCCGCCTACTCGGCTGCCAATCCGGGGCACCATCATCCCGCCATTACCAATGCGTTGCTCAACGCACTTACCGGCAATTATGCATCGGTGATCTCCAATGTCGTATTCACTGACCCATTAGGCATTTTTCTTTCCGAATGTGCGGCATTTGCCCCCCAGCTTGCCCCAAGATTTGGTGCCCACGGTAACAAGGTTTTGGCCAAAAATGGGGGGGTGGAATCCGTTGAAACGGCAATCAAAGCCATGCGTTACTATGGGTTCAAACAAAAAGGCATTGAAGACGGCAAGCAGGAAATCATTGTATTTAACAGCAATTTCCATGGCCGTACCATTTCTGTGGTCTCCTTTTCTTCCAATAAAAAATACAGAGAGGGGTTCGGGCCTTTAACACCGGGTTTTGTCTCTGTGCCCTTTGGGGATCTGGATGCAGTTAAAAAAGCAGTGACCCCCAATACCTGCGGCATTCTTGTGGAACCGCTGCAGGGGGAAGGCGGTATGCGTATACCGCCCAAAGGGTTCCTCAAGGGCTTGAGGGCGCTGGCCGACGAACAAGACCTGTTCCTGGTCTGTGACGAAATTCAGGTGGGTTTGGGCCGTACCGGCAAGCGGTTCTGCTTTGAATACGAAGGCATTGTACCCGACGGTTTAATTCTGGGTAAGGCGCTTTCCGGCGGTCTGGTGCCCTTGTCTGTGTTCATGACCAACACCAAAATAATGGATATGATTTTTTCCAAAGGGTCTGATGGTTCCACATTCGGTGGCTATCCTTTGGCCTGTGTGGCGGGTACGGCTGCCCTGAAAGTATTCCTGGAAGAAAAACTGGATGAACAGGCTGCCGAAAAGGGCGCACGATTAAAAAAACGCATTGAAGATATCGGCAAACGCTCTCCCCATGTTAAGGAGGTTCGGGGCTTGGGGCTTTTCATCGGAATTGAAGTTAAAGATGGCAATGCCATGGAGTTTTGCCGCAAACTGATGAAAGAAGGGCTGGTGGTCAATGACAGTCACGGCCACACCATTCGCATTTCTCCGCCCTTGATCATTAATGACGAGGAGATGGATTTTATGGTGGAACGTCTGGAAAGGGTTCTAGTGCCTTAGGTGCAGTGTCTAAAATGATTTTTCATTAAAGGGCAGGCTGGTCATATGACCAGCCTGCCCTTATTTTCACAGATAGGGTCTACCAGCATCTGGCAGCGTGATGACGATACTGACCACCACAATTTCCTGCACCCGGGCCGTATCCACGGCCGCCCATGGGACCTGAGATATTGTACTGCTGGGCTTTGGCTCTCAGCGCATTCTGGGTTTTGCTGATATTTTCGGACAGGGCCCTGGCTTTTTTGGAATCAGGGTTTGGGCCTGCCATCACTGCATTGAGCTCAGCCCGGTCGGCGCACAGTGATGTCCGCAGCGCCTGGGTGTCTTTATAATATGCGTTAAGGTCTTTCTGATTTACCGCGGGCTGATTATTTAATCGTTTTCCATAACCGCCGTTGCCTGCACCGGATCCGTAACCGCATCCCCAAGCATATGCACTGACTGCAAAAAATCCTACGATAAAAAGTGTTGTGACTGCTGTGATTGTTGTTTTCATGATAAACTCCTTTTTTTAAGTGAAGTGGTTATAAATGTTAAGTTCTTAAAATATGTACGCCGTTCGAACTTCATGAACCTTATGGACCTAATATTGCAACCGGTATGCCAGAAGAGTTGTAAATTTTTAACAGCTTGTAATTGCATGCTTTTTGGCTTTTTGAGAATTTTGTCCATTGTAAAAAGGAGACGTTGTGATTAAATTTTAATCACTTGCCGAATGGCGGCGGTTAAAATTTAATCGGTCAGCAGTAAAAATATTATGTCAAATAAAAGAATACCCTATCCATACCGGTCCATATCACCCTGGGTGATCATTGGTATCAGTGTGGTCCTTGTGGGCGTGGTGGCCACCCAGGCCGTCCTGAACTATAACCGTGAAAAAAAATATATGGGGCAGATTCTTTCTGAAAAAGGCGCGGCACTGATTCGATCTTTTGAAGCGGGATCCATCACCGGGATGATGGGTCGGATGGGAAGTGAGGCGCATCTGCAGACGTTGATGAAGGAAACGACGGCCCAGCAAGACATATCCTATATTGTCATTGCAGATCAATCCGGCCTTGTCCTTGCACACAATCAAAAGGATAAAATCGGTACCCCGTTTACCCCGCCTCTCTCCAGAGGGGAGGCGCAACCCTCTGATATCCCCCAATGGCGCACGGTCAAGGGGCAGGAATCAAAAGACTATTTTGAAGTCTATAAAATTTTTTTGCCGACATTAAGAGGCCATGGGAAACATGGCCAGGGTAACGGTAAAGGGTTAAGGAGACATATGATGGGAAGAGACCACATGGATGGTTCCCATGAGTGCACCAATGATTGCGCCCAAGGGTGGATAAGAGGCCAATCCCGGCAACGCCTTTTAGATCCTGAAAATCCACCGGTCATCGTCATTGGTATGGACATCGCACCGTTTGAGCATGCCCGCAAAGAAGATATTCAAAACAGCATTATCAGCATTGCACTGATTTTATTCTTAGGGCTTGGCGGCATTGTTTCCTTGTTCTGGGCCCAGAACCATGCCCGTTCCCGCAGACTTCTTCTGGATACCCGGGCATTTGCCTCCGAACTGATTGCCTGCCTGCCCATGGGGATTGTGGCGGTGGATGATGCTGCAACGGTCATTTATGTCAATAAAAGCGCTTCCATCTTTTTGAAAAAAGCGCTTGGCCAAATAAAGGGTAAGAAGGCTGCCCAGGTGCTGCCGCCTTTTTTGTTGACACTGTTTGACCAGGTGAATGAAGGCGGTTTGGTTTCAGAACAGGAATTGAAACTGCCGTCATCTAACGGCAACGCAATTCCGGTCTCCGTAACCATTACAAAAATTGTCGGTGATCAGGGCAACTTCATCGGCCATGTGTTCATTCTTAACGATTTAAGCCGGATCAGGGCACTGGAACTTGAGATTAAACAAAAGGAGAAGCTGGCGGCTGTGGGTATTCTTGCGGCCGGTGTGGCCCATGAAGTCAGAAATCCTTTAAGTTCCATAAAAGGCTATGCCACCTATTTCAGCAGTCTGTTTGATGCCCAAAGCGATAATAAAAAAGCCGCCAATATCATGGCTGAAGAGGTTGACCGGGTGAATCGGGTTATCTCGGAACTGCTTGAGTTTGCCCGGCCTATTAAACTGGAATTGAGGAAAATTCGGGTTTTTGAACTGGTGGACAAGGCGTTGCGGCTGATAAAATATGAAGCAGATCCGGCAGGCATAAAAATCATCAGTTCCGTTGAACCGACCCTGCCCGAAGTCGAGGTGGATAAGGACCGGTTGACCCAGGTGCTGCTCAATATTTTTATCAATGCCATCCAGGCCATGCCGTCGGGCGGCACCTTAACCGTCAATGTTAAGGCTGTGGAGAACAAGGTGCGTTTTGAGATTTCAGATACGGGCAACGGTATATCTCCCCAAGATCAGGCCAATATTTTCAATCCCTATTTTACTACCAAAAAAAGCGGTACAGGCCTTGGCCTTGCCATTGCGTTTAAAATCATCGAAACCCATGGCGGGATCATCACCATTGAAAGTCTGAAAAATAAGGGGACCACCTTTGTGATTTCAATCCCCTTGAAACAAAATAAATCGGATCAGAATAAAGAGGAGTTGATATGAAAGGCCGACTACTGATTGTTGATGATGACACAGCCCATCTGTCAATGCTGGAAACGCTTTTAAAAAGTCTTTCTTACACCATTGAATGTGTCAAAGACGGTGCCGATGCCATTGAACAGGTGCAAAAAACGCCCTATGACCTTGTTCTTATGGATGTCAGAATGGCCAACGTGGGCGGCATGGAGGCGCTCAAAGAGATTAAGCACCTTAACCCCGCCATACCGGTCATTATCATGACCGCATACTCTTCGGTGGATAAAGCAGTGGAAGCTATGCGGCTGGGGGCGGATGACTATCTGACCAAGCCCTTGAATTTTGAGGAGCTCAAGCTTTCCATTGAGCGCGTAACCAAACATCTGCAATTGTCCCTGGAAAACAGTCAACTGAAAGAACAGTTGCTGGGCGAGTGCGACTTCTCTGGGATAATCGGCACCAGTACGGCCATCAGAGAGGTCATTGATACGGCTAAAATTGCGGCTCCCACCGATGCGAATATTCTAATTTCCGGGGAAAGCGGTACCGGCAAAGAGTTGTTTGCAAAGGCCATTCACAAAAACAGTAAACGAAAAGAGAATGCTTTGATCTCGGTGAATTGTGCCGCGTTGAGTGAAACCCTTCTGGAATCTGAACTGTTCGGCCATGAGAAAGGGGCGTTCACCGGGGCGGATAAATCCAGAGAAGGCCTTTTTAAATCGGCAGATAAGGGGTCCATTTTTCTCGATGAAATCGGCGAGATTCCTTTATCCATGCAGGTTAAACTGCTCAGGGTCCTCCAGGAAAAAGAGATTCAGAAAGTGGGATCCGATAAAGTTACAACCATTGACGTACGTGTGATTGTGGCCACCAACAAAAATTTGGAAAAAGAGGTGGACGCGGGACATTTTCGCCAGGATCTGTTTTACCGGCTTAATGTGATCAATGTAACGGTGCCCCCACTGCGAGACAGATCAGATGACATCCCTTTGCTTGCCCAGAAATTTTTAGACCGGTACATACGAGAGAATAAAAAAGATATTAAAGGGTTTACCCCTATGGCCATGGATGCCCTGGTCAAGTACAGCTGGCCGGGAAATGTGCGCGAACTTGAAAATATAATAGAACGCGCCATTATCCTGTGTATGGGTCAGTATATATGTGAAAAAGATCTGCCCTCTAACGTGTTAAAGGATTATGAACCCGAAAATATAGCCGCCCATGATTTTTCAGGGGGCGGAAAAACCCTGAATGAGATCGAAAGTATTGCTCTGATCGAGACGCTAAAGCAGACAAATGGTAACAAAACCGAGGCCGCCAAAATTCTTAACATTACAAGAACGACCTTGAACAACAAGCTTAAGCGGCACAATTTGGACCTGGATAAAATTTTGTCGGTAAGTCCATAAAATATTTGGAACCATTGAACTGAAACAACAAAAAAAAGACATAAGGCTTGAAACATTTTTACAAGTATTTTAGATTAAAAAAGTTATAAAAGTCATTCTTTTGGCATAGGGATAGGCCCGTGATCAAAATAAAAACGCCCGTATGCTTGCCTCTTAAGACTCCCCTCGACGTTACGCCAAAGGACACATTTTTTAACGGTAAATGGGAAGTAGTTGATAAGGACGCCTATGTCAGTTACAACTTGTCTTCAACTGTCTGTAATAGTCTCTTTGCTTTTACTGGCTTTTGGCTGTGGAAACGTGAAATCTCCCAGCCCTGTCCAGACTGTTTCAAAACTTGAAAAAAGTCCCATAAGGGCAAAAAAAGCACAGGTTGACGTTTCTGTTGTTCCGAAAGAAAAAACAGCCTTGGCTCCTGTCTTAAAATCATTATTGAAACCTGTTCAAAAGTCGGTTCCCCAAGCTGTTCAAGCGGCCCGGCAACCCATCTATTATGAAATCGGCAAGGCCTCCTTTTACGCAGATAAATTTCAGTCCAGGAAAACCGCCAGCGGAGAACCCTTTCACCAGAAAGCAAAAACGGCAGCCCATAGACAACTGCCTTTTGGTACCAAGGTAAAGGTCACCAACAAAAAAAACAAGAAAAGTGTAATTGTAACCATCAATGACAGAGGCCCTTTTGTAGAGGGACGAATCATTGATCTAAGCAAATTTGCCTTCAGCCGCATTGGCAATACAAGGGACGGCATCCTGAATGTGGGAATTCAAATTGTCGATCAAAACGATCTTGATCAGCATGATTATGATCCTGATCAGTCATAAAAAGTAACGGATCAGCACGCTTTGTCATTAGTTGTTGCGCGACCGAAAATCCTAATCAGCAAAAGTTCGAGGGTTTCAGTCGGGCAATAGTTAAGAATTGGTTAAATTGAACGGCCTGGCTAAAGTTTTTTAATCACTCTACTGGAAAAGCTTAACTGCAAAGCCTATGCAGAATTCTCTACGCAAATTATCCCAGCCGGATGATTTTTCATCTGAGCCAGTGTATTCAATACGCGATCATCAATTAGAAGACGCCTCAAGCACATTATTTCAAACCCACTTGAGTCAAGCCGAAATGCGCCTAATGAAAGCCGGGGGTAGCAAACAGACGTGGCGCACCATTCGAATGATGTTTATTTTCTTATTGATCTTGGCGGTGATTTATGAGATTGAAACCTCCAAGCTTCAAGCGCATTATATCAGCAGATTGGCCGCAAAGATCGGTGTGCAGGTGGCTTCCGGGGAAAGTCCGTCCATTCAGTTCCCTAAGGCAGGACCCTATGATACGCGGCTTGGGTATGTAGAATTGCCGACATTTTTCCGAAATCTCGACGTCGCCGGTTACGACATCGAAGCCCAGGCCCGCTTTTCTCCTTTTATGCTTGAATACACCCAGGCTGGATTTTATCCTGCGTACCGGGAAAAATCCAATGCCGGTCTTCGCATTGAAGACCGGTTGGGGCGCCTTATTTATGCAGCTGCCTATCCTGAACGTATTTTTTCAGATTACAGCCAGATCCCGGATATCATTGTAAAGATTTTGCTCTACATCGAAAATCGAGAGTTGCTGGACCCTCGCTATCCCCTTAAGAATCCCGCTGTGGAATGGAAACGTCTTACCGCCGCGGCTCTGGAACTGGGGATGAAAGTAGTGGACAGCAGTCGAAATGTTCCAGGGGGAAGCACCCTGGCGACCCAGATGGAAAAATACCGCCATTCGCCCCAAGGTCTGACGCTTTCTGTTAAAGATAAATTTCAACAGATGGCATCCGCAAGCATGCGTGCCTATCTGAACGGAGAGGAGACCCTGCAGGCCCGGTATCGCATTGTATGCGATTTTATCAACTCCATGCCTCTTGGGGCGATTTCCGGTTACGGGGAAGTCATGGGGCTTGGCGACGGTTTGTATGCCTGGTACGGTGTCGACTTTCCCCAGACCGTTCGTCTGTTGTCACAGCGCCCCTCAAACTTATCCGATTCGGTCGTAAAAGCCAGAGCAATGGCGCTGAAACAGGTCGTCAGTCTTTTTGTTGCCCAACGCCGTCCATCGTATTTCCTTGCACAAGATCATATGGCCCTAAAAGCTAAAACCGACACTTACCTTCGTCTTTTGGCCCGGGTCGGTATCATCACGCCAAAAGATCGGGATGCAGCGATCGCGGCACCGCTTGTTTTACAGGAACGGGTTGACCCGCCAAGTGCCCAATCATTTCTTCCTCGAAAGGCGCTCAATGCAGTCAGAGTCCAGTTGCTGAATTTGCTGGATATTGACCGGTTGTATCGGCTGGACCGTTTCGATCTTTCAGTTACCAGCACCGTGGACCAGTCCGTACAGCAGGAAACAACGACCTTGCTCAAAAGTTTCAGTGAGCCCTTAGCTGCTCAAAAGAACGAGCTATATGGTTATCACCTCCTTGGAAACGGCGATTCGTCCAATATTGTCTATAGCCTGACTTTGTACGAACGGTCTGAAGGAGCCAATTTTATGCGCCTCCAGACAGACACGCTTGATCAGCCGCTCAATATCAATTCGGGCACCAAGCTTGAACTTGGTTCTTCGGCCAAATTCCGGACATTGGCGACTTATCTTGAGATCATTGCCGGCCTTCATAAACAATACCGTTCGCTTTCCCGGGCAGAATTGGCCAAAGTGGAGGTGGACCCGGCGGACTATTTGAGCCGCTGGGTGATCTCTTATCTAAGTGGATACAGTGACAGAGCCCTTTCGGCCATACTGGCCTCCGCCATGCAGCGTAGCTATTCGGCAAGTCCCGAAGAGAAGTTTTTCACCGGCGGCGGGGTCCACACCTTTTCCAATTTTGACACGCGGCATGATAACCGAATGTTTTCAGTGCAGGATGCCTTCAATCATTCGATCAATCTGGTATTCATTCGAATGATGCGAGACATTACCCAGTACTACAAATATCAGATTCCCGGGGTTCGGCAGCTTTTGGCAGATGCCACAGACCCCCGGCGGCACGATTATCTGGCTAAATTTGCGGATCAGGAGGGGCAAATTTTTCTTCAGCGGTTTTACCGCAAATATGCAGGGGAATCTTTTGGTGAGGCCTTTGACATTTTGCTGGAGGGAATGCGCCAAAATCCGAAAAATTTGGCTGCCGCTTTTCGATATATCAAACCGGCAGCCGGGTTCAAAGAATTCAAGGCGTTTCTTTCCGGTCATTTGAAAAACGGACAGGCTGCCGGCAATCGTTTGCCGGAACTTTTTGAAATGTCTGGTCCCCATACCTATTCGCTTGTGGAGCTTGGCTATATTACCCGGGTTCACCCCCTGGAACTGTGGACGCTGGCCTATTTGAATCGGCACCCGGATGCCGGCCAAGGTGAGGTGATTCAAAACAGTGCGGCGGAACGTCAACAGGTCTATACATGGCTGTTTAAGACCTCCAGAAAGAATAAACAGGATGTGCGTATCCGAGCCCTTCTCGAAGTGGAAGCGTTCAGTGAAATATTTTTGGCGTGGAAGCGTTTGAAATACCCGTTTAACAGCCTGGTGCCATCCTATGCCACCGCCATCGGCAGTTCTGCAGATCGGCCGGACTCATTGGCGGAACTTGTGGGTATCGTTTTGAATGAAGGCAAATGGTATCCCACCCTCCAAATTCGCAAACTTTGTTTTGGAGAAAAAACGCCTTATGAAACCAGGTTGGCTTATAGAAAAAGCCAGGGGGAGCAGGTGATGCACCCTCAAGTTGCGACGGCACTTCGCCAGGCGCTTTTAGGGGTGGTTGAAAGCGGAACGGCCCGGCGGATTCGCAACGCGTTTTTGCTTTCCGACGGCACCGGTTTGGCTGTAGGCGGTAAAACGGGCACTGGCGACAACCGCCACAATATCTACGGTTCGGACGGACACCTCCTTTTATCCAAAGCAATAAACCGCACTGCCGTGTTCGTGTTTTTCATCGGCGATCGCTTTTACGGCGTCGTCACCGCCTATGTGGCGGGACAGGATTCCGACGACTATACCTTCACAAGCGCTCTTGCAGTACAGATTCTCAAGGCCGCAGCTCCCCGGTTGATGCCGTTATTGGCAGCCGACGATCAGCAGTAAGATCGGTTAATTAAAAAAGCTTTTGGTAACATTTTGGAAAATCACTGAAATATTTTAATTTTCAAGGTTGAGCCTCCTTCTTTGGATATGCGTTATGCATGGAAACAAAAAAAAATATGGTTGCAATCTATAGTGTTTAATGTGAAAAAGCGTTCTGATAAATGTGATAGGGGATAACAAAGAAAACGAGATCAGGAGGTATTTTTTCATGCAGAAAGTTATTTTTCTCGGGGACGCGTATGCGAAAAGGTCGTTAAAATCGGTTGGATCAGTTTTAGGGGGCATGCTTATTGTGGCCATGCTTGTCTGTTCGCTTCACAGTGCATTCGCTGCTGAAGGCGGTGGTTCTGCCTATCTGGGCGGGAACGAGGATTTCATGTTGGGGGCCTTGCCAGGACCGGGGTTTTATCCCATCATTTACACGTTTCATTACACTGCCGATGAATTAATGGATGGCAATGGTAATGAAAAGCCTTTGGATTTTGATCTAAATGTGACCGGGGCCGCGTTTCGTTTTCTCTATGTTTCTGACATGAAATTGTTCGGAGCCGATGTGGCCTGGCATGTCATTATCCCTGTTCTCAGTTCCCAGGTCGATATTGTCGAGGCTGGGGTGGATGACTCCACAAGCGGCCTTGGCGATATTGAGGTCTCTGCACTCACGTTAGGCTGGCACCCAAACAAAAATCTTCATGTTGTCGGCTCACTGGACGTCTGGCTTCCTGTGGGCGAATATGACGCTGATGATGCGGCAAGTCTCGGCCGAAACTATTGGACTGTTGCTCCTATCCTGGCCGTTACATACCTCTTTGATACAGGTTTTGAGCTGTCGGCAAAATTGCAGTATCTGGTCAATTTTGAAAATTCGGACACCGATTATAATACCGGAAATGAATTTATCTGTGACTACCTGGTGGGCCAGCACGTCGGCAACTGGATGTTCGGCATTAACGGTATGCTCTATCTTCAGGCCACGGATGACGAGCTTTCGGGAGACAACGTCAGCAACAGCAAGGGGCAAGCAATTTCTATCGGTCCTGCCATCCAGTACAATTACAAAAATATGTTTTTCAACCTAAAGGCGCAGTTTGATACCAATGTTGAGAACAGACCCAGAGGGGAAAAATACTGGTTTAAATTCATGTATGCTTTCTAACGTTGCATATTCTGCCTGAACCGGATTGAGGTAAGATACGCGCTCTGGTTCAGGCATTTTTTTTTGAGCAGATAAAGGGTGTCGCCGGAAAGCTCAGTATATTTTTTGATGAGCACCACCCCGTCATCACAGATCAGATTTTCCATGAGTACCATACCTGGTTTGAGAGCCTCAATGCCTATGGTTCTGGCCACTCCGCCTTTACGGGGGATTTCAATTTCTTTGAGCAGGCCCACGAAGTTGGAGGCGTAAATACCGGGTTTTTTTTCAGGCATATGGATGGCGGTCCCTACATCCTGCCCGCAGTTGAGCAGTTGGTCATAGGCACAGACCAGCTTGACAATCTGGCTGCTGGTGGTGATGAAATCCCAGGAATGGCCATCGTGGCCTTGTTGCTCTGGAGCCTGCGGCAGACCTCGTATCCGTCCATTTCCGCATCATGATATCCAGAAGAATAAGGTCCGGCTGGGGATACCTTCCGGCCAGTTCCTTGGCGGTATGGGCTTCCCGAACGGCAACCTCCCTCTGCCCCGCCTTAAGATGTTCCCTGATCCGTTCCACTGCATGGCCATAGGTGCTGACAAAAGATGTTCAGGGGTGTTATGGAAAGAAGCTCTTCCCGGGAATAGCCCAGCTGCAGCAGAGCACCCTGATTGACATAGGTGAACGCAAAGGTATCCGGATCAAAAATAAACACGGCATCATGGATCTGGTCCAGGGTCCCTTTAAACTGCCTGAGGGCTTCTTCGGCATCTTTCCGGTCAGTGATATCCCGTCCCTCGGGAATCAGGTAAATCACCCGATCGTCATGGTCCGTAATGGGGGGCAGGACAAAGTCAATGTCCCGGACCCTGCCCTCTTTGTCCATATGGGTGGTTTCAAATCGGACGGATTTTCCAGACACCGCCTTTTCCAAAGCCGCTTTGACCTCCAGTGCCTCCCGTTTCGAATGCCGCCACCAGGGACTTTCCCAAAGCCGCTGGCCCAGGACATCCTCCTGGACCTTTCCAATCATGGACAAGGCCGCTTCATTGAACTGGATGATGGTACCGTCAGTGGTCACCAGGCCCATGAGCTGTGAGCTATAGTCGAAAATCCCTCTGAATTTACGCTCACTTTCTTCCATGGCCCGTTCAATGCGTTTTCGTTCAATCACATACCCGAGCTGTTTTCCCGCCTCTTCAGCCATATCCAGCACCGACTGGTTCGGGGCCTGGATTTCAGAAGAGAAAAATTCCAGGACGGCCACCACCTCATCCCGGATCTGCACCGGAAAGGCGAAGGCGCCGCGGACACTGACGGCGGAAAGGCTATTAGCCCTGGGAAAATTATCGTCCCGGGTCACATCCTCTATCCACTGTGCTTTGCCCGTGGCATACACCCTGCCCGGCAGCCCCTCGCCGGGATGAAACTCTGTCCGTTCCGTATCGGCCATAGAATCTGGTCATAAATTTTTTGGATTAACCTGGCCCAATTCTGTCTTGCTTTTTTTTAATCCGGCAGGTCCGGTAATGTGTAGACCATCTTTCTCAGATGACACCGATCTTCCACTTCCAAAAAATCATTAGTTTGCCGTGCAAGTCTTGCCATACAGCCGCTTTGACAATGCCGGCGCCCTGTACAGTCCATACATGCTTGAATATCGTCGGCGCGTTGTCTGCTTAACGCGTTGAGACCTGCCCACCGGACTTCCGCTTTTTTGGCAATAGATGCCACAGAACAGTTCCACACCTTTTGGATACCGTAGTTGGTAACAGATAAAAGGCCGCAGGGAAAAAGCGTTCCTTCCTCTGAAATATATGGAGATTCCATGCAGTTGGCACAATGGTGTTCTGAAATTTCACGGCGGGATGCGTACCATTCCAGGCAGGATGTATTGCCGATTCTTTCATAGATGGCCCGAAGCTGCGCATCATGTGAGAATCGTTCTATCAGGTTTGCGTATTGTTTGGGCGATGGAAGATCCAGGGCGCGTGTCAGTGCCCGTCCTCCCTGTATCAGGGTGCCGCTTACCACACGGCCGATGTCCAGTTCCTCCATCATGGCAAACAGCTGCGGCAGTTCTTCGAAATTATGCCTCATCTCCGTAAACGAGACCGTGGTGCGTGGCCCCAGACCTGCATCAGAAAGCAGTCGCAGGCCGTTCATGGTTTTTGCAAAGTTGCCTTTACCCCTGACAAGGTCATGGGTGGCAGGCTGTGCGCCATCAAGACTGATTTGCAGATGAAGGTTGGCAAACACAGGGTCTGCCAGGTCGTTTACGATTTTTGGGGTCAGCAAGGTTCCATTGGTTTGCAACCGCAGATGGTAGATCGTCGGAAATTGTGCACAATGGGTGAGAATGTCCTGCCACTGGGGGTGAGTGAGCGGTTCGCCGCCGGAAAGACAGAGGGTTTGCACGCCGGCATCAACCCAGAGGGAGAGAGTCTCTTTTAACAGCGTTGCATCCACATGTTTCAGAGAAGATTTTGGGCCGGATGTCAACCAGCAGTGATTGCATTTTAAATTGCAGTGGCGGGTAACGGCAATGATAAGCCTGTTTGCGGGAACCACACCGCATTGGGTGAGTCTGTCAAGCGCCTTTTCCGGGTTCATGTGTCACCTCATCTTGGAATAAAAATAAAATATGCCGCTTTCCATTACCAAAATAGAACGCAGGGGGCAACCAAGGCGTGACGGCATTTTTGGGGATTGAAAGATGCCAAAACCGTTTCTGCAGCCGATTTTCATACGATGGGTTTTTTCCGGTAGATCAGTATTCCCGGCAGGGTAAGGCCGAATGCAATGCCGCCTAGGATGAAAAGGGTTTTAAGCCCGTTTTCCGCAACCGCACCCAGGGTCTGGTCCGTAAATTGGCCCGAGGCAATGGCTACGATGGAGATCATGGTATTGTAGGCAAAGGTTCCTGGAATCATGGGAATAATGGAGGCAACCGTAATGACTTTTGGATGGGCTCTGTATTTACGCGCCCACCCCACACCGTAAAAGCTGACCAAAGCCGAGGCAACAAAGATCACCAGCCACACAAACCCGCAGCACGTGGTTTAACTCCTGCTCAAGTTGTTTCTCTTTTATATGCATAAAAATATCACCGTATTCGTATTTACAAACCTTTCTTCAATCAAAAATTTTAATGCGTTTGTCCTGTGCGGGAGGGGTGAAAAAGATCAAGTGTGTTGCGTTGAAATTTCGCGTTCCCTGCTGCGGCTCTGTCTGTCGATGGCCTGGAGCAGGCGGGTAAAAATCAGGTAGTGAAAAGGAAGGAAAAAATACCAGTATAGATGTCCCCAGATGCCGCGAGGTTCGAAGTATGCGGTCACAATAATGCGGTTAAGGTTTGGGTTTTCAGGGGTGACGGTAAATTCCAGCCAGGCCTTGCCCGGCAGTTTCATCTCGGCCCTTAATAGAAGCCGGCGGTAGGGCTCAAGTTTCTCCACACGAAAAAAATCGATCACATCATTTTCCCATAACTCGGACTGGCTCCGCCGCCCCCGGGACATGCCCACGCCGAGCAATAGGCGATCAATCTCACCCCTCAGAAACCACATCCAGTTGTTATGAAACCATCCTTCCTTGCCCCCGATCCTGCAAAAAGCATAGAACAGGGATCTATCGAGTTTGGATGAGTGTATCCAGTGCCGGCTGATATAATGGGGTTCCCGGGCCAATTCATCCAGTTGCGGGACCAGCTTCCACGTGGGCGGATAGGCACAGGACCATCTGCTTTGCATGGCGTCGTCTTCTTCAATTTGCATGGCACGTTTGACCGCTTCGCGAAAGGGGAGGGGCTCAAAGGGGATCAGTGCCTGGATCTGTTCATTTCTGCACACCACCTCATTGCCAAGTCCTTCCAACAGTGAGCGGGTGATGGGGGCCGGCACCGGCGTGATAAAACTGGCCAGGAATGAAAAGGCGTTTAAAGGCAATGGGAGTCGGGTGAACCAGCGTCTTTTGCCTAAGATATCCGCCACCACCTTCATCATATTTTCATAGGAGAGGATCTCATTGCCACCAATATCGAACTCCCGTCCACGGGTCTTTTCGTGTTCCAGACATCCTACCAGATATTTGATAACATCACGGATGCCGATGGGCTGGCACAGGGTTTTGGCGTAAGACGGCAAACATATCACCGGTATACGGGCCACCAGATTTTTGATGATTTCGAAAGAGGCACTTCCCGAGCCGATAATTACGGCCGCCCGGATGGCTGTCACCGGTACCGGTCCCTTCATCAACTCCCGCGCAACTTCAAGACGGCTCTTTAAGTGCGCGGATAAAGAATCGTTTTTATCCCCCAGTCCGCCTAAGTAAATGATGCGCTCGACATCCGTTTCTCCGGCGGCCTGTCTGAAATTTTTTGCCACAGCCAATTCAAGATCCTGAAATCTTTTACGCCCTATAAGCAGTGAATGCATCAGATAATAGGCGGTGTGCACCTGGTCCATGGCCCGTTTTAAGTCCTGGAGACACAACGCATCCCCCTCCATAATTTCTGCCCCGGGCCAACGCCGGCCATAAGACGGGCCATGGGACCTGACGAGGACACGCACCCTGTACCCCCGGGCAATTAACTCGGGTACAAGCCGACCGCCGATATAGCCGCTGGCTCCGGTCACGAGAATGAGCCCTTTTTCCGCCACCGGACGGGTGGGTAAATCATCACAGAATAATTCGGATCTTTGAGGATACGGCATATGGCCCCTTTTTTGTTTGCTCTATCGTCTTAAACCAGGCAAGTCCGAATAGAAGGTTCTATCGGGTAAATTAAAAGAAAACTTTTTCTTATTATACCGTCTTTGAAAAAGGTGAGCAAGTATTCAGGCGTATCCTTAATCTCTGTTTGATCCGGAATCTCCTTTTACTAAAAATTGAAAATTTTACCTCAATACCGCGTAAAAAATAGTTGATAAATCAACTATTTATACCTGTTGCGGATCGGGTTTTGTCATGCTATGGTCCATTCCCGATTGCAAAAAGAGAACAAAGAAAGTCCCCCAAATTGCTAAAGGAGATGTTATGAAGATCAAAGGCGCTGTTTTACGGGAACCTGGTATGAAATATTCCATCGAGACTTTAGAGCTGGATCCGCCCAAGGAAAACGAGGTGCTGGTCAAGTACACCCATACCGGGTACTGTCACTCTGATTTGCATTTGTTGAAAGGCGAAATTCCCATCAAGATGCCTTTGGTTGCCGGCCATGAAGGTGCGGGAATTGTTGAAGCTGTCGGCCCGGGCGTCACTACTGTGCAGAAGGGTGACCATGTCGGCGTTACCTGGATGGTTCCCTGTGGCCACTGTCCCAATTGCCGCAGGGGCAAGGGCAATATCTGCACCACCAGTTTCAGTTATTTTCTGGAGGGCATGTTGCTCGACGGCACCTCTCGCATAAAGGATGCCAATGGGGATGTGGTCCGGCATGGTAATTTTGTCTCCTGTTTTTCAACGCACTCGGTGGTTCCCGAGCGGGCGGTCATTCCCATGCCCAAGGAATTCCCCCTGGAGCAGGCTGCGCTCATGGGGTGTTGCGTTCCCACGGGCTGGGGTTCTGTGTTTAATACCGCCGCCTTTCCTCCCGGATCTCCCGTGGCGGTCTACTGCCTTGGCGGTGTCGGCCTCAATGTTTTGCGGGCGGCTGCCATGCGCCATGCCTATCCGTTGATCGCCGTTGATATTGAAGGCAGCAAGCGGGAGCTGGCCATGGAATTTGGCGCCACCCATTTCATCGACAGCTCCAAAGAAGATCCGGTACCGGCCATTCAGCTGCTCACCGGTGGTGTAAAAATGGACGACGGCACCATTATGGGCGGCGGTGCGGAATATGTATTTGAAGTAAAAGGCGATCCCGGATCAATCATCCAGGCCTACTGGTCCACAGGTATCGGCGGTGAACTGATTGTCCTGGGTATCACCCCCCACGACCAGACAACCGATTTATCCCTCATGCTGCTGCCCCTGCATCAGAAAACCATCAAGGGCAATCTCTATGGTGCCATCTCCACCCATGATGATATCCCCCGCCTGGTCAACATGGCAATGAACCATGATCTCAAGCTGGATAAGCTGATCACGGGCAAATTTAAACTCGAAGACATCAATGATGTGGCCGAGGCCATGGACAAACGCCAGATTAAAGGCCGCTGGGTCTGTGAAATAGATTAGAAAATAAAAAACAAGCTGGATCGGGTTACCCTATCCAGCTTGTTTTTTATTTAGTGAAGTTGTAAAGCTTTTCCTTGACAAGTTGAAATTTATGACTATTGCCGCTCTTTTATTGTCGTGGTATCATCCCTCTCCGTTTGAAATGAAAAGTCAAACGGAAGAGTTCCCGGACCGTGATAAAGGCAGATGGTGTACGGGATGATAGAACCTGCAAGGAGATGAACCAGGAAGAACAGGCAGTTTTGATACCTCGCCCAATTCCCCCGTGTTTTACCCCATGCAACAACCATATTGAAGCCCACAAGGAGATGCTATGAAGATCAAAGGTGCTGTTTTAAGGGAACCCGGTATGAAATATTCCATTGAAACTTTGGAGCTGGATCCACCCAAAGAAAATGAGGTGCTGGTCAAGTATACCCATACTGGATACTGTCATTCTGACTTGCATATGCTCAAAGGTGAAGTCCCCGTCAAGATGCCTTTGGTTGCCGGCCACGAAGGCGCGGGTATTGTTGAGGCTGTCGGCCCGGGCGTCACTACCGTAAAAAAGGGTGATCATGTCGGCGTTACCTGGATGGTTCCCTGTGGGCATTGTCCCAATTGCCGCAGGGGCAAGGGAAATATCTGCACCACCAGTTTTAATTATTTCCTGGAAGGGTTCCTGCTTGACGGCACTGCTCGCATGAGGGATGCCAAGGGTGGCGTGGTTCGTCACGGAAATTTTGTCTCCTGTTTTTCAACGCACTCGGTGGTTCCCGAGCGGGCGGTTATCCCCATGCCCAAGGAATTCCCCCTGGAGCAGGCCGCACTGATGGGATGTTGCGTTCCCACGGGCTGGGGCTCTGTGTTTAATACCGCCGCCTTTCCTCCCGGTGCCCCTGTGGCGGTTTACTGTCTTGGCGGTGTTGGTCTCAATGTTTTGCGGGCTGCAGCACTGCGCCATGCCTATCCGTTGATTGCCGTTGATATTGAAGGCAGTAAGCGTGAAATTGCCATGGAATTTGGTGCCACCCATTTCATCGACAGCTCCAAGGAAGATCCGGTTCCGGCCATTCAGCTGCTCACCGGTGGCGTAAAGATGGATGACGGCACCATCATGGGCGGCGGTGCAGAATATGTGTTTGAAGTAAAAGGTGAACCCGGCGCAATCATTCAGGCTTACTGGTCCACAAGTATCGGCGGTGAGCTGATCGTTATCGGGGTCTCCCCCCACGATCAGACAACGAATCTGCCCCTGATGCTGCTGCCCCTGCATCAGAAAACCATCAAGGGGAATCTCTATGGTTCAATTTCCACCCATGATGATATTCCCCGTCTGGTCAACATGGCAATGCAGCATGATCTTAAACTTGACAAACTGATCACCGAAAGATTTAAACTGGAAGATATTAATGATGTGGCCGAGGCCATGGACAAACGGCAGATCAAGGGCCGTTGGATCTGTGAAATCGATTAACAGCCAATACTTATTGTACGGAGAAAATTAATATGGAAACGACTACACCCAAAGAAATAAAAAATACGGAACAAACTGCAACGCTTGATAGCGAGACTGTAGAGAACGCCCAGGAAGCTCCCTGCATTATTGATGAAATCAGGATTGAAGAACTGGCCATAGACGGGATTTGCGGAGTCTACTAATCATGGGAGAGCCTGCCTTTGTGTTACGGTCGACCAGCCAGGTGAGGCAGGAGCAGTTCGGTCTGCTCTTTTACAGCTCCCTGGGGCCAAAGCTTCTTTTTGCAGAGACAGGTTCTGTGCTGACCTGCCGGTTTTTTCAAAAGGATTCTGTTCAAAAAAAGGTGCTGGCGTCGTTGTCTGATGAAGAAAAGAAAATTATTCTGACGTTTCTCAGGCAGCTTGTGCAAAAGGGGTTTGTGTATGAGCAATAGATATGTTGAGCAGGGTCTTAAGGCACCTGTCAACCTGACTTGGGAAGTGACCCAGCAGTGTAATTTGAGGTGCAGCCATTGTCTGTCGGCCTCCGGATGTCCTGCTGAAAATGAATTGTCCACCCGGGAAGCCTTTGATCTGATTGATCAACTCAGTGCGGCCACTGTATTCCAGATTAATTTTGGCGGTGGCGAACCGTTCATCAGGCCTGATTTTTACCAGATCCTGGAGAAGTGCCATGAAAAGAATATCATGACATGTATCTCCACCAACGGCCTGCTGCTTGATGAAGAAAACGTTTCTACCCTGGCACAAAAAAGCGATCTGGTTTCTATCCAGGTCAGCATTGACGGCGTAACCCCTGCCACCTGTGACGCCATACGGGGCAAAGGTACCTTTGAGGGCGCCATCGAAGCGGTTAAACTGCTGGCGGAAACCCCCATCGCCACCAGTATCAATACGGTGCTCACCACCCAGAATGCGGCTGAGATCCCGGCATTGCACGCACTGGCACAATCCCTGGGCGTGTCATTCAGGGCCAGCCGGTTTCGTCCGTCGGGGCGGGGCCAGGAAAACTGGGAGGATTTGCGGCCTACAGCCCGCCAGCTTATCACTTTTTCACAATGGCTTAACGGCTGTCCCGATGTGCGCACCGGCGACAGTTTTTTCTCTTTGACCCCCCAGGAGCGCCAGGGACTGGGCCTAAATTTGTGCGGGGCGGCCAAACTGACTTGTTGCGTGGGCCCCACAGGCGATGTTTTCCCCTGTGCCTTTTTGCAAAGTGAACGGTTTTACGCAGGCTCAATACGGCAATCCGCGTTTCTTGATATCTGGGATCATGCGGATATTTTTCATTCATTCCGCGGCCTTCGCATCCACTCCTGTGAGGATTGCAAACGCTTTGACCAGTGTCACGGCGGGTGTCCGGCTGTGGCCTACCATCTGAAAAATGAGATTGCCGGCGGTGACCCCGAATGCCTTGAGCGGTGTGTGACGGCCATCACCGATGCACCTGCCGGCGTATGACATGTAACTGTATTGCCAAAGAGGAGTTTTTTTAAGACATGTCTACTTTTAACAAGCTGTTCTCACCCATCAACCTGGGAAATGTCGAAGTTAAAAACCGGATTTCCTTTCAGCCCCATCTGACCAATTTTGCGGTCAACAATATGCCCAGTGAGCGCCAGATGTACTATTGGGGAGAGCGGGCCAGGGGCGGTGCCGGGTTGATTATCACCGAGGAGATGAGCGTCCATCCCACGGATATGGCGTATGAGAAACTCATTGATGTCTATCATCCCCGGGTTGTGGATGGATTTAAAAAGATCACCGATCATGTCCACCAGTATGATTGCCGCATTTTTGCCCAGATCAACCACAATGGCCAGCAATGTGACGGCTCCAACTCCAGGCTTCCGGTCTGGGCGCCAAGCCCCATGCCCGATGTGCTTTTCAGGGAGACGCCCAAGGAGATGGAGTACGAAGATATTGTTGAGGTCGCCCGATATTTTGCCCAAAGTGCCCTTCACGTCCGGGAGGGGGGCTTTGACGGCGTGGAGATCCAGTTCGGCCACTCCAGTCTGGCCCGTCAGTTTCTCTCTCCTTTGACCAATTTCAGGCAGGATGAGTTTGGCGGCAGCCTGGAGAATCGCATGCGTGCCCCGCTGATGTTTGTTGAAGCGGTTCGCCGGGCCGTGGGCAGGGATTTTACCATTGGTATCCGGATGTGCGGCGATGAAATGATTCCGGGCGGTCTGAACCTTGCCGATGTCCAGGAGATCGGTGTGCTTTTTGAGCAAAGCGGCCTGATTGATTTTATGGATCTCTCCATTGCCACCTTCTACAATCTTTATCTGGTGGAGGGAACCATGCATATGCCTCTGGGGTATACCATCCCCCTGGCAGCAGGCATGCGGGAGAAGGTTAACCTGCCGGTTTTCTGCACCGGGCGCATCAATGATCCGGTCATGGCGGAAAAGGTACTTGAAGCAGGGCAGGCCGACATGATCGGCATGTGCCGCGGCCTTATCTGCGATCCTTTTTTACCCCGAAAGGCCCAAACAGGCAGGCTTGATGATATCCGGCACTGCATTGCCGACAACCAGGGCTGCATCGGCCGTATCGGCATGAACAAGACCCTTAGCTGTATTCAAAACCCTTGCGTGGGCAGGGAAAAAGAGATGGGAGGCGAAGTTCTCACCACCCCTGCGGCAGTGAAAAAAAAGGTGCTCATCGCAGGCGCCGGACCCGCCGGTATGTGGGCTGCTAAGATGGCTGCCCGGCGCGGTCATGACGTGACGCTGTACGAGCGTCAGGAACAGGTGGGCGGCCAGGTCAACATTGCCATGAAGGGAGCCGGGCGTGATGAGATCGGCGTCGTTGTCCGTAATGAAAAGGGCCAGCTGGAAAAGGCGGGGGTTAAGCTTTGTTTGGGTGTGACCGTAACACCGGAACTTGTGGCCGAAGAACACCCCGATGCGGTAATTGTGGCCACCGGCAGCGTGCCCAAGGAACATCCGGTGAGCGGCTGGGACGGGCCGGCTGTGTTCAATGTCTGGCAGGTGCTCAACGGTGAGGCTGAACTTGGTGACAATATCGGTTTTATCGACTATGACGGCCATCATCGGGCATCCGCCACGGCTGAGTTTTTGGCAGACCAGGGCAAAAAGGTGCATATGATTACCTCAAGTCTGTTTATTGGTGCAGAACTTGGGCCCACCCAGGACCTGTATCTGACCCGTCAACGCCTGCTGCAAAAGGGCATCACCTTCACCCCCGATATTGCGGTCATGGAAATCGGCGGTGAAAAGGGAGAAAAGAAGGTTAAAGGGTTCAACGTCTATTCCAATGAGTGGCATGAATGGGGCCCCTATGACACCCTGGTTCTTGCCATGGGTCAGCAGGTGGATGATCAGCTCTACCAATCCTTGAAAGGCAAGGTTGACGACCTGCACAGGATCGGGGACTGCGTGGCACCCCGCAAACTTGATATGGCCATATGGGAAGGCCACAAGGTGGGAAGAGAGTTGTGATGGAGGCCAATGAGCTGTTTTTTGTGACGGAACTGCCCGCAGGATGCCCTGACAGGATGGGGCAGGGGCTTTTGTCGTATGGTGCGCGTCTGTCGAAAATGCTTGATATCTCCTGGCGTTCGCTTGTTTTTTCTGATCTTGACCAGGACGCTCAACAGATGTTTACCGACTATGGTGTGCCTGAAGTGACTATACTTAAAGATGCTGAACAGTATCTTGATACCCCACAGATATTGGGTACAGTGCTTGCCGGATTTGTCGTAGAACAAAAGGGCGGCATCATCGCCTTTGCCCACAACGATCTGGGGTGTACCCTGGCACCATTGCTGGCCGCGCATCTGGATGCGGCACTGGTCACCGAGGTCAATGCCGTTAGTTGCAGTGATCAGGGCCTTCACCTGAGCCGCCGGGTAATGGGCCGGCGCATTGACGAAACACGGATCTGGAACCAACTCGGATTTTTGGTCATCACCGTTCCCGTCAGCGCTTTAAGCCCGGTCAGCCTTCCCACAGACGCCAAGGCTTCTTTACGAATAAATGAGTACATTCCTCCGGCTGAAACGGAACTTATTGAATCAGCCCCAAATAGTTCCGTCATTGTGGAAAGAATCCCGTCGGACCCCCAGACCGTTGATCTGACTGACGCCGAGGTGATTTTTTGTGCCGGTAAAGGGTGTAATAACGCCGATTTTGAAAAGCTCCGCGAGTTGTGCCGGTTGCTTGGCACATCACTTGGGGTGACCCGACCGGTTTATGATCTGGGCTGGGCAGACTTTGACAGGATGGTGGGTCAGACCGGCAGGTATGTTAAGCCAAGGCTTTACGTCACATTTGGGGTTTCCGGATCCATGCATCATGTGGGTGGCATTCAGGACGCACAGCAGATTGTGGCAATCAACAGCGATGCCAAAGCACCTATCTTTCCCAATGCGGATCAGGGGTTTGTTGCCGATGTGCAGGAAATTTTACCACGATTGCTTGAAAAGGTGCGCACAGGTACAGGGGGAAATAAATGACACGTTCATTCCAAGCCATTGTGGTTGGGGCCGGCCCTGCCGGTTCTTCGGCAGCCCTGGCTATGGCCCGGGGCGGACTTGATGTCGCGCTTCTGGAGCGAGGCAATTTCCCAGGGGAAAAAAATATGTTCGGCGGTCTGCTGCATCGCATGACTTCCCTTGAAGCGTATATCCCCGAGTACTGGCGCAAGGCCCCCATCGAACGCCATGTGAACAAAAAGAACCTTACCTTCATGAATGCCGATTCCATGGTAAACCTACAATTGGAATCGGGCAATTTTGACAGGGCACCATATAATGGATACACTGTTTTGCGGCCTAAGTTTGACAATTGGCTGGCCCGGCAGGCGGTGAAAGCCGGTGCAACCCTTATTACCAGGGCCATGGTGGATGACGTAATCGTTGAGCAGGGCCAGGTGAAAGGCGTAACCGTGCTGGGACGGACAGGCACGCTTTGTGCTCCGGTCGTCATTGCCGCAGACGGAGTCCTCTCATTTATCGCTGCAAAAGCCGGACTCAGGGCTCCCGCCTTTAAGCCCGATCAGATGGCCGTGGGCGTAAAAGCGCTGTACGATCTGCCTAAGCAGGTCATTGATGACCGGTTCGGGCTCATCCGCAACCAGGGCGTTGCCAATGAGTTTGTGGGCTGCACGGCCGGTGTGAGAGGCGGCGGATGCCTTTACACCAATTATGATTCCGTTTCCATAGGACTTGTTGCCCATATCGGCAGCCTGCAGAAAAGCAAGAAAACGCCTTGTGACCTTTTAAATGAGTTTACGGCCCATCCGCATATGAAGAAATTGCTCCGGGGCGGAAGGCTCATGGAATATTCCGCCCACGCCATTCCCGAAGGCGGTTATGGGATGGTGCCCCAACTTGTGGGCAACGGTATTCTTGTTGCCGGGGATGCGGCGGCCTTTTGTAATGTGACCGGCCTGCATTTAGAGGGGGTCAACCTTGCCTCCCATTCAGGACTCCTGGCGGCACAAACGGTCATAGAGGCCCACAAGACCCAGGATTTCAGCACGCAGGGGTTGCAAGGCTATACAACTCTGCTTGACAACAGTTTTGTGATGAAGGATTTAAAGAAATTTAAACGCGCCCCCGGAATGCTTCATAATGACCGAATTTTTAATGCGTATCCGGATCTGGCCTGCCGGCTTATGGAAGATGCCTATCGCATTGACGGCACGCCCAAAAAAGGCGTGGCCAAGCTTGCCCTTGATACCGTTAAGAAGACAATCGGTGTAAAAAATATTGCCCGGGATATTTTTTCAGCCTGGAGAGCCCTATGAATATAGATGAGATTTTAGATTATACCAGCTTCACCATTGATCGCGAACCCCATATCATCGTCGATCAAACCGTGTGTGCAACCTGCACCAACCGTGTCTGTACCACGGCCTGTCCTGCGGGATGCTACAGCTGGTCCCAAAGCGATCAACGGCTTAGTTTTGTCTATGATGGCTGTCTGGAATGCGGGACGTGTTACATTGTATGTGAAAAAAAAGCCTTTACCCGCTGGCGTTATCCCCGGGGTGGTTTTGGTGTATCCTACAGAATGACCTGATATGCGAGCATTTTGTTTTGAGGAATAAAAAGATCAAAGATGGCAAATGAAGAACTCAATATAGTAATACTGCTGCGACAGTGTCGTGACCCGCGTCCACCGGCCTGCATAAAAGATGGCGGCCATGCAATCAATGCACGGGATGTGCGGACCATGCTTAACCCAAGTGACCTTGGCGCATTGGAAAAAGCCTTGCAGCTTAAGGAAAAACATGGCGGTCGCTTGACGGTTCTATCCATTGGACCCAAAAGTGTGGAATCGCATCTGCAAACGGGTCTGTCCATGGGGGCAGAGCGTGCAGTGCGCATTAGAGATCGTGCTTTAAGCGGCTATGATGATGCCGGGCTGTCACGTGTATTGAGCCGTGCCTTTGATATTCTTTCTCCTTCTTTGATCTGTACCGGTAATCTGCTGGCGGATCGTGGTTTTGATGCGCTGTTTCCCCTAACTGCGGCAAAATCGGGTATTCCCTGTGTGCAAAATGTAATCAACGCTAGGGTACAAGATGGTGGTGTACAGACGTTGAAAACAACGGATCATGGTGCCAGGCAATTAGTGAAGACCCCCCTGCCTGTGGCTCTGACGTTTACCGGTAGGGACGAGGCGCGGTATCCGAGTATCGACGCTTTGGTGCAGGCGATCGATTCGCCCATCGAAGTGTGGGGAAGAGCAGAGTTGGGGCTTAAGTTTATGAATGCCACACAGTCGGGGGGATCAACGACGCTGGCCGGCTATGGTAACCCTCGGCCTGATCCGGTGCGCGTTGTTACACCGGACCCAAATCTGCCTGCCTTTGACAGAATTTTATCGCTTCTTTCCGGAGGCGTCACCGCCCGCCAGGGGGCGGTTCATCATCTATCTGCGGACAAAACCACTGATGCTCTGATGGCCCTGTTCGGCAAGGTGGGGCTGCTGCCTTAAAAAGCGATGATGACCTATCGTTTTCCATCCCAGGTTGAGTTGATCGAACAGACCGATGGGGCCATTCTTTTAAAAACAATCCCTCTTAGTGTTTTGCGGGTTAACCGAGCGTGTGCAACTTTGCTCAAAGCGATGCGGGACGGCGGTCCTGTGGCAAATGTTGCACAGAATACGGCCCTTTTTGACCAACTGGCAGCCCGGGGGTTTTTAGAACAGGTCCAAACGGTACCCGAATCGCCGCAAAAATATCCGTTTGTCAGTGTTATCATACCCGTAAGGGACAGGGAAAAAGAGCTTGGACGCTGTCTGGAATCGTTATCCGCACTGCACTACCCCCTAGAACGATTGGAAGTGATCGTCGTGGATGACGGCAGTAAAGATAACAGTGCCTGGTATGCAAAGAAATGGGGTGCCAAGGTTATTTCCTCCGGTGCAAACGGGGCAGGTCCGGCGGCTGCCAGAAACCGGGGCGCGGCTGTGGCCAATGGTGAAATCCTCGCGTTCATTGATTCCGACTGCACAGCCTCTAAAGAATGGTTTCAACAACTTGTTCCTCTTTTTGATGACGCAACACTTGCTGCCGTGGGCGGTAAAGTGGCCGGAATCTCAAAAGAATCCGACCTTGACCTGTATGAGGATGTGATGTCCAGTCTTTGCATGGGGGCGCACCCCCGTTTGGCGGGAAAAGGGGCGGACACCTTTTATCTTCCCAGCTGCAACCTGTTGGTGAAAAAAGATGCCTTCCTGGATCTGAACGGATTTGCACCGACAATGCAGGTGGGAGAGGATGTGGATTTGTGCTGGCGGTTGCGGGATAAGGGGTGGCGCATCGCGTATATGCCTGCAGGCGCCGTTTTTCACAAACATAGAAATCAACTATGGTCTTTTATGTCCCGGCGTTTTTTTTACGGCACATCAGAGGAGAAGCTGCAACGTCTGCACCCCAAACGAAAAAAGCAGATGGTGGTGCCGCCCTTGCTCGCAGGGTTGTTGTTTGTATTTTTGACGATCCCCTGGACCGGTGGCCTTGGTGTGCTGATAGCCGGTATCATGGCCGTTATGGACAGCCAGCTGCTTAAAGAGAAAACTCAAAAAATGGGAGTGAATCTACGCCTTTTTCAGCTGCTGCGGGCACGGCTGCGAACCATGGTGAGCCTGTTGTATTCTCTTAGTTTTCATCTGGTAAGATATTATTCAATTTTGATGATTGTTCTTGGAATTTTACAGCCGCTCTTTATTCCGGTGCTGCTGCTCATGCTTGGCTGTGCGGCCATGGTTGATTTCAGTGTAAAAAAAGTGCAGCTTCCCTTTATCTCTTTCTTTTTCTTTTATATCCTGGAGCAACTGTCCTATGGTCTGGGCGTGTTCTGGGGCTGTGTGAAGGGGATGAATTTTCGCAGTTATGTTGTGGTGCTGCGTCGTCATATCGATGGGTGAGTGGACGTATAGATTGGACTTAAATGAAATATGAACCATAAATGCAAGCGAAAGGAACCACGATGACAGAGTATGCTTTGGTAATAAATGGTGAAAAAGTGGTCACTCAGGAGACCTTTGATGTGATCAATCCGGCAACGGGAGAGGTGTTTGCCGTCTGCCCAAAAGCCAGTGTAGCGCAGCTGGATGAGGCGGTTGCCGCTGCCCGAAACGCCTTGCCTGCCTGGTCTGCACTGGCCGATGAAAAACGGGTGGAATATCTGCAGCAGATTGCAGGGGTGATTGAAAAAAATATGCCCGAACTCTCCCGGCTGATCACCCTGGAACAGGGAAAGACCCAGTCCGGCCCAGGGGCCAATTTTGAAGTGGGGGGCTGTATGGCCTGGACCCAGGTGACGGCAGGGCTGAAACTTGAAGATGAGCTCATTGACGATAACCCGGAAGACACCATTGAACTGACTAGAAAACCCGTAGGCGTTGTCGGCTCCATCACCCCCTGGAACTGGCCGTTGATGATTGCCGTATGGCATATCATGCCGGCCCTGCGTGTGGGCTGCACGGTTGTCATTAAACCTGCATCCTATACACCGCTTTCCACTGTACGCATGGTTGAATTGATTAATGACATATTACCTCCCGGTGTTCTCAATGTTGTGGCTGGCAGCTCCGAGATCGGCAATGCCATGTCCGCCCATAAAGGCATTGATAAGATTGTATTTACCGGCTCCGTTCCGGTGGGTCAGACAATTATGCAGCGGGCCGCCGCTAATTTGAAAACCCTGACCCTTGAACTAGGCGGCAATGATGCCGGTATCATCCTGCCCGGAACCGATATTGAGCCGTTGCTTGAACCCCTGTTCTGGGGCTGTTTTATTAACGCGGGCCAGACCTGTGCCTGTCTTAAGCGCCTTTTTGTCCATGAGGACCAATATGAAGAAATTTGCCAAAAATTTACCGATTATGTGAGTAAAATCCCCGTGGGTGACGGCATGGATGAGGCCAATTTGATCGGTCCCCTGACCAATGCCCCCCAGTTTGATCTCATCAGGCAATATGTGGATGATGCCAGGGATAAAGGGGCTCGCGTGCTGTGTGGCGGGGAACCCATGCCGGGCAATGGCTATTTTTATCCGTTGACCCTAGTGGCTGATGTCACCGATGATATGGATCTGGTCAAGGAAGAGCAGTTCGGTACGGCGCTGCCCATCCTTAAATATTCTACCATTGATGAGGCCGTTGCCCGGGCCAACGTCGTGGATGTCGGTTTAGGCGGCTCTGCCTGGAGCAATGACGTCCAGAAGGCAAAAGCGGTTGCCCAGCGCCTGGAGGCTGGCACCGCATGGGTCAACGCCCATGGCAAATTACACCCCATGGCCCCCTTCGGCGGTGTCAAGCTTTCCGGTATCGGTACCGAGTTCGGCATAGAAGGTTTGAAGGCCTACACCACCATTCAGGTCGTCAGTGTGGCTAAACCGGCCCAGGGATAGCTCTTTTCTTTGCATCAACACCATGATTGTAAGAGCCGCAAGCAAGGTGTTGATGCTTTTTTTCTAAAATAGATTGGATATGTGAAATGACTGATGCCCGTAGTTATCCCAACCGCTGGCGAATCGCCATCTTCGGAACCCTGCTGCAGGTCTGTCTGGGCACGGTTTACGCCTGGAGTTTTTTTCAAAAACCCTTGGTCAGTACCTATGGATGGAGCAACAGCCAGGTCGCCTGGACCTTCAGCACAGCCATCTGCTGTCTGGGCCTGGCCGCTGCCTGGGGTGGCATGAACCTGTCAAAAATCGGGCCGCGAAAACTGGCCATGGCCGGTGGTGTTCTGTTCGGTATCGGATATCTGGTCGCGGCCCTGGCCCTTAGTCTGCAGAATCTGGTTGTGCTCTATATCGGTTACGGGTTTATCGGCGGTGCCGGGCTCGGCCTGGGGTACGTGACCCCGGTGGCAACAGTGGCCAAGTGGTTTCCCGACAAAAAGGGGCTTGTCACGGGTATGGTGGTCATGGGATTTGGCTTCGGCGCTTTGGTCATGTCCAAGCTCATTGCGCCCATCCTCATGACTCGCTTTGATCATAACCTTGTGCAGGTTTTTTTCTGGATCGGTATTGTCATGCTGGTGTTGACCCTGCCGGCCGGTTTTAACCTGATCAATCCGCCCGACGGATTTAGCCCCACTAAGACCACAGTATCCGGCCCGAGCACGGGCGGCCCGGCATTAACAGGCAGGCAATGTGTCCTGTCCGGGAAATTCTTCATGATGTGGATGGTGCTGACCTGTAATGTTTCGGCCGGCATCATGTTTATCGGTTTTCAGTCGCCCATGCTGCAGGCGCTGCTCAGAGATTCTAATGCCGCAAAATATGCTGATCCGGCAGCCTTGGCCGCAGCCGGTGCCACGTTGATCGCAATCAGCTCCGTGTTTAATGGTGTGGGACGATTTTTTTGGGGCAGTCTGTCTGACAAAGTTGGCCGGACCAATGCGTTTCGCCTGCTGGTGGGCAGTCAGATCGCCATATTCATCGCCCTTATTTACATTAAATCGCCATGGATCTTCGGCGCCTTGGTTTGTTATGTCCTGCTCTGTTATGGTGGCGGATTCGGTGCCATGCCCGCCTTTGTTCTGGATGTATTCGGTCCGGTTCAAATGCCTGTGGTTTATGGCGTCATCCTCACCGGCTGGTCTGCCGGAGGGATCATCGGCCCTCAGCTGGCCGCCGTTATCCGTGACCGGTTCCCTGCCAACCCCGGTGTCTATACCTACGCCTGTGGTGCGATTCTCTTAGCTATCGGGTTTGCCTTTTCCCTGGCCCTGTCCGACAAGCCCTTTGCGCCTAGGGCTGCGGCACAGAATTGAATTCAGGCCGGAATCTATTAATTCCCGAACATTGCGCCGTTCGGTCCCAAATGGCACGAATAACAGCCAAAGCCTCTGCGGGTAATGATGCTGAATGGCTTGAGGCCGAGGGCTGCGGACATTTCGGGAACCAGGCGGTCTAGTTTGAGACGGGTGGTTTCCGGCGCCCTTTCGAATTCCGGCCCCAAAAGCAGAGCCCCGCTTAGTCTGGGTAGGTTCGCGGTGGGCATGTCATATATACCTTGGGCATGGCAGAGGCTGCAATCAACCTGAGCAAAGCGTTTCGGCTGCCAGGTCCCAAAGACATCGGCGGCAACCGGCAGCACCTTTTGGCGCATATGGGCTTTTCGCCGGCTCAGGTTCATTTCTTCCCAGGTCAGCTGTTTTCCTTCGGGGCCAACGGGACCGACCCGTTTCGGGTAGCAGCCGCAAAACATCATTGAAGCCGCAGATAAAATGAGAATCATGGTCGTGAAATATTTTTTGTCCATGGTAGTGCCTTCCAAAAGTATATCTCGGGCCATTTCTTTGCCGACAGTTTTATGCCGGGCTTAAGAGAAAATGTGTTTGGCGTTTGAGATGACAATGTTTATTTTGTAGCAAATTAAGGGTCTTCGGGCAAGATTGTTTTGGCTTACTGTGTAGCCTACTTTAGCTTGTTAAAATGTCTTGACAACTTGACATGCTGTCAATTATGATATCGATAATTATTAATTGAACAGTCTGCCGGATAAAGTGTGAGATGCCTTTCCGAATGACTGCAAGCTTAAGAATAAGGCAGGCTATGCTGAATCCAGACTCCCCCATACCCTTGTATCACCAGATTTGTGAACAGCTCCAGTCCCGTATTCGTGAGGGCGTTTATCCACCAGGGCAGATGATTCCGTCTGAAACGGTTCTTGCAAAATCATATGGGGTGGGCCGGCCCACCGTCCGTCAGGCCATGGATATTCTGGTGCAAAAGGGCCTCATCCAGAGAAAGCGGGGGGCCGGAACCTTTGTGAAAGAACCTTCGCCCCAGATTGATCTGTTTTCCCTTGCCGGTACTTCCCAGGCCTTTTCAACCAAGGGCGTTCCCACGCAAAAAAGAGTGCTTTTGCCTTTGGAAAAAAAGACCGTTACAGGTGATGTGGACAATCCGTTTCACAGTAAACCGGCCTTTGTCATGTCCCGCTTGACCGTGGCACGGGATGAACCGGTTTTGCTGGAGGATCTTTTCCTGGATCCGGATCTGTTTGCGGGCATTGAGGATATGGAGCTTGGGGATAAATCCTTGTCCCGGGTGGTGTCCGAGCGGTTTTATCTCACACCTTGTGACGGCACCCAGCAGTTCCAGGTGGAAACGTTGAATGAACAGCGGGCATCCATATTGGACATGCCGCCGTTAGATCCGATTTTGGTGGTCCGGCGGTCGTTAAATTTCCCCAAAGCGCCTGGTGCAATCTATTCGGTGCTGTTCTGTCGCACAGATCGCTTTGCCTTTACCCAAACCATTAAAAACCAGACATAAGTTTACAATTGCCAACCATTTTAAGAAAGGCAGATACATGAAACACCGCGGATATTACGGCTCCTTTGGCGGGGCCTTTTTACCTGAAATCCTTGTGGCCACCTTTGAGGAGCTGGATGAAAGGTTCCGGCAGGCCAAAGAGGACAAAGGGTTCTGGCAGGATTATGAAAACTTGATGGCAACTTACTCCTGCCGTCCCACGCCGCTGACCTATGCTGAAAACCTCACACGGCACTTTGGCGGGGCAAAAATATATATTAAACGCGAAGATTTGAACCACACCGGCGCCCACAAGGCCAACAACGTCATGGGGCAGGGGCTTCTCGTAAAGAAGATGGGGAAAAAACGGGTGATTGCCGAAACCGGGGCAGGGCAGCATGGTGTGGCCACGGCCACCATGGCGGCCAAATTCGGCTTTGACTGCACCATATACATGGGAGAGGTGGATGTGCTGCGCCAGCGGCCCAATGTGTTCTGGATGGAGCAGCTCGGTGCCACCGTGGTGCCGGTCACAGACGGCACCCGGATTTTAAAGGATGCCATCAACGAAGCGTTCAGGGACTGGGTCACCAACATGGACTCCACCCACTATGTCCTGGGAACCGCCTGCGGTCCCCATCCTTTTCCTGAAATGGTTTCCTGGTTCCAGTCCATTATCGGAAAAGAAGCCCGTGCCCAGATTATGAAAGCCGAAGGGCGGCTGCCGTCTAAAGTCTTTGCCTGTGTGGGCGGCGGGTCCAATGCCATGGGGCTTTTCCAGGGGTTCATGGATGATCCGGTTGAGCTTGTAGGCGTTGAAGCCGGAGGCGAAGGCATTAACTCGGGCCGTCACGCATCCCGGCTTTGTTCCGAAGATGCCAGCCCCGGCATTGCCCAGGGGTATAAAACCTATTTTCTGCAGAACAGCGACGGCCAGATGAAAGAGACCCACTCTATCTCTGCAGGCCTTGACTATGTCGGCGTATCCCCCATTCTTGCCAATATGCGGGATGAAAATAAAGCCCGGTTTGAATATGCCACGGACACCGAGGTGGTGGATGCTCTGAAACTGACCATGCAGTTGGAAGGCATTATTCCGGCCTTGGAGTCCTCCCATGCCTTTGCCGGTGCATTCAGGGAGGCCGGCAACATGTCCAAGGATGACATCATTATTATCAACCAGTCCGGCCGTGGGGATAAAGACATCTTCACCGTGGCCGATGCCATCGGCGATCCCAAATGGAAAGAATTTATCTGTGCCAAAGCAGGAGAATATCAAAATGACTGATACAAAAACTTCGACACCTGCCCCCGCGTTTCTGGAAACCTATATCCGGGAACAGCGCAAGAAAAAAGAGATCCTGCTAATGACCCATATTGTCATGGGCTATCCTTCCTTTGACGCCTCCTTTGAAATTGTCCGGCAGATGGTGGACGCAGGCGTGGACTTAATGGAGCTCCAGATTCCGTTTTCAGAACCCATGGCAGACGGGCCGGTGATTCTCAAGGCCAACCAGGCCGCCCTGGACACTGGTGCCACCGTAGAACAATGTTTTGAGTTTGCCCAGAAAGTATCAGACAGCTTTGACATCCCGTTTCTATTTATGACTTATGGGAACATCCTTTATAAATACGGCATGGATGCCTTTGCATCCCGGATGTCGGAAATTGGAGTAAAAGGCGCCATTGTTCCGGATCTTCCCCCGGAAGAGGCCGGTGATTATCTGGCTGCCATGGATAAATATGATCTGTCCCCGGTGTTTATCTTTTCTCCGGAAACCTCGGACCAGCGCATGAAGATGATCGACACCCATGCCACCGGCTTTATTTACTGTCTGGCCAGAAAAGGGGTGACCGGAAAAGAGACAGAGTTTTCTTCGGACATGGGAACATATCTTGCCCGGTGTCAAAAATCCACTCGCCTGCCCACGGCTGTGGGATTCGGGGTAAAGGAAAAAGCCGACGTTGACTTTTTGGTGGGTAAAACCGATATAGCCGTGGTGGGCTCCCAGACCATCCGGGAGGTGGAGCAAAAAGGGGTGGATGCTACAGGGCCTTTTATCCGAAGCCTGACGGCATACTGAATTTAGGGATATGTTGGGTCGTTCTATCCTGCGATTTGCTTTTAATTGTTGGGTTTCGTTTCTCAACCCAACAATCAAACTACGCTGCTACATCTCTCTCACCTGTTTGAGTATAATGTCCCCAAATTATCTGTCCCCAAATTATCAGATTTGTGTATATGCCAATCAGACACAATTAGGCCCCTGCCATGATTGACAGGGGCCTATTGACAGCTTTAATTCAAGTTGAAATTAGATAATAATTAATATTAATTCTTAGAGCGTTTGTTTCCTCCTATTTGCTCCCAAAAGCACACAAATACCACCTCCAAGAAGAAGTAAAGAAGAGGGAATGGGAACGCTATTCAAAGTTAGAGGGTTTAATGTGATGTCGTCAGCATTAGCGCCCTTAATATTGTCAAAGGTAAATTCCAGTGAAAAAGACGAATCGAAAAGCGATTCCGCAAGTTCAATTTCAAAACCGCTAAATAGTACACCATTCTCCAAAGAAGTTGAACTCGTGAATTGATTCAAAATTACTCTGAAGCCTGGATCAGAATTACCTTCATTCGTGGGAAAACTACTCAAGTTAAGCCACCCAGACGTAGCATCTCCCAGAGTAGGTTCTACTGAGGTGTTAAGATCGGTTCCCAGTGGATTGACTAAATCAAATTGAATCTCACTTATTGCTTCTTCAGTTATGCCACTAACGATGAGATCAAAATGATAAACACCTGCAGTGTCAAGAATTACTAAATCTTGCAAGCTACTATCTACGGTGTCCTCCCATAGTATAGAAATTTGTAGGCTTGCAAAACTGTTTGAAGCAAAAAGCAGACTAAAAAATAATACACATAAGATACTTTTTCTTTTCATTTTTCCTCCAGATTGATGCTGTTAAAACATTAATGGTTTCATACAAGTTATATCTGAGACGTTGACGTCACCGTCATCATTACAATCGGCATAACAAGTTTTTGGCGATTGGCCGAACATGATCTCTTTTAATTTTGTCAAATCTGAAACGTTGATGTCCCCATCGCCATTCGCATCACCACGCTCATGAATTTCAACGCTTCCTGTGATAGTAGCAGCTGAGTCTAATAAACCGCCATCCAATTCAACAAAATTTTCATAGCCCCCATCTTTGCCAAGCGATAGACTTACAGTGGGAACTACGCCTGTATCCACCCTTGAAAATGTAACGATTCCCAGCAGAATTCTATCTCCGACCTCAACACCGGTCTGGGTGGTTTCCGTGGAATCTAATTTACCGCCTACGAATACAACGCTGCGGCTGCCTGTGGTGTTATCTACTGTGACCACAGGGCCTGCGTTCTGTGTTTTATAAGTTGTGCCGTTAGGATCTCCGAAATACCAGACGTCATCGTTCCTCTGCAGGCAGTTAGCTACTTCATCTTCATTTATACTGACTTCGGTAGTGTCATAAGTTAGTTTTACACCGAAGCTGATTATCGGCTCACTGCTAACATCTGCATAGATGTAAACTTTAAGGTCTGAGTCCGTGTATGCTCCTTGTGCATAAACAGAAACTTGAGCAAAAGCAGAACCGCACATTAAAAAAATCAGAATCGGCAATGCCAGCAATGATTTTTTAAACTTGCTTTTTTCTTTGACCATTTTCCCCTCCTGTTTTTTGCGTTGAATACCTTTATAGAGCTAAAGGATTATTATGAGTACAATATCTTTGTTTATCTATTTTTACTGCCTGTGTCAAATCTTCCTGGAAAGAATCCTTGAATAAAGTTTAGAAGAATTAAATGTAAGAATAAAGTTAGCTTTACGATAGCATTTAAACCTATGTTTATGTCAATGCGGCAAAAAATCGTAGTTGGAGTTATTTGGGCAAAAATATTTATTATATCAATGTGTTATATTGATGCTTGAGTAGTGAAAAAATGGTTAGTGAAAATTGAATTAGGATGATCTAATAAATGTGGTGCTTATGGTATAAAACTGGGTTTTTTCCTCTCTTTTTGGGTGGTAAAGTCAATATTTTTTCTGTTTTTGATTGGCGCCTTCGAAATTCGGCAACAAGATATCCGGTAGGGCTTAAGATCTGATGACAATATAAGATTAAGGCTTTGCTGAACAACATTTTCGTTTGGTTAAAATGACATTGCAGCTTGATTCCAGATTCGGTTTGGGCTTTAAATTGTACAAATTAACCGCTTGATCTGGTATAACAGCCCTGGGTTGACTGGGTATATATCCAGGCATTGCCCACAACGAAAATGGAAAGATCCGTGTAGATTGCACAGATTTTTTTGATAATAGAATTAAGAAGTTAAAATTCTAAAGGAAACATGCCATGAATGTGGATGGAAAACAGATGCGGCCCATCTGGTTTGATAATGAGTCACAAACTGTAAAGGTAATAGACCAGAGACGCCTGCCCCATGAACTGATTGTTCAAGATTTGACAACCAATGATCTGGTGATCCATGCCATCAAGGAGATGTATGTTCGAGGCGCCCCGTTGATTGGTGCCACAGGGGCGTTGGGGGTGTATGTTATTTTGGTGCAGCAGGGCAATAAGGGTGCGGATGATGTATGGTTTAAAGGTGAATGTGGCCGCCTTCGTGATGCCCGCCCCACAGCCACCAATCTGGCCTGGGCTGTGGATCGGGTCATGGAAAAAGCCCTTAACGCATCCGGATATGATGCCCGGGTGGCAGTTGCATTGAAAGAGGCTTTAGGGATCGTGGAAGAAGAGGCGGTGAACTGCCAAAAAATCGGTGAATTTGGCCTGTCCATCATCAAAGAGATTGCCGACAAGAAAAATGGTGACCCGGTAAACATTTTGACCCACTGCAATGCCGGGTGGCTTGCCTGCATTGAGTACGGTACGGCCACAGCGCCCATGTACACCGCTTTTGATGCAGACATTGATATTCATGTATGGGTGGATGAAACACGCCCCTTGAACCAGGGATCACGCCTGACCGCCTGGGAACTTGGCAAACACGGCATCCGGCATACCGTGATCACGGATAACGCCGGGGGGCATTTGATGCAGCACGGCATGGTGGATCTGGTCATTGTCGGAACCGACCGCACCACCCGGGCCGGTGATGTGGCCAATAAAATCGGAACCTATCTCAAGGCGCTGGCTGCCCGGGACAATGATGTACCCTTTTATGTGGCGCTTCCCTCCTCCACCTTTGATTGGACCATTACTGACGGCGTAAAAGATATTCCCATTGAAGAACGGGACCCGGACGAGATTAAATACGTGCAAGGGCTTTGCGAAGGAAAAATTTCATCTGTCCTGGTGCCGCCTGAAAACAGTCCGGCGGCCAACCACGCATTTGATGTAACCCCGGCCCGTCTTGTGACAGGTTTCATCACCGAACGCGGCATCTGCGGTGCCTCTGAAGATGAGATTATGGCATTGTTCCCAGATAAAAAAAATTAGATAAAAGGCTTTTGGAAATCAGTTTATGACAACATCTCTCACAGACTTGGAAAAAAAAGTAATTTCACTGCTGCAGACCGATATCCCGGTCTGCAAGCGCCCCTATCTTGAAATGGCAGAACAGATCGGCATTTCTGAAGAAGAATTCCTTGAAGTGCTGTCCGGTCTTCATGACAGAAATATGATCCGGCGGTTCGGTGCCACCCTTAAACATCAGAAATCAGGGTTCAAGGCCAATGCCATGGTGGCCTGGAAAGTGCCTGAGGAACGTGTGGAAGAGGTGGGCAGCATCATGGCCTCCTTTCGTGAAATCACCCATTGTTATCGAAGAGACCCTGCACCCGGGTGGGATAAGAATCTGTACACCATGGTTCACGGATCAACTGAGGAGGAATGCTTTGCCATTGCGGCAAAGGTTTCCAAAGCCACAGGTGAAAAAGATTATACTTTGCTGTTTTCCCGCCGGGAGTTGAAAAAGACCTCCATGCAGTATTTTGAAAACTGATTCGCCCCATATTCTCTGTGTTAATCCCTGGGTCCATGATTTTGCCGCCTTTGATTTCTGGGCCCGGCCCTTAGGCCTTTTTACCATTGCCGCCATCCTGCGCCAGAATCGTGTGCGGGTTTCATTTCTGGACTGCATGAATCGGTTTCACCCCAGGAAAACCAATCCTGTCAAGGTGTATTGGGACGGTAGGGGGCCCTTTGAGAAAACCCGGATCCCTTTGCCCGAAGCGCTTGAACCTCATTTGGGAACGGCCAATGCAAATTTTACCCGGTACGGGGCTTTAAAAGAGTGGGTTGAACAGGATCTTCTGTCAATGGATCGGCCTGACCTGATTCTAGTCACCTCACTTATGACCTATTGGGCCACAGGTGTGGCTGAAACCATTACCCTGCTCAAAAAGGTTTTTCCCGGCGTGCCTGTGGTGTTGGGCGGTATTTACGCAACTCTTTGTGAAGCCCATGCCCGAAAACATTCCGGGGCGGACCATGTCATCACCGGCCCGGCAGAACCTGTTCTTGCAGACCTGGTTAGAACCTACACCGGGTTTACTCTGAATGACATACCTGCCCCGGCAGACCTTGACGCCTCCCCTTTTGCCGCCCTGGATCTCCAGGACACCATGGCCTATGCGCCGATTTTGACCTCCCGAGGGTGTCCCTTTTCCTGTGAATACTGCGCTTCGTCCTTTCTTGAACCACGATTTCGACGGCGCTCCCCGGAAAATGTTTTTCAGGAAATCTGCCACTGGCACATCCATTTTCAGGTGAAAAATTTTGCCTTTTACGATGATGCGCTTCTGATCAACCCGGAAAAATATGCCTTCCCCCTGCTTGAACGCATTATTGATGAGAAAATGGATATCTTTTTCCACACCCCCAATGCCCTGCACATAAAAGAGGTTTCGGCAAAAGCTGCGGATCTGATGTTTAGAGCAGGTTTTAAAACCATCCGCCTTGGGCTTGAAACCACAGATTTCTCAAGTCATCGCCACGACATTAAAGTGAAACAGGATGAATTTTTTACGGCTGTGGAGAACCTGCGCTCAGCAGGGTTTGCCACGGACCAGTTGGGCGCTTACCTGTTGTGCGGACTGCCTGGCCAGAACCTTGATGAGGTGGGCGACTCCATCATCCTGGTGAAACGTTTAGGTGTAACCCCGGTCCTGGCCTATTACACCCCCATTCCCCATACCCCCATGTGGGCGGATGCCGTAAAAAATGCACGTTTTGATATCACGGCCCATCCGGCATTGACTAATAACAGCCTGTTTCCCTGTGTGCGCTCACAGCAGGATCTGGCGCGTATTTCTCAATTGAAAAAGATGCTAAAATAACGTATACCCCTCTAATCATGATAGTCTTTGATCTGGAATGCATTAACGGCCATATTTTTGAAGGCTGGTTCGATGACCGGGATGATCTTAACCGTCAGCAGGAGCAGGGCCTTTTGCAATGCCCTGTGTGTGACAGTTTTTCGGTAAGCCCCAAGCTTTCTGCCGTGGCCATACGAAAATCAGCTACCCCAGGTCCTGCCGGTCCCAACCGGGAGATGGCGTCCCAGGCCCAACTGGATGCCATGGCCGAGTTTGCCGAAAAAATGACTGAGTACGTCGAGAATAACTACGAAGATGTCGGGTCCTCCTTTGCCAAAGAAGCTTTGGAAATGCACTACGGGGCCAAAGAGTTTAAGCAGATCCGGGGCACCACAACCCAGGAAGAGGAAAAGACCCTGGAGAAAGAGGGGGTGCCGACAGTTAAAATTCCAGTCTTTAAAAAAGACAACGAAGATCTTAATTAGTACGCATTTCAAAACAGTCTCTCTGCGCCATTTCGTTTTAACCCTCAAGTAACATTCACAAGACGTATATTTTCATGAAAATATAAAAACGCCCTTGCCTTTTCTGCAAAATGCAATAAATTTGCATGTATAACTTGTTTTTAAAGTTTATCCGAAATGACCATATAAAATCGATTCAAAAGGGGGTCTGATATGAAGATATTTGTTAAACTTTTTACGATTATTTTAATGATTACTGTTTGTTACGAATATGCCGGGGCGCAAACACAGATTCCCATATTTGTCAGCATCGTGCCTCAGAAATATTTTGTGCAACAAATTGGCAAAGATAAAGTGACTGTTTCCGTGATGGTCCAGCCCGGTGCAAGTCCGGCTACATATGAGCCAAAACCCCTGCAGATGGCAAAACTATCCAAATCCCACATCTATTTTTCTATTGGTGTGCCCTTTGAAACGTTCTGGCTGGACAAAATTGCATCTGCCAATCCGGAGATGACCATTATCCACACAGATCAAGGCATCGAAAAACAGCCCATGGCTGCTCACCATCATGGAGACGAAGAAGCGGCTGATCACCATGACCACAAGGCCAAGGCCGAAGACAGCCATGACCACGAAAATGATCATGGGCATGCCGGGTTGGACCCCCATATCTGGCTCTCCCCGAAGCTGGTCAAAATCCAGGCCGGCCACATCCTTGCCGCCCTTGCCAGTGCAGATCCTGAGAACAAAGACTTTTACACAACTAATTATCATGTTTTCATCAAAAAAATTGATGCCCTGGATTTGGATCTGGCCCGGATGTTAAAAAATAAAGCGGGTCTGCAGTTTATGGTGTTTCACCCGTCATGGGGATATTTTGCCCGGGATTACCATCTGAAAATGATCCCCATTGAAATAGAAGGCAAGAATCCAAAACCAGCCAAATTGCAGGAATTGATCTCCCATGCCAGGGCCGACGGCATCAAAGTAATTTTTGTCCAGCCCCAGTTTTCAACCAAAAGTGCGGCGCTTGTGGCCAAGGAAATTAACGGGCAGGTTATACCAGCCGACCCCCTGGCACTGGACTGGCTGGATAATATGAAAAAAGTGGCTGAACAGTTCAAGGAGGTTCTAAAATAGTAGAAATTCTAGAAAAAGCCCTGGTAACGGTAGAAAATGTGGATTTTTCCTACAATGGAGAGATCGTTCTTTCAGATATCAACCTAACCATCCGGGAGCATGATTTTATAGCTGTTATCGGCCCCAACGGCGGAGGAAAATCCACCCTGATTCGTCTGATTTTGGGTCTTCTTAAACCTGATAAAGGTAGAATCCGTGTGTTAGGGGAGCGTCCGGGCAAACTGACCCAGGCCCTGGGGTATGTGCCCCAGAATGTCCATATCAACGACCATTTCCCCATTACGGCACTGGATGTGGTGCTAATGGGATGCCTGGGGACAGGCGGGCGCTTCGGGCAGTCCCGGCGGACCCGGAAAGAGTGTGAGAATGATGGCCTGTCCGCACTGGATCGCCTGGGTATGGCCAGGCATGCCAGCAAAAAGATCGGAGAGCTTTCCGGGGGGCAGCGTCAGCGGGTATTCATCGCCCGGTCTTTAATGACCCAGCCGAGACTGTTGTTTCTTGACGAACCCACCGCCAGTATTGATTCAAGGGGCCAGGAGGATTTTTTAAACCTGCTTGAAATCCTAAATAAGGATGTGGCCATTGTGGTGGTTACCCATGACCTGTTTGCCGTATCCAATTATGTCAAATCAGTGGCCTGCGTGAACCACGGGCTGCATTACCATTCCCAGGAGGAGATTAAAGGGCAGATGCTTGAAACCATGTATGAATGCTCGGTGGAAGATGCCTGTCGGGTGCAGGTGCTGGCCCAGGTCCTGCCCGGGGCAGGGCATAAAGATCCAGGGGGTGCAGATGGAAATTCTTAAATACGAGTTTATGCGCCATGCGCTGGCCGCAGGGCTTTTGACCAGCATCATCTGCGGCATAATGGGCACTTTGGTGGTGGTGAACCGCATCGTGTTTTTATCGGGCGGTATTGCGCACGCCGCTTATGGCGGGATCGGCATGGCATTTTATTTCAACTGGCCGGTGATTCCTTCCACCATGGGATTTTCCCTGGGGGCCTCACTGGTTATGGCAGCTGTTACGTTAAACAACAGACAGCGGGCCGATACGGTCATTGGTGTGATCTGGGCCGTGGGTATGGCATTCGGTATTATTCTGGTGGATCTGACACCGGGATATAATGTGGATCTGATGAGTTATCTTTTCGGCAGTATTCTTACCGTACCCGGATCAGACCTGATCATTATGGCTGTCATCGGCACCCTGATCCTTTTTCTGGTTGCCTTTTTTTACAAGGAACTGATGGCGGTTTCCTATGACGAAGAATTTGCGGGCTTGCGGGGACTTCCGGTGCGCGGGATCTATTTTTCTCTGATTGCCATGCTCGGACTTACCGTGGTCATGGTGATCCAGGTGGTGGGGCTGATCATGGTGATTGCACTGCTCACCATCCCGCCGTTCATGGTGGAGAAACATGCCCGCTCCCTGGGTGCCATGATGGCCGGTTCAAGTTTGCTGGGCGCCTGTTTCACTATGGTAGGACTGTACCTGTCCTACCGGTTTGACCTGACCTCAGGGGCAGCCATTATCATGGTGGCCGGCACTGCATTTTTAATCACCCTGGGTGTTGAAAAACTTTGGGATTTTGTACCCAGAACGGTTCAGCATGCAGGAGAAGTAAAAAAGTAACATCATGTGTATCCATTGTGATTACAGGGCGCTGCTTAAAGACGCAGGCATAACGTCAACCCCCAACCGGTTGCGGGTACTGGAGGTCATCGGCGGTAACAATTTCCCGTTGTCTGCGGCAGATATCCACGAAACCTTAGAGAGATCCGCCCACATCAACCGGGTAACCGTATACCGCATCCTGGATCTGCTGGTGGAAAAACAGATTGTGGCCCGGATCGCAACCGGTGGCCGGGCTGCCTACTACGGCATGGCTCCTAATGCGCAGCACCCGGCCCATCCCCATTTTTACTGCACCCAGTGTGGGCGCATGGACTGCCTGACACCCGAAGCCGTGAACATTGATTTTCACACGTTTGAAAATACCTTCCCGGGCCGTATAGATAAGTTTGAATTTCGTTTAGACGGCATCTGTAGAAACTGCCTTAAGAAGAAGTAATCCGGATATGAACCTGATTTCGAGCTGACTGATGATAACGGCTAACTGTTGATATATATAATACCGCTGTCATATGATGCCTTTGTGTCAGTGTAATATTCGATACTTGGCTTTCCGGCATTTTTACAGTCTGGGTGCAAGCCGGAAATAACAAAAAGAGACAAATAACAAATAGTGCTTGTTTTTCATTTTAATTATTCCTGAGTTAGATTTGTTAGCAATTGTCTGAACATTTTTTTTACGTCATCGGATTTGGAAAAATCATTTAAGTGCCAGTGGGCAGTTCTCCATCATAAGTTTGTCAAACAAAACGCAAATCAGGTCTTAAAAAGCAACCTTTTTTTTGCTATAAAAATTATATTGGTCCGATTCATATTCTTGCATTTTGACCTGTACTATAAAAAGAAGAAAAATGATATTTCAAAATCCGAGCATTGCGCTGATAGGCATGCCGGCTGTTGGAAAGAGTACCGTAGGAGTGCTTTTGGCAAAACAGCTGGGATATGATTTTCTGGATACGGATATTTTGATTCAGACAAAAGAAAACATGACCCTTCCCCAGATTATTAAAAAAAAGGGACTCAAGGGATTTCTGGACATTGAGGCTGCTCATGTGCTCGGCCTTGGCACAGAACTTCAGGTCATTTCCACCGGTGGTTCGGTCATTTACCGGGAACGGGCCATGCGCCATCTTAAAAAAATTGCCACGGTTGTTTATCTGTATGCAGATTTGCCCACTCTGCTGACCCGGTTGTCCGATATTGAAGGCAGGGGGGTCGCCATTGATCCGAGTAGCAGCATTGATACGCTCTACAAAGAAAGAACGTCTTTGTATGATAAATTTTGCGACATTAAAATAGTGTGTGGTGAAAATCAACCGGGTCAGGTGGCAGCAGATGTTGCAGCGACTCTGGCAGGTTAGATATATTATTTATATGAAAGTTTCAATAAGTTGCTAAGTTACTTTCAATTTTTGTTGTGGGCTAAGCCTGACAGATGATGTGTCAGGTTGGCCCATGGCTGTTATATAGAAACAATTAGCCCAAAGGCATGACAACATGGACGAAATGCTTACCACTCGACAGGTGGCCAAATATCTTAATGTAAATGAGAAAATGATCTATTCTCTGATTGCTGACAAGGGCCTGCCGGCCTCTAAAGTGACGGGGAAATGGCTGTTCCCTCTTGAGCTTGTCCGCCAATGGGTTGAAAACGGCACCCAGAATTTTCCGGAACAGGGAAAGCTTCCGCCCTATCATGGACTGGTGCTTATCTCCGGTGTCGATGACCTGCTGCTGGATACCTTGGTCAGTACATTCAACTTGAAACACAGTGAACATATGGCGCTGTATGGCCTGGCCGGCAGCCTGGGAGGACTCAACGCCCTGAAAAAGAATTTGTGCCATATTGCCTGTTTCCGGTCGACAGATGAACACGGCGATATCGGTGCCTCGTTTATGGATAAAGAAATGTCCCAGGCTCCGGCGGTTGTCAACTTGTGCCATAGAGAACAGGGCCTGATTATTCAAAAAAATAATCCCCTAAAGATTTCGTCTGTTCAAGACCTGTCCCAAAAGGGGGTAACCATCGTCAATCATCGTCTGGGAACCGGCGCCCGGGAGCTTTTGGACCAGGAATTAGAACGGTTTGGCATGGGGCGGGGAATCATCCATGGGTATGAGAACTGCGTGTCTCGGCATATGGATGCGGGTCTTGCCATACTTAACGGCAACGCCCATGCCGCACCGGGCACCAGATCCGTGGCCAATCTTCTTGGATTGGATTTCATTTCCTTAAACTGGGAGCGTTTTGATCTTTTTGTCAATAAAGATAACTTTTTTGATCAGGGCGTTCAATTGTTTTTGGCCATGCTCAAAGGGAAGGTGATTCAAAGAACTGCCGACAAATTGGGCGGATACGACCTGTCCATGACCGGAAAAATGGTTTATCCTGAAACCGCCAACGATGATGAGCAATAATTTTTTGGATTCTTGCCCGCTGCCGGGGCAGCATCACCCCGGCAGCGAGAAGTACTTATTGCTTGAGTAACACCTGGTTTCCGTTGAGAAACAGTTTTTCGTCCGTGATGTGCATATCAAGAGCCAAAAGGTCGTCTTGAACAACAAAAAAACCGGTGACCATTCCAGGGAACAGCGGTTCAGTCAGATTCGGGATCCCGCCTGCAAGGGCATAGGGCAGATGCAGTTGTGCATCCAGTTCAATAAATGAAAAGATCATGTCCGGCTGCATGGCAAACATAAAAATATTGGAGGCGTCCAGATCTTTTTTTAGGTTGAGGTCCAGGCTCCCGGCCACCTTGCCCTCGGGCAGGTCGATATCCAGGTCTGCGATTTCTATGCCCAGACCCTTTTTAAGCAATCCATTGAGCGTAGACATAAGTTGGGGCGCGTTTCTGGTCGTTTCAGCCTTTAATATCTTCTGGAAATTACCGGGATTTCCTCCCGCTTTTTCAAGACGTTGGCCTGCTTTGGCCATAATGTCTGAATACAGGACTATGCCCTGTTCCAAGGCCGCCATATCGAGCTGCTTCACCTTAAAGGTTGCTGCCCAATCAGACAACTGCTTGCCCCCGAGTTCAATGCCGTCCACATGGAAATCCGTGACCATGGTCAGTGTTTTTTTATCCTCGGATGCATTGGTGCTGACATTGACGTTGAGTCCGGAAAGATTTACAGGATCTGATTTCCCGTCATTTATTTTCACCTGCGCCAGTGAAAATGTGTTTTTTCCGGTCCAGATTATGTCGGTAAGCTGCGCCAGGTCAGATGTAAATGTTACAGGCCCGATGACAAATTCATCCCCTTGGGACACGCCTTTCCACTGACCTTTTGCATCCAGGGTCTCGAATCCTTTGCCTGTGGAAACATCAAGCGTCAGGGTATGAATATCAATCTTTTTTCCCTTCTCTTCAATGGAAAAGGCATTCATCTGTACTGTGGACACCATGGTGCCGGTCAGGGAAAATTGAGTCTGGATGGATAACGGATCTTTGCCGTTTAAATGGGTGTTCACCCATTGCATGTACCCAGGCGTTTCTTGAAGATTTGTTTGTGAGGTTACACCAAAAAATCCATGTGTTGCCTGATTAACCAGTACCAGTTGCCCCATATCGCTGCCGGGGAGCCCACCGGGGTTTTCAATGCGCCATTTTATCCGGGAAGAAAACAGGCCCCGCTTGTATTCAAGAATTTTGATATTCGGGGTTGCCCTGGTCTTGGCAGCTTTTTTGTTGTTTTTCACAACAGCTGATTTTATCGTTCGTTCCATGATGATGCCGTTGGCAATGGGCAGGCCAGCGGCACAAATAACCACCAGGCAGATAAAAACGATCAATATTTTTTTCATAAGTTGTCCTTTCAAGCCCGTTAAAAATTCGGGGATCGAAATGCAATTTCATGAGATTGCAGCCGATTCATCTGTTTTTAAACCAATTTTTAGACGGTCTTTCAGTCCGGATCGCCGTAAAGCGGTCCTGTTATTATCAAAGGCCGTTTTAAAGGCCTGAGTGGATCCCACAATAATGACAAGAAACTTTCCGCGGGTCATGGCCGTGTAGAGCAGATTTCTCTGCAGAAGCGGAAAATGAGCCGTGGTCAGGGCAATGACAACCCCCTCATATTCCGAACCCTGGGATTTGTGAACGGAGATCGCATAGGCCAGGGTCAGCTCGTCCAATTCCGGCACATCATAGGTAACGACTCTGCCCTCGTAATCCACAAGCACCTGGCCCGTGGATTTGTCCGCCTCAATTACCCGGCCGATATCTCCGTTGAACACCTCTTTTTCATAATTATTTTTCAAGTGCATGACCTTATCACCGGTTTTAAAGGTGTGAACATGGGACTCAATACCGCCGGGGGCATCATTCAAAATCGCCTGCAGCCGCTGGTTCAGGCTGATGGTACCGGCCTCTCCCCGGTGCATGGGGGTAAGAACCTGGGTTTCGCTGATATTGGGGAAGGCCTTTGGAATTCTTTGGTGACACAGCTCACAGATGGTGTCTGCCACACGGGCCGGGGTTCCGGTTTCAATAAAATAAAATTGGGAAGGCTGGTTCGGTGTTGCAGATTTGATGTCCGGCATCTTTCCGTTTCTGATACTGTGGGCATGCATGACAATGGGGCTTTTCCGGGCCTGGCGGAAAATACGGGTCAAGGGAAACACAGCCACCTGTTCCGAAGCAATAACGTCCGACAATACATTGCCCGGCCCCACTGAGGGCAGCTGAAAGGTGTCTCCCACCAAAATTAGACCAGCACCGGCAGGCAGGGCCTCAGCCAGACGATACATGAGTTGGGTGTCCACCATGGAGGCTTCATCCACCACCAGAAGGTCCAGGTCCAGAGGATTGGTGAAATCATGTTCAAAGGTGTCGGTATCCTGGTTAAATCCCAAAAGTTTGTGAAGGGTTTTGGCTTTTCGTCCGGTCACTTCGGACAGCCGCCGGGCCGCACGCCCCGTAGGAGCAGAAAGCATCACCTTCAGGCGAAGGATTTTGAATACAACGCACAGTGCTTTTATCAATGTCGTTTTGCCTGTGCCGGGACCGCCGGTGATAATGGAAATTTTCTGCCCCATAATCCGGGTGACCACATCCAGCTGCTCCTGGGACAACTGAACTGCCATGGCGGAGAGTACCTGGGCCTGGATTAAATCTTCGTCAACGCGGACTTCCGGATTTGGCATGGATAAAAGCGCCTTGATCCGCCGGGCAATCCCGGCTTCGGCTTGATGTAGAGGGGCAAGGTATACCCTGTCCGCTTCAACTACGACTTCGTTGGCTTCTTCCAGGTCCCTAAGCGCATCTAAAAGCTGCTCCCCGGGCTCCCCTGCTCTCTGGGCACAGGCCCGGATCAGGCTTTCTTGTTCTTCAAACACATGGCCGTCCTGCTCCAGATCCATCAAGCGGCAGACCAGGCAGGCCTTGAGCCGTTCTCCTGCCAGGCATTGCGTATCAAGCTGCCTGGCAAGCTCATCCACTGCAGTAAAGCCAATGGCAGGAATCTCCCGGGCAATGCGAAAGGGATCCTGTGTCAACACCTCCAGGGTGTGGTCTCCATATGTTTTAAGGATAACTGCGGCCTTGGCCGAATCAATGGACGTGTCTTGCAGCACCTCCATGACCCGCCGAACTGAATGGTGGGTATTCCAGGCCGTTTCAATCATTTTTTGTTTGGTTTTGCCGATACCGTATACATCAAGAAGCCGGCCAGGCTCATTTTCAATGATTTCCAAAGTCTGTTCCCCAAAGGTATCCACGATCCTGTCGGCCAGTTCCTGGTGGATACCGGGGATGATTCCGGAACTCAGGTATTTTCGAATACCTGTTAAGGATGAGGGCAGGGTGACTTCAAAGGAGGCGGCTTTAAACTGTTCTCCGTATTTCGGGTGGCTGGTCCATGTACCTTTGAGCTTGAGTCGTTCGCCCTGGGCCACCCCGGGTAGATGACCGACCACGGTGATGGCATCAGCCACTTTGGGCACTGATACGCGGCAAACGGTATAATGATTTTCCGGGTTTTGAAATGTAATCCGGGACAGGGTTCCGTTGATGGTAATCATGAATCCGTATTATCGAAAGGGAAATTGGCGGTTATCCAACAGGCGGCCTCGTAAAGGTCTTTGGCTATAAAATCAGGTGCAATGCCTTTTTCCGTCAATGCGACCAATGCCTTTTTCCCGTTCCCGGTCTTAACCAGTATGGTTTGGGCACATCCGGCGTTTTTGCCGCATTCAATATCTTTGGCGGAATCTCCGATCATAAAAGCTTTTTTCAGATCAATGTTATGGCGTTTCATGGCCTGGAGAATCATTCCGGGTTCAGGTTTTCGGCAGTCGCATCCCTGGTCCGGGGTATGGGGGCAAAAAAATATATCCTTGATCCGGCCGCCGGCCTGTTCCACCCCGAGGCTCATTTTTTTTAAAATGGCATCAAGGGTCGATTCGGATATCATGCCGCGCCCCACAGCCGATTGATTGGTAATGAGAATCACCTGAAACCCTCCGGCGCTCAGAAGGGCAACGGCCTCCGGGCTTTTGGATATAAAATGAAATTCGTCCGGGTGTTTGATATAGGCATCGGAATCATGGTTGATCACACCGTCCCGGTCTATAAAAACAGTATATTCCGTCATTGTCTTTAATTACTCAGCTACGGCAAAGGTATGGGTAAAGCCTTCTTGGGCCATCAATCTTTCGCTGAACGTGACTGCATCATTAAGGTTATTGAATTTACCAATTCTCACTCGATGAAACTCTCCCCGGTAATCCACATAGGGAACAACATGGGCGTTCAGATAGTTTTTTGACAATTTGATCCGGTATTTTTCCGCATTGGTTCTCACCTTGAAGGCACCGACCTGCACCGTAAAATTACCTTTCCAGTAATCCACGGGTTTAAAGTTTACAGGCGTGTGGTCTTTTTTGGAATAGGCTGTTGCCTTTCCAAGGGCCGTCACCTTTACCCGGGCGGTACCGGGCCCCACGAGCCCTAAGCGCTGGGCGCCCGTGTATGACAGGTCGATAATCCTGCCGGCCACAAATGGTCCCCGGTCATTGATGCGTACGGTGATGTCCCTGCCGTTGTCCAGGTTCTCAACCCGGACCCATGTGTTCATGGGAAGAGTTTTGTGGGCTGCGGTCATGGCGTACATATTGTAGGTTTCACCGTTGGAGGTTTTTCGTCCGTGGAATTTTCTGCCGTACCAGGAGGCGCGTCCTTTTTCCACATACCCGTTGGCCGAGGCTATGGGGTAATAATGTTTTCCTGCAATGCGATAGGGGCGCTGGGTGGCTTCGGTGCTGTGGTAACGTTTGTCATCGGGTCTGTTGTGCCCCGAATTATAGTTTCCGGCACCGCACCCGGAAATGGCAACGGTAAGACAGAAAATAAAGGCCGGCATTAATGTCCGGGTCGTATAGTTCATACAAAATATCATTTTTTATTCCAGGGCCGTATCAAGCACCTCTTTCATTTTATCAGTGAAGTAGAAGGTCATGGTGGATTTAATATGCTCGGGCACATCTTCCATGTCTTTTTCATTCCACAGCGGGAGAATCAAAGAACGGATGCCGGCCCTGTGCGCTGCAATGACTTTATCTTTGATGCCTCCCACAGGCAGAACCTCACCCCTAAGGGTAATCTCTCCGGTCATGGCCAGCCGGGATTTTACTTTTTTTTTGGTGATCAGGGAGGTAAGGGCGGTAAGCATGGTTACTCCCGCAGAAGGGCCGTCCTTTGGAATGGACCCTTCGGGCACATGAATGTGGATATCATGGGTCTCAAAAAAGGTCTCCTCCACGGCCAGCCGGTCAGCATTGGACCGGATAAAGCTTAGGGCGGTGGATGCGGATTCCTTCATGATATCCCCGAGTTGCCCGGTGAGTGTCAGGCCTTTGTTGCCTTTCATGGCCACGGCTTCCACAAAAAGCACCTCTCCTCCCACAGAGGTCCAGGCAAGCCCCACGGCTACTCCCGGCACTTTAATTTGGGCGGCCATATCAGGCATATTCTGGATGGGACCCAGGTATTCGGGAAGCTCTTTGCGGCCAATGGTCAGGCTTTCCACCTGGTCTTCGGCGATTTTAGCGGCAACCCCCCGGCATACGGTGCCAATCTGACGCTCCAGGTTGCGTAAACCTGATTCCCTGGTGTATCCGGAAATAATCTGTTTGATCGCACCCGGGGTTATTTTGATCTGGCCGGAATTGATGCCGTTGGCCTCCCGCTGTTTAGGTATGATATACCGGGTGGCAATTTTAAGTTTTTCCTCCTGGGTATACCCGGTGAGTTCCAGAATCTCCATTCGGTCCCGCAGGGGTGGGGGGATGGTGTGCAGCACATTGGCTGTTGTCAAAAACATGACATCGGATAAATCAAAGGGAACATCCAGGTAGTGGTCAACAAAATGCTGATTCTGCTCCGGATCAAGTACTTCAAGCAGGGCGGAAGAGGGGTCTCCGTGGTAGGAGGAATCGACCTTGTCAATTTCATCCAGCATGAATACGGGATTTTTTTCCCCGGCCGTTCTTAAATACTGGATGATCCGGCCCGGCATGGCACCTACATAGGTCCGCCGGTGTCCCCGGATTTCAGCTTCATCCCTGACGCCGCCTAAGGCAATACGGACAAATTCCCGGCCCAGGGCCCTGGCAATGGATTGTCCCAGCGAGGTTTTCCCCGTGCCGGGAGGTCCTGAAAAGCACAGTATCGGGCCTTTTGAATCTTTTTTGAGTTTACGCACAGCCAGAAATTCCAATATCCGTTTTTTGGGCTTTTCAAGGCCGTAATGGTCCTGGTCCAGAATCTTTCTGGCCTTGGCAATATCCAGCCGATTTTCGGCAAATTCGTTCCAGGGCAGAGAGGTCAGCCAGTCCAGATAGGTGGATGATACGACATATTCGGAAGATGATGGGTGCATTCTTGCCAGACGCTCCAGCTCTCGCTCGGCTTCTTTTGTGGCCGCTTCGGGCATGGGATTGTTCCGGATCAATGTTCTGTATTCCCGGATTTCCACCGATTCCTGGTCGGCTTCACCAAGTTCTTCTTTAATTGCTTTGAGCTGCCGGCGCAGATAGTATTCGCGCTGGCGCTTGTCCATGTCCTCTCTGACCTGACTTTGAATTTTAGACCCCATCTCCAGAATATCAAGCTGGTCGTTGACCAGGCGGGTAACCTTTTTCAAACGTCGGTTTACATCAATCAGTTCAAGAACCTTTTGCTTTTCATTCACCGGAGCGTTTATGGTGGAGGCGACCATGTCCGCAAGTGCGCTGGGTTCCTGCAGGGTTTTGACCATTTGACTTATTTCTGCAGGCAGTCCCGGCGAAAGCGCCACGATCTTTTCGTACTGTTCAACAATATTGGCCATCAGTGCCCGATTTTCTTTGTTCCTTTCGTTGTTACGGCTTTTAAGAACTGAAATACCGGCATGCATATAATCATGGTTTTCAAGGAATTCTACTACCTTGAACCGGTTGAGGCCTTGGATAAGCAGCTGGGCCTTTTCGTCTTCCATTTTAGACATTTTAAGGATTACGGCGACGGTACCAATGCGGCACAGGTCTTCGGCAGTATGCCTGGAATCAATATCCGAGCGCTTTGACAGCAGAAGGCCAAGCATGCGGTTTCCGGACATGGCATCGTCAATGAGGTCAATGGCCTCTTTTTGAATTAAAACCAGGGGCAACACCATTTTGGGAAACAGATTGGTATCCACTATGGGAAGAATGGGAAGTTCGTCAGGTATGTCGTCAGTGGTGATGGGGACGGAGGGATGGTTTAATTCATCCATTCGTATTCCTTTTTATGAAAATCGGTGTAACCTGCACAGATTTTTCAACGTTTGTTATGGGCCGAGGCCTATATGTAGATAGACCAAGGACGGCCCGTGGCCGTTATATATAATCGACTGGCCCATGGGTTTTTATATTTTTTTTGGGGGGGGGCCACACCCGGGTATCAATAGAATTGGATCTATCCCATGGTTGCTATAAAAAATCAATGGGCATTTTTTGTTCCGAAGAATAATTTGTCTTAAGCTGTTTTCCTAATTTCAGTTCCAGAAACCCGTTGGCATACGACGCAGATACTTTTTTCATGTCAATGACGCTGGGCAGATACAAAACCCGCTCAAACCGACCGAATTGGATTTCTGCAAGCCTGTAGGTAGCTGTGGGATCAGGCTGGCTGCTTTTACGCACTCCGGAAATTTTTACGGCCTTATCCGAGAGTTCAACAACCATATTTTCCTTGGAAACACCTGCGATTTCTGCTTGGATAATGATTTCATCCCTGGTTTCAAAAATATCCATCTGGGGGCGCCAGATTCGTTTTGAAAAGCAGAACATGGGATTAACGGATTGAAACATCTCTTCTGTGGCTGGTGTTTCAATATGATTCCCAAATCGAATTTCTATTTGTTCCATAACATACTCCTGATAATGGGAAGGGAACCACCCTGAATACTGCTAACCTGTCCCTTAATCAATTCTGTCAGATTACCATCTGGCGGAAAAGTTGTAAAGCGCTTTAAAAATTAAATGGTTATCAGACCGGTTTGTCAAGTATCTCGCGCATCACCCTTGAAAGCCTGTCCATGGAAAAAGGCTTTTGTAAAAAACTGTGGCATCCGTCACGAAGCATCCTTTTTGTCTCTTCATCTATGCGGGTTCCACTGGAAATGAGCATCTTTATGTCAGGAGCTATTTTTTGAATTTGATAAAACGTCTCCCTGCCATCCATGACCGGCATGATCAGATCAAGGATGACCAGCGCAATTTTGCCCGGGTGCTCTGTTACCAAATCCAGACATTCTCTGCCGTTGCGGGCCTGGAGTACCTGGTATCCCAAGGCGTCGAGAATACTTACCCCCACTTCGAGGACTTCATCCTCGTCATCCACAATAAGAACAGTTTCCCCGCCTTTGGGCATGAGATCAAATGTGTCGTTGTCCTCTTCAACAGGTTGAACATCCTCCGGGATCAAACCTGGCAGTGCCACCCTGAATATGGATCCGGCATTTTTTTGGCTCTCTACGGTGATGAACCCCCCGTGGTTTTTCACAATGCCGAATACCGTTGACAGCCCTAACCCTCTGCCTTTTGTATCTTCGAGCGTTTTGGTGGAGAAGAACGGGTCAAAAATCTTTTTCAAAGTGGCTTGATCCATGCCGATTCCGGTATCCTGGACACTGATTTCCACGTATGCACCGGGTTTCACCTCAAAATGGAAGCCGTTGGTATCCTCAATAGTAATATTTCGGGTCTCTATGGTAAGCGTACCGCCGTCCACCATGGCCTGGGAACCATTAACCAGAAGATTGAGCAGCACCTGTTCAAGCTGGGAACGGTCCCCGTTTATTTTGTGAAGATCCGGTCCCGTTTTTTTTTCAATGACCATATTTTTTTCCCCCAACTGGAAAACCGTGAGGGCCATGTTTACGACCTGGTTAATATCCAGGGGTTCAACCTGGTACTTGCCCCCGCGGGCAAACCCTAAAAGGCTGCCGGTAATTTCCGCGGCCGCTTCAATCAGCCGCTTCATCTGGCGAATGTGATCTTGGATTTTTTCGGGCCGGTCACGATTGACCCCCATCAGGGATAAATGTCCCTGAAGAGCCATGAGCAGATTGTTAAAGTCATGGGATATGCCACCGGCAAGCACACCAATGGCTTCCATTTTACGGACCTGATTTTCCCTGATCTGTTCGGAATTGATTTCCGTAATATCCGATACGGTGGTCAACAGGCCCTGGGAATGATCACCGGGGTCCAGCCAGCAGGCTCGAAAGCGGCAGTCAAAGGCGGTGTCGTCCACCCGTGACAACCGGGAGTCAACAGTGGCCGATCCTGCCCGGGCAATTGCTGTGATAAAGATATCATACACACGCTTAAATTCTTTATCCGTAGGGAAAAGTGTCCTGGCGGATTTGCCTTCCAGGCTGCGGTGTTCATGGCCGGTCATGGCGTAACAGGCAGGGTTTGCCCAAACTATTTTGGTGCGTTGAAGAATACAGATGCCTACAGGGGCGTAAATTAATACATTTTTAATATTTTTCCGGGAGAAAAAATCTGACCCCATAGACGTAGGGGATTTCCAGTCAGATTCGTCCTGTTGAGTCAGTTTACAGTCAGAAGATGTACGATCATGCCCCTGGGTCATAAAATACTGCCTTCTAAAAATTGACGAATGCTTAAGTTATCTGTTAGATATACCAGAATTTTTAATTAAGGTCACCCTAAATGCAATTCAGAACCATATGCGGTATTTTATTATCACTTTTGCCCGCATTTGCTGGCGGGCTAATACTCTTTGCTGCATTCCCGTATCCCGGCCTCTATTGGACTGCCTTTTTCGCCCTGGTACCGTTATGGCTTTCCATTGACCGGCTGGGTTCAAAGCGGGCTTTTTATGCCGGCATTGCCACGGGGATCGGCTTTTATCTCCCCCTGATCTACTGGATTTGTCCCACCCTGATAAAATACGGCGGTATAAATCCTTTTGCTGCCTTGTCCTGCCTATTGCTCCTGATTTTTTATCTGTCTGTCTATATGGGCGTTTTTGCCCTGGCCATGAAAAAAATACCTGTTCCCCAAGGCCTTGTTCCCTTCTGGGGGGCTGTGGCCTGGGTGGCCCTGGAATATATCCGGATGTATGCGTTCTCCGGCTTTCCCTGGGGATTGCTGGGTTACAGCCAGTACCCTAATCTTGTGTTGATTCAAGCGGCGGATACCTTCGGGGTTTTGGGGATTTCCTTTTTGTTGGTGCTTGCCAATGGCGTAGTGGTGACTGCTTTCAGGGCTGTTTTCCAGAGGGCATGGCCTGGGAAAAAGAATATGGCCGGCGTAAGCCTTGCAATGGTTTTGATGTGTCTGGCATTTATTTACGGCCATTTTGAACTGGCAAATATCTGTGGACAGATCAAAGAAGCTCCTTCCCGACAAGTTGCTGTTATCCAGGCCAACATCTCCCAGGACCGGAAATGGGATAAGGCATTTATCGATGAAACCATAGACCGATATTCCCGGTTATCCCTCCAGGCGGTCCCCTGTGATCTTGTGGTATGGCCGGAAACGGCTGTGCCCTTTTATTACGGCATGGATCCTGTCCCTTCGAGCCGGGTGGATGCCATGATCAGAAAGGCCGATGCTTTTTTTTTGATCGGCATTCCTGCCGCCCAGCCTTCGGATCATGGGTTCCTGTATTATAACCGGGCCTGTATGCTCTCTCCACTTGCCCTGCCAACGGGTTATTATGACAAACATCATCTGGTGCCTTTTGGTGAGTACGTGCCCTTTAACGACCTGCTTTGGTTTGCCAAAAAATTGACAGCCGGTGCCGGTGATTTCTCAAAGGGCGAAACCGGGCCGGTGCCGTTAAAATTCGGTACGGGTACAACCGGGGTATTAATCTGTTTTGAGATCCTTTTCCCCAATATTGCCAGGGACTTTGTACTCAATGGCGCAGATATGTTAACCACTATGACCAATGACGCCTGGTTCGGCCGGACCCAGGCTGCGCTTCAGCATTTTTCCATTTCCGTGTTCAGGGCCGTTGAAAATCGGCGCAGTGTGATTCGGGCGGCAAATACAGGCATCTCCGGGTTTGTTGACCCTTCCGGCACCATCCTTGAGAAAACAGATATTTTTACGGCCTGTGCCCGTACCCGGCAGGTGCCGGTTTTGTCCGGCACAACATTTTATACCCGTCACGGGGATTTTGCCGCCAAAGCCTGCCTGGTTGCATTCTTTTTGATTATTGTGATAGAACTCGTGAGAAAAAAATTTAGGAGATTTTTATAATGAGTGTCGAATACAAACAGATCATCTCTTCCATCACTGCTAAAGCCAACCAGCTTAAGGAGTATCTTTGACCTCCCTATAAAGGAAAAACGGCTTCGGGAACTTGAGTTGCTCATTGCCAAAGAAGATTTCTGGAATGATGCGGACAAGGCCACTGAGATGTTAAAGGAGCGTACCTCCATCGCTGGTGTTATTGATACCTGTAATGGCATATTTTCAGACATTGAAGATGTGGAGGTGATGCTGGAACTGGCAAAAGAGGAGTCGGACAAGTCTGCTGAGCAGGAAGCCGGTCAGATGCTGGCTCGGCTGGAGAAAAAGGTAAAGCGCTTTTCCCTGGAGATTACCCTTGACGGGGAGGATGATGCCAGAGATGCGATTGTTTCCATCAATGCCGGTGCCGGCGGAACCGATTCCCAGGACTGGGCGGAAATGCTGTTCAGGATGTATACCCGGTGGATTGATAAAAAGGGATACAAATGCCAGATCATCGACTTTCAGGAGGGCGATGAAGCCGGTATCAAGGGGGCAACCCTGCATGTCGCCGGCCCTAACTGTTACGGATTCATGAAAGCCGAATCCGGCGTGCATCGTCTGGTGAGAATTTCCCCGTTCAACGCCGGAGGTAAACGACAGACCTCTTTTGCTGCAGTCTTTGTCTATCCGGAGATCAAGGATGAAATTAATATCGATATCGATGAAGGGGATCTGCGCATTGACGTGTACCGGGCCAGCGGGGCCGGCGGTCAGCATGTAAACAAAACCAGTTCAGCTGTACGTATCACCCATGCGCCCACGGGCGTCGTGGTTCAGTGTCAGCAGGAATCTTCCCAGCACCGGAACCGGGAGATTGCCATGAAAGTGCTCAAATCCCGGCTTTATCAGATAGAAAAACAAAAGCAGGAGCAAAAAAGGCAGAGCCTGCATGACGGCAAGGATGATAATGCCTGGGGCAGCCAGATCCGTTCCTATGTGCTACATCCCTACAGAATGGTGAAAGACCATCGTATTGATCTTGAAATCGGAGATGTGGACCGGGTGCTGAACGGAGATCTTGATCCGTTTATTGAGGGGGTATTGATGTCCGGTGTTTTGGGTAACTAAATAGAATGTTTTGAGTTTTTTATGCCGATAGATCCAGTGGAAATTATCCGTCAGTTTTATGATCCTGAGTCAGCGCTTTTTGCCCTTTTGTTGGACCATAGCAGACAGGTGGTTGAAAAGAGTCTGGAGATCGCAAAGGGCGTTGCCCACCTGAATCCGGACATGGATTTCATAGAAAAAGCGGCCATGCTTCATGACATCGGTATTTTTAAGACCAGTTCTCCAAAAATCGGCTGTGTCGGTAAGTATCCCTATGTGTGTCATGGATTCCTTGGACGTGAGATTTTAGACGGGTTAGGTCTGCCCCGGGAATTTGGTTTGGTTTCCGAACGTCATACCGGGGCTGGCATCACCCTTGAAAATATTGTTCAAGCGGATTTACCCCTGCCCCACCGGGACATGGTGCCCGTTACCCTGGAAGAAAAAATCATCTGCTGTGCAGACAAATTCTATTCAAAAAGTTCAAAGAAAAGAGATAAGGTCATGACCCGGAAAAAAATTGAAAAATCCCTTGCAAAGCTTAATCCGGGCCATGCAAAGAGATTTTCCGCCTGGGCTGATGAATTCGGCCTTTAGAAAGGATATTTTATGAAAGACGTTGTCATTGTTTCAGCCTGCCGAACGGCCATAGGCGCTTTTGGTGGCACATTAAAAGATCTGAACGGCGCCTATCTTGCCAGTATTACCATGAAAGAGGCCGTCAAGCGGGCAGGGATCGATCCCGCCATCATTGATGATGTTCGCTACGGCACCTGTGTGGAGCACCACGATACCCTGAATACCGCACGGGTGGCCGCGCTGATGGGCGGCATTCCCGATACTGTCCCAGCCGTCACCATTAACCGGGTATGCATTTCAGGTATGGAAGCGGTTTTGTCCGGTATGGCCATGATCCAGGCTGGCATGGCCGATGTCATTTTGGCCGGCGGCACCGAACATATGTCCGGTGTGCCCTATGCCGTACCCAAAGCACGCTGGGGATGCCGTCTACAGGACACCAGTTTTGTGGATGCCTTGATTCATTCTCTGTATTGCGGCTCCACGCTTTTGCCCTTTGATGAAACCTCTCCTGTGGACACTTCCCAGGCGCCTGCCGCCGATTTTTTGGGCCAACCCTATATCATGGGTCACACGGCAGAGTTTGTTGCTCAGCTTCTGGGCATCAGCAGGGCGGAGATGGACGAGGTGGCTCTTCGTTCTCATAACAATGCGGAACGGGCCACCAATGACGGCAGCTTTGCCGATGAGATTGTGCCTGTTGACGTGCCACGGCGTAAAAAAGATCCTGTCATCTTTGATAAAGATGAACATTTCAGGCCTGGTATCACCCTGGAAAAGCTTGCTGCCTTGCCCCCGGCATTTGTTCCAAAAATTGGCAAGGTCACTGCCGGTAATGCCTCGGGCATTAATGACGGTGCCACGGGCATGGTGATCATGTCCGCAGACAAGGCCAAAGCACTGGGGCTGACGCCCATGGCAAAAATTAAAGCCACAGGCATAGGGGCCTGCCATCCTTCGGTCATGGGGCTTTCTCCGGTTCCGGCCGTTAAGGATCTGATGGCAAAATCCGGCATTACCATCAACGATTTTGACTTGATTGAGGTCAATGAAGCCTTTGCCGCCCAGTACCTGGGGTGTGAAAAAGAGTTGAACCTCAACCGGGATATCACCAATATCAACGGTTCCGGCATTGGGTTGGGTCATCCCATCGGATCCACAGGCGCCCGGATTATCACCACGTTGGTTTATGCCATGAAACATAAAGGCAAGGGCTTAGGTCTTGCCACGCTTTGCGGTGGTGGCGGGGTTTCAATGGCCTGTGCCATCGAGATGTTTTAGTGGCCGAACGAAAATCCGTGTTTGGACGAAAAGTTGCCCAGATGCAAGGCGCAAACAAAGCTGGAACCGGAGCGTACTATAGTACCTGAGGATTGCCGCTTTGTGCAGCAACGCCTCAGGTGGGTGACTTTTCCTTCAAACACAATCTATATTTCCCCGGTTTCAAAACAGGGCATATCCATGGCTTTGCGCACTTCATGGGCTGATGCATTTGCGCCGCTCATTTGGATTGCCATGGTTTTGCCTTTCAATTGATTTCTGATTAAACATTCGGGCGCTTGTGGCCACCGAGGTTCCGTTGTTGCCGGTTGAATAGGTAATTTTACCATTGATGCCTTTTGCTGTCAGGTTGTGCAGCAGGTTGATGCCTCCCCGGATTTTAAAGGTACCGGTTGGGTTCTGGTTTTCATGTTTTACATAAACCCTTGCGCCAACAATACCGTCTATGCTTGGATACCGGCGCAGAGGCGAGGGCAAAAGGTGATTCTTTAAAATTTTTCTGGCAACCATTGCATTGGCTACACTTATTTGTTCATGGTCACAGGTCATTTCCTGCCTCCTTTTTTAATATTGCAATGTTCCGGCAATCGCCTAACCACGCCATGAACAGGTGGGGTACCCCGGTTTGTGATTGATGGTATATCAGGGAGAAAAAACTAAGAACAGTAATAGAGTTTTTAAAATTCAAGCATAACAGTTTTTTGAGTTCCTGAAATGTCAAGACAGGTAAAAGGATTTGCCTTTTTACTCAGAAAAGCGTAGAAATAGACAATAATCCTTAGCATGTTGCGATTTTTGTCCCATGAAAAAAAAGAAAAATATCAAGCCGTTCAGACCCTATATCTTGGATGTGGAAGCTTCGGGCTTTGGCTGTGAATCTTATCCCATTGAAATCGGATTTGTTCTTGAAAAGAGGAACAGGTACTGCAGTCTGATTGCCCCGGCGGACCATTGGACCCATTGGGACATGGCAGCCCAAAATACTCATCATATTTCCCGGGAAACTTTGATGAAATACGGTAACCCTCTGGATCATGTGGCCCAGGAATTAAACCGTATTTTGAACGGTCTGACCGTTTATTCGGATGGATGGGTGACGGATAAACCTTGGGTGACCCGGCTTTTTTCCGAGGCCGGTATCCGCCAGACCTTCAGCATCAGTCCATTGGAATGCATACTGACTGGACCCCAGATGGAAATCTGGCACACCACTAAAAACAGCATTGTTTCCGCCATGGGGCTGACCCGGCACAGAGCCTGTTCAGATGCCTTGATAATACAGGAAACATTTTATCGCACCCGAATGAAAACACAACAGAACCTGCAAACCACTTTACAATAAAAAACTATACCAATGACGTTACCCCCAGATAACACACCCGATGAGCCTCAGTCCCTTAGCAAGACAAAGAAAAAAAAGATGGCCGAGAACCTTCAGAAGCTTGGCGAGGAATTAAGCCTGCTTGCGGTCAATCAGCTTGAACAGCTGAACCTTGATCCTGACTTGTTTAAGGCCCTGGTCGAGGCAAAATCGATCACCGCCAATGTGGCGGCACGGCGCCACAGACAGTACATCGGCACTCTGATGAGGCAGGTGGATCCGGAACCCATTCTGGCTGCACTTGAACAGCTAAAAGCTGCGCCCACCGGTCTTTACAGCCCTAAACCCGAAATTGATCCACAAACAGATAAAAACATCCAGGCGCTGTTGGACAAGCTGCTGGCCTGGGATGATGACCTTATGGAAACCATCCTGTCAGCCGACCCTGACATGGATCGCCAGCGTTTAAGACAGCTGATCAGAAATGCCAACAAAGATATAACCGGGCAGAAGAAAAATTCGAAATCCTTGCAGGTATTGAAAGAGATAATTGCCCAAATTTAAAAGTAGAAAATTTTTTGATAGTTAATGACGGGCATGGGTCGACCTGCTTTTATCACCACCCAGGCTTAATCCACAACAAAATATGAGAGTAATTAAGTAATTTGTTCGTGCTTTTACATAAAATAAATTCAAATGAACTGCCTTATAGATGAAATAAAAAAACGGTGGAAAGCCTTAACCCTGGTTATCTTAACAATAATTACGGCTCTTTCTCTTTTTCCAATGGATGCGTTACCTGCAGCTCCCGGCACAGATAAAACACATCACTTTATTGCTTATGCGCTGCTCATGCTACCTACAGCGCTTCGTAAGCCCGCTAACTGGATCCTCTTGGGTCTGTTTTTTATTTTATACAGCGGTGCCATTGAGCTTATTCAACCGTTTGTAAACCGGTATGGAGAGTGGATGGATCTGTTTGCAAATTCTGCCGGTGTAATTTGTGGTGCGACGATTCCTACAATTTGGGCGTTGTGTGTTAACAGTAAAAAAAAGTTCGGGAAATGATCGAAAAATCCTACGGATTGCCGAGCATGCAGATAAATTAGAATGATGGTTGGATAGATGGAATTATACATTGCAATTTTATGGAGTATTTAATTGATGAATAAAAAAACAATCCCGGCTGGTCTGGTTTTATTGGCTGTTCTTTTCGTTCTTTCATCCTGTTCTACACGCGGGGTCCATGATAAATACTTTGGCGCAACAGAGCAGCGGCTTGTCACCCACAGCCTGGATCAACTGGTTTCTAAATTGCCGGAAGATGATTTCATGCCGTTCAAAGAGCGAAAGATTTATGTGGAATGTCATTTCCTGGAAAACAACACACCACTGGCATACGCTTTGAAACGTATTGAAATGGAATTCATGCAAAAGTACGGTTGTACGATAGTTGACTCACCGGAATCGGCGGATGTGATTTATGATTTCTTTTTTACGGCACTGGGGACGGATCAGGACAGTTTGGGATTCAGCACCCCCGAACTCATACTTCCAGGTGTGGGCTCCGTTAGTATAGACTTGATTTCCCTGGACATGTACCATGGCGTATCAGAACTTTATTATTACATAACTCAAGCCGATGTTGGAAAAGTATCTAGGGGGGATCGTATTCGTTCTATTATACGAACGGACAAGTTAGCACTGCCCATTATATCCATTCCCATTTCCACATTGAAATAGTGCCCGACCGAAAACCGTAAATTTTGCTGATTACAGCGTTGGTCGGTTGTGGAAATCAAAAAAGGGGGTTGCACTTTTGCGACTTAGCGGGCCTGGGTGATGATAACTTTTTTGTTTCAGGGAAATGCGGCCTTTTCGGTGAATATATAATTTATTGAAAATATGAATTAATTCTGTCTGTTCTGCTGTTACCTATCGATGTGGCACGCGCATTGCTTTAAGTGTTGTTCTGTGTGGTTGATCAAAATTTTAAACCCAGCAGTATAGGAGAAGAGAGAATGGAAAAAGTATTAATTGTTGGTTGCAAGAAAATGATGGATGATGTTTGTATCGCGTGCAGCAGATGTCTGGTGGGATTCAACCGCAGAGATGGCGAATTTGCGGCTTACAAGGACACTGACGCAGAGATAATAGGACTGGTCAACTGTGGTGACTGCCCCGGGGCAACGATTGTCACCCGGTTGGCTCAGGTCAGCTTGTGGAACAAACCCATGGACGAAAAAGTAACTAAGGTGCATATTGCCCCCTGTATCACTGATCACTGTCCCCATAAAGATACAATCATTAAAAAAATAAAGGCAAAATCCGGGGTTGACGTCATTGAAGGGACGCATCCTTATAAACCGGACAATATTTTTGCTTAAATAGTGAGTGAACGAAAAGTCACCCATCTGCGGCGCCGCATAAAGACTTGATACTTCACAACCGTGAGGTTGCTTCTGTTTCAAATCTTTATGCGCCTTGCATCTGGGCAACTTTTCGTCCAATCACGGTTTTCGGTCAGGCCGGAAATAACATTTCGGTGAATATTCAGGGACTCGGAAACAATACCTCCAAAAAAATGTGCTTGTCTTTTTTTCCAATCCTTGGTGAAAAATCTGTGGCATTTACGTATTCCGAGTCCCTGAATTCAACATATCGTTCTTTTGACAGGATTGCCACCGGTAGAAGTTGAGCAATCCATCCTTTCTTATCAGCCGGAACGTAGAATCTGGGCTGAAGTTTTGTTCTCAGTATTGAAATAATTGTTTTAGGGACTAACTTATATGGCTAAGGCAGAGATGTCATTTGTCTGAATCAAAAAATGAAATCTTGATACACGGAGGTGTATAATGATATCTGATATTGAGAATAGATGGTGGAATATTTTTATTCCCCGGGAGGTATCCGAGGACACCGATATTTGTCCAGCGCTCCCGATGAATGAAAGCCGTGCCTGGCATAAAGGGCTTGTTGATTTATATTGTCCATGCAAATCGGATTCGGCGGATGCCGAGTGTCAGTTGTTATTAACCTGAACGTAAATTCACCCCGGCACTGTTGAAAAGTCTTTGTCGTGTCGGGGTGTAAACAAAGAAAGCGTGATTCATAATGACTGTCCAGATTCTTGTGGTTTCGCTCATACTGATCCTGACCCTTGTTCTTCTGGTTTCTGAAAAGATCTCGGTTGATAAAACTGCAATCGGTATCATGGTTCTGCTTGCACTGACCGGCATCCTCACGCCCGCGCAGGCTGTGAAAGGGTTTGCGAATCCAGCGGTAATCACGGTGGCAGCCATGTTTCTGCTGAGCCGCGGACTTATTCGCACCGGCGCAGTCGATTTTCTCACCGAACTGGTTTTAAAATTTTCCAAAGGTAAGCGGCAATTTGCCTTTATTATTATTCTTGTGGCCGTTGCTGTGTTGTCTGCGTTCATCAATAATACACCGGTTGTGGTGCTTTTTATTCCCATTGTCATGGCAATGAGCTGTGAATGCGATTTTTCTCCGTCCAAGCTTCTTATTCCATTGTCCTATGTGTCGATTCTGGCGGGTACATCCACACTTATCGGCACGTCAACCAATATCATTGTAAGCGATCTTGCTCACCTTGAAGGTTATGATCAACTCTCTATGTTTGAACTTGGCCGCCTTGGCGTACCCATCGCTTTGATAGGCATCCTTTTTTTATTTGTTGTTGCACCCAAGTTGATGCCCGGCCGGATCGGACCCGTATGCGAGCTGGATGAGGACAAGGAGAATAAATATATTGCAGAACTGATCGCGACTAAAGAAAGTCCATTGGTTGGGAGAAGGGACATTATTCGGTATGCTGACGAAAATTTAGGCCTGGATGTGATTGAAATTTTCAGAAACGGGAGCATTTTTGATCCATCCAGACAGAATATAACTATAATTCCTGATGATATTCTTCTGGTAAAGGGGGCGGCACAGGATTTAATTTCCTGTCTGCAGAGTAAAACCTTGTCATTAATTCATGGTGATAAAAATCTCACCTTTGGCGGGAAACCCGAAGACGATCTCATTGTAGAACTCATTATTCCCCCGGTTTCATCCCTTCTAAGAGAACCTTTAATATCTGCAGAATTGCAATACGACTCCGATATCCGCATTATCGCAATACGAAGCCGCTTGAGTTATTTTTCTTATCGAAAAATACAAAAAGTGAAACTTAAGATCGGAGATATTATCCTGGTACAGTGCCCCAGGAACAAGTTGGATAAAATCAGAAGAAGTTCAGACTTTGTGATTATTGAGGATATTCACCACACAATCATCGACAAACAAAAGGCTGGCATTGCTTCCGGAATTTTTGCCGCAGTCGTGCTGGCAGCTACTTTAGGGCTCAGCGACATCATGATTTGTGCCCTTGCCGGTGTCTTTTTGATGACAATTACCCATTGCCTGAGTTTGAAAGACGCCTACAGGTCTCTTCAGGCTGAAGTGCTTCTCCTGATTGTCGGGACATTGGCTTTGGGTCTGGCCATGCAGAAAACCGGTGCAACCCAGCTCTATGCCGAGGCATTTTTAAATATGTTCAGCGGCATGGGGCCGCATATGATTCTTTTCGCCATCATTTTTTTGACCAGTGTCTGCAGCCATATTCTAAGCAATAATGCAACCGCTGTGCTCCTGCTTCCCATAGCCATATCTACGGCAGTTTCCCTTGGCGTTGATACCCGGCCATTTATCATTGGCATCTGTTTTGGTGCAAGTGCCTGCTATGCGAGCCCCATTGGATACCAGACAAATCTTTTGGTATATGGTCCCGGGGGATACAAATTTTCAGATTTTATCAAGCTGGGCTTGCCGTTGAACATAATGGTCGTGGTTTTGGCCGGTTTTTTTATACCTGTTTTCTGGCCTTTTTAATGCCGGGCGTTTGCAAGTGTTACGGGGTGTAAATTTTTTTCTTTTTGGCCTTGTTATGTTCATACCTGAGTTGCAGCGCTTCTACAAAAAGCGCAAATCCCATGGGCAGATAAATATAGGCCTTGGGAACATGCTTGTGCATCCCTTCCATGAAAATGGTGATGCCGATGGTGATCAGAAAAGAGAGTGCCAGGATTTTAATCGATGGACGCTTGAGGATGAACTCTCCCACCGGTTTTGCAAAGAACAGGAGTACGGCAAAAGAGGCAATCACAGCGGTGATGATCACCCATATTTTGTCAGTAAGACCTATGGCAGTGATCACTGAATCTATGGAAAAGACAATGTCAAGCAGAACGATCTGAGAAATGGCCGCGGTTAAAACAGCAGAGCCCCCTGAATTGTTGTCATATTCTTCTTCCTGTTCAATGGTGTGATGAATTTCAGATACCGCTTTCCAAAGCAAAAACATGCCCCCGGCCATTAAAATGAGATCTCGAATAGAAAACTTTGAAATAACCGGATTGGTCAGGCTCGCCAGTTTCAGCAGTATAAAAAGCATGATGATTCGTACGATCATGGCCAGGGAAAGGCCTATGACTCTGGCAAAATCTCGTTTCGCCTTTTCAATTTTTGAGACCAGGATGGATATGACTAAAATATTATCTATGCCAAGAACCAGTTCCAAGCCGATGAGCAGGGCCAGCAGCACCAGCGAATCTGTCATTTTATCCCTCTCTATGATTCAAATTTGTTTGTAACACATAACACCTTGGAAAAGGGAAATCAATTTAGAAAATTAATATGTTGTGTCCCCGCTTTCGAAACGTTCCGCTATTTCTTCTTGACACTCCAACACCCCTGATTTACGGTGGCTAACATAAAAAAACGAAAGAATTTTTCTGCAATTTTTGCCTCTTGGCAGTCCTTTTTTATAAACAACTCGTTCAATATGAAACGGAAACCATACCGCTTACGGAAACAGTTGCCTATACTGTGTTGATGAGGGATGGTTTAAGACGGGGCGGCATTGTAAACATTCCATGGGAGGATGTTGAATCGGAATGGGTTCCCTATGTGGCGGTCAAGGATATCGGTTCGATGACAGCCAAAGTAAAAGAATTGGGCTGCACAACGTCAACATATTATGGCGTCACCTATACCTACGGTACTTCCTGGGGGGCATTATCACCATGACCATCATCATCACTGTCCACCACCATCGGTTAAGCCCACGCCGCCTGGAAAACCCGGGGGGTCGCCCCATAGACCCAAACCACCAGGAGGCAAACCAAAACCAAGGCCTCGGCGGTGAAATCAAGGCCTTTAAGGTCTAAAACCGTTTATTGTTCGTCAGATCATTGTGCCGGCGGTGACATGGGCGCAACCACATAGATGGGGGACATGACTTTTTCCGATGTAATGAATATCTTTCCACTGGTGTGGTCAAGCCCCAATGCCTCTCGTTGGACCATGGTCTTGGACGGGGCCGGCAAGGAGATCTGCAGGGGTGACGTTGAAAACACCATATCCCATGCCTGGTCCGGGGTGCGGGAATATACATAGGCGTTCTTGTAGGTAAGAATGTAAAGGGTGTTTCCGTCGGCACTGATATCCATGGCCGTAGGCAGGGAGCGAAATTTTCCATAGGCTTTTCTTTGGTCTTCCGGGGTGGGCCTGGGAATGTTTCTGATTTTAGCCACAGCTCTGGCCGTATACATAGATTTTTTACAGGGAATGTCCAGGGGGAGTTCATATAGAACAGGTTCGGTGGTACGTTTGCTCAGCAGGTAAATTTTTTGGTTTGCCGCATCAACTGCCACGGCTTCACAATCTTGAGGTCTGTTTTCATACCTGAAATTCATTTGCCATTGAAGTGGAAGCACTCCGCTTTGGCTGTCAGGTGCTGGCTCTTTCACAAAATAAAGCGTATTAAAGGGGCGGTTTGACCAATTGTCTCCCACATCCGCAATGACAAGGAAATCTTTTCCCTTGTAACGAAATCCGGAAATGTCTTCCCAGTCCCAGTTGATTGCCCCCTTAATTTTATATGTTTTAAGCAAAACCCCTTTAGTGGAAAGGCCGTAAATTTTAGGCGGATTGCCACTGTCATTGATTGTCCACAACAGCCCGGGTGTTTTTCGGGACACTGCAAGGCCGGAGATCTCTGATAATTGAGGGGATGTGAGCTGCCCGCAAGGGGCCGCCTTTTTATATTGTATAGGTGTCGGGTGACGGGTCGCGTTCGCTGGACAGTTCCCCCAGAATAACAGGATTGTGAAACCTGCAGCCAGGGCCGGGATGAACAGGTACTTCATAGGGTCTTCCTTCTTTAGTAATGATCCATAAGATCAAGAGCCCGCTTAAGCCTTTGGCAGAAAAATTGGATGCATGCTTTTCTGTATGCAAGACCCTTGAAATATTTCTGTGCCCCGCAGGAGATGGTGGGGCAGTCCACTTCCATTCCCATCTCTTCAAAAATGATTCGCCAGCTATCTTTGTCGCCCATAAGATCTCCTTGTACATGCATGCCGGCCAGAAACATCATGGGAATGAGACGAATTCGGGCAAACGGTGTCCGGGCATGGTCTTTTTTTATCCGGCCGGCAACGCTTTGGATATTGGGAACCCCTTCAACCGTTGCCGCATAAACATTGTCATACATACCCGAGACAAGATGATTGATGCCCATATAGATCGTGTTCACCGGATCTGCCGCCAAAGGGGTGCCGTGCAGGGCAAGCAGGTTGATCTGATCTTTCCCGGAGAGAAAATCCCCTGACACCTCTTCAAGGACCGCTTCAATAAAATTCCACCGGTGGCACAGGGTTTCACCCACGATCACCCGTAACCCGGGGAAATATAAGGAAGACTCCTGGACCTGCTGGTACTCTGTGCCGGGAAAAATATGTAAAGGCTGAACAACGGCTTTGCGATACCCGTCAGACTCCACTTTGGCCAGAGTCTCCAGAAGACTTGGCAGCCCTCTTCTTTTGCGGATGATTTCGGATGTATACGCCCAGTATATCTGATGGTCTGCAAAACTTTCGGCAATCTGGGCCTCAACGGCGTCCATGGCAGCCTGGCCTGTGGTCGAAGTGCCAAAAGTTGCAATAATGATTGCCGGGTGATCCTTAAGTTTCGGCAGCCGCATTTTGCGGCCGATGTATCCATGCTGGTGCATTATAATATCCCTTTAATATTAGGAGCCTAATAAGTTGTAATATTATTTATTTTTTTGTTGCGGGGTAAGTATAATAGATCTGCCTATGGGATAGTTAGAAAACGGTAACATTCAATTTAGCACAATAGATTTATAATCAAGTTGATTCAGTGTTTCGTCTTGTGTGGGACCGGTCTCAGCAGCAAGCAGGTTGTCGGAAACTTTTCATTCGAACTACCAAGAAATCTTTAGCAGTTAAATTCAATCCAATTACCCCGGTATCTCACAGAAATAACCATATCCAGATCATAAAGGCTAATTGACTTGTTGCAAGAGGAAATTCGTATTTTTTGCAAATTGCCTTCCTTTAACGGTTCTATGCTTAATTAAAAAAATAAATTTTTTTAAGGACAGGACATCGGAAAAGTCCTGGAAAAAAAGTGTTGACGGGTCCCTGAGTCATATTGTAGTTGAACAACCTTAAAGCTTTAAAACTACATATGACGTTTAAAAATTTAATTATGGCCGACTGCAACAGATTCCGTGGACACCATGGCAAATCAGGTTGGCTCATACCTAACACCGGACTCAAAAGGTCGGGTGGGAGAGAGATATTGATATGGTCGCTTTGTGGAAAATTGGATTCGTTTTTCTTATCGCCGTGTTTAGCGTGGCGTCTATCAGGGTCAACCGTCAATACGCCCGGTCAGTGGTCTTCCGATTTGGCCGCTTGAAGGGTGTAAAAGAGGCCGGTATTTTTTGGATCATTCCGGTGGTGGATCAAATCGTCCGGGTGGACTTAAGAACACGTCAGCTTGACGTGCCTAAACAGACTATTATCACCCGGGACAATATCAGCGTGGATGTGGATGCCGTGATTTATTACCACGTCAATGATCCGGCCCAGGCGGTGGTGGAAGTTGAAGATTATGAAGGGGCCACGGCGCTCATTGCACAGACCATGCTCCGGGATGTTTTGGGGCAGAACGAACTGGATTCGATCCTTTCGGATCGGGAGGTCCTGAACCAGAAAATTCAAGCCCTGCTTGAAACCGTGACCGCGCCCTGGGGGATCTGTGTGGACATTGTCACCATTCGCGACATTGCCCTGCCCGAGAACATGCTCCGGGCCATGGCCCGTCAGGCCGAGGCCGAGCGGGAAAGACGGGCCCGGGTCATTCTGGCGGACGGCGAGTGCCAGGCCTCACAGCAGATGAGCGAGGCGGCCAAAGTTTATGAAGCCACCCCGGCCGCACTCAAACTCCGGGAGTTCCAGACCCTGTCTGAAATTGCCAAGGAACGTAACCTGATCGTGGTCACCGGCACAACAGATGCCACCGGCACCATGATCGGATGCGCAAAGGCCATTGACAGATGATACCGGCGCTTTTAAGGGCCACCCCGGCGCCTTCCTGGCGGATCCCCGGCAGAACCCGTACCGGAAAAATGACGCAGACCCAGCAGGCCCATGCCGGTTCCGTCCAGGGTAAATTTTTTTTTCTGGGCGTTTTGCTTCTGCTGCTGATTATTTCAGGTAGTTTCATCATTACTTTGGGACAGGTGCCCATGACTGTTCGCCAGGTTTATCTCACCCTGGTCGAGGGGCTGATTCCAGGCGGATTTGATATTGAACCTATAATCACCCATGTGGTCTGGCACATCCGCATGCCGTTGATCACCGGCACCGTGATGTGCGGTGTGGGGCTAGGCATCTGCGGGTGCGTGATGCAGGCAGTGTTAAAAAATCCCATGGCAAGTCCCTTTACCCTGGGGATCTCCTCGGGCGCTCACTTTGGTGTCTCTCTGGCCGCTGTTTTTGGTGTCACCTTTCTGGACGGGCCCTATTTTCTGGTGGGGAATGCCTTTGTTTGCGCGGCCCTTTGTTCGGGATTCATTATTGCGCTTTCGGCCCTGAGAGGAGCCACATCCGAAACACTGATCCTTGCCGGTATTGCGGTCAACTATCTGTTCCAGGCCGCTAACCAGTTGTTTACCTACATTGCCGATGATGAACAGCGGACCATCATGTCCTACTGGGGCATGGGATCGCTCTCGGATCTCAATTGGCACAGCCTGGGGTTTTTGGGTGCCATCTGTTTGATCTGCATTCCGTTTCTTTATCGCAACGCCTGGGATTTGAACCTGATGACCACAGGCGATGACTGCGCCAAGAGCATGGGCGTTGATGCCAATGCGGTCCGTATGTCTGTCATGGTGGTGGCAAGCTTATTGGTTGCCGCTATTGTGGCCTTTACCGGAGTCATCGGATTTGTGGGGCTTGTGGCCCCTCATATCGCTCGGATCATCATCGGCAATGATCATAGATTCCTGATTCCGGCATCCGGCGGTATCGGCGGCGCATTGCTTTTGATTGCCAATGCCGTGTCCATGAATATCCTGGGCGGCGTTGTTATTCCGGTGGGCATCATCATGTCCATGCTGGGGATCCCCTTGTTCCTCTATCTGATCATCAGGGGTAAACGCCGGGAGTTCTGGTCATGATTAATAAACTGACGGTTAAAAATCTGACCTTTGGCTATACCGGTGAAGATGTCCTGCTCGACTTTTCAATGACCATCGGGGACGGTCAGATCGTCAGTATTGTCGGCCCCAACGGTTCCGGCAAATCCACCCTGATTAAATGCATTGACCGAATTTTTGAACCCCGTTCAGGTGACGTGCTGGTGGATCGCCAGGATCTTTTGAAAATGAACCGGAAGAACGCCGCGCGCAGGATCGCCTATGTGCCCCAGAATTCATTGCGGGTCTTTGCCCATACAGTCTTTGACGTGGTGCTCATGGGACGCAGGCCCCACCTGGGATGGAAGGCCAACGAACAGGATGAAGGCAAAGTTTGGGAAGTCCTCCGGTTGCTGGGCATTGAGGAGTTGGCCGTGGTGTTTTTCAGTGAACTGTCCGGCGGCCAGCAGCAAAAGGTCCTGATTGCACGGGCTCTGGCCCAGGACACCGGTGTGCTGCTTCTGGATGAACCCACCAGCAACCTGGATATCTGGCACCAGATTGATGTGATGGAGATTCTGCGAACCCTGGTCCGCAGGCAACGGCTTACAGCCATTATTGCCATCCACGATCTAAACATGGCTGCCCGGTATTCAGACCGGATGCTGATGATGAAAAAAGGAAAAATTCTGGCCAACGGCATGCCGGATGACGTGCTGACCCCGGAAAATCTTGAAGCGGTTTACGGCATAAAAGCCACGGTGAAACGCATCGGGGAGTCGCCGTTTGTGATTCCACTGTCACGGGTTCCGGTTAACGGCCGCGGTATGATGGGATAAAAAATTTAAAGGTGAAAGGAAGATGATAGTGATTCGAAAATTAACCGTTTTTCTCAGCATACTGATGCTGGCAGGCCTTTTCCCGGCAGGGGTCAAAGGTGCCGGCCCGGTTGCCGGATCATGCCGGGAGATAACGGATATGGCCGGCCGGAAAGTAAAGATACCGGCAAACATAACCAAAGTACTGGCCACCTCTCCGCCGCCGTCGACATTTGTCTACATGATTGCGCCGGAAAAGTTGGGCGGATGGTTTTTTTCCCCAGCCGGGCAGGCCCGGAAGTATATCCCTGAAAAATTTCGGCATATCCCCGTGCTGGGCTGGGGACGCCAGGTTAGCAACTATGAAGCTTATATTGCAGCACACCCCGACCTGGTGTTTACGTCATACGCGGCCGGCGCCGATTCTTCAAGGGTCGACCTGGTTCAAGAAAAGTTCGGCAGCATCCCGGTCGTCTGTGTGGACAATACGAGAGACGCGGTTGGTTATGCCCAGACCCTGGCGTTTATGGGAGAGATTCTTGGTGTGCCGGAGCGGGGCAGGGCGCTGGTCGACTACTACCAAAATGTGTTGCAGGAGGTGCAGCAAAAGGTGTCCGGCATTGCCGAAAAGAATAAAAGACGGGTCTATTATGCTGAAAAAGAAAACGGGCTGGCCACAGATCCGCCCGGTTCCTGTCATTCACAGTTGATTGAGGTGTGCGGCGGCATCAACGTTGCCCAGTGTAAAATCGCATCCGGCCGCGGCATGACCCAGGTGACCATGGAATCGGTACTGATGTGGCATCCTGATATCATCATTACCACAAGCCCCGAATTTGTCCGGCACGCCTATGCGGACGAAACATGGAAAAAGGTGCCTGCCGTCCAAAAACAGCAAATCCATTGCGCCCCAAGGATGCCCTTCAACTGGTTCGACCGTCCGCCCGGGGTCAATCGCATTGTGGGTATTCCCTGGACAGCCCATGTGCTTTATCCGGAAAGTTTCCCAGAGAACTGGGTCAAAACAAGGGTGAAGACTTTTTTCTCCCTGTTTTACCACTATGAGCTAACCGAAGCTGAATTACTCTCGCTGATAAGATAACACCGTTGTGAAAAGAAAATGAAGGAAAAAAGATGAGAAGATTGATGAGTTGTAGCGAAATAAAATTAAAAAAAAATTTTTTTCTTGTGGGGTGTTTGATGATCGCCCTGATTTTAAATACACCCTATGCAATGGGGGATGAAACCGGAGACGAAGATACCCAAACAGACATTCAGGAATTAGAACCGCTCACCGTGACAGGGTCAAAAAGGTCAACCCGGCCGGATCTTCAACCCGACAGTTTGACCAATCCCTACCGGACCGAAGCCAGTACCGAGTTTGCCACAGAGGTGTTCACCCGGGAGGACATTAAAAATTTTAAACCCAAGGACCTGAACGACCTGATCGACAAAGCGGTCGGGGTTAATATCACATATCAGGGCCGGAAAAGCCCGTATTCCATTAAAATGAGAGGCGGCGGAAGTTTTACCTACATCGTTGACGGGGCTGTTTTGCCAAAATCCGTTAACCGGATTTTCTATAAATTCCCGGTGGCGTCCATTGAAGAGCTGAAAATCGTCAGGGGCGCCACATCCCTCACCCTGGGGCCCATGATTCCCATCGGCTCATCCAGCTCAGGATCGGGTGTCAACACCGGGTTTATCATTATCCGAACCCGGCAGCCGGAGAAAACCGAAGGCACATTGCGCACATCCGTAGAAAAGGCTGTTGGCGGTCACCCGGTCGGTTATTCAGCCGATCTGTATGTCGGCACCCGCATGAAAAACGAAGCCGGCACCGAGGCATATGTCGGTGTCCTGGGGTCTAAAATAGACCGGTCAAGCCAGGAGACCTGGTTCGACGGACAGGAGTCCTATGGGGGGATGGCCAATGGCGGGTTCACCACAGGAAAATTCAGCCTTAACATGATGGTGTGCCAGGACACCGGACGGTTTGAAATGCAGCGCGGGGTTTATGAAGATGGGAGCCTGGATGATGCCCAATGGTATTACGACCCCTTGAAAGTCAGGGTCCTTTCGGCGGACGGGAGCCTGCAATGGACAAAGAATCAGGTCACGCTTTTCAATGTATTTAAAACCGATTATGAACAAAATGAGCATAACGGCACCTTCACGGATACAAGTGTTACGGATAAGGACGTGTACCAGGAAGATACATCCGGATTCGGGTTGCGTCATAATGCTCAGTTCGGTGATACCCTGGTTCAGTTGGGGTTCCAGAGCTCCAACAGCACCGGATACGGCCCCAATTGCAAAACCGGCTACAACCGGTATGACACAACGGTCACCGGTTTTTCAGCCTCGGTGGAGCAGTCTCTTTTCAATGGAAAGCTGATCCTGGACGCTGGCGGACGCTGGGATGAAAAACACATTGATAATTCCACTTCCGCCAGGAGTGAAAACCAGGCCAATGATGATGCCAACAATGATGTGGATATGGCCCCGGCAAAAGTGCTTGCCCTGGGGGCCCATTGGACGGTGACGGACCGGGTAACCCTGGACGGTCGGTATTTTTACGGGGATCAGGGGACTTCCGGTGATTTTGACATGCGGCTGGAAGACGATGCAACACCCCATGCAGAAAAACAGGAACGTATTGAAATCGGCCTGGGCGTAAAGATCGCGTCCTTTTTCAATCCGACATTGACTTGGTTTAACATTGATACGGAAAATGAAAAAAGCGCCACATCCGATACCTATGAATTGGATAGCGGCACCTATTACTATTACACAGAGTCGGACGAGCTGCGGCAGGGGATAGAACTGGCGGTTCAGGGCCATATTTTACAAAACACCTTTTACAAGGCCAGCTGGACCCGCATACTCAAAAGTGAAAGTACCAGCGATGGCGTCACCACCGATGCCATTGATCTTTCCATCCCTGAGGACATTTTCGGACTGACCCTGACCCATCACTGGAACGTCTACCGGTTTAACCTGTCCGTCAAACACGTGGATGAATGGACCAATACCCGCAGTGCCATGGGAACCGCTTCATCCGGCGGGCTGGGTGGATATACCCGGGTGGATGCAAACATTTCCCGGGATTTTATCTTGCGCAATATGCTCATGACCGTGGCGGTTTTCGGACGGAACCTGGGGGATGAAAATTATTCTACACGCTATGTGACAGGATTCTACCCGGACCGCGGACGGACCCTTGGTATGGAAGTCTCTTTCTCTTTTTAAGGAAAATTATCATGGCAAATTTAAAGTGTCATATCTGTGAACAGGGCTGCGTTATCGCCGAAGGAAAAACCGGCGTGTGCGGCATGTACGAACAAAAACACGGGCGCATTGAAGAACGGTTCGCCGACCAATACCTGGTTGCCTGCCCCATCTCCATTGAAACCATGCCCATTCTGCACTATTTCCCCGGGGGGAAGTTCCTGCAAATCAGCACCACCGGCTGCAATTTTAATTGCCCGGGCTGTATTTCCACCACCATTGTCAGGGAAATGCCCCGGGACAGCCGGGTGTTTCAAACCCTGACACCGGAACAGATCGTTGAAAAAACGATCCAGGAAGGTTGCATGGGCATTGCGTTTTTAATGAATGATCCGTTAGCCTCTTTTCCGACATTCCTGCGTGTGGCAAAACTGGCGCGTTCCAAAGGGCTCCAGGTAGGGTGTTCTTCAAATACCTATTTTACTGAAAAAGCCCTGACTCAGATCACACCCTATCTGAATTTCATCAATGTCGGCATGAAAGGTTTTTTTGACAATGCCTATTATCGGTGTGGGGCTTCCTCCGGGATTGCGCCGGTTTTAAGGAACATCAAGGCCCTTGTCTCTTCAGGCGTCCATGTTGAGATCTCGGCCATCCTGATGAAAGACAATGCCGATGAGCTCACCGAACTGGCTATGTTTATCGCCCAGATATCCCCGGCGATCCCGTTTCAGGTGATGCGGTTTATTCCCTTTGAAAATGCGGACATCTCCCAGGAACCCACGGTATGTGAGGCCGAAGAGTTTTGTACAACACTTCGCAAAATACTGCCCTTTGTCTACCTGTTCAATACCCCGGGCACTGAACTGCTTCATACCACCTGCCCCGAATGCAACCTGACGGTTTACAGGCGAAATTTTTACGGTCCCATGGGCGCAAAACCCTATGGGGATCCCCCGGCATCCGACAACAATGGACAATGCCCCCAATGCCGGTGTGATCTGAATATGATTGGTACCTCGTCGGAATTCGCCTTTCAGGAAGGTGACTTTGAAGGCGGGTATCCGTTTACCCGCGCCCTGGAAATTGTGGAAGCCATGTTGATTGCCATGGGCGTGCGTGACAAAAGAAAATTGGCAAAGGCCTGGGAGTCGCTTCTTGAAAAGGGGGGGTTAAAAAAACTGCATCATGGTATTCAAACCCCCCGGGCTTATATTGAAACGGTCCGGCATTTCGGTAAAATTGCCGATGCATCTGAATCTGCAGAAGATCTGGCCGACTTTTTGGAAGAAAAACTGGCATATATCAACGCAGGCGTCTCAATGGCCACCCATTTGCCGCGGGTATATTACACCATGGCAAAGCCGCTTTTTTACATTAATTACGAAAGATTGGAAAACCAGTTGGTGGAAACGGCCGGGGGGATCAGTGTGAACAGATCCATGGATTCGGTCGGGCGGCCCGGCAGGAATTTTACAAAGGAGAGATTGGTCGCGCTCAATCCTGATGTCATTTTTATTTCAGCGTTTATTTCAAACTCTGTGACGGATTTTTGTGAAGAGTGTCTGCAATTGGACGTTCAGGTCAATGCGGTGAAAAACGGACAGATTTATACGCCCCCTTCCCCGGGGTGGGATTTCGGTAGTCCCCGCTGGATTCTGGGATTGATGTTCATGGCCAATGTCCTGCACCCGGAAATATTCAATTTTAATGTTATGCAAGAGGCTAAACAGTTTTACCGCAGATTTTATCACACTGATTTTTCATTGCCCTATGTAAACCGGTCGTTCAGCAAGCCGGACCGGAAATGGCAGTGGGCATAACGGCCACCCATAATAAACGATGAAAAATATTTGAACCACGGAACTCACAGAAAACACATAATTTCTTTTCTGTGTCTTCAGTGATTTCCGTGGTTGAATAAATATAAGATGGAGATAAAAAATGGATGTTACAAAATATGATCACTCAGCCAGGGGAAAAAATGCCCCTTTGTATGAATACTACGCAAAAAAAATAAAAGATGAAACCGGTGTGGTATCCGGCCGCTGCCTTGATGCCGGATGCGGCGGCGGCTATCTTGGTCTGGCCCTTGCCGGTATAACGGATCTTGAATTTACCTTTTTGGATGTTTCGCCTGAAATGCTTGAAAAGGCAGACGCCCATATCGTTGAAGACGGCCTTGAAAATAGGGCCCAAACCCTGCATGCAGACGTCCACAAGATCCCTTTGCCGGACGAATGCATGGACCTTGTGATCAGCCGTGGGTCCATTCCATTCTGGAAAGATCCGGGCAAAGCATTGTCGGAAATTTACCGGTTGCTGGCACCTAATGGAAAAGCCTTTGTGGGCGGCGGCAGGGGAACGCCTGAGATGCGCAGGCAGTTTGAAAGGAACATGAAAAAGGATGGGTTTTCCGGACCGGCCGGTAAAAGACGCCGGCCCGGCGGCCCGGACGACCCCTGGCAGATATTGAAACGGCGTGATTTTAATCAAATTCTAAAAGATGTGGGAATTCCCCGCTTCTCGGCACCCATAGAATCTGATGGCCGATGGATACGGCTTTGGAAATAACTGGATTCTTGGTATAAGGGAGTGTTTGTTTCGCGACGTTAAGTTTGATGAAAGGGAATATAATGGGACAAAAAGAAAATAAGAGTCCCCGGGATTGCAGCAGAATTTGGCTGAAAGACGCTGTCATAGCATGTCTGCTCATATTCCCGGTATGGATTGGATCTGTCGCCTATGCACAGGTATCCGTGTCACAGGATATTGAAGCCCCGGTTGACAAGGCCGTGGATACCCGCCAGGCCACCCAGGCATCCCGGGAAAAATGGGATGCCCAACGCCAGAAACTTGCAGAGGAATATGACCGCCTTAAAGCCGAAAATGAACAGCTTGCCTTTGCCAAGAAGAATTTGACCCAAAAGCTTGGGGAACTCACAAAATCGACTCAGGACCTTACCCGGGAAAAGGAGGAGGCCCAGCGGATCAGAATTGAACTGGCACCGTTTCTTAAAGAACAGCTTGAACGCCTGAACTCCTTTGTGGCAGCCGACGCCCCGTTTTTATCCCAGGAACGCAAAGATCGGTTGGCCCGGCTGGCCGTGATTTTGGATGATCCGGAAATCACTATCGCTGAAAAATACAGAAAAATGATGGAAGCCCTGTTCGTAGAGGCTGAATACGGTAACACGGTGGAGGTGTATCGGGAAAAAATTGTTGTGGACGGAACACAGGTCCTTGCAGATATTTTCCGCATGGGCCGGGTGGCATTGTTCTTTCTGGCCCTGGACCGTGAAAGCGCAGGGATTTTTGACGTGGCCAAAAATCAATGGCACGCCTTGGACAAGGCCCGGGTGCCGGCCATTGATGCCGTGGTAGACATGGCAGCCAAACACCGGCCCATGGAAGTGGTCACCCTGCCCATCGGGGCCATTGCCCCGGAAAAGGGTGAGCTGCAATGATACTGTTGAGATATATAATAATTTTTTTCTTGATTTGTTTTGTCACGGCCATTGTTTTTATCTGCGCGGGCCCTGTGCCGGACGTCCTGGGAGCAGATATGCGCAGATCCTATGCGGTTCTTGAACAAAAACGCCGGGACATGGCTGATAAAGCCGCTAAAGAACTTGCGGCCGCCAAGGCCGAGGCCCGGGAAAATGCCTTAGTCATAAAAAAGGACAAAGATGCCCTGATTTCTGCCATTGCAGCTCTGAAAGCCAAAAACAGCCGTCTTCAGACCGTCAATGAGGGGCTTAAGGAAAAAATTGAAGTCCTGGCCGACGAACAGGGCAAATTACAGAGCCGTCTTGAAGAGTCCAGGATGGTGAACAAGGAACTGGCAGGTTTTGTTAAAACCTCTGCCAAGGATCTTAACAGCCTTTTGGTGCAAAGTCCTCAAAGCGCTTTTGACAAGGACCGGAACAGTTTTCTTACGCCTGTGATTAACCAGGAGCGGTTCTGGTCCATGGATGATCTCCGGCGGATGTTCGACAACCTGTTTGACGAAATTCTGGCGTCGGGCGAGGTCTCCCTGCGCCAGGGCATGGTGGTGGATCGCCAGGGAAAGGACCGGGCGGCGCAGATTTTGTCTATCGGCAATTTTACCTCTTTTTATGTACTCAAAGGCGATGACGGCCAGGAATCGGAAACCGGCTTTCTGCTTTATTCGGATCAAAGCAGCAGGTTCTTTGCTCTGTCCAAGTTGCCCTCAAAAAAAATTGTTGACCAGATTGATACTTATCTTGCCGGGCAAAGCGACTGTGCGCCTGTGGATATCTCCAAAGGCGGTGCCCTGCGGCGGTTTACCCATGAATTGAATTTGATGGATCAGGTGCCCAAGGGCGGGCCGCTTGTCTGGCCCATCCTGGCCATTCTCGGCCTTGCCGTTCTTATCCTGCTGGAGCGCGCGGTTTTCTTCTGGCGGCACCAGATTCGGATTGCCCCGTTTATGGCAAAACTTTCCTCGCTGATCGATTCCGGAAATTTTCAGGCGTGCCAGGCGTTGATGGAGTCCAACAAACAGGGCTTCATTCCCCAGGTCCTGCTCAAGGCACTGCCTGTAAGAACGCAGACCCGTACGGATATGGAAAACGTTCTCCAGGAGGCGATTCTGGCAAAGATCCCCGCCATTGAACGGTTTTTGTCCACTTTGGGCATGCTGGCTGCCATTGCGCCGCTAATGGGGCTTTTGGGGACGGTGACCGGGATGATTAATACCTTTCATGTGATCACCTATTACGGGGCCGGGGACCCGAGAATGATGTCCGGCGGTATCTCCGAGGCATTGGTTACTACCATGCTCGGATTGACCGTGGCCATTCCCATTATGCTGTTTCACACCCTGTTGTCCCGGCGTGTGGAAACCCAGATCAGCACCATTGAGGAAAAGTCGGTGGCCTTTGTCAACATGGTGTTCAAGGCAAGGAACGGATCCCAAACCGTCACGGCTTTCGGCACAACAGACAGGGATCAGGATTAAGGAACGATCCGGATGGACGAGTTTTTTTACCAGATGGCTACTTATATCCGTTCCGGCGGCGTGGTGATGGTGCCCATTTTGTGCGTATCCATAGTGATGTGGATATTGATTTTCAACCGACTGTTTTTTCTGCAGCGCCTGTATGTGAAAAATATGCCCAGGGCCATGGCCGGGGAACTGGTCAGAAACAACCAGTGGCCTGAAAAGAGATATAAAGGTGCCACCGCCTTTTTGGTTCGGGAATTTTTATCCCGGCGCAGTCCTGTGGCTGACCCGGATCTGGACGAACATATTCTGGATGAAACAGTTATGAATCTGACCGCCTCCCTGGACCAATACCTGGCCTTGATCGGTGTGCTGTCTGCCGTGGCCCCGCTCATGGGGCTTTTGGGCACGGTGGTGGGGATGATGGAGACCTTTGATGTAATTACCGTATTCGGCACGGGTAATGTCCGGGCTATGGCCTCGGGGATATCCGTGGCTCTGGTCACCACCCAGACCGGCCTGATGATCTCCATACCCGGACTATACATGAGCGGGTGGCTGAACCGGCGAGCCTCAAATCTTAAACACCGTATCGCCTCCACGGCCATGTATCTTAAACCCTTTATTCACAACAGGAGTGTTTCATGCTGAATATATCCGCATCCAGGCGGGCGGCAAAAAAGAGCCTTGAACTGAATATCGCGCCCCTGATCGATATGGTGTTCATCCTTTTGATCTTTTTTCTGGTTACGACCTCCTTTGTCAAGGAGACCGGGGTGGATATCTCACGGCCCACAGCCAGTACGGCTGTGGCAAAAACCAAATCCACAATTCTCATCGGCATCACCCGGGACAATACCATTCACCTGGACCGCCGGGAAATGGATGTCCGGGCCGTGCGATCGGGTGTTGAACGGGCCATGGCTGAAAATCCGGAAGCCTCGGTGGTCATCGTGGCGGACAAGGACAGTAGAACCGGGCTTGTGATTTCGGTGATGGATGCCTGTAAACTTGCCGGGGCTGAAAACGTTGCCCTTGCCGCAAGCCTGCCTGAAGGTGGATAGATGATCGGTTCCGCACAGATGGCATATGGGGAAAAATCCCGTAGATTTCGTCCGGGTACGGTTTTGATCTGGATCTCGGCCATTGTTCTGGCCCTGGGGCTTAATTTGTTTATTTTTGGGATTTTGCCGACCTTTATCCAAAGGGTGCCCGATGTACCGGATAACGCGGAAATCATTCAGGCCATCCAGGTTGTCCGCATCAAGCGTCCGGAGACGCCGCCGCACAAAAAGACACCGCCCAAACCGCCTGAGCCGTCCAAGGAGATGGTGTCAGCCACAAAAATTGTGCAGAAACAAATTCAAAGACCGACGATTGTCAGGCCGAACCTGTCTGTGGACTTAAACCCCAACCTGCCAAAATTGCCGAACAGCATTGCCCTGGGCCCGCTGTCAAATTTTTCCATGAAAGCAGACATTCCCCAGGGTCTGTTTTCCACCTCAGAGCTGGATATGCCCCTGCAGGCGCTGGTGCGGTTGCCTGCATCCTATCCCTTGCGGGCCCGCAAGCTTGGCATTGAAGGCTGGGTCAAAGTGCAATTTATTGTCACCAGGGAAGGCCGGGTACGCGATATAAAGGTGGTGGAGGCCGAGCCCAAGGGCGTGTTTGAATCCAGTGTCATCCGGTCCGTATCCCAGTACCGGTTCAAACCGGGAACCGTGGACGGCAGTGCCGTGGCGGTGCGTGTCATCACCACTATCCGGTTTAAGATGGAGGACTGATGGATAGAGTGTTGTGGTTGTGGGTTTGCCTTGTGTTTGTTTTCATTATTCTTTCCCCCTGTGCATTGTTGGCGGCGGGCCGGGAAAGTGATCCTTTGCCGTTTGCTGCGGGGGCGTGTGCAAATAAGGTGGCAGGGCTTATGGAAAAGAAAAGCTTTGCCAAAGCGGTTCAAGAGATTGAGTCTTTCCAGGCCAAAGCAAAAACCGTTGATTCTGATACGGCGCATAAAAAGGGCTACACCCATTATTACCTGGATTTTCTTTTGGGCAACTGCTGCATGATGATGGAAAAACAGGGGACAGGCTATGTGAAAAAAGCGGCATCCTCCTATGAACGAGCCGTTAAAAAATACGACGGGTTTTACCAGGCATGGCTGAATCTGGGCCGGTGCCGGTATACCCTTAAACAGATGGGTAAGGCTGCCCAATCCTTTGTTCGGGGATACGATACATCCCCGGAAAAAAAGGGGGCGTATCTTTATCAGGCCGCAGCATGTTATTACTTTAACGCCGATTATCAAAAAGCCCTGAACGCCTTTAACCGGCTGATGAAAAATCATCCCGCCGAAGTGACCCTTGACCAAAAGGAGGTCCTGGTCAACATCCTTTTTTCCCTTAAAAAAAATCGTCAAGCCCTGCCATATCTTAAGGAACTGGCTGCCAAATCCAAGGGGGATAAAAAGCGGACTTGGCAGGAGGTGTTGCTGTATCAATACATGGAGCTTGGCATGGATAAACAGGCAGTCGCTTTAGCCTCCACACTGACCCGGCAGGAACCTGAAGAGCCAAAGTGGTGGCGGGCTCTGGCCCATCTTCACTTTGATAAGAACCGTCTTGAAAAAGGTCTTGAGGCGTTTATGATATACAGTTTCACAACGCCGTTAACCGCATCCGAAACAAAATTGCTGGCAGATCTTTATGCCGGGTGCAACATTCCACTGGAAGCGGCCAGGGTATATGAAGATTGGCTGGAAAAAATTCAAAAAAGCCCGGACGGCTTTTCCGGTATGGGAAGAAAAAAGATGACGGACCGTATCCTTGCTATCGCCAGGGCCTACCAGCAGGGCAGGGATTACCAGGCTGCAATCAAATGGGCGGACAGGGGCCTTGCCCGGGGTTGCGATGCACGGCTTCTGGCCTTTAAAGCAGATCTCCTGTTCCGGGAGAAAAATTACAAAGCCGCATATGCCGCCTATAAAAACCTGGCCGGTCGCCAACACTCACCAGGCCGGTCCTGGCTCATGGCGGGCTACGCCGCTTTGAGCTGCGATAACCCCCAGCAGGCAAAACAGGCCTTTTGCCTTGCCTGCAAATGTCCCAAGGTAAAATCGGCGGCATTAGCTGCCCTGGAACAGATCCGGGCAATGCGCGCCGCAGAAGAAATTTGATGGCGTCGTTAAAGCTTCGCCTACAGTGATATTTATAATATTTAATTCTGCATTCAATCCAGCCCAAACGAAAAACCGTATTCCTCAAATTGATCTATGGTTGCAAATTCCAGGATTAGTTGAAATAAAGCATTAGAAATGAATTTGATCCGATTATGTATGAAGATTGAAGGAGAATATGGAGCAAACAGAACAGCAATTTTTAATTGGTCTTGAAAAAAAGCTCTGGAATGCCGCAGACCGGCTTCGATCAACCCTGGATGCAGCCCAATACAAACATGCCGTTCTAGGCTTGTTATTTATCAAATATGTCAGTGATGCCTTTGACATCAGAAGAAAAGAGTTAAGAGTCCAGTTCTCTGATCCGGAACATGATTACTATTTTGACTCAAAGGATTTTGACACCCCTGAAGCGTATGAACAGGAGATCTTAGCAGAGCTTGAACAGCGTGATTATTATACGGAAAAAAATGTATTCTGGGTTCCGTTTGAAGCCCGCTGGACATTCCTGCAGGACAATAATAAAAGTGCCATTGGCGGTGCAAAAATTCAGATAGAAGACGGCAATGGCGGCAAAATTATTAAGGTCTCATCCGTGGGCGGCCTTATCGATAATGCCCTGAATGCCATTGAGCGGGATAACCCCAAGCTCAAGGGAATCTTAAACAAACAATATTCCCGCTTGCTGATTGACCAGGCCAAGCTGGGCGAACTCATTGATCTGATCGCCACCATCCCTTTTTACCACGAAAGCCTCGGGGCAAAAGACATCCTGGGCCATGTGTACGAATATTTTTTAGGGCAGTTTGCCCTGGCAGAAGGGAAAAAAGGCGGGCAGTTCTATACCCCAAAAGCCATTGTCACCCTGATTGTTGAGATGCTGGAACCCTTTAAGGGCAGGGTCTATGATCCAGCCATGGGATCAGGCGGTTTTTTTGTCCAAAGCGACCGGTTTATCCAGCAGCATTCAGGTAAAATCGGTAATGTTTCCATTTATGGACAGGAATACAACCACACCACCTGGCAGCTGGCTGCCATGAATATGGTGATCAGGGGCCTTGATTTTAATTTCGGAAAGCAACCGGCCAATACCTTTACCAATGACCAGCACAAGGATCTGCGGGCCGATTATGTCATGGCCAATCCGCCGTTTAACATGAAAGAGTGGAACGGTGATGTCAGTGACAAAGATCCCAGGTGGCAATATGGGGTGCCGCCCAAAAATAATGCCAACTTTGCATGGCTCCAGCATATGCTCTACCATTTGGCCCCCACAGGCGCCATGGGACTGCTCCTTGCCAACGGGTCCATGGGTTCCAACACCGCTACGGAAGGCACCATCCGGCAGGCACTGGTGGAAAATGATCTTGTGGAATGCATGGTGGCCCTGCCCGGTCAATTGTTTACCAATACCCAGATCCCGGCCTGTATCTGGTTTTTAACAAAAGATAAAAAGAACGGGATCAATAAAAACGGTATTACCCTGCGCGACCGGTCCAAAGAGATCCTTTTCATTGATGCCAGGGACTTAGGGTACATGAAAGACCGGGTGTTAAGGGACTTTAAAGATGAAGACATTCGAAAAGTGTCGGACACTTTCCATAACTGGCAGCAGGGAGAAGGGTATGAGGATGAACCGGGGTTTTGTAAATCCGTTGGGTTTGACGAAATACAAAAACATGATTTCGTCCTGACACCGGGCCGGTATGTGGGGGCTCCGCCCCAGGAAGATGACGGTGAACCCTTTGCTGATAAAATGGCACGGCTGACTGCGCAGTTGAAGATCCAGTTTGAAGAAAGTGAAAAATTGGAAAAACAGATTAAAGAAAATCTGGCGGGGTTGGGGTATGGGATCTGATTATCCGACAAAGGCATTAAAAGATGTCGGTGTAAAGTTATATGATTGTGTTCACGCGACTCCTAAGGCTACCCAAAAAGGGTATCCATACATAGCTATTCCCAACATTCAAGAAAGTAGAATAAGTCTTAATGACGTTCGAGTTATTTCAAAAAAAGATTATGCTGAATGGACAAAGAAACTTAAACCTCAAGAAGGTGATGTGATAGTAACGAGAAGAGGTCGAGTTGGTGATATTGCGACTATCCCAAAGGGGCTTGAATGTGCAATTGGCCAAAATTTAATTATCTTGCGAAGTGAAGGGGACCAGGTTTCCCAAAGGTATCTGCGTTGGGTTTTAAGTGGGCCTCAATATAAAATAGAAGTTGCTAAGTATCTGAATGTCGGTGCCGTTTTTGATAGCCTAAATTGTAGAGATATACCAAAATTTGAGTTACCTTTTCCCGATATTGATAAACAAAAATCAATAGCTGCTTTTTTTGATTCCATACAAGAAAAAATAGAACTCAATCAGCAGCTTAACCAAACCCTTGAACAAATATCCCAAGCCATCTTCAAATCCTGGTTTGTTGATTTTGAACCGGTAAAGGCAAAAGAGCATATCCGAAAAATGGGCGGAAATTCAGATCAGATTGAAAAAGTAGCCCAGTCTATTATTTCAGGGGCTGTAAATCTTGATGATATCCTGAAAGGCTCAGATCTGACGGACATCAATGCGAAAATAGAATCCAAACTTGATGCAAAGATAGAGCTTCGGACAAATGAACAGAAAAACGAGCTTGTAGAAACAGCAAAGCTTTTTCCGTCTAGTCTGATCGAATCTGAATTGGGATTGATTCCTGAGGGATGTGCATGCTCCAATGTAAAAAATATTTTAAAAAGGTTAAGGCCCCCTAAAAGGTACACAAAGAAGCAAGTTCAACCATACGGTGAAGTGCCTGTGTTTGAGCAAGGCGCAGGATTGTTGCTTGGTTTCCATGATGATCCTCCTGGATTTGAACCCACATTAAACAATCCGATATTTATTTTTGGCGATCATACATGCTTGATGCACCTATCAATAAGCCCTTTTGATATATCTCAAAATGTGATTCCAATCCAAGGCAAAGCACGTTCAACCATTTGGGTGTACTATGCGGTAAAAGATCTTCAGAAATTCCAGGAATACAGGAGACATTGGTCCGAATTAATTGTAAAAAAAATTGTAATTTCACCTAAGCCTTTATGTACAGTATTTGAGAAGGTTGTGACTACGAACCATCTTAAAATTGAAAAAAATCATATTCAAAACAAAGAGTTGAAAAGGATTCGTGACGCTTTACTCCCCAAACTACTTTCAGGTGAAATAAAGGTAAACGTATAAAATATGTAAATCCATATGGAAAATGAATTAGCTTTGTTCAAACAACCGGAGCACTTATGCTGGAAATCAAAACCTTAGACGACATCTCTGTTTTAAGCGAGAATTATGAGGTGGAGTGCAAGCTTGCAGCCGGAAAAGACGGCCAGGGAGAACTGCCCAAAGATTTCTGACCCACATACAGTGCCTTTGCCAACTCCTACGGTGGGGAGGTGGTTCTAGGGCTTAAGGAAACAAAGAAAGGATTCAGACTCAACGGGATCTTCAATCTTCAAAAGGTACTGGATGATCTGTGGTCCACCTTGAATGATCCGGGTAAAATCAGTGTCAATTTGCTACAGGAAAAAGATGTCAGAACGTTTAAAATCGACGGAAAGAATCTGATTCAGATATCAATTCCCAAGGCGGGAAGAAAGCAAAAGCCGGTGTTTATCAGCAACAATCCCTTAACCGGCACTTATAAAAGATTTAATACCGGAGATTCCCGCTGTGACTGGGAAACTGTCAAACGAATGTTGGCGGAACAGGTTGAGGACAGCCGGGATAATGAACTGCTCAAAGGGTATGGGATTGAAGATATCGATTTAGACAGTTTTAATGCCTATCGCCGGTTATATATGAATTTAAATCTTGATCACCCCTGGAACCAGATTGAACCCATACCTTTTTTAAAAAATATAGGCGCCTGGCGGATCAATCGGGAAACCGGTGCCGGTGCTTTAACCCGGGCCGGACTTTTAATGTTCGGGGCACTGCCGTCCATTCAGGAAGTTTTTCCCAATTATATGCTGGACTACCAGGAACGGCCGGAAGCAAAAATCGAAGCCCGTTGGATTGACCGGCTAACCCTGGATGGGTCCTGGTCAGGAAATCTGTTTGATTTTTACAGAAAGGTGATAAAAAAACTGACCGAAGATCTAAAGGTCCCGTTTAAGCTGGAAAAAGACCTTCGCCAGGAGAACACCCTGGTGCATCAGGCCCTGCGTGAAGCATTGGTCAATTGCATTGTCCATGCCGACTATACGGATAGGGCTTCTGTATTGATTGTTAAGCGGCCGGATCTGTTCGGGTTTAGGAATCCGGGATTAATGCGGGTGCCAAAAGAAATTGCGATTCAGGGAGGCGAAAGCGATTGCCGGAATCGACTGCTCCACAAGATGTTCAGATACATTGGCCTGGGAGAGCAGGCAGGCAGCGGCATTCCTAAAATTTATCAGGGGTGGGACAGTCAGCATTGGCGAAGCCCGGTGTTATATGAGAAAGAGGTGCCGTTTGATCAAACCCTTTTGGAACTTCGGATGCTGGATCTGCTTCCTGACCAAATTGTGGATGAGCTGCGACGAACCATAGGGGACCAATTTGACCGTTTGCCGGAACTTGAACGGCTGATTCTGGCATCTGCCGCAACAGAACAGACCATTTCCCACCGAAGGATGACCGAGATCTCAACCGAACATGCCCATGATTTGACCCTGGCGTTTCAACGGTTGATGAAAGCGAAACTGCTTGAATCCCATGGCCATGGCCGGGGGATGGTGTACCATCTCCCAGGACAAAGGCTTCCCAGTGCGGAACAAGCATTTTCTCAAAGTTCTGTTATATCACTAGCAGATAGTGACCCTAGTGACATTAGCTTGGGACATAACGGTATTCGCTTGGGACATAACGAGCGGCATAACTTAGGGTGGCTTAGTGTAGAAGGGTTGGTTAAACCCTTGATAGACGACCTTAACCTGGTTTCCGATGAGATCGAAAAATCTCTTATGGAACAAGCAGAAAAAGCCAGAAACCAGAAGCGCCTGAATAAAAAAGAGATGATCCAAATTATTCTCACGCTCTGTTCAGAGTATTACCTTACCCAGCAGGTGCTGGCGCAATTGTTAAACAGAAAACCTCTGGCCTTGCGGAAAAACACTTTGAAACCCCTGCTTGATCAGGGTAAATTGGCCTTGGCATTTCCCCAGACGCCGACACATTCCAAACAAGCCTATACATCGGTGAACAGAATATGACAATGATCAGCGAAAATGAACTGGAGCAATTGTGTTTATCCTGGTTTCAAGAGAACGGATATCAAACGATTACCGGGAAACAGATTTCACCGGAGGGTGAAACGCCTGAAAGAGAAAGCTACCGTCAGGTGGTGCTGCATGACCGGCTGGCATCACAGCTTCGCGTAATCAACCCGGAGATCTCAGCGGGTTTAATTGAGGATGTGGCCCATACACTTGAAAAACCCAAAACCCCCGTGTTGATAGAAAACAACCATCTTTTCCATAAATATCTGCTTGAAGGGTTTCCTGTTGAAATAAACAGTGATGAAGCCAATAAGATCGAACATGTTAAATTGATCGATTTCGACAATGCGGAACACAATCAGTTTCTGGTTGTTAATCAGTTTACGATAACCGGAACCAAACATCTGAGGCGTCCGGATCTTATTGTCTTTATCAACGGTTTGCCCATTGCGGTAATAGAGCTTAAAAATCCGGCTGATGAAGGTGCGGATATCTGGGATGCATATAATCAGCTCCAGACCTATAAAGATGAAATTTCAGATCTGTTTGTGTTTAACCAAGCCCTGGTTATCAGCGACGGGTTAAGTGCCCGGGTGGGCTCTTTGACTGCCAGTAAGGAATGGTTCATGCCGTGGCGAACCATAAAAGATGAAAATGACAAACCAAACCTTAAATATGAACTGGAAAAACTGGTTAAAGGGTTCTTTGACCGGGAATTACTGCTCGACTATTTAAAATATTTTATTCTTTTTGAAGAAACCGGTGATACGATGATTAAAAAAATTGCAGGATACCACCAGTTTCATGCGGTGCGACAGGCGGTCCGCGCCACGATCATTGCATCGAAAGCGCCACGATCCGGCCAGGTCGAAGAAACCCGTGCCACGTGGGGTATGAAGGTTGAAGAAGGTTCCAGAAAAGCCGGGGTGGTCTGGCACACACAAGGTTCCGGGAAGAGTATTTCCATGGTGTGCTATGCCGGCAAGCTTTTGACCAGTCCTGAAATGAAAAGTCCCACATTGGTTGTGGTGACAGACAGAAATGATCTTGACGGTCAGCTTTTTGATACGTTTAGTATGGCCAGGGAGAACCTGAAACAAACACCGGTGCAGGCATCCAACAGGGATGAATTAAGGGATATCCTTTCAACAAGCGCTTCCGGCGGTATCATATTTTCCACTGTTCAAAAGTTTGCCTTGATTGCTGAAGAGCAAAGGCATCCTGTTCTAAGCAACCGGCATAATCTTGTTGTGATTTCAGATGAGGCGCACCGCAGCCAGTATGGTGATAAAGCCAGACTCAATAAAAAAACCGGACAGTATACGTTCGGATATTCCAAGCATTTAAGAGATGCTTTGCCCAATGCGACTTTTATCGGGTTTACCGGGACCCCTTTATCCAGGGATGATAAGGACACCCGGGCGGTATTTGGTGATTATGTCAGTATCTATGATATTCAGGATGCCGTGGATGATGGTGCAACAGTCCCCATATTCTATGAGTCCCGTCTGGCAAAACTGGATATTAATAAGCATGAAATTGAAACACTGAATCAAGACGTTGAAGATGTCTTTGAGGATGAAGAAGACCTTGTGGAAAAAGAAAAGACCAAGAGCAAGTGGGCAACACTTGAAAAATTGGTTGGATCTGGCCCCAGAATCGAGCAGGTCGCAAAAGACCTGGTGGATCATTTTACAAACAGAACGGATAGTTTTCCAGGCAAGGCTATGATTGTCTGCATGAGCCGGGACATTTGTGTCGCCATGTTCAAAGCTATTATAAAGCTGAAGCCCGAATGGGAAGGTACGCTTAAAAGAGAGGGCAAAGAGAAACAAGGTTTTTATGATCCAAATGATGGGGGTATTCGGGTGGTAATGACCGGCAGTGCTTCAGATAAGGAGCATCTGCAAAAACATATTTATAATAAGAGAGCCAAAAGCATTCTTGAAAAACGATTTAAAGACGAAAAAAATTCATTGAAAATTGTCATTGTCCGGGACATGTGGCTGACTGGTTTTGATGTACCGGCATGCCACACCATGTATGTGGATAAACCCATGAAGGGCCATAATTTAATGCAGGCCATTGCCAGGGTGAATCGTGTTTTCAAAGACAAGCCCGGCGGTTTGGTTGTCGATTATATCGGTATTGCCAATGAACTTAAAACGGCCCTGAAAGTGTATACAGATGCAAACGGACGGGGAGAGCCGACACTTAGCTCAAAACAGGCATATGGAATTCTATTGGAAAAAATGGATGTTGCCAGAGGGCTTTTCCATGGGTTTGATTACAGTGATTATAAAACAAATGCACTGCAATTGCTGCCTTTGTCCATGAATCATATTTTAGGCTTAGACGATGGTAAAAAACGATTTTTAGATGTTGTTGTAAATATCACCAAAGCCTATACCCTTTGCAGCACCCTTGATGAGGTGCGGTCGCTTAAAAAGGAAATTGCGTTCTTTTCTGCGGTAAAAGCCGCCATCAGCAAATACACGACGATTGATAAAAAACGGACTGAGGCGGATAAAAGCTCGGCACTGAAACAGATTATTGATAATGCCATTATTGCAGATGGTGTGGCCGATGTATTTGCGTTGGCTGGGCTTGAGAAACCCAATATCGGCCTTCTTTCTCAGGAATTTTTAGAAGATGTCGGCAAGATGAAAACAAAAAATCTTGCAGTGGACCTGTTGGAACGCCTTTTAAAGGATGAGATCAAGGCACGGATGAAAAACGATGTTGTCCAGGAAAAAAAGTATTCTGACCGGATTCTGGAAACGCTTCGCAAATATCATAACAGGGCCATTGAAACAGCCCAAGTGATTGAAGAGTTGATTCAGATGGCTAAAGATATGGCCAAAGATGATGAAATGGCTGAAAAGTCAGGTTTGAACAGCGATGAAATAGCTTTTTACCGGGCTTTGATCCAAAACGAAAGCGCCGTAAGAGAATTAGGGGATAACAATCTTAGGGAACTTGCCAAAGAAGTTACCCAAAAATTAAAAAGAAGTACCACCGTTGATTGGCAGGTCAGAGACAGTGTAAGGGCAAAACTGCGTATTTTAATTCGCAGGGCCTTAAAAAGATGGAAATATCCCCCGGATGGTGCAATAGAAGCGGTTGAACTCGTATTGAAACAGGCAGAAGCATTATCAAACACCTGGAGCCGATAGATATACAGTCGTTTTCAATTTTCCGTGCATCTGCTCGTCGCCCGTATTCAATGGCAATCTGCCTGCTGAGTGCCTTGAGCCGTTCGGCGGTATTCTCCTTGTCCTGCATTTCCCCATGGCCGGTGGTGCATCAGTTTCGGTAAGCTTCCAGTGCATGATGAAATCGAGGAGAGCCTTTATATCCGTTTTTCGCGGCAAGATCAAGATGCCTGACCGCTAAATTGAATTCCTTTTGGGCGTAATGGTTGAGGGCCTTGTTGTAGTGGCACAGGCCATTGGAGGGCATTTGTCCAAGCGCCTTTGCGTAGCACTCGTCAGCCATGGTGAACATTCTTTTGAGGTAGTAGGTGTACCCAAGGTTGTTCAGGGTATCGACATCTTTGGGATGTGTTTTAAGCGCCTCTTGAAAATGGTGTTCGGACTTGTCCAAGGCGCCGGATTGTCCATAGATGACGCCTAAATTGTAATGCGCTTGAAAATAGGCCGGATCAGCTTCAAGGGTTTTTTGATAGAAGAGCGCTGCCTTTTCGACATCCCCCTTTTTCTTATAGGCCAATCCAAGGCTGTAATTTAATTCCTTTTGAAGTGTCCGGCCTTTTTCCAGCCCGATTTCATATTGCCGGATGGCCTGGTTGAATGCATTGCTTTCAAGGAACAGGTTCCCCAATGCCAGGCGGGTCACTTCACTATCGGGATTGATGGCCGCGGCCTTTTCATACTCTGACTGCGCTGCAATGAACCTGGATTGCTTTTGATACACGAGGCCAAGCGAAACATGGCACTCAACGTATTCCGGATTAATTTTTAGGGCCTTTCGGTAATCTGCTGTTGCGTTTTCAAAATCTTCCCGGGCAGCATACAGCGTCCCCCTGAGATGATAAGCAAGAGCACTTTCATTGTCGATTTCCAAGGCCCTGTTATAGTCTCTCATTGCAAGCTCTTGTTTGCCGGACAACCCCAGTTGCCGGCCGCGGGCACACAATGCCTTGGTATTGCCGGGATCCAATTCCACCGCCCTGTTCAGATGGTCAAGTGCCAAATCACGCATATCCTTTTTAAGATACACATCTGCCAAACCATGGTATGTTTTTGAGCCTTCCGGATTCAGCGCCAACGCCTTTTTCAGTGATGCCTCGGCCTCGTCCAACCGGCTAAGATTCAGATAACACAATCCGATATTGTAATATAAATCCACAGACGCCAAACCCATTTCAAATGCGCGGTCGTAATCCTGGACGGCTTCGGGGTATTTCCCCAAGTTCTGGTAGATATTTCCGATGACTTCATGTTTGTTGGAACCCGGGCTGATTTTGTTGGAAGCTTGGAAAGCTGCCAAAGCCTCATCAAATTTTTCAATACCCCGCCAGCAGTAGCCAAGAAAGAGTAAACCTTCGGCATTGGACGTCACCGTGTCCGTCATGCCGCGACAGACCGCTTCGGCCTGTTTTGGCTCGCCCGCATCATAATATGCTTGTGCCAAGGTTGAATAGGGCAATCCTTTCTGAGGGGACATGCTTATTGCGGTCTTTGCGTATTTGATCGCTTTAGGGTAATTTTTTTGTTTGAGACTGGCGTTGGCAATGCCCCAGAAGGGTTCAAAATAGTATGGATAAATCTTGATGGCTCTCTGGTACGATTCAATGGCAAGATCTAAATTTCCAGCATAGTTGTAAGTCGAGCCCAGCCCGACATGAGCCCCGATCCGGTCCGGGAACACTTTGATTGCCTGCTGATAATGAATGATCGACTTCTTGTAAAGGTTTAATTCCCGGTATGCCTTCCCGGCGAATTTATGGAGTAGATAATCCCTGGGGAAACGCTCAAATCCGGCTTGAAAAACATCAAGGGCGTCTTGATATCGGCCGTGGGTGGTGTAGCACCATCCGAGATCCTGATATGAGGAAAGGCTCTCGGGATGGCGCGCCAACGCCTTTCGATAAAAAATTTCGGCTTGGGCATACCTCTCCCGGGCAAACAGAACGTCTGCTATGACCTTGTTGATCCAGGGAAACGTGGGAAAGCACCCTTTCATCTTTTGCAATAGCTTTTCTGACTGCGCAAAATCTCTTTTCGATAGGCCGGCGTACAGACCGGACAGAAATCCGGCATAAGATCTCGGGTATTTCTCAATCAGCTTTTCTGAAACGGCAATGCTTTTGTCATAATCTTTTTGGGCATGCGACAAGTCCAGTTCGACGGTCAACGCATCATATGTCTCCTTGCCCTGGAAATATTTTTCATACAATGTTTGTGCTTGCCCTACCTGTTTCAATGCGAGCAAAAATTCGATTTTCGCGGCCTGAACGCGTTGCGAAGGAACGGTGCCTGTGGACCCTGTGGAAAAGGATTCGATTAAATCAAGAGCCTCCTTGTGCCTTCCCATCTCAGAGTAGATCTTCGCCAGTAGTATATGTGCGTTCTCGTTTGTTTTCGACAGGCGGATCACATTCTTGATTTCGTCAATGCCGCCGGCGTAGTCCTGCTTGTATATTTTCAGCTTGGCGAGAAGCAGCCGTGCTTCCAGGTTGTGCTGATTGGCTTTCAGTGCATTAAAAATCCGTTCATTTGCTTTGGCAAGATCGCCCTTTTGCAGGTAAATGTTGGCCTGCCAGAGCTGTACGTTCGGCAAGTCCGGATTCAAGGCCATTGCCCGGTTCAGTTCTCGAAGCGATTCGTCCAGCCGGCCGATCAGATGATAGGCGACCGCCTTGCAGTAATGGAAAAGCCAGATGCCGGGAGTGTTTTTCAATACTTTCTCACATCGGCTCAATGCATCCTCATAGTACCCGTCGTTCAGCATTGCATCAATACGGTAGAATTCATCTTTGAGGTGGGCATCATCCATCTTTTGGGCACTTTCTCTGATACGCCTGTAATCGTCACTGTCTTTGAGTCCGTCCAAGATGTTCAGAAAGTCAAGGGAATGCGGTTTCTCATCATTTTCAGGGTCAACCGCAGGAAGGTGATTCCGGGGTTTTTCAGGAAGCGGCCTGATACTGCCTTCGGCTGGATGTATCGGCCCTTGGACCGCGTACATGAACAAGAGTGCCACGGCCACATAAAGAACATCTCGTTTCATCAGAAAGCCCCCTCCCTCCCCGCTTTTTATATAACAGCCATGGTTGACCTGACATATCAACTGTCAGGCATAGCCCACAACAAAGCTTGAAAGATCTGAGTACCCTACCCAGACTTTTTTATAAATTTGTTTCTACACGCCAGGGTAACCCATACTTTAATCGTGTGTCATCAAAGCTTACAACGCTTCCGTTGTAGGATAGGGCACTTCTATTTCCAAGGCAAGGTTCTTAATTACCGACTTTATTAATCCGCTCTGCAAGTTCTGCAATGATACCGGGAAATTGCGCCAGTGTGTCCGGCAGATTGGTCATATCGAATTCCCGGGTATGTGTCTGCAACTGTTGAGCCCACAGTGTTAATGAATCATACTGGTATTGGGAGCCAAAATCGGCGGCATCTCCGGCAAACTCTTCGACTCTGCTGATTACCAGGACGTTGCGAAGTTCTTTCCATCTGGGTGCCAACTCGTTTTCCAGGTGGGCCAGCAAATTGGGCAGGGCTGCAAGAATTTTAGGGGATATATCCGGTTCCGGTCGGGCCGTCTCCGGTTCCCGTTCAGGCACTTTGGGGACTAAGTCAGGTGTGCGGCGTTTGGGTTCATCAAGGGTTTTTACATTGGGAATGGATATTATAAACTTGCTGCCCTGTCCGGGGGTGCTTTCAAGCGTAATGACGCCCCCCATGGCCGAAACCAGTTTTTTGGATATGGAAAGCCCGATACCGGTACCCCCGTAAGTGTTGAAATCCTGCCCTTTTTGTTGGCTGAAGGGTTCGAAAATCAGCCCCTCCTGGTCCGGATCAATACCGATACCTGTATCCTCCACATAGAACAATAATTTAGAAAACAACTGTTCCCGGTTATATTTATGGAAATCGGCACTGAGTTTCACACCCCCTTTATTGGTAAATTTAACGGCATTACCCACGATGTTCATAAGGATTTGACGCAGCCGTGTCTTATCCAAAATGATAGTGGCCGGTAGGGTGGCGCTTTTTTCAAGATGAAATGTCACGCCTTTGTTGTCAGCGGTAATCGAGAAAATTTGTCCGATTTCATCAAGCAGGCCGTCGAGATTGAAGGGGGCATAGGCCACGGTAAACTTGCCTGATTCCGCTTTGGACAGATCCAGAATATCGTTGAGCAGGGTCAAAAGGGTGGTTGCTGCACAGCGGATGGTGGAAATATCTCCGACGACCGCATCGTCCCTGCACTGTTTTTCAAGCATTTCAGCATATCCGAGGATTAGGTTCAAAGGGGTTCTGATTTCATGACTCATATTGGCTAAAAATTCGCTTTTTGCTCGGCTCGCCGCTTCTGCTTTTTCTTTTTCGGACTTCAGTTCTGCCGTGCGTTCCCTGACCATATTTTCAAGCCTTACCTTGTTGTTTATCAGCCTGTTTTCAACAAGCGCTTTTTTTTCAAGCAGATCGGATTTTATCTTGTCGATAGTTTTCAGCTGGTCATTAAGCTTTTTCTCTTTTTTTAATTCCGCTTCTTTGGCTACCAGCCTTTTTTTTATACTTTTGGTGGTCAGATTTCGTCCCCAAAAGCAGAGCGCCAAAATCAGGGCGCCGTATAGGCCGTATGCCAGTGGGGTTTTCCAGGGCGGGCACTGTACATGGACTTCAATGCGGGTCTGATTTTTGTTCCAGACTCCGTCATTGTTCGAACCGGCCAACCTCAAGGTGTAGCTGCCACTATGCAGATTGGTGTAACTGCCGTAGCGCCGGGTACCGCTGCGGTTCCATTCGTCGTCAAATCCCTCCAGGATATAGGCGTATTTGTTTTTCAAGGGCTGGGTGTAATTCAGGGCCGCGAACTCGAATTCAAAGGAATTGTTTCTCCAGTCCAGGTGGACCTGTTCTATGGTTTCCGGACAGGCCCGGTTAGAAAGGCTTTTACCGGATACATCAAAGGCGGTCAGGACAACGGGGGGAAGATAGGGATTGTTTTTTATCTGATCGGGAAAAAAGCTGATCACGCCTTCAAGGCTTGCAAACCATAGCTTGCCATCCCGGGTTTTGGCGGCACTGGTGGCGAACAGACTGAAATTGTTACCCAGAAGTCCGTCCTGGTCTGTGAACCTGCCGGTGACCTGTTCCGACGTGAGGCTGAAGCGAATCAGCCCTGAATCACTGCTCAGCCAAAGCTTTTTAGAATTATCTTCCAAAATGGCCCGGATAGTTTGGGTTTCAAATCCTTGACCGGCGCCATAATGGGTGAACCTGCCGGACTTGGGATCAAGGCGGTTTAACCCGCCATCGCCTGTGGCGACCCAAAGCCGGCCCCGGCTGTCCCGGTGGCAGTCCGTCACCATGTCGCCACTGATGGACCAGGGATTGTTTTCGTTCTTGCGATGGTGGATAAAAATTTCAGTACCGGGATCAAACCGGTCCAGACCGCCGCCCAGGGTTGCCACCCACAAGGTGCCGTCCGCCTCCTGGAACAACCGCGGCACCATATTGTTGGCCAGGCTGTTTTTGTTTCCGGGATCATGGGTAAACCGGGTGAATTTACCGCTGTGTTTGTTCAGCCTGAACATCCCGTCTCCTTCGGTACCGAACCAGAGGATGTCCGGGTTGCGGCGGTCCTGAATCATCCCCCTGCCCACTCCGTTGGTATAAGGGTTGATAAACTGTTTTTCAAGCCTGCCGGAATCGGGGTTAAATAATCCGATCACACCATTGTTCATTGAGATCCACAGATCGTTGTCCTGATCCTCAAGTACAGAGAAAACATAATCGTGGCTAATACCAAAAGGATTTTGCCTGTTTTTGCGGTAGACCCTGAACCGCCCTGTTTTTCTGTCAAGCCGGTTCAAGCCCCCAAGCTGGGTGCCCATCCAAAGGCTGCCGTCATGGGATTCTGCAATGGTGGTGATGACGTTTGAACTTGGGCCGGTATTGTCGCCTTCTCTGTGGCAGTACTGCTCAAACGGCTTCCAGTATGGATCCCATTTGTCTATGCCGCCGGTGTTTTCAATAATCCACATGATGCCTGACCGGTCCTGGTAACATCCCATGATGATATCACCAAAGATGCTTTGGGCATCGTCTTCAACGTGCTTGTATACAGTAAATTTTAAAGTTTCCGGGTCAAAGCGCTCAAGGCCTGCGGCCACGTCATAGGGCCGTCCGAGCCAAAGCTGGCCGGTGCGGTCTTTGGTGATGGTTAAAATTGCGTTGTGGCTCAGGCTGTCGGCGTTACCGGGATTGTGTTCAAACCGCAGAAACCGGCCGGTCTCCCGGTTCAGTCGGTTCAGTCCCCCAAGGCTTGTGCCCACCCAGACAAAGGGCCAGTCATCTTCCAGCACCGCATATACCCGGCCACGACCTAAGCTTGACGGACAATTCGGATCATGGGTATACCGGGTCACCTGATTGGTGTCAGGAGAAAAAGCATCCAGCCCGGACTCGGTGCCGATCCAGATCACTCCGGCTTTACCTGCAACCACGGTCCAGACGGAATCATGGCTCAGGCTGTCGGCATCTCCCGGGACGTGGCGAAACCGGGTGAAGCGCCCGGTAGTTTTATCCAGGCGGTTGACCCCGGCCTGGGTGCCGAACCACATGTGCCCGTCCCTGTCCTGGGCAATGGTCCTGGGCGCCCAGTTGAACTGACCGCTGCTGATACTGTAAGGATCGGCAGGATCATTTTTGTAAACGGTAAAGGTGTTGGTCTTTTTATCGAACCGGTTCAATCCTGCAGATGTGGCGATCCACAAAAGTCCCTGGTCATCTTCAAAGATGCAGGATGCAATGGCCGAAGAAAGCAGGCCTTCTCCGGATTTGATGAATTGTATGTCGTAACCGTCATATCGGACAATACCGTTGGAGCAGCCCACCCAGATAAGCCCGTCCCTGTCCTGGATAAGGCAACTGTTGTAAGCCCCGGTATTGAAAGTATGCTGAACGCAAAATCCGGCCGATGCAAGCGTCCTTGCCGCCGACATAAGACAGATACACACAAGCAGCCCCTGACAGATATTTATACAACGCATTTTTCCCGGTATTGTCCAAGTCAAAGTCGGTTATTCTTTGGGAAGTGCGATAGATGTCGTTGTCCCAGGCAGCCCGTTGCTGTGGAAGGGTTTGACCTTTAGAATCAGTCCACCAAGATCCTCCAGGGAAAGTGGCCGCTCATACACTGGCGAATTTTCATCCGGCTCACTGCCGTCTGCGGTATATCGGATAACGGCCTTTGGGTGCGGCCCTGACAGGGTCAGGCAAGATGAATTGTTTCTTGGGCTGCAGGATTTTTTGGGGATATCAACCGCAATGCGTCCCTCCTGCAACTGTTCTATGGGAATATAGGTGCCCTCGTAGGTCTTTCCAAAAGCCCCCATTGTTGCTGTTATTTCTCGTTTGAAGCTGTCGATCACATCGGTCCTGCGCAGGGTGGGCTCGGGGATCCCCAAAAATTCAATTTCATGGGTTCTGAAAAAATCAGGATCTCCGTAATCTTGTGTAAATGCCTCGTTGGTGAATGCATATCCCTGGCCGTACCTGGCGGATGTGAGCAGGTAGCAGATGGCGTCCGGCCCGATGGCCATGGGGGATATTTCAATGGGTGTGGGCACGGTTTGGACCAGAACCCAGAGGGTGTAGTAAGCAATCATGTTTTCGTTGGAATAGTATACCCTTGCCCCTATATTGCTTAAAGGATTCGAGGAGATAAAATCAGCCACGCCGTAATCCTGCTTTTCGGCAATCTGCTTTGCATTGACCAGATATCCCTTGAACATGCGGTAAGGTGTATATCTACTACCAAGCCACTCTTTTATAATGGTGAATATCCGGGATTCGAAATCGGCGTCTTTCATGCAGGCACCGATCCGCCTTGCATAGTCAAAGGTATCAGGCAGAAGAAGACTTTGGCTGTAATATCCTTTTAAATCCTTACCGGTCATGGGATAGGTGGCAAAACCACCCACCCCTTTGAGTTCCGGATGGGCGTCCATGGCAGCGGCCACGTCCTTTTCAACCACCATGGCATCCATGTCACCGGCAGGATAGCTTTTTTGGCACATGACATTTCCGTCGTCATCCAGCATGTTCAGATAGGAATAGGGCACCATATTCTGAAACAGTCCCATATCCATTTGTGAGATAGACCGGTCGGTCTGGGTGTCCGCAATGAGATATGAGCCTGTCAGGCCGGCAATGATCGCCGGCACAATACCGTTTATAGCCCCGACTTCAGCCGGCAGAACGCCTGCGAGCTGTCCCGGCATTCTGGAAACAAGATCTTCATAGGATTTCAGGGCAGCGGTATAGTCTTTTTTAGTTTCAATGGCAGAAGGAGCGAAAATTTCTGCGGTATAGGCGATGGACATTTCATCCGGGACATTCGGGCAGGATATGGCATTTATCGATGCCACTTTGCTGTTTTTAAGAAAATCCCTGGCCACGTCCTTTGGACCGCCCCCTCCCGTAGCAAGAAAGGTCGCTCCCTCTATAAAATCGTACAGATCGTTTTGGGAATAAGTGGTAATGGTACAACTTTGAGATTCAGACATGATTTTTCCTCCTGTAGGCAAATATACTGTGAGCTCAAAATGATTCTGAAAAGATGTAAACTGCTGATGCCCTGCAAGAACCAGGGTATTAACTACCCAGAACCACACGCCCGATAACCATATGAGATAGATTAATAAAACTGTATTGCCTTAACTTAAGATGAATAACTATGGCACAAGAGGCGCGGCCATTCAAGCCTGGAGTAAAAAAACGGCAACGGGATGACCTGGCCTATCAACAGCCATTGTTATTGCAGCGGGCGTCAACCGAAAACCAGGGGAGTCCCGCTTGGATCTGCTTACCCGTAATGCGGCGATCTACCGAAGCATATTGCCGCATATCGCAAATTATGCACCAACTGCCGCAGTGATTGTGGCAACCAATCCGGTCGATACAATGACGGATGTAACCCGTGCCCTGCATCCAAACCCTGAGCGCGTACTGGGCACGGGGACTGTGCTTGACACCGGGCGATTTCGTGATCTACTGGGTCGGGAAAGCGGCAACTTATTATGGTATTGGTGCTGCGGCTGCAAAAATAGTAAATTGTATTTTACAGGACGCCCGTGCGGTCATGACCATTTCGGGGCCAAGTGAATACGGCGTTTCCCTGTCCCTGCCAAGGCTTATCGGCAAAACCGGCATCTTCCATATCTTCATGCCGGAATTCTCTGAAGCGGAAAAGGAAAAACTTGACCATGGCGCAAAAATCCTGGGAGAGACGCAAGCCGCAATTATCCATGACGGTGAATTGGTTGGGTAAGGTGTTAATTCTCCGTGCACCTGCCCGCCAGCTTCAATTCAATGGCAACCTGCCTGCTGAGTGTCTCAAGCCGTTCGGCTGCGTTGTCCCAGGTGTAGTTTTGGGCGGTTCGACGGGCTTCATTCCCCAGGCGCTGCCGTAAACGTTTGTTGGTCAAACGTGCCAAAAGGGTGGGCAGCTCATCCACATGGTGGAAGACAAATCCGTTGCTGTCTTTTTTAACCAAGGCTGCCGCCCCTGCATCGCTGCGGACGATGACGGGCAATCCACAGGCCATGGCCTCAAGGACACACATGCCGAATGCCTCTGCTATAGAGGGCAGGCCCAGAAGATCTGCAGCTGCATACCAGGGTCTCACATCATCGACCAGCCCGGCAAAATGTACCTGATCTGTCATGCCCAGTCTACGCACCAGACGCCGGTAATGGGGCCAACGCTCACCTTTGCCCACCACCACCAAATGCTGTGCCGCACCCAAAGCGGCGATCAGGTCATCCAAGCCTTTGCGCCTGAATTCGTTCCCAACAAAGAGGATGACCGTTTCCTCCGGTGAAACACCGATGGCTTGACGCGTGGATTCTCGAAAGCCGTCTGTCGCCCCTGGTGAAAAATAATCCAGGTCCACCCCCGGGTTTACCACCGTCACGTTCCGTGTTCGATGATAATAACGTGCCAGGTCATCCCGAATCGTCTCCGAAACAGGCGTCAGTTGCCCTGAATGCATTTGCTGTGCTTCCAAATACAAATGGAGCCAACTGCGGGGGCTCAGATAAAGCTGATCAATCTTGCGGATTCCCGGATAACGCGCCAGGCCCCGCCGGTAGGGGAAGGTATGTACAACGGCAATATCCTGATGAAATCCGCGCTCGTGGGAAATGACGGCATCAAGGGGCAGGGAGGTTAATAGACGGGCGGCATCGCGGGCAAACAACCAGGAATTAAGGACACTGGGCAAGTGGTCATAGTCCGGTAGTCGGTGCAGTGACAAGCCGTCTACTGCTACAGTCGTATCCCACTGCCGCGCCACCAGTGCAACCTGATGCCCTCGAGAACACAACCTGCGCGTGGTCTCCATCGCATAGCGTTCAGCCCCACCTGTGGCCATGAATTTTTTGACCACCACCGCTAAACGCAGTTGTGTAAAGATCTCCTCAGTCCCTGCCGTCAGGACGCTCAACTACCCGGCACCGGCCGCCGAAGCGCCGTTGTTGGGGGAGGGCACCAATCGGACAGGGCCTGATAACGTTTTGCATATTTGTAGAAGGTCCCTTCGAAGTTGCCCAGGGCAATGACGAAACCCGGCCAGCCATCCCGCCAACCGTTTTTTAGGAAATAATGCTGAGTGAAAGACCACAGGGCGTGCCTCAAGGCCCGCCCCATGCAGGACGTACGCCCTTCATCCATCATCCGTTCGGCACCAAGGGTGGAATACCGGGACGCCTTGTGCTGAATTTCCTCAAAGTTCTTGAACGGCAGCTGCCAGATCGCATGCTGTAAATACCCTGTGACGGCGTCCCCATGAAGTTCAAATCCTTCGTGAACCCGATCGTGACAGTAACTCATGGCACCCCGCCTGAAAAACTGGGGTTGCCGGTAATCCGGATAAAAACCTGAATGTTTGATCCAACGCCCCATGAAATAATTTCGGCGTGGCACAAAATAGACGTCCGCATCCGGTCCCTGTTGTAACATGCCCAGTATCTCGTCCCGCACATCGGCTGTACAGCGCTCGTCGGCATCCAGGCTAAAGATCCACTCATGCCGGCAAGCGGCAACCGCCTGGTTTCGCAGGTCCCCGAAACCGTTGAACGGAATCTGGACCACCCTTGCCCCTAATTCACCGGCAATGGCAGCCGTGTCATCCGTGCTGTAAGAATCGGCGACAACGATGTCGTCTGCCCAGAGGACGCTCTCTACCGCGGCCTGTATTTTTTCTGCTTCGTTGTAGGCAATGATATACGCTGACACGGCTGTCATATGTTACCCCTTTATTTTAGTGTCTTGTTTACTGGACTTGCAAATTCGGTTCATAAGAAAGTCTGGGTAAGCTACTCAGATCTTTCAAGCTTTGTTGCGGGCTATGCCTGGCAGTTGATATGTCAGATCAGCCCATGGCTGTTATTGCCATTAAAAATGGGGTCGCTTGTTGAAACAACACCGCAAATTGTACTATCCATATAAACAGGGGAAATGTTATCGGGGTGTTACCGAAATATTATTATTTCATAAAAGTTCTAAAACCACTTTTTGCACCGGACCGGTATTCCGTTTCCGTTGCACGCCAACAGGAGAAAAATAATGCTATCCACTAAAACAATGAAAAGTCTACTAACCATAAATTGTTAATGTCCGCGAGTTTCTCCCATAGTGTAATAAACTATTCGGATTTAATTGAATTTTAACCTTAAATACACGGGGAATAAAAAAGTTGTCAACCAAATTTCTCCTTGTTCGTTTTAGGTAGCAGAGAACAACCAAAAAATTAACTGAATGAGTCCGGAACTAAAGGCCGACATCAAAGAACAGTTCTGGAATACAGATCCGAAACAGCGACAGGAAATGTTACAATGGGTCAGGGGCTTATCCGTTGCGCAGAGGAAGGCACTCCAAAGACAGATACAGGATATGACATCGGAAGAGAAAAGCCAATTGCGCCAAAAGTTTAAAGAAATGAACCCCGAGCAGAAACAGGCGTTTTTAGAAGGTCTAATTCCCCACGAACTAAATCATCAGTAGCATCAAAATCAAGAATGTTTCCTTTTCCCAATTGCTTTACTTCGAAGATTTTCTTATCATAAAAATTGAAGGAATGAAGAAAGGCAGAATTTTAAATTTTCGCAAAACTTAGGAATAGGTAACAGATGTCAATAAAATTTTGCACCCAGTGCGGCCACGCCATGACCCGACAGGTCCCCCAGGACGATGACCATGTAAGGGCAGTATGCGAGTCATGCGGCCATGTTCATTATGAAAATCCCAAAATGGTTGTGGGTACGATTCCGGTTTTCCAGGACAGAATTTTGATGTGTAAACGAAATATTGAGCCCCGGAAAGGATGCTGGACCCTTCCTGCCGGATATCTCGAAAATGAGGAATCCGTTCAGCAGGGTGCCGTTCGTGAGACCTTGGAGGAGACCCGTGTCAAGGTTCGAATTTTAGCCCCCTACAGGATGTTCAATATCCTTTTTGTGGATCAGATTTACCTGATGTTTATTGCTGAACTATTATCCCAGGATTTTGGCCCCACCACCGAAAGCACGGATGTCCGATTGTTTTCAAAATCAGATATTCCATGGGATGAAATTGCCTTCGATGTTATCCGTGAGACCCTGGATGATTATTTTAGGGACCGTGGAAATGCAGGCAATCATGCATTTGCGCCTGAGAATTTTGGGTTTAAGATCAAGGATCTTGAGTTTTCACCGGATAGTGGGGGCGTGATAGCCGATCCCTCCTTTTAACAGTCAATACACGGCTACTTTTATTCTGGATTCCGGGCGCATAGGCTTATTTAATATGGAGATTATTCCCTGAATATAATACGTCTGTGCCCGAACTGTTGAGCCCGGTAGGATATCCCAACGGCTTTGAATTGGATGTGGTGATTTTGGAAAAAATGGTGTATAAAATACATATAATGTCTTGAAATACCCGCTTGGGAAGATAAAAATATAGCTTAATATCATCACCGTTGCCTATTCTCGGTATGATCAGGAAATGTGAGCGCCGTTTTCTGCACGTGACATGTCAGCCCAATCTTTACGCTGTATAGAATATTAATTTTCAAAATATGTAATATGTTAAAGTAGTTAATAAAATTTATGCCTTGAGGTTAAACAAATATTGACATTCTTCTAAGAGGGCTTTTGATTTAATTTTCATTATTGTTTTGGCAAAACATCCCAATCAGTTTTTTCCCTTATGCCGGAGTAACCACATTATATTGCGCGCGTTGAAACATATTGATCCCCAGCGTCAGACAGGCATAGGCCAAGCTGATTAACGATACCGGCACCTTTTGGCCATAACGCCCTAATTCCTGTAACAAACGAAATTCAAAAAGGAAATGTTATGAAAATTTTATCGCATATCTTATTGATAGTCATGTTTTCTGCGGGAATTGTTTCAGCTTCACCTAAAGTTGGAAAGATTGCTTCACGGGACTATGATCCCTCCAGACTGTCCGGCAGGACAAGGAATGTGAACTTAATGGTTCAATGTGATATTTCATCTTTGGAAAAGGACATCGTCCAGAAAGGCGGATATGATTTTTACATGATTGATGGGTTTGACCAGAGCGCGGTTGAGCCTGGTGATCCGGTGCTGCCTTCACGCTTCATTCGCGTTCTCATTCCGGAAGGGTATGAATTTTATAAAATTAAGGAAATTTTGCATCTGCAACAGGCCTGTAAATCGGTATCAAAGGTTTTTCCAAAACAAAAAGAGAGTCATATCGGCAATTCCCAAAAAGAATCATTTGTTCCCCTTAAAATTAAGAAAACGGGCCGGCGGGAATCCATCGAATATGTTCATACGGCAAAGATCAGAAATCACCGGATGGCGGTATTCAGATTTAGTCCGGTCCAGTTTGAGTCCTCGAGCACGGGAGCAGAGGAAAGCGGAACCTTTACTATAACCACATCCCTTCAATTATCTGTGATTTTAAGACCGGAAACGACCGCAGAGCCTTCAACGTCTTTCCAAACGGCAAGGTCTGAAACCCTTATTGACAGCTATATTGCCGATGCCGTTGTTAACCCCGAAGATCTGGAATCAACGACAGTGTCTGCGTCTGCACAAACTACATCCATTGATTCCACGGCCTGTGATTATCTGATTATCACGGCACAGGCGCTTGAAGATGAATTCCAGCTCCTGGCCGATCATAGGGCGGCAATGGGTCTGACCGTGGATATTGTGACAGTGGAAGATATCTACGCAAACTATGATGGATCCAGCCAACAGGTAAAAATTAAGAAGTGTATTCTGGATTATGCAGAAAATAAAGGCACCTTGTGGGTCCTTTTGGGCGGGGATGATACCATTGTTCCGGATCATGACTGCTATGGATCTGTCAACGGCGGGGGTTCAACCGATCTGACAATCCCCACGGATCTTTATTATGCAGGCCTGGATGACATGAACTGGAATGATGACGGGGATGCCATTCCCTGTGAAATTGTAGCTAAGGGCGACAGCATAGATCTCTATCCTGATCTGTTTGTGGGCAGGGCTCCGGTCAGATCCGGGACTGATGCCCAAGTGTTTGCATCTAAAACCATAGCATATGAAACAGCTGTTTATGATCCTTCTTTTCATGAGGCCGCCCTGTTTATGGGAGTTGAGATGTGGGCATCCAATTTAGACAGGAGTGACGCCGACTGGAAGAGTGAAGAACTCTGGGCCCGTGTCCATGAAGACCGATCGTTTGTATTGCCGGCAAACAAGTACCGGTTTTATGACACGGGCACTGACTTTTCCGGCGGCGCTAATTATGATGTAACCAAAGACAATATATCGGATCAGATCAACAACTTCGGCTACGGCGTCATCTGGGTGGCCACCCATGGCAACAATAATGTTTTCAGCGTGGAAAGCGGTGACAAATTTTTTTCAAGTACGGCCGGGGCTCTTGTCAACCAGGATTACCAAGGTATCGTTTATACCATGGCCTGCAGTACCAACTGGTTTGATTCGCAAATCAATTTAACAGACGGTTATACATCAACCGTTGACCCTGGCCTTTCAGAAGCCTTTATCAGGAATGCTGAAGGCGGTGCTGTGGCCTACATAGGCTCTTCACGGTATAGCTGGGGTTACAGTTACTTGGACTCGGAAACTCTTTTTTATGGCCCCTCCTTTCAGTATGCTGAAGAATTTTTTAAAATGTTGTATTACGATGAGGATCTTTTAAGCATTACCGGCACCAGTGCAGATCCGACTGTGTTCGGCAAACGCATCGGTGCCGTATTTGCCTCCCACAAAATGGCAAAGGCTCCGGATTCACTGTTTTACGGTTCCAATCGATGGCTGCAGTTTTCATTGAATCTCATGGGCGATCCCTTCACAAGGGTTATGGTTAAGCTACCCCAGGATTCTGATCTGGACAGGGATATCGACGGGGAAGACCTGGCGGCATTTGTCAGCAGGGCGTCAACCACCGTCCCTGATTTATGGGAGCTTGCCCAGCGTTTTGGGTGCAGTTTCTCACAATAGCTGACAGGCCTTCCAATGCTCGAACGGTCCATTCATGGTTTCTCAAAATTTATTCCTAAGTGCTCCTCCTCAAGTTGACAGTTTCCCTTCCGGCTCCGGCTAACGAAAACTTTAATTTACACAAGATCCTGCAGGAGGTAATGTAGACGCTCAGGAGATTGAATTATGAAAAAAATAGTGTGGATTATTGTTTTCTTTTTTATTGTTCTGCCTGTCATCAGTGTCTGCCAGACTGCTTCTTTAACCATTATTAACGATCGGCTCTGTGTGACCGCTGAGAATACGCCGCTTCAGGATCTACTCAAACAGGCGGCAATGGCCGGAATTAAAATCAGGATAGATCCTGGGATTAATCCTTTGATCTCAAAGGAATTCACTGGCAAAGAGATCCAGGATGGCTTCGATGAGATCCTGGCAGGGCTTAACCACTCTTATATATGGGCCAAAAACCTAAATGGCGATCCCAGGCTGTCTGAAATTGTTGTGTTCCGTCCCGGGAAAACAGAATCAGTGCAAACCCTCCGGGCCTCAAAAAATCTGGACATCGCCCAGGATCCCAAAACAGGTGCCTATTATGTCAAAAACAGAATTTTACTGACCTTTAACCGGCAGGTTTCCACCCGCAAAGTCAATAAACTTATTGAAGACTTAAATGCCGGAATCACAAGTGTCAACACGTACCTTGGGATCTACGCCCTGATTTTACAGGGCGATGCTGATCTCAATGAGATCCTGGCAAGACTTAAACAGGAAGGTATTGCAGGGATGGCAGAGCCGGATTATGCTTATCGGGCTGGGGGCACACCAAGGGTCACGGGACTAAGTGAATCCGCTGACGCACAGGCACAATCGGACATGGGATCTACACCCTCTTCATTTGCCGTAGCCGTTCTGGATACCGGTCTTATGGAAACATATGCATCACAAGGGTATATCCAGGGCAGCTTTGATGCCCTGGATCCGGAATGTTCAATTTCAGACAATCTTGGGCACGGCACCCAGATGGCGTTGATTGCATCGGGCCAGGTCAGCCCTGTGGGCGTGAATCCAGACGAGTTTTCCAATCCGGTTTTGTCGGTTCGGGCCTTTGATGATAATGGATTTACCTCAAATTCAACGCTCATGACAAGTATTGAATATGCATTGGAAAATGATGCAAAAGTGTTAAGTATGAGCTGGGGCTCCGAAACAGACTCGGCTTTTTTGGAAACAGCCGTTAATTACGCTGCGTCAAAGGGGCTGGTGGTGGTGGCTGCGGCCGGCAATTCACCCACCGGAGACCCTGTGTATCCAGCGGCCTATGAATCCGTGATCGCAGTTTCCGCGCTGGGGCCTGACGGTAAAACCTGGGAAATGTCCAACTACGGTGATTTCGTGGATTTAGCCGCTCCCGGCTTTGCATCCCTTCCCGTTGGATACAACGGCGATCCGGGAACCTATGCCGGTACATCTATCTCCACAGCCTACCTTGCCGGTAAAATCGCCGACTACTTAAGGAAACACCCGGGAACCAAAACCATTGATGCAGCAGAGTTGATGAATTCGGATTAGGACCGTAGATGAAATTATGAAAAAAAATATCTTATTTGATTTGGACGGTACGTTGACAGACCCGTTTGAAGGGATCACGACATGTATTATTTATGCCCTTGAAAAATTGAAGGCCAAAACCCCGGAAGCCAAAAGCCTTGGCTGGTGTATTGGTCCACCGTTGCTGGATAGCTTTTGCAAACTTCTGGATGGTGATATGGATCAGGCGCAAAAAGCTGTGATGATTTACAGGGAACGTTTTCAAAAAATCGGTATGTTTGAAAATCAGGTATACGAAACCATCCCTGAGGCGCTAAATGGCCTGAAGGAAGACGGGTATACCCTTTTCGTTGCCACCTCAAAAGTCAGGCTTTTTGCAGAGAAAATCATTGATCATTTTGATCTGGCCCCCTTTTTCAAGTCGGTTCACGGCGCTGAGATGGACGGAACAAGGGCAGATAAGACCGCTTTAATTGCCTATATTTTGGAGCAGGAGGGGCTTGACCCTGTTGATACGGTAATGGTAGGTGACACCGCTTATGATATGGTCGGCGCAAAAGAGAACGGCATTTACGGATTAGGCGTTCTCTGGGGATACGGCAGCCGGCAGGATCTGGAAGACTCTGGTGCCGGCCGCTGTATTTCATCTCCCTTGGAATTGAATTATATCCGACACATTTGATGGCCCCGTAAAAAGTTTTGCCATCAGGGATTGAGTTCTATGACGGAGAAACAGACCTGATCAAAACTGCCGGATTCATCCACCACGGACAGATGATACTGTCCCGGCACCGGCATGGGCATAAAAAACGGTGCTGATCGGTCTCCACTCATCAGGGGCTTTTGGTTCAGGAACCACTGGCGTTCGCCCCTGCCGCCCAGGGTCCTTAAGGGGATGGTCGGCGGACCGGCCTTTCCCGGCTGGCGGGTCAGGATGCTGTTGTCTGAAATTGAAATAATTCGTATGGCAGGCAGTGTCAGGGGCGCTATATTGCGGCAGACGGGTGAATCTTTGGGCAGTACGGACGCCTGCCGCCAATGGGCCGGAATGAATGGCTCGGCCTGCCATGGCCACAAGACCACGGTTTTTTTTTCAATACCTCCGCAGACCGGTGTTGCCCGCATCCCCTGACTGTCTATCCAGAATGTCCGGATTAGAGGGGCGGCAAGGCCTGTCTCTCCGGTCATGGTTCCTGGAATCTGTCCGTCCAGTATCCAGGCTTCAAATTTTTTGGCACAGGCACCCGTTGCCCGGCCTGGGCTCTCGGATGCGGCAATGCCGGACGGCCAGCAGATGGTCTCTTTTGATACGCTTTCCGGCGGTTTCCGTGTTCCCGCACCGGGCGTTAAGCTCTCCATTACCTGGCCCAGAAGAGGAAGCGCAGTGATAGCCCCATACTGTCCCGGCGATGGGGAGCCGTCGGGCCGGCCGATCCATACCCCCACCGTGTAATCCCCTTTAAGACCCATGGCCAAAGCATCTCTGAATCCGTAGCTGGTACCGGTTTTCCATGCCATAGACAATGCACCGGACAGCCGTCCCACCCCCTGTCTGCCCGGAAAAGGCCGGGACAGGATGTCCCGGATGATAAAGGCTGCACCGGGACTCATCAGATACCTTTCCTGAACAGGTTCTTTAGGTGTTAACCGCGGCTTTCCGGCAATACCGCCGCGCCCGATGGCCGTATACAGGGTCATCAGGGACTCAAGGCTTGTGCCCACTCCGCCCAGGGCCATGGAGAGATTGGGTTTGCCTTGGAATTGAAACCGGGCCCCTGCGTTGCACAATCTGTCATGGAAACGGCCCGGACCATAGGCCTCCAGCACCTGGACCGCCGGAAGGTTCAACGAATCCTGCAACGCCCGGGTCACCGTAACAGGCCCTGAAAATCCCCGGGTGAAATTGCCCGGGTTATAGTCTTTTTTGTATCTTGGCACGTCCAGGAGCATGGAATGGGAATGAATCAGACCCTGGTCCATGGATAGGCCGTAAATAAAGGGTTTTAATGTGGAACCCGGCGACCTCAGGGCTTTTATCATATCCACATGACCATGTCTGGATGTATTGAAAAAGTCTGCAGACCCGGCATAGGCTTCGATTTCCAAAGTTTTGTGATTGACCACCATCACGGCACCGGACTGTTTGGGGGGCAGCCTTTCCATGTATGACTGCAAAAGATCTGCCATGTGCATCTGCAGGTTTTCATCAATAAAGGTATGGATGACTTCAGCATCCGGGTAAACGGTTTTCAGACGCCGGGCGGCCAGGGGGGCTGTCATGGATGTGGGAAACCGGAAGGCGATGACCGGTTCCTCTTTGGCTGCTTTGATCTGGTCTGTGGTCCAGATACTGAAATTTTCCATCCGGTCAAGCACCTTGTCCCGGGCCTTGGCCGCCCTGTCCGGATGGCGGTCGGGCCGGTATCTGGAGGGTGCCTGGGGCAGTACGGCCATAAGCGCGGCTTCGGACCGGGTCATTTCCTTTGCATCCTTGCCCAGCCAGGTGTAGCAGGCGGCTTGGATTCCTTGGATATTGGCGCCAAACGGGGCATGGGTAAGATATAAGCCAAGAATTTCAGTTTTGGAAAAGTGGTATTCAAGCTGAAGCGCTCTGAATGTCTGGCACAGTTTGACACCCATGCGTGGGAAAAAGCCTGGGGATGAGGGCCTGCTACCTTGCCTGCTGATATCAAGAATCCGGGCGGTCTGCATGGTCAGCGTAGATCCACCGGACACGATCCGGCGATGGTTCAGGTTCTGGGTAAACGCCCGGCATATGGCCAGGGGGTTGATACCGGGGTGATAATAGAACCAGCGGTCTTCATAGGCCAGAAGTGCTTGAAGGTATAATGAAGAGACCTGTTCGGGCCTTGCCGGGTACCGCCACACCCCGTTTTTGTCGGCAAAAGCCCGCAATGGAGTCTGGTGGCGGTCCACAATAACCGTGGATACGGGACGCCCCGTGGTGTCAAAGGGGAACAAATGATCCAGCCCAATAAAACACACACCGCATGCCGCGACAATTAAAAACAAAATTCCGGCAATTGTTCCGGCTTTTTGGATCATACACCGTGTTGTTTCACCCATTGGCCAGGCAGATCTCAAATCCGGGAAATTCTTTTTTTATCCGAACCGTGCTGGCTTTCATGTCAGTTTTTATTGACAACAGGAGAAGTGACATGGGTCTGGACAACGGTTCTACCCACGCCTCGGATATAGGGCCGGTACATATCTTCCACCAGTGGCGGCGGCAGTTTGAAAACACCAGGGCTGACCACCCGGACAGCATAGAAAATCCGGCAGGTCTCACTGTATCCAAGATTCAGGGCTGTTATAAATCTGTCATCCCTATACTCGGTGTGTGCCGTTTTATAATCTTTATGCCACTGGGAAATGGTTTTGTCGTCGACCTTTATATCATTAATAAGGAATGAGCCGGACACATTGGGATCTTCCAGCTCAAATCCGGCAGGCAGCATGTCCACCACCAGGGCATGGGGTAGTCGTTGTTTTTTGGATTGAACCTTTAACGCCACAATGATTCGGTCTCCGGACGTCAGCTTGGAAATATCCACAGGTTTCGCGTTGGTATCCAAAAACTGCCTGGAAATGCTGACACCATTGCTTTGGGAGGCGGGCAAACTGTTTGGGTAGCCCGTAAGCACAAGATCGAGATAAAGATTGGACTTGCCGGTGTTCTTCACGGTGAAGCCTCCGGCTGCAGTGCCTTTTGTGAATATTATTCGGCCCGGACCCTTGCCGGTGTGTGGGCCGGTTTTTTCCCCTACAATTACATCGGCAGCCCATGCCCCGGCCGGATGGGCCAGTTTGGCCGCCCCTGCCATGACCAGGCTGTTGCGTTCCTGGGTGGAGAGCCATTGTCTTTGGTTCAACTCGGCTGAGAGATCGTGGAGGAACACGCCCCGGAACCTGTAGTCGGCAAAATAGGTGGTGACAAAATAGTAAGCCGCCGCAAGGTCCCGGACATTGGAACCGTAGTCGCCTCCATACACCCGTTTATCATCCCGTCGGGTTTTCAGGGCCAGGTCAAAAGCCTCAAATGCCTTTGCTCTGTCACCGGCAAGCCCAAGTGCCGTGCCTGCATGGACCAGACCCAAGGGGGTGGGGTGGTTGGCTTTCACATAGGCATAGACGTTTCTGGCATCCGCAAGTCCTAAAGAATTGACCCGGGCAAGAACAAATGCGGCATAGGCCCGGGTGGACGCCCTGAACATTGTGCAGTCCATCCATCCCGAACAGGGAATGGATTTGGGCCGGCGAACATATACGGTAAGGCGTTTAAATGCCTTTTTCACCGCATTCACCGGAACTTCATAACCTGCGTCCACAGCTTCAACCATCATATGGGTGGCGTAGGCCGTCAGCCAGGGGCTTTCCGGGCTTTGGGAACTCCACAGGCCAAAGGCGCCGGAGCTTTTCTGTTTTTCAAGCAGGCGCTGGATGCCAAGCCTGATTTTTTTACTGGTACTTTCTTGGGTGCCGGCTTCAACCCCCAAGTGTGCAAATTGATCAAAGGAAAGCAGTATATGGGGAAAAAAGCCTGATACGGTTTGCTCCAGACATCCATACGGATAGGCAAGCAATTCGCTGACATGCTGGGCCAGGTTCACCGGCGGCTCTGAGTCCAGGTCGGCCATCACGGTTACCGTATCCGGCACCAGGGTGTTCAGGTCGGCAGGGGGCGTGGAAAACTGCTGCCCCGGGGTTAGCAGTTTATGTCGGATCCGGGTCTTATGGGGATAGGGCGACCGGGTTTCCAAAAACCAGGTTTTGGTCATTTCCGGTGATACATCCCGGCCCTGGATGCCTTTGATCCGGCAGGTGATGTGTGCCCGGTCCGCTATGGTGCCTGCCGTAATCGGCAGCCTGAGGTGTTTACGTTTATGGGGTTCAAGCGCTAACGTCTGATTGGTTTGTCCCGTGAAAGATACCGGCCCGAAGATGTCCGTTTCCAGGGTTATATTTTGGACGATATTTGTTAAATTATTTAGTTCCAGCATGATAAAGCCCTGGTCGCCGCAGGAAAGAAAACGCGGCATGGTGGCCTGGACCACGATGGGCGAAGCCAGGATCATCTCCTTGTCCCCGGAGCCAAAAGTGTTATTTGTATGGGCAATGGCCATGATCCGCACCTGTCCGTCAAAATCCGGAAGGTCCAGATGGAATACGGCCTTGCCCCCGGCATCGGCATCAATCGCCTTCTGGTGGATGGCCACGATCTGCACATCGGTTGAAGGCCGGTCGCCTCCCCGGGTCAGGGTTGCCATATCTCCGCCGAACCGCATTTTTGCATAACTGCCGTCCGCGGCTTCAATGAGTTTCTGGTAAATATCATGGATTTCGGGGCTGTATTGCCGGGGTTGGAAAAAATAGCCAAAGGGGTCCGGGGTTTTAAACCGGGTCAGGTTTAAAATGCCTGTGTCCACGGCAGCCAGGGTGACCATGGCATGCTTGGCCGGTTTGCCGTCGGCATCGGTCAGATTGACCGTCACATCCACCCGACGGTTGGGTTCTGTCTTTTCCGGGGCCTGGATATCAATGTTCATACGGCGGTCGGTGCGGTCAAGGGGCAGGTGTATCAGTCCCACAGAACGCTTGGGCAGTTTGGCCTTTCTGCTCTCTCCGGGCCGGATTACCAATGCGGACACATACAGATCGTGACGCGCCCAAGCCGGGTCAATGGGAACGGAAATCTCTTTTCCATGGGCCGGAATATCAATGGGCAGGGTTAAAAGGTTCTCTGCCCCATCCACAAATAAAAAACCTTTTCCGCCCTGGGGCGCCTTGACCGTCACCCGGGCTGTCTCTCCGGCCCGGTACCCCTGTTTGTCCAGGGTCAGATCCACCCGGTCCGGCCGGTTCATATCTTTTGGGCCCTGGCCTTCGGGCCGCCAGCCGGCCCATATGCTTTTGGACGTTGTCAGGCCGGTGGCCGGATTATTTATTTCCAGGCGGTAACCGCCCCATTCCACGGGGACATTTACCTGGGCCTTGCTCTGGTCCGGAATATCAAGGTCAAACCGGTCCACGGGATAGAACTGGCTGTTGCTGCCCCAATGCCACCCGTCGTCTTTATATTCCCAGTAATATTCCCGGTGCTCCCGGATCACTGTGACCTTCAGGCTCTGGGCTGCTTTAAGCTGACCCTGGGTGTCGGCTAGGATCACTTCAAATTTTGCCGTATTATTGTTGGGGACTTGATTCGGGTCCTCTTCTGTGCCGGACATGTTTCTGATACCCACAAGGTTTTGTGCCGGCCACACCTGCCAAGAGGCGTTTCTGACCACCGGGCGTTCTCCGGAATCGTACAAGCTGACATTAGCGGTGACCCAGTGGGGAGACGTTACGTCCTTCCACTGATTATCGACGTTAATCAGGCCTTTTCCTGTTTCATCCAAACGGATATCGTCGCAGGTGTAGGTGGTGTTGACAAGATCGGTGATGTCACCGAATTCAAAACCGGGTAAGGTCTTTTTGAACAGATTCCGTGCCTGTTTCACGTGGATCACGGCATTGGCACGGCTGCCGCTTGCAGGCGCCCCGTACAGAAAGTCGCCCTGGATTTGAATGGCAAGATCTTTATCCGGCGAGAGAATAGTGTTATCTGCCTGGTCAATGACCAGCTTCATGCGCTCGGGCAGAAATTCAGATACCAGAAAAGGATATTCTTCAAATTGATCCTTGCCGTTGGCAAATGTCACCCGCCATTTGCCTGTCAGCGCATTGGCGGGCAGCTGAAAACCGGTGTTGAAATGATTGTCTTTGCCAGGCTTCCAGGTAAACTCGCGAATGGTTTTTCCGTCAGGTTGAACCACCTTGGCTGCCACTTTTATTACCGGTGCCGGTCGGCCATCCTGATTTCTCAAGATGCCGTCAATCACAACGGTCTCTCCGGGGCGGTAAATGTCCCTGGGACCGTATACAAACAGTTCCAAGGGTCTGAACATGGCATCGCCCATGGCAAATTCCGACAAATCAAGGGCCGGGGTATCCATGGCCATCAGGCTGATGTTATTCTTTTTGGAAACAGACACCAGTGCCAATTTTTCAAAGTGTCCTTTTATCACGCACAGGCCGTCTTCGTTAGTTGACTGCTCAAACAGGGCTTTCCCCTCTTTGTCATATCCCTTGATAACCGCTTTTCCTATTGGGTCTGCCGTTGAAAGGCTCTGGATAAAAAACCGGATAGAGGTGTCATATACCCTGGCATGTACCCCTATATCGGAAATGGAAAACCAGGTCATACGGTATCCGTATTGATAATGGCCCGCGCCCCGGAGTACAGCAATGTAAATACCGGGCGTTTTAATCTCCCTGATATGGGTGATGGGTATATTAACCTGGGTGCGCAAATCCTTTTTAATGTCCAGATCCCAGCGGCCGGTATAGACAAGATCTGCGATCTTCGCCAGTTCATCAGATTGGTAATATTGTAAATATGTGGCATCCCAGAATTCATCTTTGAAGTCTTGCAACTGATCCGGCCGCACCCTGAAAAAATCAATGTCTGCCTGTTTGATGTTCAGGCTGTCGACAGGCAACCCCTTGACCAGGTCCGAGGCCAGGATGAATCCCGTGGAACCAAATGCAATCATTGGGTGGGCCGACCGAGTGGTGACCTCATATATGACTTTTTCGGCTAATGCCTTACCCTGGGCCGATGCCAGTCCTTTTGCCACATGGATGGTATAGGCTGTGTCCGGTTTTATCTGGGTGAAATAGGCCACCTGGGTATCCTTTGCCAATATCCATGCGCCGTCCACAGGGGTTGCGTCTGCTTGTTCAATAATACGGAGATACTTGCTTAAATCCTGTTTTGTATCCAGGGGCAAGGAAAATGTCACGGCCAGGGCGTTTTGTCCGTCCACGGTTTGCTGACCGGCAAACCGGGCTTCAAGTTCAGCGCTATGGGCAATACCTTGAACTGTAAAAAGGAGCAGGCATAACGATAGTATGGGTAAAAAAAATAGCTGAAAATGTTTCATTTTATTGGCCTTTATGGGAATCTTATGTCCCTTTATTGTTACGGGAAATAAAAAAAGCTGCGCGGCACATCAAAAAATCAGGGCCAGGTGGTTAATCCTTTGCTGAGGAAAACTTGTTTTAATTTACATCTGTACGTTGCCTGTTGCAATACCCGAGCCCCGTTTTTTTTAATTCGCTGAGGCGGGTAAAATTAACCTTAGTATGCTCCCCCTATGATGTGGCTGGCACTATTGTATTGCGTTCTTATATTGCTTATGTAAATATTAGCGATAATCTTAAAAGCGCAAATCAGTTAAATTTACCATGAAAAAGAAAAATGACGATGAATCGATCTGTACGGCCAAATGTTTGTGGCCGGGAGATGTCATGGCTTCGGGATAAACGCTAATTTGAATTGTAAATCATAGGAGGACAGGATGAATCGACTTTCCATTAAGGCAAGGATGTTCTTTATTGTTGGCGCGATAATAGTGCTTTTCGCGGTAATGATCTGGTTTGCCATATCAGGAAGTAATACAGTAAAGACATTAGCGATAAAAAAAACAAGCGATGTGATGTTAAAAGATCAAAAAAACAAACTTCAGGTTGCAACACACGCTGTCGCATTGGCTTTAGGGCACGCCATAGAAAATATCCCGAACAAAGAAGATCAAATAAAAATATTTCGCCGTCATATCAGCGATATTCGCTTTGAAGAGGACAAGTCCGGTTATTTTATGATTTACCAGGACACAACCATGGCCGTGCATCCAATAAGAGAGGATCTGGACGGAAAGGATTTGAAAGGCCTGAAGGATAAAAACAACCATTTTTTTGTCAAAACAATGGCCGAAAAAGCAAAATCCGGTGGCGGCTTTGTGGAGTACATATGGGAAAAACCGGGTGCCGGAGATACGTTGAAATTGACTTACACGGAAATGATACCCGGCACGGATTACTGGGTGGGAACCGGTGTATACCTTGACAATATCGACGCATACGAAATAGAAATGTCACAGGAAATAAATTCTCGGGTAAAATCTTCCATTATAAAGATGGTCGGGTTTTCCGGCATAATATTTCTTGGCATTATTTCTTTGTGTTTATTCATTGTTTTTGGGATTGTTCGTGGGTTGGGGATACTTATAGATAGTGTGAAGGATATTGCTGAAGGGGAAGGCGATTTAACAAAGCGGGTTGAAATAAGCAGTCAGGATGAACTTGGCGAACTTGCAAAGTGGTTGAATGTCTTTCTTGAAAGGCTCCAGGGCATTATCAAAAAACTGGCCAATAATTCCGATCAGGTTGGGGAGGCATCCAACTCCTTGGCATCCATCGCCACCCAGATGTCGACAAGCGCAGCGGATACACACCAGCGTGCTGACCAAGTGGCGGCGGCATCCGAGGAGATGAGTACCAATATGACTTCTGTGGCTTCGGCAATGGAAGAGTCTTCAAGCAATGCGGCCGTTGTTGCCTCTGCTGCCGAAGAGATGAATTCGACCATTAACGAAATTGCAGGTACGGCCGAATCTGCCCGGGATGTTTCTGAAAAAGCCGGCGAAAAGGTAATTGAAGCATCAGGCAGTATGGGCGAGCTGACGCAGGCGGCAAAAGATATCGGCATAGTCACTGACACCATTAATGATATTTCAGAACAGATCAATCTGCTGGCCTTGAATGCTACGATTGAGGCTGCAAGGGCTGGTGAGGCAGGTAAAGGTTTTGCCGTTGTTGCAACCGAAATAAAAGATTTGGCCGCACAGACAGCGAATGCAACGGCAGACATACAGGCCAAGGTTAATAATGTCCAAACAACGTCGGACGGTACAGGGAAAGTGATTGCTGAAATTACTGATGTCATCAACGATGTAAAAGAAATGGTTTCAACGATTGCCACGGCAGTCACTCAGCAGTCCTCTGCGACCCAGGAAATCGCCGGCAATGTTGAACAATTGTCTCTGGGTATTCAAGAAGTCAATGAAAATGTCAGTCAAAGCACCCAGGTGGCCGGTGAAATGGCCCAGGACATCGCAGAGGTCAGTAAATCGTCAGATCAAATGGCTTCGGGCAGTTCCAAAGTCGAGTCAAGCGCGGCGAATTTGAAAAAAATGGCAACAGAGTTAAAGCAGATCGTAGATACGTTTATCGTTTGATAGACGAGCTAAAAGTCCTATCGATAACTTATGCATGAGTTTGAAAGAACGGCCATGGGCTATGCCTGGCAGATGATATGTCAGGTCGGCCCATGGCCGTTATTATGAATAAACAGGCTAAAGCCAAAGGCTGATTTTGCCGAATTAGTTTTTCATATATTTATGTTACACTGATGTTAAAATCGACAAAGGCATAAAAAGGAGATTTTATGAAAAAAGTTTTATTTGCAGCCATTTGTTCTGTTTTGCCATTCTTTTTTTGGGATTAAACGCATATGCAAAGGGTGTTGAAATCAATCAAATCTTCAACAGAGTCTATACCGCCTACGCGCTTAAATTTCGATTTTCCAAGACCCGGCAGTTCGTTTTCTTCGCTATAAAATCTGAAATTTGTTTTTTGCCGCGATTTTTATGTTAGACAGCGGCCTTGCTTATACTTCAGATACAACGATATTAACTGAATCAATCGGTTCAAGAAAAATACAGCATTGAAGTTTCAATTCTATCCTGTGGCGGCAAACAACTCCCTTTGTTGATTATCTTTTTTTTGCGGTTTATGTCTTGTCCCAGCCATTTCAATCAACAATGTTACAATTGTCGTCAATGCTGATCGGACAACTACACCATGTTGGCTTCTCACTCTCGTCTGTTCAAGGCCTTCCCTTTTTTTCATCAAATTGAAAGGCCGTTCGCAATTCTTTCGAATTTTGATTGCTGTTTGCGACCCGGTATGAAAAGTTGGCATTGGCTGGAAATGACCGTTATCAAAATTGATTATTCTCGATTTAGGGCAACTTGATGCAAACATACATTCGCCAGGCGTTGCACCACACCTAAATTCATGGCCATTCAGTGTTGTACCCAAATAATCCATTGGAATTTCACAAGAATTATTGCAGGTAACCCTCATCGGAGTTTGCAATACATTCTCGGGCAATTTCGCTTGCTCCGATGCAGGGGCTACGACATAGACACCGGTTTCATTGAGAACCGAACCATCACTATCGTGGTAAGCCTGGTCTGCGGTTATCAATTTAATATCAATACCGAGTGCCTGAGCAAGCTTGATCAATGGTTTCAAAAATAGACTGTCATGATGATTGGCTGCCCCCACAAGGGATACCAATGGAAAGCTATGACCGTTTGTGGGGTTGATGGCGGTTAGTGTATGCATTCGGTATCCAATGACATAATAGCTCCTGTTCGACAGCCGTAGGTATACGAAATCCGGAAAGCCCTATCAATAAAGAGATACAGCTATCCCTCTAAAATGGCGTAGTGCCTACATATTTTAAGTGTTTATCCTATGGACTTGATTTTCGCAGGAAGTTTTATGTTTAATTTTTTAAATAGGTTACGCTGATTTTGAGTGAGTTCTGTGTACTGTAGTACACGCCCATCTTTATGCAAAAATTCGCCTAAATGGAGCCGTTCCAGCTCGGCGCGGACCCTGGGCCAGCTCAAGCCGGTCTCCAGCTCGGTAATCCGCACCAGGAGCAGGGCCAGCCAGCACAGCAGGACATGAGAGCGGATGCGGTCGTTTTTGGTGTGGTAGACAGGCCGGAGGGACAGGGTGGACTTTAAAGTGCGGAACGCGCGCTCGACTTCCATGAGTTGTTTGTAGCCAAGGGCGATATCCTCAGCCGACAGGCTTTTGTCGCTTGTGCTCAAAAGATATTTGCCGTCCAGCTTTTCCGCCTGCTTAATCTTAGCCTTATCCACCGTCAGCTTGCCTGACTTCAGTTCCTTGAGGTATCTGCCCATGGACCGGTGTGCCAGGAGAGCATATTTGGATTTGAGATATGCTTTGCCGGACCGTTTGTTCAGTGCCGCCAGCTCCGTTTCGATCCGCTCCAGGTTCCTTGCCCTGACATGTTTGTCGTGTTCAGCCTGTTCTGGGTTGTAAGCGATGACGAACCGGCGCCTGCCGCTGCCCTCACCGACAAAGACCTCTTTGATATGGAGATTGTCGTTGACCTTTTTGAACCGCCCACCCCGGTTCAGGGCTTCTTCATTTACATTGGGGCCCCTCAACTTTTCACCAAGGATGTACTGTCCCCCGGCTCTTTGGAGGTTTTTTCGATTCTCTTCGCTGGTCATGCCACGGTCCATGGCCCAAATCACGTTGCCAAGCCGCCAGTCGTTCAAATCCTTTTGAACGGTATCGACGCACTTGGCGTCATTTTGGTTGCCCGGCAGAACCCAGCAACGGACCGGGATACCTTCCCGTGTCACGGCCAGGCCAATGGTGACTTGGGGCAGGTCATCTCTTTTGTGTTTAGATTTCCCAAAAGCAAGCAGCTCCGAGTCGTTGGTGTCTTCCATTTCAAAATAAGTGTTGGTTGTATCAAAGAAGATCAGGTCCACCGTGAGATTCAGCAGTTGAGCCGTTGTCCAGAACACCTTCTCTTGGATGGCCTCCGCATTCTTAAGCAGGAAGTCCATACTCCGGTAAAGGTGCTGAACCTTGATCGGCGCCTCAATGTCCAGATGAACATCCTTGGCTACCCACTCTTCGACGGCAAGTTTGGAAGACGGAGCCAGTGCCCTGTTGGCCACCATTGCAAAAATCGCATCCGAAATCGGCGCTTTGAACTCTGTGTGTTTCAATGCATTGGCAAGGCAGCGGTCAATCCCAATGCGTTCCCACAAGCCTTTGAGCAGCAGGGCTCCCCCTGCCGGCCTGCTGGATATGAACTTGAGCCCGGCGCTTTGGGCTTCAAGGTCCTGAATGTCTTCGGGGCTGATGAACCGGCTGAGGCTGCTGACTAAGCGCTTGAGGGCGGCTACGTCGAGTTGGTCCCGCCGCCCGAAGGAGTAGACGACCTCGGCTCGTGAATAGCCTTTTTCTGGATGACGAGTATTGTGGGCTAACTGAACATACTCGACCTCGGACCCATCTTTGTTTCTGCGTTTTATTGTGCGTACATACATGCCCATAGAAAAAGCATGTATCGTCATTAATGTCAAGCATAAACCAACAAGTCGTGTGCCTACAAGTTTTGGCGTCAGGAATCACATTCGAGCTGATTTTATTGGATATTTTGACAAAATTTTAAAAAAATGAACCTACAACTGTCGAACACAGGAATAGGACTTATCCCTTTTATTCCGGCGTTTTCCACAATCACAGTCCGGATCGGAATAAATTCGTACTTTGTTGCCGTTGATTTCAATGGTGCAAAGGGGATAATTGACTTCGGACGGCAGTTCACTGGAATCAACTCCATGGATAACGGCATTCTCAAGGCAGCCCGATTTATAAAAATGGTGGAGAAAATATACCAGGACATTCATCAATTGCTTGAATTTCAAGTCACGCCTGAAATGACATAATTCAGTATGATCTACCTGGATTTTGGTCTTTAACGACAACCGAATAAAACGCCTGTTTTGCTTTCGTTCTTTGCCAAAATATTCATCGCTGCAAAATTTCCTGTAACTGATTTCAGGGTATTTGATAATTTTTAATAGCTCCATCCGAAATAATTGGTAGGGCTGAATATCCCTGTGGGCAGCGGAGTAGCCGTCGGGCGCGATCAAGCTATTGATAATCCTGTCATCTATAACTTGATCAATAAACTGTAATTCCGGATCTACAATTTCAGGGTATGGCTTTTTCAGGGTATCAAAATGAAACAATTTATCTGAATGAAAATTTTCAACGTAAGATGCCATTTCAGGAAGACTACGAATGCCGGCTGTAGGGGCTTGATCTTCAATGCCTATGAGGTCCTCGATGGGGATGTCCAAGAGATTGAGAATAATCGTACTGCTCCACAATCTCCATCATGATTTGCTCTGTCAGTTCTTTTTTGGACTTCTTTGTCATCTTTTCCCATCTCGGAAAACTCGTTTTTAATTGCTTTGTGATGAGCAGCCTGATATTTTTTCTATGCATAAAGCCTCTGTGGTGTTGTTTTCTTTTGTGTTTGGTCGCTTGAAAGTACAACTAAACAGAGGCTTTTTCAACTCCTAACAGACTGAAAATCTATCGGATTTTATTAAATTTAGGTGGTCGATTTCAACACCCTTTAAGTAGGGGAGGGGGGGAGGTGAACATTTATTGCGGTCTACTAAAAAATTCGGAATTGCAAGAATAGAGCATTGAGTGATGCACATAATATTGCTCGCCGAGTGGTTGATATAAAAAGTGTGCAAGTGCCAGAACATTGTTACGAAATAGTTTTCACTTCTAACCCTTGATTTGATCTTCCAGGTTTCCTATTCACCAAAGCAGGTGGATAATGGACAACGCCAGCATGAGAATAAATCCGTGCTTCTGATGTCGTTTAAACCATGAAATACGTATGAGGCGGGTGCCCATCTGGCCTCCCAGAATAACTCCGCTACAGGTGGCAAAAAGCAGATATGTCCCATGGGGCCATGTCCCCTTTCCGGTCAAAACACAGAGCCATACCAGAAAGAGATAAAACAGGATGGATGCAAACATTATAAACAATCCTGTGGCCACAGCCCGAGAGGTCGGCATTTTAAGCTTTTGTATCATGTGGGGGATAATCCAGTCCGTATTCCCGATGCTTAGCAGGCCTGTAAAAAAAGAGGAGAAAAGTACCACAGAATAACTTTTGCTAAAAGAGTGATTTCCGGTAGATTTGCAGATTTCCGGTTCAGTTTCACTAAGAGAATGCAGGGTTTTCATGAGCAGGTACCCGGCAATGAGCAGAAAAATATAAATAAGGATGCGTTCATAGGCCGTAGGAACATAAAATCCGGACAAAAATCCCAGCGTCACCCCCCCCAAAGCGAAAGGAATAAAACGGGCGGCGATTTTCATGTCAACCATTCCGCTGAATAGATAGGTTAATGAACCGGTCCCCTTACCTGCAATTTGGGTGAAGATGGAAATGGCAACCGCCTCAGAGGGCCGTATATTTAAAAAGGTGAGTACCGGAATCCATAGCACGCCTGCCCCAAGACCTGTAAACATGACCATCGTTCCCACCGCAATGGCCAGCAGATGGACAAGAAAAAACGCCGAGAATGCCAGTGGAATTTTATTGCCGAAAAAGGGTGAAAGCAAAATAAGATATATGCAATCGGCCAATACCCAGAAGACCAGATGTGTCGGTGTTTTGGCCAGCCTGTGGGAGGATTTCTCCTCTTTAGTTTGGGCTGCCTTTCGCCGCAGGGGTGGACCGTAGATCTTGAAAATGTAAATAAGGGTGGCAACAAAGGCACTAAATCGGACCAGGTGCCAAATCCACCACATCCCGTTCCAGGGGGTGGAAAAAGGAAAAAGGACTGCAGCTATGCCGAAGAATCCCACAAGACAAGCAAAAAACAGATCCTGGCTTTGGCGCTTCCGCTTGTAAGACAGGTAACATTCGATCATTGATGCAAAAAATAAAAATCCGGCTGTTAGATTAATTAACACCGCAGCCATGGTAAAGTGACCGTCAAACAAGGGCATAATCTTTGGGACATCTTCCGGAAAAAGAAGCGCCCGAAGTCCTACGGAAGCGGTGAGCGCAACAAAGCCGAAAAAGATAAACCTCAGTTCAAAAAGATTTCTCATTTGCCGTCCCCGGCTGAACCAGGCTGAAGAAAAGAAAAACCCTCCGGAAAGGCTGGCTACGCTGTGAAGGAAGATAAAGGCGTCACCGGGCCGACTGATGGCGTGGGCAGTATCCAGTATACCCATGCCGGCAAACCCTGTGGCCAGCATAATCAGACGGGCATCCAATTTCGCTTGAGATTTTATGAGAAGGAGAATCCCGATCAGACAGGAAATCAGAGCGCCGGAGATTTCCAGAGATGAATGCAACCGGTAATCGATCCATTGCCACGCATAAAGCGTATCAAAAAAGAATGAAGTCACCAGAATAGATACAAGCCCGGCCGCCAGGAATATTTTTTTTACCGGCAGATAATTTTTTAATCCGGTCAAGAGTCTTTCCCAATGAGAAAAATGCCGTAGGTTGCCAGGAAATTGGGCAGGAATTTTACCTGACGGCCTTGGCGTTGATGTTCATACGTATTGATGGCAGCACTCTCTAATATCCTAAACCCGGCCTTGCGGGCAAAATGTTTGAAATCCCTGAGGCTTAACACCCGGATGTTGGGCGTGTTGTACCATGTATAGGGCAATTCCCGGGTAACCGGGGCGCATCCGGTCAGCGCAAGCTTGGCTCTGACCTTATAATGACCAAAATTAGGAAAACTAACGATTCCCTTGTCGGCCACCCGGAGCATGGCGTGAATTAACGTGGCGGGGTCATAAACCTGCTGAAGGGTCCGGGAACAGATGGCATAGTCAAAGGCCCGGTCCGGATAATCCAGGATTTCTTCGTTAATATCCCCCTGCAGTACCGATATGCCCTTTTGAATGCAGCGCATCACCTTGGCTTCTTCTATCTCAATGCCCCGCTCGACCACCTGTTTTTCGGTTTTCAGGTAGTGCAGGATCTCCCCTTCACCACAGCCCAGTCCCAGGACTCTGGCGCCCGGTTTGATCCAGGAGGCAATGATCTGAAGATCGTATCTTAATGGGTGCCGTTCCTGATTTTTTGAATTTTCCATCATATGCCCCTATATGTTTTCACTCAATGCCCGGCCTAAAAACCCTGTCATCAGGCTGTTTAGTTTTGGATTGGGCAGCAGAAATGCGTCGTGGCCCCACTGGGCATCAATCTCGCAGAAACTGATATCCAGGTTGTTTTTTTTCATGGCCTTGACCATCTCCTTGGACTGATAAGTTGGATAAAGCCAGTCTGAGGTATACGACACCACGAGGAACTTGGCGGTAACCTTTGAAAAAGCCTGGACCAGAGACCCTTTACCATGGTCCCGGGCAAGGTCAAAATAGTCGGCGGCCTTGGTGATGTACAAAAACGAATTGGCATCAAACCGTTCGATAAATTTCTGGCCCTGGTGCTGGAGATAGGATTCCACCTGGAACTCTGCACCGAATTCAAAACTTAAGTCACTGCGGTTCTGCAGCCGCCTTCCGAATTTAAGACGCATGGATTCATCGGACAGATAGGTAATATGGCCGATCATCCGGGCAATGGCAAGGCCCATATCCGGTTTTTTACCCGAATAATAATGGCCGTCCTTCCAGTTGGGATCGGCCATGATAGACTGCCGGGCCACTTCATTAAAGGCAATGGCCAGGGCCGAATGGCGGCAGGTGGAGGCAAGGACCACAGCAAAGGAGGTTGTTTCAGGATACCTGACACACCATTCAAGCACCTGCATTCCCCCCACTGACCCGCCGACCACGGCAGCCAATTTTTTAATTCCCAAATGAGCCAAAAGGACTTTTTGGGCTTTGACCATATCTGCAATGGTGATCAGGGGAAAATCAGTACCGTATTCTTTGCCGGTTTCAGGATTTGTGGAAGCAGGGCCTGTGGTTCCCATACAGGAGCCAATGACGTTGCAGCAGATCACAAACCAGTTATCCGTATCAATTCCCTTACCCGGGCCGACCATGATATCCCACCAGCCGGGTTTAGGATCTTTGGGGTTGTAATACCCGGCCACATGGGAGTCCCCGGTCAAGGCATGGCAGACCAGAACAGCATTGGACCGGTCCGGGTTCAAGGTGCCGCAGGTTTCATAGGCAAGGGTAACCGGGCCGATATCGGCGCCGCTTTCAAGTTTGAACCTGTCAGGCGGCTCTGCAAAGGTAAAATATTTTTTTTCCACCAGCCCAACAGTGGCACCGGTCTGGTCGTGATCCGTATATTCGCTCATGGTGGTTATACCCCTGCAAGTGCCTGATCCAGGTCTGCACAGATATCATCAATGTGCTCAATACCTACGGAAAGGCGCAGCAGGCAGGGATCAGCCATCTGTTCCCGCTGTTCCTTTGGAAAGGTAACGTACTGGGTGGACCAGGGATGAATAATTAAGGTTTTGCAATCGCCAAGGTTTGCCAGGTTAAGGATCATGGAGAGTCGGTCAATGCATTTAAAACAGGCATCTTCATTTTTCAGCCCAAAGGTCAGTATAGTCCCGAACCCCCGGCTGCCGAATTGCTCACAGGCGGTTTTGTGGCTTATGTGATCCTCAAATCCCGGGAAGTTAACCCATTTTACCTTTGGATGTTGTTTTAAAAAAGAGGCTGTTTTCATGGCGTTTTCCATGTGCCGTTCCATCCTGACGCCTAAGGTATTCAGGCCCACAGCCGTCAGAAAAGAGTGAAACGGGGCCGGCGTGGTTCCGAAATTGACTTGAGCCTCTCTCCATGCCTTGGTGATAAAGCTGAGATTTCCGGCCTGCGCCACCACAGAGGAAAAATCATTAAAACGTGGTTGTGACCAGTCAAAATTGCCCGCATCTACAATCAAACCACCCAAGGAAGCGCCATGGCCGGACAAGTATTTTGTGGTGGAATGAAGTACAATATCGGCACCCAATTCAATGGGCCGGCAAAGCCATGGCGACGCCAGGGTATTATCCACCAGCAACGGAAGCCCTTTTGAATGGGCGATCTCTGCAATTTTTCGGATATCAGCAACTTCCATCCCCGGATTGGTAATGGTTTCGATGTAAACAAACCGGGTTTGATCGGTAATGGATTTTTCAATTTTTTTGGGGTCCAGGGGATCAACAAGGACGGCCTTGATCCCATACCTGCTGTAAATATTGGTAAACAGGTTAAAGGTGGACATAAAAAGAGATTTTGAAGCTACAAGCTCATCGCCGGCTCTAAGAAGCGTCATACAGGCATTGTTGATGGCCGCCATGCCCGATGATGTCAAAATGGATTTTCGGCCTGATTCCAAAGCACAGAGTTTATCTTCCAGAAACTGGTTGGTCGGATTGGTCAACCGCATATAAATATGATCGCCGGTTTCTCCTGCAAAGGTTTTGCTCAAATTCTGGGCAGTCTCGTGATAATGGGCCGCATTCTGGTAAATGGGGGGAAGGGTGGCGCCGTCAAACCCGGAATCTTTTAAGCCATGGTGGATGGCCCGGGTTTCAAAGTGAAGGGATAAAGGTCCCGTATTTTTTGTAGTCATGTGCTCTCCTAAGGATGCAGCTTGTTGCGGTTGAGCATCAACGTGCAGATTGTGGCGATAGCTTTATCGGTTAACAGAGTTAATGATTGGAAAATACCAGATTATTTAAATTATCCCAAATTATTTTTTAAACGGGTGACAAGATGGTTCACGTGCTGCTTTAGAGTGAGAAATGGATATTGTATATCCATATGGTTTTGGTTAAAATGTGCGGGGTATGGAAAGTTTTAATTTTCAAAATAGCAGAATCCAATCTCTTATGCTGGAAATGGGCCAGCAACGTTCGACAAAGCCTTTGATTAAGATCAACTGTGCCTCGGTGCCCAGGCAGTTGTTTGCAAGCGAATTCTTCGGCCATGCAAAAGGAGCCTTTACCGGAGCATTATCCAACCGGGAAGGTAAATTCGGAGCCGCCCATAAGGGGTCATTATTTTTGGATGAAGTGGGAGAAATTCCCCTTGAACTCCAGGCTCAGTTGTTGCGCGTTCTCCAGGAGGGAGAGTACGAACGTATTGGGGAAGAAAAAGTCAGAACCGTGGATATCCGTATCATTTCCGCAACCAACAGGGATCCGGTCATCGTTTGAATTTCTTGTGGGGATAGGCCTTCATTCTGATTGATCAACTTTAAAATGTTTTGTCTGTCATGGTTAATTATATATACTCCTGCCTCTAATGGACTCCTGAAAAGCGACACGGTGCTCTATGCGGTGAGGCAAAATTTTCCTGGTTCCTTGGGATGAAAAATCATTATTTTTAATATCTTCTGTAAAATCAGGTGGATGTTTCGAGGGTATAATTTTTGCTTGGTATCCGGATATAACCAACATCAAGACGATGTCTAAATTTTTATTCCGGTAGCGCCTCATGAGAGGCGCCGGCCGGCCTATTTTTTAGGAGGCTGAATGAAAATAGATGATTTTTATGTTAACCTTGATTCATCCCGAACCTATACCCAGACCCTGACACAAAACACCGAGGTCAGTAACTCAATTTCATTTCGTTCTGTTCTGGATGATCAAACCCCCGGTGTTGCCACTGAGAACACTCAATCAGGCGTGTTTTCACCAGTGTATCCTGTTTCTGAGATTTCGCCAATGGATGAAAATACGCTTTCCTCTTGGCAGGAGGTGGGAGAACTCTCTTTAACCCAGCAGTTTAGAATCCGGTTGAACAACCTGCGTCAAATGGCCCTGGACATGATTGAACAGGTCAAGAACAGGCTTAACCCCGACGCCAAAATCAATCTGACAAGCTTAAACCAGGTTTACACAGGAACTGGTGCATTTTCGCAATCTTCGGGCCTTAACATTTTAACCCAATGGGAGCAGACCCGCACCACAACCTTTAGCTATGAAGAAACCGAACAGGTTTCGGTGTCCGCCCAGGGAACGGTCTACACGGCAGATAACAGCCGGATTGACTTTTCCATGGATCTGTTCATGGATCGGCAGTATGTCAATGAATCAACAACCACCGAGACCGAAACAGGCTACATGTTCATTGACCCCCTGGTGATTCAGACCGATGCCCAGACCCCCATGCTCCAAGGCGCAGAATTCTGTTTTGACCTGGACTGTGACGGGGAAGACGAAGCCCTTGCAGGATTATCCCAAGGGTACGCATTTCTGGCACTGGATCTCAACCAGGACGGTATCATCAACGACGGCAGTGAGCTCTTTGGCCCATCTACGGGTAACGGGTTCCAGGAACTTGCCGATTATGATGACGATGAAAACATGTGGATTGATGAAAATGACGCCATGTTTGACCAGTTTGTCCTGTGGAATCCCTCGTCCGATGAAGCAACGCGCCTGACAAAGCTTGAGGACGTCGATGTGGGTGCCGTTTATTTGGGCGAGGTATCATCCCTGTTCAGCCTGTCATCCCGGGATCAGCAGATGGCGGGTCAGATCACGGACACATCTTTGGCCCTGACCGAATCGGGCGATGTGATGCCGGTGTATGAAATGGAATACAAGGTGTAACAAAAACGCATCTACAAATGTATTCATAACAGGACTCTATTTTGTCGGTCCAACCAGGTGGCTTGTTACATGAACCGGGGCCGCGATCTGTTTTTCCTTGAGCATGATGTTTTCGGTCTGCTGCCATGCCCCGGTATCAATAATACCGATTTTTGTCACTTTGTCTGGTTTGATTAAAGGCCGGGTGGCTTCAAGCTGTTTTTGGCGGATGTCGTCTTTGGTGCCTTTATCCTTTTGTTTAATCTGGGCTAAAACCTGGGCTTCATTGGCCGGGTTCATTGAATATTCCCAGGCCGCAAGCAACGCCGTAATAAAGGCCTTTACCGTGTCCGGGTGTTTTTTTATCATGGCGCCTGACGTCACAACCGAGTTGGCCACAAAGGATACACCGTAATCTGCGGGGTTGAAGAATTTTACCTGTTCGTTTTCTGCGGCCAGTCGTTCTTTCAGGATCACCCCCTGGGAGTTGCGGTATACCGGCCACACATCCACTTCTTTTTTCAAAAACGGGGTGAAATCAAATCTGACACTTGAGATGCGGACATCTCTTGATGTGAGTCCTGCTCTGGCTAAAAGGGTGTTGATGATGGTTTCATCATTCCCCCCGAAGGTGACCCCGATATGCCGTCCTTTTAAATCGGAAAGCGTCTTTATTTCAGGCTGGTCCGACCGGTATATCCACTGCATCGGGTTGACTTGGAAAATTTGGGCTAAAACCACCACGTCAGCACCTTTCTCAAGGGCTCTGATGACCTGATCGGCAGATGCAACGCCAAAGTCTGCATATCCCAGTTCCAGCTCCTTGATGGCATTTTTGCCTGCCCCGCCTTCATTCACGGAAACATCCAGCCCTGCTTTTTTAAAAAAGCCGCCGGTATCGGCAATGATGTCACCGGCCACAGATGTGTTGAACAGCCATTTCAGGCGGTAATTGAGCGTATCGCCTGCAAAGGCAGATGCGGTTGTAAAAAAAAGTATCGTGAACAGGACCATTAGTCCTGCCCGGATCACAGCAGTATTTTTGATTGTTTGATTCATATCAGATCTCCTCCCTTTGGTGCGGACCATTTGTTTTTCATCTGCTCGCCCACAGTTTCCAGAATACCCTGGTAAACCGAGATGATAATGCCGATGGCGAACAGGGCCACAAGAATACAGGCAAGATCGCTCTGGTACAGGGCGATGCGTATACTATAACCAATGCCCTGATCTGCGGCAATAAATTCAGCCACAATGGTACCGGCCATGGCAAGCGTGGATGAACCTGCGATCACTGTGGTCAGCTTGTTTAAGTTTTCAAAGGCCCGGATTTTAACTTCCAGCTGCCAGCGCATCCGGCCGGTGGCAATGTAAAAATGTTCAATATCCTTGATGGGCGAGGCCATGATCCCCAACACCGATAACAACAAAGGGAAATAACAGATCATGGAGGCAATGAGCAGGCGGGATAAAAATCCGTCTCCCAAAAGAATGAAAATGATCGGGGCCAGGGCCACAATGGGATAGGCCTGGATGTTATAGGCCATGACTTTGATAAACGAGCCTGCCCAGGATGATTTGCGGCCGATGATTCCCACAAAAAAGGCCATGGCAATGGAAATCATCTGGCCCAGCACCGTCACGGAAAGGGTGTTGACCACATCAAGGAAATAGCCGGTCAGCATCCGGTGTGCCGTATCAAAGATCAGCGGTAAACCGGGAATGACATAATTGGAAAGGCCGGTTGCATATTTAACGGCTAAAAGGCCGACAACACCTAAGCAATAGACAATCAGGAACTGGTAGATTCGCCTAAACAGCATTCATAATCTCCAGCATGGACCGGTCAATGGCCCGGGGATCGGCCGTATAGCCTGTTTCATAATTCTGGCCCTTAACCACAACGGCCCCCTTGCCTTTTCCGGGACGGCTTAATACAAGGATGTCTTTGCAGAAACGTGCCACTTCCATGAGATTATGGGAGATATAAAGAAACAGCTTTGCCGGAAATATCTCTTTCATGGCCAGGACAATGGTTTCCCGCAAAGCTTCATCCACATTGGCAAGACTTTCATCCAGTATCAGCAGATCAAAGTCCTGGATCAGGTAGCGGATAAGGTTCATCCGGTTCTGCTGGCCCATGGACAACTGGGAAAAGCGTGATCCCAACAGGGCTTCCACGTTGAAGATTTTGATAAGCTCTTTTTTCAGATCTGAATTTTTTGAGGGGCACACCTTTTCCAGGTGGCTGCCGGTGCTGGACCAGCCAGGCAGACGCTCTTGGTTGTAAGAATACAAAATCGTGGAAATGCCTTCATAAATCAGTGTACTCCCCCCAGGGCCGTTGCTGCCGCCGGCAAGAATTCTTGCAAAGGAGGTTTTACCCACGCCGGATGGCCCGAAAACAGCATTAAATCCCGGTGCGGCCATGGAAAAATTAAGATTCTCAAGGACCGGTTTGTCCGCCTCCGGGTAAGTGAAGGTCAGGCCCCTGCATTCAAACTGCATAGCCTTCTCCGATGGGGTATATGAATATCACAATAATTTGTTGAATTAACTTCATCTCTGGTTGTTGGGATTGCCTGGGAATCAATATACCAGGTCAGCCCATGGCTGTCATTTACACTGGCTAATCCATACCGGGTCTGGTTCGAAAAATCAACTTTAAAGGGGGGATTTGATAAGGCTGGTATTTAATGGTCCGGTTGCTTTCAGCCTTCGGTCATAAATCTAACCGAAGCGCTGGGAGACGCACCGAATTGTTTTTTATAAACCTGGGAAAAGTGGCTCACTGAATCGTATCCTACCTGAAAGGCGGTTTCGGTTACAGAATAGCCTTCTTCCTGAAGCATGATTTTGGCCCTGTTGAGCCGCTCTGTTCTAAGGTATTGGAAAACCGTCATCCCGTAGATCTCTTTGAAGCACCGGTTGAGTTTGGGGTGGGACATGCCTGCTGATTTTGCAAGTTGCTGCAGACTGGGCGGCGTCTCCAAATTGCCGGCAAGAATATCCCGGACGCCTTCAATCTGCTTTTTATCTTGGGGATGAATTCTCATGCATGAAGGGCTGGAAACCGAACTTGTACATATTTGATCCAGTTGGAGCGAAAGCAGCTCCAATGCTTTGCTCTCAAGAAACAGTTTGCGGGCAATACCGTGAAAACGACATCCGCTGATTTGATGTATGACCTCCCGAATAGCCGGCGTAATTGTGCTTTGATATAGATACCCGGTATTTACCTTACCCCGGATCATATCGTGAATAACGGGGGGCATCAGGTGAAGGTGTTCTTTATAGCAGGCTAAAAAAACATCCGGCTGAAGGGTTAAGGATACACTGCGTGCGGGAACATCATGGATTAATCTGCAATAGGAATATTCATCCTTATAATAGCTGATCCCATGAAATTCGCCAAAATACCGCTGGTAGTTTGGGCTGCCGCTAAGGCGGACACGGTAGTGGCCGGAAAGGGTAAAGTTGAACTGGATGGTTACCGGGATCTCATAATTTTTAAAAATGATATCCCGGCAAAAGGAACAGTCTGTCAGCCATAAGTCAAACCCCGGCCTGATCTTTACTCTTTGAAATGTACCGCTTCCCAGCTCCCGGGGACAATGCCAGAAAAATTCATCGGGCTCCGGTTGAGTATGGGGAATCACTTTTTTTCCATGAAACGTGATAAAATCGTCGTAGTTGAAGTCCAAACCGATTGTATCGAAGTTCATATTAATAGTTTTTCCCACTTTACTTTCCCTATTTATTTGAACCAGTTTAATAAAAAATAATAGTCTTGTCTAATTTTTTCTATATTAACCAACTGTTTATGTCAATATATGAATTCACTCTTTTGGTTTCAGCCACAGATGGCATTTATCCTGCTATTTTATCTGTAGGCAAACTGCTCGCTACTAAAAAAGAGGGAGTTAAAACCGGTATCGAACACCAACACCGACGGTAAGAGGGTCCCCAAATTCAATCAGCGAATACGTTGAAGTCGGCGTGTAGCTGGTTATATATTCCTTGTCGGTAAGGTTTTTGCCGTATACATAAAAGTCCCAGCTACCGGTTTGATATCCAACCCTTGCAGCAAGGGTGATGTAAGCATCTTCCTTGTCGAAAGATTTATTTATATCATTATAGAAATACGTTTCACCGGTAGCTTTCAGGTCAACACGTGAATAGAACCCTTTAGGATGAATATAGGTAGCGCCAATGTTTGCTGTATATGAAGGTGTGGTTTGAATTTTTTCTCCATCAAAAGATACGCCATCTCCAGCATCATATCTATCGTATTCCGCGTCAATAATTCCAAAAGAACCGGTCAACTCAATACTATCCGTAAGGCGATAAGCCAACTCCAGTTCAACCCCCTGGGAATGAGCGCTGTCCGCATTATCAGTATAATAATATTCCATTCCAGAGGTCTTGTAGACATGGATATCTTCAATATTCATATAAAATATGGATGCTGCCATCCGTAACCGGTCCAGGCGTCCCTTGATTCCTATCTCATAATTCTTTGATCGCTGTGGTTCAAAACTATTGTCCTCAGCAGTTCCTGAGGATGCGAAGTAATTGAAACCGCCGGGCATGTATCCTTCGGAATAGGATGCATAGGTATTCCAGTTATTGTTCAAACTATAGGAAAGAGCCGCCTTTGGTATAAATACACTCCAGTCTTTACCTGTGTCCAACGAGAACATGGGCACTCCGCTTGTGCCCACCGGCAGATAATAAGTATCCAGGGCGTAATCCTTGTTAATATATTGATAACGACCACCTAAGGTTAATTCGAAACGCTTCTTAAACGGTATTATAACTTGACCAAAAATCGCGTATGTGGTGCTCTCTGTATCGGATTCGCAATTCATTTCGTATTCGTAACCATACACAGGAAACTGCTGGCCTAAAGGCCCCTCTTCACGGTCCTCATAGTCGAAATACAAACCACCCACCCAGCGGATTCCGGTCTCATTATTACCGGCCAGGCGGATTTCCTGAGTATAATTTTCAAAATCTATATGCATAAAGTGTGTTAAACCTGCGTATGTAGGGTCGTCACCATAATCCCCATCAGTTAAATAATCTAGCTCAGAATATTTATGCGTTGTAATCGAGGTCAAGGTCATTACTTCAAAATCATAGCTTAACTTCAGGCTTTGTGAAAAAATTTCTTGTTCCGTTTCACAGTCAGTAGTATCAAAGGAAACCTCTTCTGCGTCATCTCTGTTAACCTCATTGATGTCTGCAGAACCCGGCAACGAATAACCATTTATCCACGAACCGTCAATGCGTTCTCCGGAAAGGGTAAGCCGTGCTGTAAACGCTTGTGTTGGTGTATACAAAAAATAACCGTTTATCCTCTGTTCCTCGGATGGATCAGCATCCGAATCCATTCCAGTGTAGGTATTTTCAATCCAGCCGTCATCCTGCTGGAACTGTCCGTTGACTCCCAAAAACAGCTTATTATCAACCAGTGGTCCACTTGTGTTAAAAATACCTTGCATATGGTTGAATCTGCCATACTCAGCCCCGACCTTTCCATGCCATTCATCGGTGGGTGTCTTGGTAACAATATTGATGACCCCGCCAATGGCATCCTTCCCGTACAGGGTGCCTTGAGGGCCCCGTAAGACCTCAATCCGCTCTATATTGGCGAAGGAGGCACTATAAGCATATTGATCGGTTGTGGGTATGCCGTCTATATACAAGACCACGGGATTGTTACTGGTGAACAGAGAAGAATTAAGACCCCTAAAACTCACAGTGTTTCCATTTGGAGGTGATGAGGTTACTCTCATATTGGGAATCTCACTGATCATCTCGGGAATACTTGTGATTCCCTTTTCATCAAGAATAACCTCATCCATTACGGTAATACTTTGGGGGATATTTTGTACGTCTTCATTAATTTTGTTCGCAGTGACTGTAATGGTTTCCAGAGTGGTATCTGCCGGCTCCTTCGCTTGGGCAAGGCTAATCGCAAAGACACTGCCAAGGACTACGAAATATGTAACTAGGGAAATACTGCGCATTCTTTCTTTCCTTATTTTAATTGTTCACACCAATTAGCCTTATCTTCTCTGCCGTTTCGTTCATTGATTTAGATTTGAACCACCAATGACTTTTTTTTATTGAGAGATACATCTGGTTGATGGTTTTTGCTAATCATAAAAGAATTTATTTTTTGCCTTAAAAGAACAGGCTGGTTAAATATTACCAGAGAGGACTAATTCTGATGTTTTGACTGACGAAGGTAGGCCCCGGGTCCGGTGCCGAATTCGGATTTGAAGGCTCTGGAAAAATGGCTTAGACTGGCATAACCCGATTCGAATGCGGCCTCGGTGACATTGATCCGGCCCTGATCCAGCAGGCCTTTGGCATGGGTGAGACGAAGTTCCTTAACGTAGTTGAAAATAGTGGTGCCGTAAACCTCACGGAAACATTGATTGAGGCGGGTGTGCTGAAGCCCCACGCTTTTGGCAAGTTCCTGAAGCGCCGGAGGGTTTTTAAACCGGCGGCAGATCAGCTCCCGGGTGCGGATAACAGCATCCATGTCGCTGGTTCTAATGGGTCTTGAAATCTTGTTCTCTTGCTTCGGTGGCGCAAATAGGCTCAGGCCCATGGTGATTAGTTCCAAAGCCTTACTTTCCAAATACATAGTTTTCATGGGCCCCCTGAGACTGCAGGACAGAAGCTGGCGGATAATAATCCGGACAGCGGGAGGGAAGGCTGAGGATTTAATATAGGGCCTCTGGTTGAGGGCCATATCGTTGAGATCCCCGGGTATTCGGCAGTATTCGTGATCCAGCAGGGAATTGAACAGATCGTGACTGACAAAGATCTGGACGCCCGCTATCGATCTGTTTGGCTGATAGCAGGTGATTCCTTCCAACCGGGGCAAGTAGGACAAAACGCAGCAGCCCTTTTCCAGATATCTGAAAGTGCTTGGGACCGATCGGTGCTGGATGGTAGTGCTCACGTCCCCTGACAGGGTGAATCCGAAGATAACGCAAGATCCTTCAGTTTTGTAACTGTACGCCAGCGGGGATGAAAAGCAGAAATTTCCCATGGACATGGCCAGATCCGGCCGCAGATTGATCATGTACATGAATCCCTGCCCCATATGACTGGGGCATGACCAATAATATTCATACCCGTTTCGATAATCCAGGAGATTGATTTTGAAATCACCGAAAATGGAGCTATAGTTTTGAATGCCGGACAACGCTGCCATAGGTCGCTTGTTTTGTCTTATCGGAAAAAGTCCTTTGCATCCATCTGCTTCCAACGCCGAGAAGAAGACCCGGTCTAAGCCGCATCATTTTGTGTAAGAAAGTCTCCAGCAACGAACTGGATTCTTTCTATCTTTGTTGTAGGCCGAAGCCTGGGTGTTAATAGACCCCGGACGGCCCGTGGCCGTTATATGAAAGTCCCGATACGTCTTAAAAACACTGTCATGCCGCCGGATGTCCTTAAGGCTGTAATTGCCTCCACAAAAGGTGCACGTGTCGATAATTGGTTTGCTCTGTTCCATACCGGCCTCAAAATTGGGCGATAATTTTAAATATGGTGTTTTTATCCGCAAATAAAGTTAGATAACAATAACAACAAATTTTATTATTATTGTCAACAGGCTGTCAAAATTTATGGTAGTGCCGGTATCATTACATTTAGAAGGGAGGATTGTTCCTCGCTAAATTTGTTTTCTTTAATCCAGTGTTTCATTTTTTCCAACAACCCATTTTTGCAAAACATTAAACAAATATTGGGGCTTAACCGGTTTGGGTATATGGGCCACCATGCCGGCTTTCATGCATTGTTTTTTATCTTCGGGCATTGCATTGGCTGTCATGGCGATAATGGGCGGATGATTGTCCTTTGAAGATTCAAGAACGGCTTTTCAATAAAATCGTCAATATTCAGTCCATTTGCAGCCATAATAGTTTTTTCTTTTTCATAAATGGGCGTCATGAGTATTGTGGGCGGTTTTGTTATGCCGGGCAGGCGTTGAATCTGTTTGACGGTTTCGATGCCGTCCATTTCCGGCATGCCCGAATCAATTAAGATGATGCGAAAAACATCATCGCCGGATGTTTCCTCTAAAGCTTTAAGGGCGAGCACTCCGGATTCAACGCAGACAGGCCTGAATGAAAATGAAGTTAATGTGTCAAAAAGCATTTGCCTTGTACTGCATATATCCTCCACAACAAGGATTTTTTGGTTTGGAGACGTTATGGGCAGGTGCCTTTGGGCGCATGAAAGGTCTGGTTTAAGGATCACAAAAAAAAATTTAAACAGGCTGCCTTGACCGGGTTTGCTCCGGATTGTGATTTCACCACCCATCAATTTTATAAGATGTTTTGAAATCGCCAAGCCAAGGCCGCTGCCCCCGTACTTTCGTGTTGTAGAACCGTCCACCTGGGTGAATGCGTCAAAAAGCGTCGGTAGCTGATCCGCAGGAATACCGATGCCGGTATCCTTGATGCCTATTTGCAGCTCAATGGATTAAACGCTGTATCTCATTTTCATCCTTCGGCTCATTTGTTTCGTTCGGCAGTTGAAAATAGTTGTAATCTCTTTTCCTGATTAATTGGCAGATATCGAATATTTGATTCAGCTGTCCTAAAAACAGCCACCTGAATCCGATGATATGTGGACTGAAAATCGGCAGAAGGATGGCCAGTGTGATGCTCAGTACCATGGCACTTTGGAATGCTTCATCATAGAAAACCTTTGTACCGCCGACCATTAACATGATGAGGAGGATGGGAAGACAGACATAAAGTGTCAGGATAAATCTCAGTTTTGTTTTAACTTTAAACATCGATCACGCTCTCAAATTTTGTCGGAAGAATAACAAATTTATTAGCCGAATCAAAGAAAAAAAGTATAATCTCATAAAAATAGCGTATCGGTTGGTATAGTCATTGTTATTATTATGTTACGCTTCAATGATTTTTTCAGCCATAGATATCATTTGTTCCGCATTCGACAGCTTTTTTTTGCTTCTCATAGTAGGTTGTACCCGTTCGCTTTTCAGATGAGAAAGGCCACATACAAATACAAGGTTGGATGAATACAATGAAAGAGAACGAAATAAAACGAGGGTTGTGGGCGATCATGAATCCGGTTATGTCCTGGATTTATCTGGCAATGGGCACTGCGGCCGTTGGCGCGGTTGCTTCCATTGTCAGTATCTATTTCATGGCCGGGGCACTGAACGCCGTTGTAACCGGAAACGCTGCGGCTGTGTTGGGACTTCGCATTAATCTTTGGCTGTTGCTGATTCTGATCGCAGTTCTGGTGATCGTAAGTTTTGTCTGCCGCAAAGGGGCCTTTGTGATTTCACACCTGGGCGCCTTTCGTCTTGAGCAGATTTTAAGAACCCGGCTTTCTGATCATTTGGCAAAATTGCCGCTGGGGTTTATTACCAACACCGGTTCAGGAACGCTGAAAAAAGTGCTTGTTGACGATGTGAACATGCTTCATGCCTTTGTGGCGGACAGCACCCCGTTTATCGGTAAAAGCCTTGCAGGACCGGTGATGTCCCTGATCATGATGTTTGTCATTGACTGGCGTCTTGCCCTGGTCAGTATCGCTGTACTGCTTTTGGGCGGGGTATTCATGCGTCTGGCCATGCGGGACAATGAAGTGCTCAGGAAAAAGTATGATGAAAGCCAGGAGATGATTAACTCGGCGGTCATTGAGTTTGTGCAGGCCATGCCTGTGGTCAGGACCTTTGATGCCGGAACAAGCTCCTTTAAAAGATACACAAAGGCGCTGGATGAATTCCGGGTTGCGGTCAAGTCCTGGTATGACTATTCCGGCAACGCATCCAGGGTGGGGATACTGATTCTGAGCCCCATGCCCACGCTGGTGGCCGTAACTGCTGCGGGTATCATTTTTATATCCACAGGAACCCTTGCCTTTCCCAATTTTATTGCGCTGTTGATGCTCAGTACCGGTATGGCCGATGCCATGATGCCGCTCATGTGGCTTAATAACTTTATAAAAAAATCCGAAGCCGGAGCATTGAGAATACAGGATATCATGGCCATGAAGACCATGCCGGTGACAGGGCATCCTGAAACGCCCAAAGACGCATCCGTTGTGTTTGACCAGGTGAGCTTCAGATATGAAAACAGAGACAGCTATGCCCTGCAGGATGTCAGCTTTGAAGTCCCGGAAGGGACCGTAACGGCCCTGGTCGGGCCGTCCGGTGCCGGAAAAACCACTGTGGCAAGATTGATACCCCGATTCTGGGATGTTGAAAAAGGTACGATCCGAGTCGGCGGCACCGACATTCGCAAGATGCTGCCGGAAACATTGATGAACCATGTGTCGTTTGTCTTTCAGGACACCTTTTTATTCAATGATACCATTGCCAATAATATCAGGCTTGCCAAACCGGATGCCTCGGATGAAGAGATATATGAGGCGGCAAAGGCATCACAGATCCATGACTTTATTTTGTCTCTTCCCGACGGATACGACACCGTTGCCGGAGACAGAGGCTTGCGGCTTTCGGGTGGGCAGAAGCAGAGAATCACCATCGCCAGGGCGATTTTGCGAAATGCCCCCATTGTTGTGCTTGACGAGGCCACCGCATTTGCTGATCCGGAAAACGAGGAAGAGATCATCCGGGCAGTGTCAAGTCTGATGAAAGGCAAAACCGTCATCATCATCGCCCACAGGCTGTCCACCATAAGAGATGTGAACCAGATCGTTGTGTTTGACCAGGGCATGATTGCAGAAAAAGGGCGTCATGGGGAGCTGATCAACAATAACAGTGTGTATGCCGTCCTCTGGGAAAATTATGAACAGGCACAGGCGTGGAATCTTCACAAATAAGGGGAAATATCATGGAATCAAAAATAAAACCCACCACCTTTTTACAATCATACAGGGCGGGGAAAACAATCGCCGGCGAGAACAGCCCTGAATATAAAAAAAGTATGCTGCTGTTTATTGCCGCCTTTACTGCCGAAGGATTGGCGTATCTGTGTTTTTTCCCGCTGCTGTCATGCCTTTTTGCAGCTGAGCCTTCGGCTGGCGGCGCGGCATTATGGCTGTTTGCCATGATGCTTCTGGTGGCGCTTGGGCTGTATTGCAGGTGGTATGGGCATGACTTTGATTTTAAGGGAACCATCGTGGATGTCGCCCACAGGCTACGCCTTAATCTTGGCGAAAAACTCAAGAGTATGCCCCTGGAAAAATTGTATTCGTATAAGACCGGGACATTGAATAATGTGCTTTCCGTCGGGGTTGAATATTCCGTGCTCTCCATAGGGATTGTCAGTTCCGTCATCATACAAACGGTTATCCCGCCGGTTCTTTTGATCCTTGTTACCTTTGTGATTGAATGGCACCTGGCTTTTGCGATGCTTGTGCTTTTCTGTATTGCGGTGCCTGTTCAAAAGTGGCACAGAAGCGGGTCAAGCAAAGGGAAAATCGCCTGTGGCAAGGCCCTGGCCCAGGTGGAATCAGACGTGCTTGAATATGTACAGGGACTGCCTGTGTTGCGTTCAACCAATCAGGTCGGAGAACGATCCGTTGGGCTGCAGACGGCGCTTCGTCATCACAAGAAGGTACAGACAAGGTCCGTAGTCGAGCTGATCGCGCCCATGGTTGTGATGTCCGGCATAGTGGAGATCGGCTTGATCGCCGTGTTGACTATCGGCGTGTTTATGATCGCACAGGGCAGTCTGGCATTGTCCGTAGCCGCCGCACTGTTGGTGATTATTTCACGTTTCAGCGAACCTTTGTCTTTGTTTTCAAACCTGACCCAGGTGTTTGATATTGTGGATGCCGCTTTAATAAAGATAACGGAATTACTCTCCATCAAACCACTGGCGGTTTCTTCTCCGCCGGCCGAACTTCAACAATTTGACATTGCATTTTCCCAAGTCTGTTTTGCCTATGCAAAAGAGGATCAATATGCTCTGCAGGATGTCTCCTTCTCTATTCCGGCCGGAAAACTTACGGCCCTGGTGGGGCCGTCCGGTTCCGGCAAAACAACCATCACCAAATTGATCATGCGTTATGCCGATCCCCGGAAAGGTATTGTGAAAATAGGCGGCACCGATATCAAGCAGATCAGGCAGGAAGATCTAATGAAAAATTTATCCGTAGTGTTTCAGGATGTTTATCTGTTTGACGACACCGTCTTAAACAATATCAGGATGGGCAATCCCGATGCCACGGATGACCAGGTAAAAGAGGCGGCGCAAAAGGCGTTTTGCCATGAGTTCATCGATCGTTTGCCGGATGGATATAATACGGCGGTGGGGGATATCGGCGGTGCCATGTCCGGCGGGGAAAAGCAGCGAATAAGCATCGCAAGGGCCATACTCAAGGACGCCCCCATTGTCATGCTGGATGAACCCACGGCGGCTTTGGATACACAAAGCGAGGTGGCGGTACAAAAGGCCATAGATACACTGGTGGCAGATAAAACGGTCATTGTGATCGCACATCGCCTCTCCACCATCGCCGGAGCCGACAATATCCTGGTGGTGGAAGAGGGTAAAATTGCGGAACAGGGGACTCATGCAGAATTAATGACGCTGAATAAAAGATACGCTGCCATGTGGCATGCGCAACAGAGAATAAAGGCGTGGAATATCCCAGGCAATTAATTTTTAAACACTGAAAGGAAAGCATAATGACCCAGAAAATACGTATCAAAACCGGCACTGTTGAGGAAACCCTTTTACTGCCGTTATGGGGCCGGGCATATGAAACACAAAAAAGTAACCCGAGACTGGTAGATCAAAACGCAGTAGAGATTATTCAGCAAATTGATTACGATTTTTCAGATATCGAAAAAACCCAATCCATGTCCCAGCATGGCTGGGTTGCACGCAGCCTGCATACGGATAAAATGGCGCACGGGTTCATAGAACAACATCCCGAAGCGACAATTGTGAATATCGGCTGTGGCCTGGACACCACCTTCAGCCGGATTGATAATGGTAAAATCATGTTTTATGAGCTTGATTTGCCTGATGTCATTGCACTTAGGCAAAATTTTTATGAAGACAGTGACAGGCATAAAAGCATTGCCTCTTCATTTCTGGATACCCAATGGTTTAAGGATATAGAGGTGCGGGACGGATTGCTGTTTTTGGCCGGTGGTGTGCTTTGTTATTTTAACGAAAATCAGATCAAAACGTTTTTCATTCAAGTTGCGGACTATTTTGAATCATGTGATTTTTATTTTGATTCCCTCTCCCCTATGGGGATGAAATTTGCGAAAAAGCAGGTACTCAAAAAAGGAGGTATGGGAATGTCCATGGATGGCGGATGGGGATTGAAACCTGTAAAATCCCTTGAAAAATGGGACCAAAGAATTCAAGTCATAAATTCAACCCCCATGTCCAAAGGAATGAAGCAAGGGGTGCCGTTTAAGGCAAAATTGGCTTCTACGATAGCGGATCTGCTTGGTGTTTGCTCTATGGTGCACATGAGAATCTGCCATTGCTGAAAACAACAAAATAGTTTAATAATTTAGGCATGTTCATTTTCTAACCGCTATCAGCCCTCACTAAGGGCAATAATTTAACAGGTATGTTTTGGTATAATGACGAAATAGAACCGCTTGAATCAAAGCTGGTACTGCCTAAAGGGCAAAAGCCCAGACTGTTGCTGTACGGGAGCTCATCCCTGCGCCTATGGGATGAGTTTGCCAATGCGTTTCCGGAATTTGAAGTTGTCAACCAGGCGTTTGGCGGTTCCACGTCAGCTGCCTGTTGTTGGTTTTTTAAGCGGTTGGTGCCTCAGTGGCATCCTGATCTGCTTATTTTTTATGCCGGGGATAATGATCTGGGAGAAGGCCGTCACCCGGAAGAAGTCTTTATCTGTTTTAAATACTTAATGATTTTAATTGATCAGCATTGCGGGAAGATCCCCGTGACGTTCATCTCGATTAAACCAAGCATTGTCAGGCAGGATCTGATAAATTCAATCAAATTTACAAATAGTATTGTCCGCAAGGAAATAGAACTTTTTCATCCGAACTGCACCTTTGTTAATATCTTCGATTCAATGTCCCAGACGGATAACAAAGAAATATTATTTGAAGAGGATGGGTTGCATCTAAGTGCAAATGGATACGAGGTTTGGAGAAAGCAGCTGAAAGAACAATTCCTTGACACGTTTATGGGTTAGAACGTCTCTCCAGCCTTCTCAATTATCTGAATGGTGTTTCCGGTATCGATTTAAAAGTGGTTCAATATTATATTTTTTCCAAACGAAACAAGTATATGTTCGTTATTTCTTTGACCATACTTCCGATCGTATCACTCATGATTTTTGTTTTTCTCTCCCATCCGGGTTGATGCTTCCAGAGTTGAGGTCCTCTCACGAATTTCTCTTCCGGCCATAGGCCAAGGGCTTCATTGTCATCCGGGCTTCACACAAAACCATTACTGGTAATGCATGCCGGAGTAGAAAACTGCCGGTAATACGGCAGGTTGGGTCGAGCCCAACAGTATTAAAAGCGACTTCTTGTCGCAACCGCAGCATTTTTTGTTAGGGCGATTTCAATGTTTATTTGTGTTTATTTTCTTTATGACCGCACTTTACTGGCAAAACTTTCCAAATGTGCATGGAGTGTTATTACAGCTTACCTTAAATCTACGGTCCCGGATGGAGAAGCTGTTCCCGGTGCCAGTATTGCTGTTCAGACATACGGTGACTTTCTAAATTTCAATCCCCATCTGCACGCCATAGTTTCAAATGGCTGCTTCTCAAAAGACGGCAGCTTTCAGACTGCTCCGGTATTTATGCTTGAAGACCTGGAAGAAGCATTTCAGTATGAGGTGCTGAAAATGCTCAAGAAAGAGGGAAAAATCAATGATGCCATCATCACGGATTTTCATGGTAGGCTAAGAAACCCTAATTTTAGAATTTTTTAAAGGAAGATAAGGTTCAACTTGTACAATTTTCAATAGCTGAAAGAGTCCAATTTAAGTGATTTTGAGGGTTTTATGGCGTTTTTATAAAGGATTTTGTGGTCACTAAAAAATGTTTTGGCTTCATTCAACACAAAAATTAGGGTTAATTAATGTTATGATACACTACATTCCAAAACGTATTAAAATTACAAAATTTTAAAATATCATGAAAATATCGATAGAATTAGCATTAAAAAGGACTTTTTTCAAAGAAAATATGAAATATATTAAGCTATTCCGAAATTTTGATAGATATAATAAACCCTAAAATATTTTAATGTAAAAAGCATATGATTGCTTATATGCTTTATTTTACAGGTTATTATTCAAGAAAAAGGAACCAAAATTTAAATCGATAGCATAGATATTAGGGTTTTTTGATTTCATGAAAATCCGTGATCATTGAAAATATGCTTTCCTGGCATCATTCTGGGTTTAATGTTTATATTGGAGAGAGAATTGAACCTGATGATAAAGTCGGGCTTGGCAACCTGGCAAGATATATCATTCGAGCCTGTTTCTCCCAGGAAAGATTGGTCTATATTCCGGCCGAAAAATCTGATGATGGTGTTGCTAAAATCATTTATACCGCCAAAGACGGAAAATCCCAAAAGATGTTTAATGCTTTGGATTGGCTTGCCAGATTGGTGACACATATTCCAGGAAGATACGAGCATACCGTTCGTTACTATGGTTACTTTTCTAACAAGTCCAGGGGGATGAGAAAGAAGGCAGACGCTGATTATGTAATTCCGACAATCATGCAAAATAAGATGACCTCAAAAGAAGCAAGGCAAAATTGGGCCAGGTTAATCCAAAAAATTTATGAAGTCGATCCTTTGGTTTGTCCAAAATGTCAGGGTCAAATGAAACTGATTTCTTTTATTGAAGATCTTGATGTCATCGAAAAGATTCTACGGCACCTGGGCTTATGGGATATTCACAACCATGATCCACCCCAGGCGGTTATTTCTGATTTCATTCCTGAGTTGGCTTATGACTTTTCCGATTCTCAAATTCCTGCCGACGGATATCATTAATTTTTGCGTTTTGGGGGATTTCCGGCGGGGTATGCTCAAAAATAGTCCAAAAGATAGCTGTTCAACGGTTTTAAGTGGATCAAGGCCTAATTTTTTATTTTCTCTCTTGGGGATTGTTTCTGCCCCCCCAACCATCGTTCATGCGGCGAGGCCCCAACCGGGCACGGCCACAACATGTTGTGGCCGTGCCCGGTTGGGGCCATATTTCAGACTTTTGCGCCTCTGTTCAACTTTTGTTATACCTTGCTTGGCAAAAAGCAACTTCCTATTAACTAACTATTGAGCGCGCCGTGGCCATGGAGAACAACGACGTGATATATCCCGAGGCGCTGCCCGACCATCTCACCCAACTGGCCATTGAAACCTACCGCACAGCCCCGGAAGGTAAGATTCCCACCATGAAGGAGCAGGAAAAACGGTATATCCAGTGGGTGTTGGAACAGACCAACTGGAACAAAACCCGGGCTGCCGAAATCATGGAGATCGACCGGGTCTCTCTGTGGCGCAAGATTAAAGCGTTTAAGCTTGAATAATTGATGATACTGGGCTCCTGATTTCTCTGACATGAAACAAACGGTATGAACCCAGTATCAACCAGTGGCAAAAAGAGTATATTTCCCTAAAAACGATAGGTGTATGTTACACCTATCATCCTGGGATAACCATCAAATCCCTGGTCAGCACTTGTTGAACTGGCAAATCTGACTTGCAGGTAGTCTTCATCAAAAAGGTTCTTGCACCACAGATGAATGTCATAATTCTCACTTTCAAACCCTAACCGAAGGTTGATGATTTGATAGTTGTCCTCTTTGGCTGTATTTTTCGCATCACTGTAGACAGAGCCGGTGCCAAGCCAATCCACCCGGCAAAACCATCCAGATAGATGGCGGTATTGAATACCTAAATTATATGTATAATCAGGCACATTAGGCAGCCTTTTGCCACTATAATCATACTGGTAGCTATTTCCTGTTGACGAGTCGTATTCTGTCGAGATCCAGTCATCAATTTCTGCCTCAATAATGCCAAGCCCGGCAAAGATATCCACACCTTCGAAGGGGCGGGCCTGTAATTCAAGCTCCACCCCCAGCGAATGGGCATCGGAAGCATTTCGAATTGCTTTTACACTAACCGATTGAGAGCTCGTGTCCCATTCGATCACTTGTTTATCCGTCATCTGAATATAAAATGCGGATATATTAGCTATCACCCGGTTGCCGAACCACGCGCTTTTCATACCCACTTCATAATTCCAGGTGTATTCAGGGTCGTAAGTTAAATTATTCATATTGGTTGAGTATTTAAAGTTATATCCCCCAACTAAATACCCTTTGGCAACGGAGGTGTATCCCATTATATTATTCGTAAAATCAAAGGCAAGTGAACATTTGGGAAGCAATTCGCTGTCATGGAAATCCTTTTCATAAACAGAAACATCTTCTTGAACCGTCAGCCTTTGTTCTCCTTTGAAATCTGTAAAATCATAACGAAGACCGGCTGTTAGATGGAGCCTGTCAATAAAGGTATAGGTTCCCTGTCCAAAAAGTGCATAGCCAAAATTATCGACATCCGTATCTCTGACGGTGAGGCTGCTTGGAAAGTCCTTTTCCTGGTAAATTTTCATATCTTCATCAAATGCATAAACACCTGTCAGCCACTGGAAAGGACTATTGCCTTCAATTGAAGAAACACGTATTTCCTGGGAAATAAGTGTGCTTTCATCGTCAAAGTATGAGAGCATGGCATAGGAGGGAATGGATGTCATATCAAAATCATAATCCACATCACTTTTTGCATAACGTCGGCCGGTGATGGATAATACATCAAATTTATCACCAGAGTACTTGAGACGCAATGTTTGTCCATCCCCATTTCTTTCTCCGGAATAAGGCCCGTCATGGCTGACAATGTGTCTTCCCTTATTTAAGGTGCCCGTTAAATATCTGAAAGATGCATAGCCATAATCCTCATTCATTGTATCAACCAAAAAAGCAATATCCCAACGATCAAGGGGAGTCCATCTAAGATTGAGGCGTCCGGTATAAACGTCATGCTTTCCTGCCTCTTCATCTCCGTTATACTCGTTTTTCATATAACCGTCGTCATCCTTCCATTTACCCGACAGCCCCATATAAAATTTATCCTTTATAATAGGACCGCTAACGTTGCCACTGACAATATAGCCTGGAGAGGTGCCGAATTCGGTATCATACCAGCTGTATTCACCGACAATTTTTCCACCAAATTCGTTGCCGGGTTGTTTTGTGATGATATTGACAACCCCGGCTTCACAATTTTTTCCGTACAATGTCCCCTGAGGGCCTTTTAAAATTTCTATCCGTTCAATATCAAACAAGTCAAAATTAGCCATGCCATCAAATGGGAGACTTACACCATCCTGATATATGCCTACTGCAGAATTTTTAGTTCCCATATATTGAGTAACTCCCCTTATGATCATAGTGTCTTGTTTCATGTATACATTGGGGGTAAATCTGGCAATTTCAGGGAATTTAACAATACCGGAATCATTGAGATTCATCTCTGAGAATGCAGAAAGCGTTATGGGTACATCCTGACTATCTGCACTTTTTTTTTCTGCTGTAACAACAAGTGTTTCAATTTGAGACGCCTTTTCGTTAGCTTCTTCCGCCTGGAGTTGAACAAATGAACCCAATACTGTAAAAAACAGTGTTAAAAGGCTTAAAACAAAACGCGTATTCATCAATCCTTTTCTCCTTTTAATTGTTTTTATCATACCTCCTGCTATGCGGAAGGTAGGCTATTTAATACCTTCTGCAGTTTTCATCTGGATGAATTTTGCTTAAGTACGACTTGTTAGTCGTAAGCTAAATAAATCCTAATACGCAGGTATTGTTAGCCAACGAAGATAGCTGAGAAGAATGATAATTGCTAACCCCAGCGTCAGTTTTATGGACGTCATTGTCAGAAAAATTTTATAAGAAAGTCTGTGAAGGCGACACAGACCTTTTCAACTTTCGTTGTGGGCAGAGCTTGGCGGCTGATATGTCAGGTCAGCCCATGGCCGTTTTATAAGAAAGCCTGGGTAAGTTACCCAGATCTTTCAAGCTTTGTTGAGGGCCGAAGTCTGGGTGTAGATAGACCCAGGACGGCCCATGGCCGTTATTCAAAGAATTTTCGGGCTTATTGCCGAATTCGATTTGATATTATCATAAATAATTTTTCGGTCAGAAAAGGAGGAGGGGGAAGCTTTGCGTAATTGGCCCGGTGTGATTCCGAACTTGGATTTAAAGGCCTTGGCAAAATGACTGATATTGGAGTAGCCGACCATCAATGCTGCCTGGGTAACATTGAGTTCACCATCCTGCAATAGCAGCATGGCTGTTTTCAAACGCTGATCACGGAGAAATTCAAAGGGGGAAAACCCGAAAACCTTGCGGAAACATTGATGCAGTTTATCCCGGTTTAATCCTACCAAATTAGTCAGTGTCATAATATCCGGCGGATTATTAAGGTCACGGACAAGCAGGTGGGCCGCGTGGTGAACACGTTCTACATCAGAAGGTTTCATGGCGTAATCTTGCCGGCCGCTGCCGGGGCAGAGTTGTTCCATCTTATGGGCCAGAAGTTCCATGGCTTTACCCTCCAGGAAAATCTGTCGGGTCATACCGATATAAGGGCAATGGATTATCTGATATAAAACCACTTTCATCACCGGCGTTATGATATTGAGAAAACGGCTGTGAGATTTTGCATCCAGGCTTTTCAACACCGGATAAAAACGGTCTTCATCCCCCTGTGCCAGCTTAAATAACCGGTCGCCGTTTAACATCAGATAAATTCTGAGCATCCGTTGATCATCGGCTTTTTCAAAAACCTCAACACTTTTGGGAAAAGAGAAAAAACCACTCTGGCCAGCACTAATTGTAATCGGATGATCAAAGCAGACAGGCCGGTAATCGAACCGCCCATCAAGGCAAAAGCCAAAACCAACAAAAGGCTCTTTTAAAAAACCCTGAAAAAGGACGGGATGCTTGGGGTGCCTGTGAATGGTCATTAATTGCAGACCTGAGTTGAAAGTCAGAATATCGGTTTTTCCCTGACCAATTGATGGTGGAAGATCAGTTTTAAACTGATTTGGCGTTGCCGTTAGTGTTAGCGTACCGATTTGGATTGTTTGCATGTCATTCCCGATTCTACCTAACAGCCATGGGGCTGATCTAATCTCTTAACACCCAGGTTGTTCAATTTATGACGAAACATGAAAACATGTGTCGACAATAGCTAACTAAGTAATAAAACACCAATAAAGTCATTTATTAAGAAGGATGTCAACCTTTTCCTTAAAATTCAACAGAACAATCGTGTATAAATCGAAATCCAAATGAAATCGGGGATATGCCGGCCTCCATGTAGATTAAAATCCTGCGGGTGATCTAGGAAAAAGAGATTATGCGGGTGGGCAGTACCCAGACGTTGAACGTGGATTTAAGGTTCATTGCCGCCACCCACAGGGACCTGCGCCACGAGGTGGACCAGGGCCATTTTCGCCAGGACCTTTATTTCCGGCTCAACGTGGCATCCATCATACTGCCTGCCCTGGCGGATGGATAGAGAGGACTACTTATGCACCAATGTCCGGTTTTCTGAGGCAAGATTGCCGTAGACTATCTGTTACTCATGTCCTCCCCCCTAAAAAAATAAAACTGAAAACGCCTTATATTTTTTCAGGGAATTCTTTGGATTTCTACAGCACTTTTAGTACTTCCTTTAAGAACAAAAAAGTCCTCATACCTTTTTATTCAATGATACCATTGCCAATAATATCAGGCTTGCCAAACCGGATGCCTCGGATGAAGAGATATATGAGGCGGCAAGGGCATCGCAGATCCATGATTTTATCTTGTCTCTTCCCGATGGATACGACACCGTTGCCGGAGACAGAGGCTTGCGGCTTTCGGGTGGGCAGAAGCAGAGAATCACCATCGCCAGGGCGATCCTTCGAAACGCACCCATTGTGGTGCTTGACGAAGCCACCGCATTTGCCGATCCGGAAAACGAGGAAGAGATCATCCGGGCGGTGTCAAGTCTGATGAAAGGCAAAACCGTCATCATCATCGCCCACAGGCTGTCCACCATAAGAGATGTGAACCAGATCGTTGTGTTTGACCAGGGCATGATTGCAGAAAAAGGGCGTCATGGGGAGCTGATCAACAATAACAGTGTGTATGCCGTCCTCTGGGAAAATTATGAACAGGCACAGGCGTGGAATCTTCAGAAATAAGGGGAAATATCATGGAATCAAAAATAAAACCCACCACCTTTTTACAATCATACAGGGCGGGGAAAACAATCGCCGGCGAGAACAGCCCTGAATATAAAAAAAGTATGCTGCTGTTTATTGCCGCCTTTACTGCCGAAGGATTGGCGTATCTGTGTTTTTTCCCGCTGCTGTCATGCCTTTTTGCAGCTGAGCCTTCGGCTGGCGGCGCGGCATTATGGCTGTTTGCCATGATGCTTCTGGTGGCGCTTGGGCTGTATTGCAGGTGGTACGGGCATGACTTTGATTTTAAGGGAACCATCGTGGATGTCGCCCACAGGCTACGCCTTAATCTTGGCGAAAAACTCAAGAGTATGCCCCTGGAAAAATTGTATTCGTATAAGACCGGGACATTGAATAATGTGCTTTCCGTCGGGGTTGAATATTCCGTATGTTTATCTGTTTGACGACACCGTCTTAAACAATATCAGGATGGGCAATCCCGATGCCACGGATGACCAGGTAAAAGAGGCGGCACAAAAGGCGTTTTGCCATGAGTTCATCGATCGTTTGCCGGATGGATATAATACGGCGGTGGGGGATATCGGCGGTGCCATGTCCGGCGGGGAAAAGCAGCGAATAAGCATCGCAAGGGCCATACTCAAGGACGCCCCCATTGTCATGCTGGATGAACCCACGGCGGCTTTGGATACACAAAGCGAGGTGGCGGTACAAAAGGCCATAGATACACTGGTGGCAGATAAAACGGTCATTGTGATCGCACATCGCCTCTCCACCATCGCCGGAGCCGACAATATCCTGGTGGTGGAAGAGGGTAAAATTGCGGAACAGGGGACTCATACAGAATTAATGACGCTGAATAAAAGATACGCTGCCATGTGGCATGCGCAACAGAGAATAAAGGCGTGGAATATCCCAGGCAATTAATTTTTAAACACTGAAAGGAAAGCATAATGACCCAGAAAATACGTATCAAAACCGGCACTGTTGAGGAAACCCTTTTACTGCCGTTATGGGGCCGGGCATATGAAACACAAAAAAGTAACCCGAGACTGGTAGATCAAAACGCAGTAGAGATTATTCAGCAAATTGATTACGATTTTTCAGATATCGAAAAAACCCAATCCATGTCCCAGCATGGCTGGGTTGCACGCAGCCTGCATACGGATAAAATGGCGCACGGGTTCATAGAACAACATCCCGAAGCGACAATTGTGAATATCGGCTGTGGCCTGGACACCACCTTCAGCCGGATTGATAATGGTAAAATCATGTTTTATGAGCTTGATTTGCCTGATGTCATTGCACTTAGGCAAAATTTTTATGAAGACAGTGACAGGCATAAAAGCATTGCCTCTTCATTTCTGGATACCCAATGGTTTAAGGATATAGAGGTGCGGGACGGATTGCTGTTTTTGGCCGGTGGTGTGCTTTGTTATTTTAACGAAAATCAGATCAAAACGTTTTTCATTCAAGTTGCGGACTATTTTGAATCATGTGATTTTTATTTTGATTCCCTCTCCCCTATGGGGATGAAATTTGCGAAAAAGCAGGTACTCAAAAAAGGCGGCATGGGCATTTCCATGGATGGCGGATGGGGATTGAAACCGGTGAACGCTCTTGAGAAATGGGACAAAAGAATTCAGGTTATCAATTCAATCCCCATGTCCAAAGGAATGAAGCAAGGGATTCCATTTAAAGCAAAATTGGCTTCTACGATAGCGGATATGCTGGGTGTTTGCGCGATGGTGCATATGAGAATCTCCCATTGCTGAAAACAATAAAATAGTTTAATAATTTAGGCATGTTCCTTTTTTAACCCCTGTCAGTCCAATCAAAGGACGATAATTTACAGGTATGTTTTGGTATCATGACGAGATAGAACCGCTTGAGTCAAAGCCGGTAATGCCTAAAGGGCAAAAGCCCAGACTGCTGTTGTACGGAAGCTCATCCCTGCGCCTCTGGGATGAGTTTGCCAATGAATTTTCGGAATTTGAAGTGATCAACCAGGCGTTCGGTGGTTCCACGTCTGCGGCCTGCTGTTGGTTTTTTAAGCGGTTGGTGCCTCAGTTTCAGCCGGATCTGCTTGTTTATTATGCCGGTGACAATGATCTGGGAGAAGGTCGCCATCCGGAAGAAGTGTTTATCTGTTTTAAATACGTAATGAGCTTAATTGACCGGCATTGCGGGAATATACCCGTCGCGTTTATCTCGATCAAACCGAGTATTGTCAGGCAAGATTTGATAAATTCGATCATATTTACAAACAGTATTATTCAAAAGGAAATAGACGATTTTCACCCGAACTGTACCTTTGTTAATATATTCGATGCAATGGCCCAGATTGAAAATAAAGAAATACTGTTTGAAGAAGATGGGTTGCATCTTAGTGCAAACGGATACGCGCTGTGGAAAAAACTGCTGAAAGAACAATTCCTTTACAAGTTTATGGGTTAGAATTTTTTATCGGCCTTCAATGACCTGCCTTACCTTGCTCGCCAGTTCCCGTATAGAAAACGGTTTTTGGATGAAATGGATACCATCCTCCAGCACTCCGTGATGGGCAATAATATCTGCCGTATAGCCGGACATATAAAGCTGTTTTAGATCCGGCCGGCTTGATTTAAGTTGTTTTGCCAACTCTCGCCCGTTCATCACCGGCATGATCACATCCGTAATGAGCAGGTCGATGCTGCCGTCATACGTTTTTACCACTTCCAGGGCTTCAACGGGCGAGGCAGCGGTTAACACAATATATCCTTGCTGTTCCAGCATGGTCCGGCTGATCTCCAGAATATCGGTATTGTCCTCTACTACCAGGATTGTCTCTGATCCGGTCTCTATGGGCTCGGGGCGGTCTGTTTGCGGTTTCGTTCCGGTCTGCGTCTGGTGCCGAGGCAGATAAATTTTAAATGTCGAACCATGTCCCGGTTCGCTGTATACATTGATGAATCCTCGGTTTTGCTTGACAATACCGTATATCATGGCAAGACCAAGGCCTGTTCCCTTTTCTTTGGTTGTAAAAAAAGGCTCAAATATATTATTGAGAATATCGGGGCCCATACCGCAACCACTGTCGCTAACCATCAGCATGGTGTAATCTCCGGGTATGAATCCGGTATGATCAATGCAATAATCCGCATCCAAGATGCAGTTTTTTGTTTCAATAATGATTTTCCCGACACCAGAGATGCTGTCCCGGGCATTGACGCAAAGGTTGATCAGGATTTGGTCAATTTGACCGGCATCCATCATGACATTCCAGGGCTTTTTACCGGGGGACCAGACAAGATGGATATCCTCGCCAATGATTCGCTGTAGCATTTTAATCATACTCTCAACAACCGTATTCAGGTTAAGCACTTTGGGCGATATGGTCTGCTTGCGGGCAAAAGCCAATAACTGCCGCGTCAGGTTGGCTGAACTTTCAGCGGCTTTTCTGATTTCCTGCAACCCGGAAAAATACCGCAAGGCCGGATCCATTTGAAACAGCATCAGTTCGGCCTGCCCCATAATAACACCCAGCATGTTGTTAAAGTCATGGGCAACGCCGCCGGCCAGACGGCCGACAGCCTCCATTTTCTGAGCCTGAATTAATTGCGCTTGGAGTTTTTCTTTTTCAGCTTCCGCTTTTTTCCGTTCGGTGATGTCAATTCTAAGGCCGATCAGATGAACCGGTTTATCGTCCTTATCCCTTTCAAGCACATATCCGGTGACGTAATGCCAGCGAAAGGAGCCGTCAGCATGTTTCATACGTGCTTCATAGCTATATTCGTTTGTTTTGAAATTCAGAATACTGTTAATTTTATTTCTGACCATTTCTCTGTCTTCGGGGTGAATCCGCTTGATCCATATCTCTCTGTCAGAACGACCGAAAATGGGTTTATAGCCCAACATGGTATAATATATCGGCGAGGCATACCAGATATCGTTGGCAATATCCCAATCCCAGATGCCGATATTGGCGACTTTAAGCGTTAATTGTAATCGCGCTTCGTTCATTCGAAGCTCTCTTTCAATCCGTTTGCGTTCTGTTATATCACGGGCCACGCCCAATACGCCGATCAGTTGGTTTTGAGTATCGAACATTGGCGTTTTAATGGTTTCAAGCAATTCTTTATGGCCGTCATTTCGGTAGATGACTTCTTCTTCATTTTTCACAGGCTTTCCACTTGCGATGGCGGCTTTGTCATGTTTGCGGAAAAAATCCGCCTCCTGTTTGCACATGAAATCATAGTCTGTTTTTCCGACAATATCCTTTTCCTTAGTATTAAAAAAGCGTTCAAATTTTCGATTACAGGCAAGATAAACACCATCCGAATTTTTCAACCAAACAAGATCCGGTATTGTTTCAATCAGGGTGCGTAAAAACATTTCACGATTCAGGGGCCTGGCTTTTGCCTGCTTTTGCATGAACAGCAGTCCTTCCAGCTCCCGGACTCTTTTTTCCAGGTCTTCGTATGTTGGTTTTTTGTCCATTTTTATCCAATGTTTCTAAATTCTTACCAAAAATAAAAAATCCAGTGGCGTTTCCCTTTTCAGTCAGCAGTGGGCTTGATGCAAATGTGCATGTTTTTGTATTGTATCGGTCAGATATGGATTATCTATAGTCAAGTACTTTGGCAGGGATAGATGGTTTTGGCTATAAGAATTTTTAATTTATCATGAATTTTTGGGGACCAGATTGGCCGTGACCGTTGCACTGTCTTCCAGGGCTCTGGAAAAATTTTTGGCATGAAGGCCTTTATCCCGGTATGCCTGGGAGTACATTTTCCTGGTCATGACGATGGACATGTACTGTTCGCATAAAATGAGATTGGCATCGATTGATCCGTCGGAACCCAACTCTTTTTATGCTGTTTTTTATGAGTAAAACTGATGTATTCCATTAGATTAAATGGGTTGATTATTTCTGGTATTAGTAGTTTAAGGTAGTATGTTGCTATCATTTTTGTTGTGGGCGGTGACGTAAGTGTTGAGTGTCAGGCCAGCCCATGGCCGTTAGTCAGGAGAACACGAAATAATGTGCAAAAAAATCAGTATTATTGGTATCCCGATGGATTTTGGGCAATCTCTTCGGGGTGTTGATATGGGGCCTGCGGCCGTCAGATACACCGGTCTGATTCAAAAATTAAGGGCCCTTGGCCATGAAGTTGTTGATACAGGAGATATCCGCATACCTATTCGGGATGATGATGCCCTAAGCAAGTCTTTAAAAGCCGATTATGTAAAAGAAATTACTCAGATCTGCACGTCTGTTTATGATGTGGGAAAATCAGCCTTAGAGGAAGGACGGTTTCCGCTTTTTATCGGTGGAGACCACTCCATATCCATCGGAACGGTGGCAGCCGTAACACATCATGAACCAGCGGGTTTGATTTGGGTTGATGCCCATGGGGACTATAACACACCGCAATCCTCTCCCTCCGGCAATATCCATGGTATGCCCCTGGCCGTATTGACCGGAGAAGGGCATGACGCTTTGTTGAATGTCGGTTCTCCAGGCGTCAAGGTCATGCCTGAGCATGTGGTCATGATCGGACAGCGGGATCTGGATCAAAAAGAAAAGGAGCGGTTAAAGTTCTCGGGTATTACCGTCTTTTCCATGAGGGACATAGATGAATCCGGGATCAGTGCTGTTGCCAACAAGGCGTTAATGAAATTTGCTCATCTCAAACGCATTCACCTGTCCATTGACATGGATGCACTTGATCCGCTGGAAGCGCCGGGTGTCGGCACCCCCGTGCCGGGAGGAATCACATACCGGGAGGCGCATCTGTTAATGGAAATCCTGGCGGACTCGGGAAAAATTACATCCATGGATCTGGTGGAAATCAATCCCATTCTCGACAGTGCCAATAAAACCGCCAGGCTTGCTGTTGAACTCACATTGTCCGTCATGGGCAAGAGTATTATGTGATCGGCAGGCTGGGCAGAGTATCGGAATTTCCTCCGCCTTTGCCATGACTCCGGAGACTGACGGAACGTATGTTAATGGGGCTGGCCCGCAATTTGAGTTACAATTTGATTTTGATAAAGACAGGGATGTGGACGGCCAGGATCTGAGGTATTTTAGATACGTACAGACGGATTTGCAAGGTATGGCCGCTGAATTTGGTTATTCAGGGGATCATGACACCGAACCGGCAGTCGCCGTGCCGGGCTTGTCCGGTCTGAGCTGCTCCGAGGCCGGATCCATCCTTGCCCAGTTGGGGCTTTCGACCGGCAGTGTGATTTCGGTCTATTCCTCGGACAAAGCCGACGGCCTGGTTGTCGGGCAGCATCCGGCACCCGGATCATTGCTGGAAACCGGCACCTTGGTGGATCTCTATGTATCCCAGGGCCCTGAACCTGAAACCCCTTTACCGCCGGGCAGTTTCGGCGGCACCTACTCTTCTTTAATTCCCCAGGATGTTGATGTAGAGACTTTTTCCCCGAAACAATTTGCCATGATCACCGGTCTGATCAAAGATGCCGGCGGCAGCGGTCTTGATGGGGTTGCGGTCACAGTCCTGGATCACCCTGAATATGGCTCTGTATCAACAGATGCGGCAGGGCGGTTTACCATTCCCGTTAACGGCGACGGGGTGCGAACCCCGGTGGTGATTTTGCCGGGAGATACTCTGACCACAGCCGTTGCCGCCGACGGCAGTGAAATACCATTGTCAGGTCCCTTGACCATCCGGGCCACTGAATTTACCACCCCGGAGTCCATGCCCGCCATCCTGCCGCCCACCACGGCTTTTACCTATTGTGTGGACCTGTCCATTGATGAAGCCGCCGGTGCCGCCGGGATTACCTTTTCAAAACCCGTCAGCTTTTTTCTTAAAAATTTCATCGGGTTTGATGTCGGTGAGACCGTACCCGTGGGATATTACGATCAGCAGCAGGGAAAATGGATTGCCGAACTGGACGGCAAGGTGGTGCGGCTCCTGGATACGGATGCGGACGGCGTCATTGACAGCCTTGATGCAGACGCAGATTCCCTGCCCGATGACCTTAATGCAGACGGGAATTTCAACGATGAAGTATTTGGCCTGGATCTGGCCGGGCAGTTTTCACCCCAGGATACCGTCTGGCGGGTGGAGACCACTCATTTTTCTATTTTTGATTTGAATTATGCAGGTAGGCCGCCTATTGCGCAAGCCCCTTCATCCACGGCGATTGCTCCTAATGCGGTTGGGAAATCCAGGATACCCGATGATAATCCCACACGGCCTTGCTCGGCGCCGGCAGGTTCCCGAATTGACCAGCGCGAACGGGTCTTCCATGAGGACTTTCCCCTGGCCGGATCAGACATGATGCTGCATTACTCATCCAGCCGGGTTAAGGACTATCTGCACAAAATAAGCGTGCCGGTCAGTGGCGACACCATTCCGGATTCGCTCAATTCCATTATTGTTGAACTGCAGGTGGCCGGCAATGTATTTACAAAAGAATTGGCCCCGTCCGCCAATTTGACCACTGAATTCAGCTGGGACGGGCTGGATGTTCTGGGCAACCCGGTTACCACAACCACGGATGCCACCATCAGCATCGGCTTTGTGTATACCCCCACGTATCTCGGGTATTCCAGCACCATGATCGCCAATTACGGCATCCAGCGCTCTTTTGCCCTGCCCGGAGATTATGTCACCGCCATTGCCAGGGACAGCATGGCCATGTGGAAGGTCAGCAAACTGAAGCTCCCGGCATTACCCGAAGCGCTTGAAACCACCTCTCTTGGCAACGGATGGTCCATCACCCCCCACCACAGCCTCATCACCGGCAAACAGAAAATACTGGTTCGCGGAGACGGCACAAGCACCCACCCACCCGAAGGTCAAAATCTTGTCTGGACCGTTGCCGGCACCGGCACCGAAGGCACCACAGCGCCTGCCGGGCCGATTCCTGCCACAGAGGGTGAACTGTCTTACCCCAACGACATCGTCATTTCCCCCGATGGGATTGTCTATATCCTTGACCGGGGGGGATATATCAGGAAAGTGGATAAGGACGGTATGATGACGGTGATCGCAGGCGTCGGTACTTGTACCGGTAACGCCTTTCTTAATGAAGGCGGCCTGGCAGTTGACACGGCCCTTCCCAGCCCCATAGCCTTGGCTTTGGGACCTGACGGCTCTCTTTATGTGTGTGTTTCTACCAGTTACGGATTCCTGGTCCGGCGTATTGATCCCCAAGGGATTATCACCACGGTCGCCGGAGACATTACCACAGATGGCGGCTGGGTTGACGGTTGGGCCGTTGACGGAACTTCAAGCCCGGGGGACGGCGGGCCGGCAACCTCAGCTTTCCTTCACAATGCCAGTGATATTGAAGTGGGGCCGGACGGTGCTATTTATATTTCCCAGGCATATGAACGGTACTCCAGTAAATCTTCCCCCAGTAGCAATGTCATCCGGAAGGTTGACACCAACGGGATTATCCAGACCATTGCCGGACGGGGACCGCAGCAGGGGGATTTAGGCGTTATTGATGCCGGTATAAACGGGGCGCCGGCTCTTGATGCTTGCCTGACATTTCCACGCGCCTTGAGTCTGGATACCAACGGCAATCTTTTAATTGGCATTCAATCCAACATTCTCAGTTTAGGGCAGGATGGCCTTATCCGGACCCTGGCCGGCTGTTACGGCAGCCAGGAGTGTACCCAGATCATGGAGATCGGAGGACCGGCCAGACAGCGGACCTGGTACGTGGTCCATGTACTCGATGTCAAAGCACTTCCGGACGGATCTTTTTATGTGTCTGTTGATGACTGGCGCAATAGCAGCGCTTATATCCTTAAAGTAGATTCAACCGGCATCATTCAATTATTTGCAGGGCAAACTACTGTCAGTACCTCGTATGGCGGAGGATCTCTCGGCGACGCCGAACCGGCACTGGACACGTTATTCAGCTGTGGTGGCCCTGGTTATGTCGGCTTTCCTCCAAGGCAAGCGATGGCACTGGATCCCGAGGGCTATCTATACGTTGCAGATTATGACATGCATGTGGTCCGGAAAATCGGTCCGGCATTCGGATCGGCCCATCCCATGGTAAATGCCGGAGAAATTATGATTCCGGAATGTCCGGACTGCCCCGATTACGGGGGCATGGGCCATATATTCAATATGGGCGGGAAACATTTAAGAACCATTGATCTTGAAACCGGCAAAGCCCTGTACGAATTCATGTACGATGCGGACAACCGTCTTGTGGGCATCCGGGACCAGATGGGGCGTGTGACGCTCGTTGCCCGGGATGCGGCCGGCCGGGCCCTGTCTGTTACCGGGCCCAGCGGGGATGTGACGCAGTTAAGCCATGATGGGGAAGGCAACCTGACCCGGGTGGCCTACCCCGACGGCAACGCCTATGACCTGGGCTATACCGGCACCCTGATCACTACCAAAACCGATCGCGTGGGCCGGACCTGGTCCTATACCTATGATGCCGACGGCCGGTTTGTGTCCGGCGATGATCCCGACGGCAATACCCTGAGTGTCTCAAAGTCGGTCAGCGCGGATGAGGGCCGCAGCGTCACCACCACCCGTCTCACCACCAGGGAAGGCCGGGTCACAGTCCTGGAAGACCGGTTTGAGGCCGACGAGACCTTTGCATCAACCATCACCAATACGAACGGCACCCAGGATTCTTTCTCCATGGCGCCCGACCGCTTTTCCTCCCAACGCCTCCAGGCCGACGGCACCCTTTTTACAGCCGAGAAATACCCTGATCCGGTGACCACGGCCCTGTATACCACCCGCACCACCACCGCCACCCCGGCCGGTCTTACCCGGGAAACCGTGGTGGAGCGTTCCTACGGCAGCGATGATGACAGCGACGGCCTGGCCGATACCGTCACCGTGACAGACTGGTTCAACACGAAACCCTATGCCCGGGTACATGATATAGCGGCCCATAGCTTTACCACCACCTCGCCGGCCGGCCGCACCGCCAGCCGGACTTATGATCCCGATACCCTGAAAACCACCGTCCTTTCAGTGCCGGATATTGCCGCGTTAACCTATATCCGGGACGGCCAGGGCCGGGTGGCGCAATCGGTTCAGGGGGACCGCAGCGAGACGCTGGCCTACAGCGGGGCCTGGGTGTCTTCCCGGACCAATGCCCTGAGCCAGACCACCGTGTTTGACCGGGATGCCATGGGCCGGGTCACCGGCATCACCCGGGCAGACAGCACGGCCTGGGCCTTTGAGCATGACGGGGAAGGCCGCCTGACCGCCATCACCGAGCCGGATGTCGTCACGGTTCACCGGTTCACCCACACCCCGTGGGGAAAACTGAAAACCTACACCAGCCCCATGAACGCCGTGACCCGGTTTGACTATGATCGGGACGGCCTGCCCATCATGCGCCAGCTGCCTTCCGGTGGTATGATTTTTAACGATTATAATCTCAAAGGGCAACTCACCCGGATTCAAACCCCGGAAGGCGATCATGAATTCATCTACGACGGCGCCACCGGGCACTTAATCAGTGCCGCATCCCGTGACGGCCTCCAGACGCAACTCTCATACGACGGCGGCCTGTTGACGTCTCTGGCCTTAAGCGGTACCCTGTCAGGCCGTGTGGACTTAGAATATGATAATCTGTTTAATGTTATTGGTCTGACCTATGCCGGGGGAGACACCCCCCTCACCTACGATGATGACAGTCTGCTGACAGGGGTCGGCAGCATCAGCCTGGCCCGGCACCCGGGTAACGGCCTTGTGGAAAACATTCAGGACGGCGCATTTTCCATGGCTCTGACCTGGAATGAATTCGGGGAAGTTGCCTCCCGTTATGCCGTCCACGGCAGCGATTTGTACCAGGTCGATTATACCCGGGACAAACTTGGCCGGATTGCCGAAAAACAGGAGACCGTCGACGGCACCACCGCCACCTTTACTTATGCCTATGATGCCGTGGGCCGTATTATTTCCGTGAGTAAAGACGGATCAGTGGTGGAATCCGCCCAGTATGACAGCGCCGGCAACCGGATAGCCTGCCGCAGCTCCCTGGCCGGTGTCAATCTGGCCTCGGGCAGCATCCGGTACGATGCCGATCACAAGCTCATCTCAGCCGGTACCACCTCCTACCAGTACGATGCAGACGGCAACCTGATCCAGGAAAACCGCAGCGGCAGCATTACGGCATTCCAGTACAACACCGACGGCACCCTGGCCCGGGTGGATCTTCCCGACGGCCGGGTGATCACCTATCTTTATGACCATTCCGGGCGACGCATTGCCCGGGCCGTTGACGGCAGCCGGACCCACGCCTGGCTCTACGGCACCGGCCTGATGCCCCTGGCCGAGTTCGACGGGGGCGGGGCCCTCAGGCAGCGCTTCGTCTATGCCGACGGCCCGGTTCCCCTGGTCTGCGAGAGGGGTGGGCTGGCCTACCACATCATCACCGATCACATCGGCTCGCCGATTCTGGTGACCGATGACGGCGGCAGTGTCGTTAAACAGATCAGCTATGACACCTGGGGCAATGTCCTGTCCGACACCAACCCGGCCTTTGACCTGCCTTTCGGTTTTGCCGGCGGCATGGCCGACCCGGACCATGAACTGATTCGATTCGGCGCCAGGGACTACCAGCCCTCCACCGGCCGGTGGACCGCTAAAGACCCCATCCTATTTAACGGTGGATTGAATCTGTATGAGTACGCCGAGAGTGCCCCGGTTAACTTGGTAGACCGGAATGGGCTAAAACGTGACGATGTTGAAGCGCCCCGTCCGGCGAATGTTGCAGGGGTTCATGGAAGGTCTGTTCAACCCCTACCCATGAGTCTTCTGGCTGGTAAGGTTCGTGATGATGGATCTGTAAATGGCGATGTAATTGCAAAACGCGATATCGATGAAGAAGAGGGTACTCATTCAGACGAGCCTGCAGTTGGTACAATGAATTATATACCATCAAGCAGTTTTCCTGGTTTAAGTGCCTGTGATATGTCGACCGAATCGGGCATAGGTCATAACCCGGGTTATTTCCCGACAAATTTAATTGCAAAAGGTCGAGTCAAACCAACTCGAAAGAATAATTTTGATGACTATGTCGTAGGGACTACTTTATGAAATTTATCACCCTTTTCCTTGGTTTAAGTGCCTGTGATATGTCGACCGAATCGGGTAATGGAAGAGACTGGTGGTCACCGCTGGGAATTCGGAGATCTGAGGGCTGGTTATCCAGGAACCTCCATCTGTATCACTCTCGGGGCAATGGGGTAAAAAGAGGTGTCGGTCATGTCATACTCAAGTCAGGTGTGGTTCAGATCCCACTGCCCCTCACTGCCAGGGCTGAGCCAGACCAGAACCCGCTGCCCTGTCTGGATGCCGGCGATCCCGTTCGGCATTGAGAAGCAGCGCTTTGAGCGCCTTGGTTGACCTGGCCCTGATCCATTTATGCTCAAACCTCGGGTCCATGACGATTTTGGCGATGGCGGACAGGGCTTCAAGGTGAAATGTCCGCTCATCCCTTGTGCCCACCAGGACAAAGGCGGCATGCACCCTTGGGGCCTGGGGAGAAAAAATGATGCCCTTTTTGCTCCGGACAATCATCATGCCAAACTGGTTTTCCCCTTCGATGATAATGTGGGGGATGGCAAGTCCCGGGGCCAGCACCGTGGTCATTTCGTTTTCCCTTTGGCTGAGCATCTCAAACAGGGTGGACGCAGAGAGGTTCACCTGTTTGCTCATCTGTTTTGCGGCCAGTTCAAAAAAGGTGTTTTTGTCCATTTCCTGTTTAAGGTCAGCAACCACCGCCTTTTCCACCAAAAGATCAAATCGGTCTCTGTGGCCGTTTTCAATGAGAGACGGCTTTATTCCATTCTTTTTTAATTGTTCAGGCACGGCCTTCTCGATTAAATTTAAAGCGGCCTGGCCCTCGTGACGGCCGAAACGCAAGGCAATTTCTCTTAAAGCCGCTGTGGTGCCCATGACCGTCACCCGGTCTCCGGTCTCCAGCCGGGTAAACCCATGGGGAACAGAAAGGGTGCCCCTGCGCCGGATTGCCATAATCACCGAATCAAAGGGCAGGCGAAGGTCTCTTAGGGAAATGCCTGCCAGGTCCGGATTGCGGACCGTCACGTCTGCCACATCCCGGCCCCGCTGAAACCCCATCAGCAGGGACGCCGCGCCCGGTGCCCGGACAAAGTGATCCAGCAACCCGATAATGGCCGTGGAGGGATCCACCACCAATACGTTGAGATCCTCAAATGCGCTAAGGTTGCTGCGGTCATTTAGCCGGGCAACCAGGGTCTGGGTCGCAAAATGTTCAAACGCGGTTTCGCAGATATCCAGGTTTTCCCTGTCGCTGAGCAGGGTGACAATGGCCGTTGCGGTTCGGCAGTTGATTTTTTCAAGGGATTTGTAATCAAACCCGTCCACAACCTGGACCGGTATCTGGGGGCTGTTTTCCAGGCCGGCTAAGGTCGAGCCGCCTCTTGGCTGGGTCAGTTTCACCCGCCACCCATGGGAAAACAAGGTATGGGCCAGTGCCGTGGACTGACTGTCTGCTCCGAAAATTACCACATTCCGTGGTGCGGTGACGGCATTGGGCTTGGCAGGGGTGTGATCCTCTTTCATCCGCTTGATGGCCAGTTTAAACAATGGGGGGCCGACGATCTGGTTCAGGACGATAACGGATATCATGATTGTGGAAAAAGCAGGGCCCCATTGGGGGAATTCTATACCCACTTCCTTGGCAAGTCCAAGCCCAACGCCGGCCTGGGTGATAAAGGCCATCCAGTAGGTCCGGCGGCCTTGGGCTTCGATTCCGGCCAGACACCCCCCTAAAAAAGATCCTGTAAATATGGCAAGGATGCGCACGCCGAACAGGATAAGCGCAATGGGCCAGGTATCGGCCAGGATATCAAGACGGATGGAGGCCCCGGTCAGGGTGAAAAAGGCAATGTAGACCCCTGGTCCGGCACAATTGAGAAGGTCAAGAAATTCTTTTCTGTATCGCCTGGAGTTGGCTGCCAGAAAACCTGCCACCATGCAGACCAAAAGGGGTTCAATCAGAATTTCAACCGTCATCGTATGGTGAATGAAGGCGCGAAGGCCTAAGGAACCGATGAAAACAAGATATCCGGTTAAAAGGATCAGAATGGATTTCAAAACAAAGGAGGCGGGAAGCCGGAGTATGAAAAATAAAATGCCGGCCACCGGAATACCCAGGGACATGGACAATGCAATCTCCAGGACCAGAAAAAGGATAAACCCGGCATTTCCGGTCAAGCCGCTGATAAGGGCGTCCGCCATGGTGGTGGCTGTGGCAAACAACACAATGACCACCACATCCATGATGACCGTCACACCCATGACCGTTTTTGTAAATTGCCCCTTGGCCCTGAGTTCATTGATAATGGCAATGGCCGAGGATGGGCTTCTTGCCACAAGAATGGCTCCGGCAAGGATGGCTACGGCAATTTTTCCTGAAACCGGCATGGCCGCCATGAAAGGGATATGGCCGGCAAGGGTGAACAGCGCCAGGGATGCTATTGTAAAGGTTGAGATCACAAGCCCCGATGTAATCCATCCAATGGCCGCCAGCCTGGATTTGAGTTCTTTGAGATAGAGTTCTCCGCCTGCGGCAAAAGCGATCAGCCCCAAAGAGATCTGATCCACAAAGGTCAGGGTTGAAATAGCCTTAATGGGTATCAGGTTCAGAATGTGGGGCCCGGCAATGATGCCGGTGAATAAAAATCCGCTGATCAGGGGAAAACCGGCCTGTTTAAATGTGTCACCGATCTGCCTGGCAGCCAGGGCAATGATGCAAAATCCTGCGGCAAATACGAGAGAATCCATATTCTGATCCGTTTGAAGCTGATTGAAACCAGCGTCTGGTTACTGAGGCCCATGATCAAATAGTAAAAAGCCACTTCAGAATTTAAGATTAGCCGTAACTACTCACCCATATCTGTAAGTTTACCTGTCAAAGCCATCTGAATAGCCACAAGCGGGTTGATACCCTGGCTTGCCATTGTTTGCAGATAGCTTGAAATTCGACAATAGGCATGAGCATAATGCCGGCGCCTAAAACATCCTGATATTTTCTGTTTCACCTTTGCCATGCGGAGATCACGCTCCGCCCGATTGTTGGTAAAGGGGACATACGATTCTCTGGCAAACAACAATACCGCTGTTTCATATTTTTTCAGCCTTTCCCAAAGATTATGAGCATCTGATTTGGCTATCTTTCCACGCTTACCTTTTGGCTTTGGCGGAATCTCCGGTAATTCTTTATCCCCACGTGTAAGAATGTTGCGGTAGCGTTTCTGCAAATTTGCATATTCTTTATCGGTAAGGCATTTATCCTCTCGCTTGGACACAATATGACAAGTCTCCTGCAATAACTTTTTCATATTAATGGCCCACTTGTATTGATTGGAATCAACAATAAAGGTCAGTTCCCGTAATAAGTGCGAACCACAAAGTCCATGTCCACAATGATCATATGATAAATATGATGCCCAGCAATCATGGATGATCACCCCACCATAGCGGGGAATGATATTCAAATCAACAATCGCCTCCTTGCCCCGCTTTCGATGAAGTAATTTTAGCGTGATTCCTCCTGAAGAATATACATGAATCCAATGATTTTTACCTTCCACCCGGAATGATGTCTCATCCACATGAATGGAAGGGGCATGAAGGATACTTTCAATGGATTTTGTCTCCCATTCCTCAAGAGATTGATAAAGCCTCCATACAAACTTGAGCAAAGTTGCCTCGGAGATAACAGTGCCGATCATGGCAGATATCTGTTTCTGAACCCGATTGAGAGCAACCATTTGACTGATTATCAAATGAATGGCAAAAGCTTTGAGTCCATTGCCGTACTGTAAACTTCCGGGCATGTCTTCGGGAAAATGCCCTTTTGCCGTCGCCTTGCAGTTGGGACATTCCTTTATCTCGGCATCAATGTGCTCTACAACTTTTTCAAAAACGATGTCTATCTTTGTCCGCCGTTCGAGCCCCTGGCAAGGAGTTTGATCCAAAGGTGTGCCGCAGACATCACAGGTTTCAGCTTTGGCAATGGTGACAGTTTCGTTAACACGGGTGTTACTGATTTCACCACTGACTTTTTTGCCCTTTCCCTTGCCGGTAGAAGTCGGTTTGGCAGTTTCATCTCTGTCCGTTTGAGAAGAAGGCAAACTTGAATTTTTGCTGTTTTTGCGAGTTTGCTTTTCGAGAAAAACAGACAGGATCAATTCCACAACGAGAAGCATGCTATTCATTAACACCTTTACCTCAGGAGTTACCTTGCCTGCCAAGCTCAGTTGCTCAAACTCTTGCTTCACACGATCGACTTCTTCTCGAACACTGGTTTTGTTCATCGTTGCCATACTTGTATTATAACACAGCTTTTTTTGACCTCCTGAGTTGCCCTACAATCCATTTTCTCAACGAATCGGATAAAATTTCATTAAATTTTTGTGATTGTCAAATGCATGCCACATTATTATGTAGCACGAGGATATTTTGATGTAATTTGATTTTTCAAAAAAATACCTCCCAAAAACCTGTCAAGCTTTTTTTTAGTTTTTTGACATTTTTTTATGGGGGTGAGTAGTTACGATTAGCCTTACTATTGCCAAAAAAGCAATAAAATAATCTGGGCCAGATAAATTCTCTGATTCATTATCCGGTGTTTGCATTTCATGGCAGGTAATATATAAAAGGCGCTGAATAAATGAGGGGGAAAATATAATGACCGAGCATGTGCTTGACAGTCTACTGAAAAATTACACGGATCTGATCAAACGGGTGGATGAACATATCCAAAGGCTATCCCGGGTCCATAAAGACCTGCTTGCCTGCAAAAAAGGGTGTGATGAATGCTGCAGGCATCTGTCTTTGTTTCCGGTTGAGGCTTTTTCCTTGTCAAGAGCCTTCAGTCGCCTGGATGCCGGATGCCGGGGAAAGGTACTTGAACAAGCACAGCAGAACGATCGTGCATGTCCTCTGCTTGTGGATCATGTTTGTCTGGTTTACGAGGCCCGTCCCATTATCTGCAGGACCCATGGATATCCCCTGTACATGGAAAAAGAGGGCAGGGCTGTGGTGGATTTCTGCCCTAAAAATTTTAAGGGCGTAAAAACACTGGATCATTCTGATATGCTTGACCTTGACCGGATGAACACCCTTTTAAACGCTGTAAACAGTCATTTTATCAGTTACTTTGAGGACGGACTGCCTGACCGGATACCTGTGGACCAGGCCCTGGAATTATATCAGGCCCTTTAGCTTTTCGGCACCTCCACCAGCCTGCTGGCCGTTACCAGACGTACTTTTCCCTTAAGTTTTGGAAGCTCGCGTTTCAGGGCATCCAGGGTGGCCTGATGGGGGTGACCGATACCGATGGCGCTGCCATGGTCATTGGCCTGTTTGATCAGTTTTTTGATTTGACCTGAAATGTACTCGACATTCTGGAAATTATCCAGAAACACATCCCTGTGGGAAAATTTCAGATGAAACATACGGGCGGATTGCTCGCCCTTGGATTCAACAGATGTTCTGGAATCAATAAAAAACAGATTGTTTTGTTTGAGCACCGTGAAAATCTGATTCATTTTATCTGAATCCGCCGTAAGTCTGGATCCCATATGGTTGTTTACACCCACTGTACCGGGAACCGCATGGATATCCTTTCGAAGCTGGGTTAAAAGTTCATCCGGGGACATGGAAGATAACAACGCGCCCGGCCCGGGGTTGACCTTGGGGTACTGGGTCGGCTCCATGGGAAGATGCAGCATCAATTCTGCCCCTTTTTCCGACAGACTGCGGGCAAGCTGTGTTCCGAAAGGAGAGAAGGGCAGGATGGCAAAGGTGATATTCTTATTTACGTTGAAGAGGCCCATGGCCAATTTTTTGTTGTAGCCGATATCATCAATGATGATGGCAATCTGAGGTACAAAATTAACCTTTTTAGGCGGCACGACTTTTTTAGGGGGCGTCGGGTTTACATCATCATATACTTCATAAACAATTGCCGAGCCCTCTTTGGATACCGGCGTTTTGTTTATACTGCTTTTGCCGGGTGCATGGTCTTTTTCCTTGAGGCCTTTGGCTTTGGATATGATTTTAGGTTCGGCGGTTACCGGGTGTTTTGTCTCCGGGGGCTCCGGTCCCGGGGCTTTTGGCTGTGCCACAGGCGGCGTTTTGGGGGCGGACTGAGGTTCCGGGGGGACCGGGCGACCGGCTTGTAAAAAAATATCAGCCAGCATCGCCACAGTCAGGCAGACCGATACAAGGATAGCAATGCCAAGTACCGTTTTTTTCACTTCATCCAAGACCCCGGGGCTTTTTTTCTTAGCAATTTTTTTTGTTCCGGTCTTTTTGGCTGACCCAGTCTTGTTTTTTATTTTTGTACTTTTTTGGGGGGCGGTTTTTGAGGTTTTCTTTGTGCCGCCCGTGGATTTAGTTTGTGCCATTTAATTTACTGAACACACCATAGCTGATGAGAATATCAAGGGCGCGTTTTACCTGGACATCTTTATTGAGTTTTTCGATTTCAGCATCTTTTTGGGATTTTTTCTTGGTTTTTGTCTCTCCCTCTTCGGGTTTGAGGCTGTTTTTCAAATCCTTTTCTTTGAGCATCTGGTCAAAGGGGGATTCTTCTTTTTGGGGGGGCGCCACTGTTCCGGATTCCACGCGGATGTCCGGCAGGATGCCCTTGGCCTGGATGGAATGTCCGCTGGGGGTATAGTACCGGGCAATGGTGTATTTAAGGCCGAATCCATCTTTGAGCGGACGCACGGTTTGCACAGACCCTTTGCCAAAGGATGTTGTGCCGATAATCAGGGATCTGGCATTATCTTTAAGGGCTCCTGCAACGATCTCGGAAGCTGACGCTGAACCGCCGTTGATCAACGTGACAATGGGGTAGTTGCGTTCCGGAAAATTCGGATGGGCCTTGAACTCCTGGTTGTTCTTTTTGATGCGCCCCTTGATGGAGACAATGGTTCCCTTGTCGATAAACAGGTCGGAAATTCGAATGGCCTGATCGAGCAATCCCCCCGGATTATCCCGAAGGTCAATGATCAGTCCTTTCAGGCCGTCTCCCTGTTTTTCCAAGGCTGACAGCTGTTCTGTCACATCATCTAGGGTGTTCATTCTGAAATTGGTAATTCTTAAATAGCCGAACCCCGGAGTGAGCATGGCCGAGCGTACACTGGTCATTGGGATTATGTCCCGCTTGAGCGTAAATGTCAGCGGAGCGGGAGCCTTTTCCCGGATAATGGTGATTTTAACCTCTTCGTACCGCGGTCCTCTCATTTTGTTCACGGCTTCCCACATGGCCATATCCTTGGTGGAAACATCATCAATTTTGACGATAATGTCACCGGCTGTGATACCGGCCGCGTAGGCAGGGGTGCCTTCAATGGGTGAGACGACCGTAAGAATGCCGTCCTTCACGGTAATAACAATCCCGATACCGGAAAACTCCCCTTTGGTATCGTCCTTAAGATCTCCAAAGGCATCCGGGGGCATGAAGCTGGAATGTGGATCAAGATTGCCCACCATCCCCTTTATGGCGTTGTGTACCAGCTCTTCGGGCTTGACTTGGTCCACATAGTTAGTTTCAAGCTCTTCCAGGACGTCGGCGAACAGTTTTAAGGATTGATATGTTTTTTCTTCAGCTGCGTACGCTGAACCTGCGATCAGCGTCAGGATCATAGCCACAGTCAGCCAGAACCGAATCAATACGGCCCAATTCGTTTTTCTCATTTGTCATGCTCCTTTTTTCAGCCATTTGAGGGGATCGACGGGTTTGCCGTGGTGACGGACCTCAAAATGAAGGCACGATCCTTTGATGGAGCCGGTATCTCCTGCCGTGCCGATGATTTCCCCAGTGTCCACCCGCTCGCCTTTTTTCTTGTACAGCTCTTCGACGTGGGCGTAAAGGGTATAATAACTGTTCCCATGGTTGATGATCATCAGGTTGCCGTAACCCTTAAGCCATTGGGCAAAAATGACCTCGCCGCTGAAAACGGTTTTTACGGGTGTACCCCGATCCGCCTTTATATCAATTCCGCTTTGAAATGTGAAGGCGTTGTAATCGCCTTTGCGTTTGGTGCCGAACTTTGAAATGATTTTACCCGTTACCGGGGACTGAAGCCGGCCCTTCTGATTTGCAAAGGAGGATGTTACACGTGCGGGGGCGGCCGGGGGCGTGATAGCGGATATGGTCTGGTTAAGGGCCCGGGATGACACTTCAAGGGAGTGTTTCGCCGCCAGGGATAAGCGCTTGCGGCGTTGGATCTCTTTAAGAATTCTTTCCTTTTTTAGAGCTTCGTTTTTGCGAATTTTAATTTCATATGCCAATTGTTCCTCAAGACCTGCTTTCAGCTTGTGCTGACTGTTCAGATCCTGTTCAAGGCCTTTAAGTTCCTTTAAGTTCCGGGTTTGTTTTTCGAGCAGGGAAAAATCTGATTCTACGACTTTTTTGAGTGCGTTCTGGGTGATGACAAAATCGAATAAAGATGATGGGGGACCGGCCATTTCAAGACGGCCTATCATGTGCATGCGGAAAAGGGCATTCAATCGTTTTCCGGCATAGTCCCGTGTGGCTTTCATTGATTTGTTCAGGTCTGCAATGCGCGTCTGGGTTTTTTCAATTTCCTGGGAGAGGACAATGGCCTCTCGCCTTAAATCCCGGGCTGCCAGCCGGGCCTGGTTCAGGGCCATGTCAATTTGGTCAAGTCCGTCAAGAATCTGCATCTCCTGCTGGGAAAATTTTTGAACTTTCCGGTTCTCTTCTTGAATCTGTTTTGCAATGACTGCTTGTTTGGATTGATTTGTCCTGGATATTTTTGGGGGGTGGGCTTTTTGTGTTGGATGCGGCGCTAAAGGTTTTAAAAGAATATAGCGGCTGCGGTTTCTGATATATCCTTGCATGCCCTGGTATTCAACCTTCAACCATCCACCGACACCACCTTTCATCTCCAGAACATTCACCCGTTCACCTTTATTTAGAACCACCACCACCTTAGACAGGTTATCGGGAGCTGCGCGGACATTGAGTTTGGCTGCATTGATTTTGCCCTTATACAAAACCTGTGTGTAACATGGATCTGTCAGGCCCAGAATAACGGCCGCCGCCGTAATACAAGCAATAATGCCGGCCCTTATTTTAAAATCTGCTTCAATGAAATGAAACATCCGAACCAACCTAGAAAGGTACTGGAAAATAAAATGATTGCCATGGCCGGCCAGGAAAGAAAATGAATGTCCAGATACACATAGGCGCTCATATTCTGGGAAATGCCGGAAGATAGTGTCAAATAACCTGATAAAAGAATGATTATACCCAAAACCCCGCCGAAAAATCCCTGGAGGAGTCCTTCAACATAAAAAGGGGTTTTGATAAACCCGTCAGTTGCGCCCACCAGGCGCATGATTTCCACTTCAGCCTGCCTTGCATAAAAGGTTATGCGTACGGTGTTGGCCGTGATGAACAGGGCGATCATCAAAAACAGACCGCTCATGGCATAGCCGGTCATTTTAAAGAGATTGAACAGTTTGAAAAAGCGGCCCAGCCATCCCTGTCCATACTCTACTGTGTCTACAATGTCCAAAGTCTCAATCCGGTCGGCTGTTTTTTGAATCTGTTCAAAGTTTGAATGGTCGGCTATGGTGATTTCAATGGCATCGGGGAGTGGATTCTCCTGGAGAGTTGACAGAAATTGGGTTCTGGCCCCCATCTCTTTTTTCAACTGTTCCAGTGCCTGGGTTTTGGGGATAAACGTTGTTTCTTCAATGCCGCCTATGGACATAAGCTGGTCTTTTACATTGGGCAGCATGGCAGGGGTGAAAGATTCGCTCAAGTAAACGATGGCCCGTCCGCCCTGATTCCAGGCAGAAAGAACCCGGCTGGCATTTTCGAAAAAAAGCATGAAAACCGACACCAGAAGGATGGAAAGGGCGATGGTCATGATGGTGATTATGTTTAGAAATCGGTTGGACCTGATATCGGTCAAGGCTTTGCTTAAAAATCGCATCATATCGCAATCGAATTTTTTTTCAGTTTCTTCAGCATAAAATGGTTGATATTCCTTTAAGTGTCCCGTCTTCCAAGGCGATGTTTCGTCCTTTGCCAAAAAGGGACATCTGGTCCAGGTTATGGCTGGCCATGAGGATGGTGGCCCCATTTTGATGATATCCTAAAAGCAGATCAAGGACACGCTGGGCAGATTCATTGTCCAGGCTGCCCGTGGGTTCATCTGCCAGGATAATAGATGGTTCGCCGACCACGGCTCTTGCCACGGCGACCCGTTGCTGTTCTCCGCCCGACAGGGTCGGGGGCAGATGATTGGCCTTTTTCTCCATGCCCGTGACCCTGAGTACGTGCATCACCTTTTTTTTTATGTAGGACTGTTTTTCTCCGGCAACCTTGAGTACAAGGGCGACATTTTCAAAGACCGTACGGCTGGGAATCAACTTAAAATCTTGGAATACCATGCCGAAGCGACGCCGTAGAAAAGGCAGTTTTGTGGATGAAACCCGCGCCAGGTTCATGCCGTCAATGAGAATTTGTCCTTCGGAGACCCGCTCGGCCAGGTATAAAACCTTGAGCAGCGTGGATTTGCCGGCCCCGGAAGGCCCGGAAATGAAAATAAACTCGCCGGGCTTGATATCAAGGGAGATGTTGTTTAGAGCCAGCTTGCCGCCATAGCGTTTGGTCACATTAAACAGCCTGATAATATTGGCTTTGCCGCCGTTCGCCCTCATAGATGATTTGCCTTGTGGGTTTTAGGGATAATTGACTGACATTAAATTTACTGATATAAACCGCCTGTGTCAAGGAGTGCTGCAAACAGTTTTTCTTACACATAGCCTTCACTGAACCCGTAAATCGGCTTCTTCCAAAATCAGTGAAGGCTTAAAATTTTGACGACTTGGTTGTCTTGCAGACAAAGTGAAGTTTGCTTAGGCATTGTGCAGAAGAGAAAAGGGAAAAAACATAGGAATAGATGAATGATTCTTTTTGACTCCCATTGCCATATTGACGATAAATGCTACGATAATGATCGGGGCAAGGTTATGGACAGATCGCGCCGGGAAGGGGTGCTGGCCGTAATGGTGGTCGGCGTTGACAGGGAAACCTCCCAAAAGGCCATAGATATCGCATCCCGGTTTGATCATATTTATACCTCTGTCGGGATTCATCCCCATGATGCGGTTCAGTGTTCCGCCCAGGTGCTCAATGAGCTTCGACAGCTGGTTCTGACCCATGACTGTATCAAGGCCTGGGGGGAAACCGGACTGGACTTTAACCGCATGTTTTCACCCCAGGAGGACCAGGAAGCCTGTTTTTCGGCCCAGCTTGCCATGGCCGGAAAGCTGGACCTACCGCTTATTTTTCATGAGCGGGATTCCAAAGGCCGGTTTTATGAGATATTGAAATCAGACGGGCCTAAGTCCAGAAAAGGGGTGGTTCACTGTTTTTCCGGCACAAAAGATGAGATGTTTAAATACCTTGATCTTGGGTATTATATCGGTATTACAGGGATTCTTACCATCCTCCAGCGGGGTGAGTATTTGCGCAGTATTGTTCCTTTGGTCCCTAAAGATCGGTTGCTCATAGAGACGGATGCCCCCTATCTGACCCCTAAACCCCAGAAAAACAAGCACCGGCGTAATGAACCGGCGTTTGTCCGCTCCGTGATGGAATGTCTGGCAACGGTGCGCAAAGAAGACCCGGATCAGCTGGCCGCGGCCATATTTAAAAATACTCTGGATCTTTACAATATACCGGCAGACCCGGCCTGGCCGGAAAAATAAAGTCACAGTCAAACCTGCTTTGTGGCCGGTGTTATGGGCAAACCCCAATTTTTCCCGCAACGCCTCAGGTGGGTGACTTCTCGCCCAAACAAGTTAGACCTTTTCCATTAACCTTGTGACTGCCTTCTCCAACCCATCCAGGGACAGTTCATACATAGGAAAAATTTGTGAAATGGCCATGATGGTGTGGGTATAATGCCACATGACTTGTGATACCGGATTAAGCCAGACCGCATTCTTAAACGTTTGTGCCAAAAAGTTGAGTTGTTCGATGCTGGGGCGTCCGCTGCGATCCATAATATGGATGGCGCCGTTATGTGCCATAAGTTCATAGGGGGCCATGCTGGCATCCCCCACAATAATGAGCCTGGTTTCCGGGTCCAGTCTGGCAAAATCCAACGTTTTTTTAGGCTTTTTATACCGGGACGGATCCTCCCATACATAATCATAGATGGTGTTGTGGAAAAAGTAGGTTGTCACTTCTTTAAACTGGGCCCGGGCATAGTTGAACAGGGTTTGGACGACTTGGATATGTGGGTCCATGGACCATCCGCCATTATCAATTGCAAGGATGACCTTGAGCTTGTCCTGCATGGCCCGGTTAAATATCAAGTCTATTTCCCCCCCGTTGCGCAGGGTTGCCCGGATGGTTTCGTCCACATTGATTACATCTTTGGGGCCTGTCGGAATCATGTTGCGCAGCCGTTTTAACGCCTCGCCTATTTTTGCCTGGGTAAGAGGTCCCTGGGTTGAATAATTCTTGTATCTGCGTTCATTGGCTACTTTTACCGCAGATTTGTTCCGGGAAACACCTCCTACACGCATGCCGCCGGGATGATACCCGGAATGGCCCACAGGGGAGATGCCGCCGGTGCCGATCCATTTACTTCCGCCGTCATGGCGCCCGTCCTGGTCCTGGAGCCGTTGCTTGAAATAGTCTATGAGTTCATCGGGGTTAAGTTTGTTTAAGGCGTTTTCATCCACATTTAAGGCATCGGCCATTGTTTTAGGATTTTTCAGCCATTCCTCCAGCATGGCCTGTGCCATCTGATCGATTTCAAATCCCTCGTCTTCGGGCAGGGGTACCCCGTCAAAGTGATAGGCAAATACCTGGTCATAAAGATCAAAGTACCGCTCGCTTTTCACCAGCACAGCCCGGGCACAGGTGTAAAAATCGTCCAAGCTGCTAATCAGCCCCTGGTAAAGCGCCTTTTGCAGAGTCAGAAAAGATGTGGGGGAAACCGGTATGCCCACATCCTTTAATGTATAGAAGAATTTGAGAAACATTAGAACCGCCTGGGGCGGCCGGTCATGTTTTTGGCCCGTTCATAGTCCGGACTTTTTTTAAACATCACCCCTAAAAACGGCAGACCGCCTTTGAGAAGATCCTGGGCCCTGAAGTCCGGATCCGCCTGAAGCGCACGTATCCAGTTAATCAGTTCCCGGGTGGCGGGCTTTTTTTCTATGCCGTCAATGTTCCTGGCGGCGTAGAATGCGTTGATGGCATTTTCCGCCAGTTTTGAATCAATGTCCGGGAAGTGGACCTGGATAATTTTGCGCATCATTTTGGGGTCGGGAAACGCAATGTGATGAAAATTGCAACGGCCGAGAAAGGGGTCGGACAAGTCTTTTTTTGCATTGGATGTGATGATGATCACAGGCCTGTGCACGGCGGATATGGTGTTATCCGTTTCAATGATGTCAAACTGCATCTGGTCCAGAACATCGAGCATATCATCCTGAAAATCCGTATCAGCCTTGTCAATTTCATCGATGAGCAGGACGGTGCGCTTTTCAGCGCAGAAGGCCTGGCCGATTTTTCCCATCTTTATATATTCGTCAATATTGCTGACATCCCTGGTGGAGTCACCGAACCGGGAGTCATTGAGGCGGGTAAGTGTGTCGTACTGGTAGAGGGCTTCTACCAGTTTCATGCTGGATTTGACGTTGAGGATAATCAGCTGCATGTTCAGGGTGTCAGCAATGGCATGGGCCAGCATGGTTTTGCCGGTGCCGGGCTCCCCTTTTAGAAGCAGGGGCATTTCAAGGGCCATGGATATGTTGACAATGGATGCAAGTTCCGGGTCGAGTACATATTTTTGGGCCCCTTGGAAGCGTGCGTCTTGATGTTTTGTCATTGGGTCTCCGTTCTGTCGAATTTGTTGAAAAGGCGTTATCTTAATCCGTTTGGGTAACAGGCTGGGTTTTGATAGTCAATGGTTAATACCTAAATGTTGCTGACTTGCTGGTAGATCAAGCCAAATTATGATTCGCATCAAATAAAATGTAAATACTTTGTTACAAAACTGTAATGTTGTGATATGCTCATATGAATCCTTAATGATTGACTTCGTACAGGTTAAATGCTAATGAGCTGATTTGATGAATTTTGTAGTAACACCAAGGACAAAACGAGGAGCTTGAATCATGATTGGTGGTCTAGGAATGCCGGAGTTGATAATAATTCTGGTGATTATCCTTATAATATTTGGCGCGGGTAAGTTGCCTGAAATCGGTGCCGGTTTAGGAAAGGGCATTAAAAATTTCAAAAAAGCAACAAAAGAGCCCATTGATGACGACAAGGAAAAGGATCCTGAAAAAATAGATAAAGATTAGCGGTGATTATTATCCGCATCTTTCAGTATTGCCACAGCCAAGCACCCCATGTGCCTGGCTGATTATTCATGCGTTTTCAAATATTTGACATATCATTTACCCGTCTGCTTGTTTTAGGATTCATGCCTGATAGTGGTTACAAAAGTGTAACATATCGCCCTTTAAATTAGACATTACTGTAATAAGTTTTGGTTATTTCGTTGATTTGTGGGGCTCGGACACATGGGTGCCTTATAACCTGTTGAAAATAAAAGGTTGGCACATCCATTGCAGTCTATCATTGTCGGATGCAAACAATAATGAGAAGCGGTGTTTAAGTTTTTGGTCTGGTGTGTGAGATGTTTTAGACGGAAAAAGGACATTAATTAAAGGTCAAAATAGAGATACTAATACAGACATGGACAGTCCTGAAACCACATTATTAATTGAACAGAAACAAGAGCTGATAGATCAGTATCTCCAGGGGCAAGAAACGAATTTCCTGGAAAAGATGACCACCCGTCTTGATGAATACTTTTATCGGGTGTTTGAAAAGAGTATTGCCGCCAGGAAAATGGTTATTTCGGGCAGTCCTTTTGCCATCATTGCCCTGGGGGGATACGGGAGAAAAGAGCAGTGTATCCATTCCGATATCGATCTGCTTATCCTTTTTGATAAAGCCATTCCGCCGGATGTGGAGGCCTTTGTCCAGGAACTTTTGTATCCCTTATGGGATGCCAGGTTTGAAGTGGGGTATGCAGTCAGGAGCATTAATGAGTGTATTAAAATGTCCTTTGAGCGTTTTGATATTCTGACCACCGTGCTTGATGCCAGGTTTATTTGCGGTGCCTCTTTGATCTATTCCGAATTCATGGAAAAATTCCGGCAGCAACTGGCCGCAAAGCACTTGAAGCCTACGCTTAATTATTTATACGAAAACGGAGAAAAGCGCCTGGAGGATTTCGGGGACTCTTCATATCTGGTTTCACCTGACTTGAAATCAGGATTTGGTGGTCTTCGGGATTACCACACCCTGCTGTGGTATGCTAAAATTAAGTCCAATATTAAGACCCGGCGGGATCTGGAGTATTATGGGTTTTTGTCTCATTTTGAATACGACAGTCTGGAAGACGCGTTAATCTATATATGGGATGTGCGCAACCGTTTGCATTATATCAGCAACCGCAAAAGCGATACCCTGCATTTCGAACACCAGGCAGAAGTGGCCGGTTTAATGGATTATGCGGATACTTCGGGCTCGCCCCAGGTGGAGGTTTTCCTCGGTGAACTGCATGAAAAAATGGATTTTTTAAAGCAGATTTACCAGATCACATTCGAAGATATCATATCCACCTGCCGGGTTAAGAAAGACACGGCTGCGCCACGTCCTACCAAGACTGAGGGGTTGGTCGTAAAAAAACGCCGGCTTTGTTTTGCAAATACCGTGACAATTATGCAGCACCCTGATCTACTGCTGCGCATTTTTCTTGAAAGTGGGCAGACCCGGATACCTTTGTCTATTGAGGCCAGGCGGGTCGCATCGGAATTCCGTCACCTTGTGGATGATGAGGTGCGCACGGATCCGGCATGTGTCAAGATTTTTAAACGGATTCTGGGTATGTCGATCTGGAAATTCAATGTGCTGAATGTCATGCTTTCCACCGGTATCCTGGCTCAATTTATCCCGGAATTTGCGCCGCTGGTGCATAAAATTCAGTACAATCAGTATCACCTGTTTCCCGTGGACAAGCACTCCATTCGCTGCGTAGAGATTCTGAACGGTTTCAAAGACCCTGGTGATACGATGATGGGTACCCTTTATAATTCCGTGTTCAAGGAGATAAGGAACAAGAATGTTTTGCTTGTGGCTGGTCTTCTTCATGACATCGGTAAAGCTGACCCTGCCAAGGAGCATTCTCGTAGAGGGGCCAGAATAGCAGGGCCTGTTGTTGAACGACTCGGATTCAGTCCTGTGGAAAAAGAAGATATCCTTTTCCTCATTGAACACCATTTGTTTTTGGCAAAAACCGCCACCCGCCGAGATATTTATGACGAGGAGACAGCCGTTTACACAGCGCATAAGATTGGCAAAATTCGGTTATTGCGCATGCTTTTTCTGATTACGGTGGCAGATTCCAAGGCAACCGGACCCAAGGCCTGGAACGAATGGACCGAAAATTTGATCAAAGACCTGTTTTTTAAGACCATGGGTATCATCAAAACAGGGGAACTGGCGTCCAAGAAAACCCAGCGACTTATTGAAAAAAAGAAGAAAGACGTTTTGACTTTGTTGCGGGAGAGTTGGCGTGAAGAAGAGGTTACCCGGCAGTTGTCTGCTATGTCCCGGCGCTACCTGCTTTATGTGCCTCCCCAGAACATTGTGGATCATATTAATTTATTTAGAAATCTTGGAGATCGGGAATATATCTGGCAGATTACAAAAGAAAACAAGTCTGATATGAGAACCGTCTCCATTTGCGGTAAGGATAAGCCGGGGTTTTATTCCAAGCTTGCCGGGGTCTTTTTTCAGAATAATATTGATATTGTCGGTTCCCAGGCCTATTTTTTGGGTGACAGGCATTTTCTGGATATCTTTAATGTCCGTCCTCCCCAGGATCGACTCTTTGAAAAGGAAAAATGGGAAAAGGCCGGGCAGGATTTAAGCATGGCCCTTGAAGATGACCACTACCTGGATAACGTGCTTGAGAAAATTCCCACTGAAGTGACCATATCCAGCGGTAGTCGGCCTGAAGACAACCAGGTCCGCATAGACAATGAAACATCCAGCTTTTTTACGATTATTGAAGTTTTAACCTATGATTTTCCAGGGCTCTTGTTTGCCATTACCAATACCTTATACCGGTCCGGTATCAACGTCAATGTCGCCATGGTCGCCACTAAGGTGGATCAGGTGATTGATGTTTTTTACGTCCGGGATATTGAAGGAGACCAGAAAATAGAATCAGAAGAAAAATTGAATCAAATAAAAAACGCTATTATTAACCGTCTTCCACAGATACAGTCAAAGGAGGTCATAAATGAAAAAAATTGAAGCAATTATTAAACCCTTTAAGTTGGATGATGTCAAAGAGGCTTTGAGCGAAATCGGCATCTACGGCATGACCGTTACAGAAGTTAATGGATACGGCCGCCAGAAAGGGCACAAAGAGATCTATCGCGGGGCGGAGTATGTTGTAGATTTTGTTCCAAAAATAAAACTTGAGATTGTTGTGACCGACGACCGACTTGACGAAACCGTGGAAACTATCCGGTCTGCAACAAACAGCGGTAAGATTGGTGACGGTAAGATTTTTGTGTTGCCGGTTGAAGGCGCTATCCGGGTTCGGACCGGAGAAAGCGGAGATGATGCAATTTAACATTTAAGGCGCTTTTACGCCCATTATCTCAAACCCAAAAAACATAGGATAAACCCATAATAACTTTATAGATGGAAAGGTAGAAACATGACACCAAAAGAAGTATTGGCAATGGCAAAAGAAAATGACGTTAAAGTCGTTGATGTCCGCTATATGGACTTCATCGGCACGTGGCAACATTTTAGTGTGCCTGTATCAGAGCTGACAGAAGCTTCCTTTGAAGATGGATTTGGATTTGACGGTTCTTCCATGAGAGCATGGCAGAACATTGATAACTCTGATATGAACGTCATTCCTGAAGCTGGAACGGCAAAAATTGATCCGTTTTTTAAAGTGCCGACTTTGGCCATTATTGGCAACATCCATGACCCGATCACCGGTGAAGGGTATTCCAGAGATCCCCGCGGTATTGCCAAAAGAACTGAAGCCTATATCAAAAGCACCGGCATCGGCGACACCATTTTTGTAGGTCCCGAGCCCGAGTTTTTTATCTTCTCCAATATCCGTTACTCTTCAGATCCCCATGCTTCCTTTTTTGAGATTGATTCTCCGGAAGCTCACTGGAACACCGGTGACGGTTCCGAACCCAACCTGGGATACAAAATCAAACCCAAACACGGTTATTTCCCCCTGCCGCCCGCAGATACCTATCAAGACATGAGAACTGAGATGATGCTGACCCTGCAAGATCTGGGTATTGACATGGAATGCCAGCATCACGAGGTTGCATCTGCAGGCCAGTCTGAGATTGACCTTCGGTTTGACTCCCTGTTGAACATGGGTGACAAGCTTGCCTGGTTCAAATATGTATTGAGAAATGTGGCTGCAAAATACGGACAGTGCGTTACCTTTATGCCCAAACCCCTCTATGGCGACAATGGTACCGGCATGCACACCCACATGAGCTTCTGGAAAGGTGGAGAGCCCACATTTGCAGGTAACAAATATGCAGGTATGTCCGATAACGCTCTGTACTCCATCGGCGGCATCATGAAACACGCCAAAGCCCTGTGCGCCTTGACAAACCCCACCACCAACTCCTACAAACGTCTGGTCCCCGGTTTTGAAGCACCCATCAAGCTGGCCTACTCCAGCCGGAACCGTTCTGCTGCCATCCGTCTGCCCATGTACTCCGGATCTCCCAAGGCAAAACGTCTTGAATTCCGTACACCTGATCCCAGCGCCAACGGTTACATGGCTTTCTCCGCCATTGCCATGGCCATGCTTGACGGTATTCAGAACAAAATTGATCCGGGCGATCCCATGGATAAAAACATCTATGATCTGCCGGCTGAAGAACTGGCTGCTATCCCGTCCGCACCGGGTTGCCTTGAAGAAGCTCTGGAAGCCCTTAAAGCCGACAATGAATTCCTGCTCAAGGGTGATGTTTTCACTAAGGACGTTGTTGACTACTGGATTGACTACAAAATGGAAAACGAAGTTAAACCGGTTATCAGCCGTCCGCATCCCCATGAGTTCTATCTGTACTTTGACATTTAAAAAAACAGCCTTGTGTTGGCATTGACCTGACAAACGGGTCCGGAAATCCTTGACAGTTTTCCGGACCCGTTTTTTTATGTAGTGTCTGGACGAAAACCTGGAAATTTTGTTGAGTATAAGGCGGGCTGAAATTAAAACCTTCGGAATGCAAGGCGAATTTTGAGGATTGAAATTTCAAATCAACGCCGTAATCGGCAAAATTTACGGTTTTCGGTCTGCACGATGTAGTTTGTCTGTGACGTTTTTTTAATGCAATCAAAAACAAAATACGCTATATAAAATGGCAATAAAACAGGCTCTGGAACAGGAAAAATATCCTTCCTCAAACGATTACAGCAAGGGAGCAGACTCCGCAATTATGAAAAAAATCTACCCTTTCCCAAAATTGATCCTGAGAGTTATTGTGGCGTTGATCATCTGTTTTTCTGTTAATGTTTGCTATGCTCAGCAGGAGGCTGCACCGGATAGCTCTGATCAGACAAATGATTTTTACCGCCTTACCCGACGGCTTATTCAGGACGGGTTTGATCCGGAAAAAACCAATGCTCTGTTGAGTAATGAAGGGTTCTTTTTTGATCCAGGGGGGGTCTCTTTGTTTTTTGTCCATTCGGAATCCAGCCTTAATTATGACCAGTTCTCGTCGCCAAAATCCATAGCCAATGCCCGAGAGTATATGGCCACGCATAAGGAGAGCCTATATAAAGCCCAGGAAAAATTTTCAGTGGACAAAACCATTATTACAGCTATCCTTCTGGTAGAAACCCGCCTGGGCACTTACCTTGGCAAGCGTACGGTGATAAACACCTTGTCCACCATGGCAGCGCTTACGGACAAAGCCCTTGCTGAAAGGGTCTGGCAGGCTATATCGGATAATAAAAAATCTGAGCGGGATGCTTTTGATAAAAAAGTAGATCAGAAAAGCAGGTGGGGATATGAAGAGCTTAAGGCACTGATCAGTTATGCCGACCGTGAGGGTATTGATCCTGTTGCTGTTAAAGGTTCTTACGCCGGTGCCATGGGCATTCCTCAGTTCATGCCTTCCAACGCTTTGATGTTGGCCAGGGACGGTAATCAAGATGGGAAGGTGGATTTGTTTGATCACGATGACGCCATTTTTTCAGTGGCCAATTACTTAAAACACCACGGTTGGAAATCGGGTTTGAGCCGTCAGCGCCAGCATGAAGTCCTGTTCCGGTACAACCACTCCAACTATTATGTAGATGCGCTGCTCAAGATTTCAGATAAATTAAAATAACGGCAAATATTTGACCTGCCACAAAAACGTAAGACCAATATCCGTTGGTTTATAAAAAATCGGAAAAATAAAATGACACCCAAAGAGCTTGTTTTATATGTACTTCTAATTGTCGGCGTTTCCTTTGTCCTGACCATGCTTGCATTAATTGACCTGCTGAAAAAAGATTTCTCAACACCCAAAGAAAAATTTGTCTGGCACCTTGTGGCTATTGTCCCAGTCATCGGCTGGCTTTTCTACTTTGCCCTGGGCGCCAAAAAAGGCACCCGTAAAAATTTTGATCCAAAGTAAATTCAGAGGGTAATATGCGCTGCAGTCATGGATTTCTCATTGATATGGGATACTTTGAATTTAATTTTTATTGACTTTTGAACCCAAGCATTATAAATAATCATTTCTAAAGTTTACATGGTCCCATCGTCTAGCGGTCAGGACGCTGGCCTCTCACGCCGGAAACCCGGGTTCGATTCCCGGTGGGATCACCATATAATAAAAACAGGCACTTGCAGGGCATTGTAAGGGCCTTTTTTTATGCCTGAAAATTCAATCCCCCACCATATCCCCCACCTGGGTTCTGGTTTCTGGTGGGGGAAAGTATGAAAAAACATGGCCGTTCAAAAAAATTATTGACAATATCATAAAAATGATACATGTTGTAACAAATATATTATGAAGTATGGCATTATGAGTCTAAATAAACCAGATTATACAACCCCAGAACTAATAAAGGTTATTGGCGTAACAAGGGCGCGTCTCCAGCAATGGGTAGAGCGTGGCTATGTTGGTCCGTCTATCCAAAAAGCATCTGGCCAGGGGGTTAAAAATCTCTATTCGATTAACGATCTTTATAAAGTTGCTGCATTCAAACACTTGATTGAATTTGGATTTAGTCGGGAACGTGCTGGGTCAATAATTGGGAAATATTCTTTTTCATTCTCAGACGAAAATAATAAAGCTTATCATATTCTCGTACATATTGATCTGAAAGAAACTAAGGAGAATACATTTTTCTTTAGTTTTGATGATGAAGACAAAGTTGACGAATTTTTTAAGGTTATTAAAGAAGGTGTGATGTATCAAAACAGCGTTTTTATTTTGAATATCTCTGCTTTGATCGCGGACGTCAATTTTGAAATTAAAAAATTATTGTAATATGTAAAATAGTGGAGCTTTCAGCTCTTTTTTTTAGATACTTAAATGATACATGTTGTAACATGTTGGAAAAAATTAATGAAAAAACAAAGATTAGACGCCAAGCAGGCTGCCGCTTACCTGGGGTATAAAAACCCCCAGACCTTAGCAAACCAAAGAGCCAAGAGGATAGGGCCTAATTACATTAAATTGGGTAGGCGTATTTTGTATGACGTTGCCGACCTGGACGCTTACATTGATGCCCGCCGGGTAAAACTGGACGCTTAACCACTAGATTGCATATGCTCATTGATTCAATCATATCGCCCATGCAGGACATCCAGGCAGCCGTTGCCCATACTAACCTGAAAGTCGTATAAAGCGTACACTATTCGGGGCGTACCCCCAGATACTTCAAAAACAGCCTATCTCTGGCGACTGATTCGGTGGACCATCGATAATTTCCCATGGCAGTCTGTACCTTTGTGGTTTCGATACAGTCAAACCAATCCAAAATCTGAGAAAGCGAACGTTGTGCAATCCAGTTTTCCAGCTTTTTTTCGAGCTTGATAAGTGATTGGGTTTTCCCGGATTCTTTTTCCCTCAGCCTGGATTGTATTTCCTTTATTTTTTTTGTCAAAAAACAATGATAACCCAGAGAGACAAATTGTGTAAATTGTCTCCCACGCAAATTGTCAGGATACCATGTGCGCGGCCGAGCGCCGTCGAGTCTCCCCTTTTGCACGGCAAAAAGTTCTTCAATTTTTTCACGCAGCCGGTAGTTTTCAAGCGCTGTAAATGTGTCCATAGCCTGATTGCTGACAAGGGCGAAATAGCCAAAGTATTTTTTTGCTTCGGCAATGGCCTCATCGTTGAACCCAACCTTCAACTGTCCCCCACGCCCCTTTCTGGAGCTTGTCAGGTACTTGTCTATTTTTCTTTGCGCTGATTCCGTAAATTCTGTTGTGTTCTCTTCCACCAGCATCTTTAGGTCAAGCAAATCCTTGCGAAAGGCGAGTTCTTTCTTGGCTTCATTGTCGGGGGAATAATAAATGTGGACATACAGGCGGCGCGAGAATGTCTCTTTTTCACCGGCAGCTGTGCCGTTGCGTGACCGCTGGCGAACTTTACTGAACTGGTGTGTTAAGCACGAAGTTGCGCCACAAATTGACGGATCAAACGGGCAGGTGCTGGACATACTCGCTATACTTGGGCGAAGTGCATCAACTGTCTCACGGATCCAGGTAATGTTGGGGTCAACCAGGGTCAAAAATTTCACATTGCGCAAGGAAAATTCCATCATGTTTTTCTGGCTATAGTAGCCGTTATCAGTAACAACCAGAGGTTTTTCAAGATGGAGGCATTTAAGCTGTGTCAGAGTGTTTTCAATAGAGATAACATCCGGAACATTGCCTGGTTGTTTGGAGAAGGCTATTGGTTCGCCAGACTTCACGGAATATAGGGTTAAAAGCTTGATCGTGTTGAGTCCGTCTTGAGCTTTGTTGAACCCTTGTCTTGCCTCCGACTGATTTTCAGAATAGGTCGAGATTGTGGTCGAATCAAACGCTACCACAGGAGATTTCCCCAGGTGTTCAGCTCGAGCTGAAAAATAGCGTTGAACGCCTTCTTCATTTCGTCCAACATTTTTAAACAGATTGCCATACACGTCTTCCGTGATTCCTTCATGATATGGAAGTGGGTGCATCACTTGCCAACTTTCAAGGCGTGGCAGCGTATTACCGCCGGATCCGATCCAGTAACGTGCGATAGACAATATTTTTGCGGCATCGCCCTCACTGAATCTATAGCGCTCAGATAAATTGATACAATTTTACTCTGATAAACTAATACGTTGGCTGGCATAGGCCGGCATTTACCCCGCCCAAAAAAATTTAAATAAAAACCCCGCGGTACCCTGCAGATTCACGCAGGATAACCGAAGCTATTAAAGATTCGCTAAGATCGTTCTATTAAAGCTATTTTTTCGCAGAGAGTTTTGACGAACCGTTCCAGGTTAGTGATCCGTTTTTGGAGTTCGACGATGGTTTGATTTTCACGTTTTGAAGAAGATTCGGGTGGTGCCAGGGATTTAAAAATGTCACTGATGGGGACCATTTTGTTTTGCCTGACGATTTTTGCGGGATAAGCTGATTTTGTTTCTTGGAACGGGATGTCCGACTTTAATGTCTCAAGATATGCGACACTATCAATAAACCCACAGCCTTTGGTTACCATCACAAGATCAATGGTATTGTAATTTTTTTGGCAGGAAAAGCATCGGGCCAGATTTGTTTTTGGATTGATGCCGGTATTAAATTGATTGCAGACAGGGCAACAGAAACGGTATTCTTTTCCCTGGCCGGATACAGGGATAGACAAGGCCTCAAGCACCCTGTTCATGGGGATGTGATTACGAAGTGTAAACAGTCTCTGTCGGGTATAACGGGAACCTGCCATGATAAAACCTGTCAGTTATATTGTTCCCAACTTTGATCTCAGACTTACACAGTTTCTCATGTTGATCACATGGCTGTTTTCCGTCAACCGGTCGATCAGGGCAGCGGTCAGATGGTCGTTTTTCAAAAAAGACGACCATTGAGAGAAGCCAAGATTTGATGTAATCAGCGTGGTCTTTTTCTGATGACGCCTGCTCATCAGGGTAAAAAACAGACCGACCTGCACCGGCTCAACCTCAACATATCCCAACTCGTCGATTAAAAGACAATCGGTTGCGGCAAATTTTTTAATAACGTGGGCTTCCGTGTGATCGGCAACCGACTGGTAGAGTTGTTCGACCAGTTCAGCAAACGCGATAAATCGTCCGTTGTATCCCCGATCAATGGCATGGGTGAGGAAAGCGGTTGCAAGCCCGGTTTTCCCGGTGCCGGTCGGCCCCATAAAAATCAGATTACGGCATTTTTCCACGTAATCGAACCCATCGTACATGTTCAGGATCTTCTTTTTGTTCAGCTGCGGCTGCCGATCAAAAGGAAAGGTCTCGATCACGTATTTTTCCGGGATCCTGGCACGAGTAATCCGCATTTTTCTGGCGTTTTCCTTTTTGAGATTATACTCCTGCTCGACGACATATTCGAGCAGGCGCGTATGGGAGTAATTGCCCTTCTGAGCGATGGAAAGATAACGGTCCCAGTTCGACAGAAGACCGGAAAGCCTAAGATACTTGAGCATCTGTGTAAATTGTTCATCCATTGTCTTCTCCTGTGAAGTTGTCATAGATTCTCAGATTCACGTCATCGGCAAAATATCCTTGGACATAAGCGTCTCGTTTTTCCAACTGCCGGTCGATCTGCGGCAGCGGCGATTGAAAATGACCGGCCGTCAATTGCAGCGTGGCAATACGTTCAACGATTTTGATGTCAGTGATCCGGTACTTTAACGCCCGGCTGACCGTTTTGATGAACATTTCAAGGGTCACGTTCCGGTACAATCCATACAGTGCGCGAATGAACCGGTGTTTCTGCTTGACGCCGTTTCTGATGGCAAAAGTGAGATATTCATCAATCTCTTCAGCAGCCGTTCGTAATATTTTCTCCTGTTCTGTAGTGGGCTTTTTTCGGTTTTTGGGCATGTACGGCGTTATTTGTTGCCCTTCGGGAGGAATGCGTTTGTTTTTAACGCCGTCCGGCGGCAACGGGTAGCGACCGAGCAGCTCGCGGTTGCGGTAGACCATCAGGTGCTCGGCATATTGCAGCACCTTCACATCATGACGTTTGACGCCGGGTATCCAATAATAATTGCCGTCAACGGCTGTATATCCGTACTGGTCGGTGCCTCGTTCCAGTACACGGTAGGGGGCCGGGACATAAACAGGCAGCCTTTTCAGATACGGCTTTTCATACTCAAACATCCGAGCAGGGATCAAACGGGTTTTAGTGGTAGGCCTGTTGGCCATCCGCTGTGTTGACCACTCGAAAGCCTGACGGTTCATGTCTTCAAGACCGGAAAACTCACGCCCGGGAAAAAAATTGGTTTCAACCGTGTAAAATCCGCGTTCGTTGCCGGCTTTTCGATTCGCATGACCCTTTTCATGGCAGACAAATTCAAAGCCGTACTGTTTGGCAAATTGTGTCATTTCTGGATGTATTACCGCGTTTTTCCCTGTGCCATAAAGGCGGGCCAGATTCGTGTTGTCAATGATGCACTCGTCTGCCGCATATTGCCAAAAGGTCAGCGCTTCATGAAGAAAACATTTCATTGCAAACCGGTCAAATACCCGGTAGAACTTCAGGTACCGCACTTTGCTGTAACGAAAATACAAAAGACTGCCCTGAACTAAGACTATCGAGTTTGCAACTTTGACCCGATACGGGGATGTGTCGTGCTGCATCTCAGCCCCGGGTTGGTCAGGTACTTGACCACAGCGTTTTTTTCCTCTTTTCCCAAAGCCAAGCTCCCGGATGATCCGAGTCAACGTGGAATAGCCGATATCGATGCCGTGCTCTTCGCAGAGGATTTCATGCATGCGTTGAACCCGGCCTTTGCACTTCAGATAAACCTGCTCGACCAGTTCCATGTCGATGGCAATCTTGTCGCTGCGGGTACTCTGCGGCATCTCGCCGCCCTGGCCGATGATGGCGCTCACCGTATTGGTGCTGACGTTCATTTGCCGGGAAATTTCCCGGATTCCTATACCTTCTTTGTGCAGAAGATAAATCGCTTTACGCTTGTCCGGTTCGATCATAAAATTGCCGTATTGTCTGGGTAAACGGAGCCAATTGTCTCAAAATGCCGCCAGATAAAAGATTTGCCTGGGCATAAAAAGGACGGCTTTTAAGCTGGCTGTCGTTACATTTTAATATGAACCGCTGCATATATTTGCCGATGACCTCAAGGGCTGTGAGGATCTGTCGCTCTGGCTCACTACAATCATTCGATGATCGGCTGGGTTGCTTTAACCGACCCAGACTCCACGATATGTTGCCGTCATCAATCTGTTTTCTAAACTCTTCAGACCCCTTGAAATAAGCGTTGGCAAGCAAATCGATATCTCGGGTGGATAAATGCCTGCCTGCCACTGCATCTACAAACGTATCGATCTGTGCTTTTTTTACGTTGTTTATGCGCATAAACTGGCGAAGGGTGTACATGAAGCTGTATGCTGGAAATTGTCCGTTAAAAATCTTGTCCATTACTGTCTGGCTCATCTGACAGATGAGCCCGCTGCGAACACTCACCCATGCTTTGCTTCTTTCAAGCAACTCGGCTATCTCGGCGTTGCTCATTTGATGAACGTTCAAAAGCTCGTCGATCAATCGGGCCTGTTCCAGGATATTGAGGCTTTTAGCGTTTGAGATACGGATCAATTCGATAATGCCCGCCGCTTCGTCGTCGGCCAGCGACAGGTACGGCACGATGCCGATATTCAGCTTCCTCGCGCATCTGAGTCGCTTGAAACCGTCGAGCAAAATGCGGCTTTCTCCCACACCCTTAAGCGGCTCTCGAATACCATGAGACGATATCGACAACAGCAAGCTCTTCTCAGCTACGGCCGATCTGATTCTGTACGCCTCATAACGTCTATCTAAACTGCTTATTTCAACTTGTTCGACCATTTATCTTCCTTCATGGCGGATTGTCCTGATGATGCCGCACATCGTAAGATAATTTCACAGTCGCGTCGATGCTGTGTTGTCTCAATATCTTATCCAGCATGGCAAAGATTTCTTCCATATCGACCCAACGGCCCTCTACCAGACTGGCAACCAGCTGAATGTGACCCACTGTTGCATCGTCAACATTTCCTTTTTTATCGGAACTCGGTTCCGAAAATCGGTTTTGTTGGTGGTTTCGGGCGGCATTCAAACGCTTTTTCTTTTCCTTGCCCTCTGGGCTCTGATAATATTCAGTGCTTCGACTGTTGGCGCTTTGGCGCCGGTGGGCATCTCGGCAGCCGAAAGGGCAGCCAAGATCACAACGACCGGCATTTCGTGGATGGGTAAAAAACAGGATCTGACAATGCCTGCAGCGGGTCAGGCACTTTCTCAGATGGGGCTTCTCTTTGAGAACGGATCGAATAACCTGGTAATACTGAGCGGTGATGCCGCGCACCTCTTTCTTGCGATACCAGTCAGAAATGAATTGAAAATCAGACTGTAGCTGTATTATAAAAAAGCCAAGTGCTCACTTATATCGCTGATGTATTTGGGCATACCCTCGTTGTTCCCCCTTTTTTCTTGGTCGAAAAATGAAAGGTACAACGGGGGTTCCTTTTTTGTAAAGCCTGAATCGATTCTGGAGATTTCTGTAGGACGGGATAAATGCGTCTTAATTTACCTGAGCAATGGTGTCTCAATTTAGCTGAGCGCTATAGTCACTGAATGAAGCATATACATCATCATCAATACCAGACGCCTTTCCAACCCATTCTAAGATGTCCGTGAGTCCGGTATGCTGCCGTGTTGCACCGGGAATGCTTCCTTCTCCTTTGCGTTTTTTCGGACGAGTCGGCACAATTTTTTGGGTTCCCGACTTGATTTTGCCTTTAAGTTTTTGACTGACCGTATATGTCTTCCTGGTCTTTTCGTTGTAGGCCGTTATCCGTTCATAGACGTAAATGTCACCATTCGGACGCTTTTCACGCCGCTCTCCAACGTGATTTTTCCCTGTTATTGGTTTAGACATGGATAAATTCCCTTTTAAAGTGTATGTATAGTATAATACGTGCATTATAAAAAGGCAAGAAAAAAGCACGGTTTTTCAATTAAATCCGTGCTTATCGATCGGTTTTAGGGTTTAAAGTGTACGCTTTATACGATTTTCAGGATACTAAGCCTGACGCCAGCGGGGAAGTCCGGATAAATTGTCCGAATTGTACCGGCAGTCAGAAAAACACTTTAGGCGTGAATGTTGACACCGGGGCTTTCCATTGTTTCCGGTGTGATCTGCGTGGCAACTACCTCAAGAAAAATGGGTATGAAAAACAGCCAATGCCGGAATGGCTATATGACCAGGCCACGCAAACGGTCAGCCATTCATATACTGAGAAAAAGCAGATTAAACCACAGGAGATCCGGGTTGATATCCACGGCAATTGGGTTGTGCCTTTCAAGGGCAGAGGTGGCAAAATAAAGACCGTTCAGTTTATCAGCCCGAAAGGGGAAAAGCGTTTTCTTAGTAAGGCAAAAGGCGGACAATTTAAGGGCAGCGCCTATGTCATCCATGGAAGCACCGGCACCATTTATTATTGTGAGGGTCCAGCCACAGGCCACAGCATACATGATGCTGGCGGAGCTACTACATATTGCTGTGGTGGCAAGGATAATCTGGACGCCGTGATGGAATGGGCCGTAAGGAGGTATCCGAATTCAAAACATGTCGTCGCCGCTGATAATGACAAAAACGGTGATGGCTATCGGATCGCTGAAGCTGCCGCAAAAAAACATGGTGCAATGATAGTTTGTCCCGGCCCTACCGGTGATTTTAATGATTTTGCCGTGGAATCTGGGCTGGGTGCTGTAAAAGCTGTGCTTGAAAATCCTATGGAACCAGGCCCGGATAAATCAGTGGATTCATCTACCTTTTCTTTCATCAAGCTTTCATCCGTTGAATTTCGTCTGCCAGACTGGTTAATAAAGGGTTTTCTGGAAAAAGACACACTGTCTATGTTTTTCGGTGATCCGGGATGTGGCAAGACCTTTTTCGGCGTTGATATTTCGTGCAGCGTTGCTACGGGGAAACTTTTTCATGATCGAATTGTTTTTCAGGGGCCAGTTCTTTACCTTGCAGGTGAAGGGCATAACGGGCTTAAGCGCCGTTTCAGAGCATGGGAGATCCGTCACCAGGTGGCTTTGGATGACGCCCCCATATATGTATCAAATGGCCCTGGGTGTTTCTGTGATGCCGCAGGCGCGAAAATGGTAGCCGCTGCCATTGAAGCGTCAGAGGTAAAGCCGGTGGCGGTGATTGTTGATACTGTGGCCCGTAACTTTGGCCCAGGAGATGAAAACAGCACGCAGGATATGACTGCCTTTATAAACGGGCTGGACTTGATACGGACCCAGTATGGATGTGCTGTTATATTGATTCATCATACCGGCCATGCTGATAAATCAAGGGGACGTGGTGCCATGGCCTTAAAAGGTGCCTTAGATGCAGAATATCGTCTTGATAAGGATGATATGGGCGTGGTCCGTATGGATTGCACTAAAATGAAGGATTTCGAACCACCTCACCCAACAGCATTCAGGATTAATACTGTTGAACTTGGAATTTTTGATGAAGATGGCCAGGAGATCACCAGCGCCGTTCTGGATTCAGCTATTTATGAGCCACCAGCGAAAAAAGGATCTCAGGGCAGGGGCAAAAATCAGACTGTAGCCTTGGAAATGCTTGATACCCTGTATCAAGAACATCGGGATAATTTAACGAACAGCAACTTTGATCCATCTACGGCCAGGGTTACGGTGGACGATTGGCGGGACCGCTGCATTGATGCGGGAATGTCCAGGCAATCATGGCACGCTTGCAAGAAAAGTTTAGAGCAACAATCAGCCGTTGAAATAGCTCATGGATACGTTGAAAAGGTCAACGCGTAAAAAAGCGTCAAAAGTCAAAACCCTTATAGGGGTTTTTGACGTTTTTGACGGACCAGTTTTTACTTTTTGACGTGTTTTTGACGATTTTTTGACAGCGTTTTGACGGCATAAAAAAAGGAAATAAACATGAAAACCGCAGAATTAACCAACATCCTCAACGTCAGACTGGATACCCTGGAAGGTGTGATCTTATCCCGCCCCAAGGGTGGAGATACTAATTCTCTGAGACTGTTTTTAAGCAACCTGGTTGTGGATATCAAGGAATTTCAGAACCTTTTGGATAGGCTGGATGGGGGGGGGTAAAACACCGAAAAATACACCCAAAAAATGAAATATTATGAACTATATCGAGGAGTTAGGAGGGTATGACATATGGCAAGAGGGTTATCATTAAAAACTTTGGCGGATCTGAGACGGTTTGTAGGCAGGGTAGCTAATGAGCTTTACAGAGATGAGATCGACACGGACAAGGCCAGGGCATTGGCGTACCTGAGCAACGTTCTTAAAGGCATAATCGAAAGCGGCGATTTGGAACAACGGATCTCGCGATTGGAAAGACAGGCAGAGGAAGGAACAAAAGAGTGACAAGTTTTAAGAAACGCCTGGGACGGTTGGAAAAGATGGGGGCGCACCGAAACTATCCTCCTTTGGTGATCTTTTCTCACAATTCAAGTGAAATCCTTGGTTTCAAACTTGAGGATAGGGCGGAGTCTGTCATGAGAGTTAAGGGTGAAGCTGTAAGAGATTTGCAGGACAGAGCTTTGAAATACTTTGGCCTTGATTTAGGAAAAGCCCGTTTTTACGCCATCACCAGGAGTTGGGGGCCATGGCCCTATCAAATGGATTTGACTGAGGAAGAATGGCTGAGATGTGCGGAACGTCAGCAACGAGAAGCAAGGATGAAATTTTATGAGCAGTATTGAAAAAAGAATAGCGGCGCTGGAAAAAGTCCAGGCAAACTTACTGCAACCAGGCCAGCTACCGGAAAAACACTTTATCGCATGCTTTGATCGAAAATTTGACGATCAGGGCCAGGAGCTACCGGTCATTTCTTTAGGGGGCATCGAACGCTTGCTCGGTGAAGATGATGAAGATTTCAAAAACAGAGCCGTGCGTGAATACGCCAAGGGGATGCCCAGGGACCGGCCCGTTTTCTTGATCGCCAAGCGGCAGGAACCTATGGAGGAAAGCCATGTCACTCCATAGACGACTGAAGGCTTTGGAAACTGTCATGGCACCACCAAAGCCAGGGGCCAGGATCTTTCTGGACGATGAGCCTACGTTTGAGGTTACGGGCGTTTCTTGGTGCCAAGGATACGAGCAGAAACACCTTGACCGCCTGGATGGTGAACCCATTCAGAATTTGAAAGAAAGTTGCCTGCATAAAGCCAGGCACGTCAGCGATGGCATTGTGTTTTTAATGGACTATTCAACTGAAAGGAGGGCAGATCATGAGCTTGATTAAGCGTGTACAGCTTTTAGAGCGGCACTTCGGCACCCATGAAGACCTGCCACCCGAAGCGTTGATAATTTACACGGAAGATTGCAGCCGGGTTGGTGCAGAACCCCTGCCCATCACAAAGTTTAGTTTCAACGGCCAGGAGATCCCCAGGGCGCCGGGAGAATCTTATGCAGATTTTGAAACCCGAGCGTTGAGAGCCGCGCTTGAATTTGTACCACCAAAACAGCCAGGGCAGGCCGCACCCGTGCCGTGCCTGATTGGAAATGGCTCATTGCAGGAATAACCTTAAAAAAGGAATGAAGATTATGAGATTTTATCCCGGTCCCCTGACGGACCCCAAAGCAGAAAAGGCGCGTGCCGAAGCTATTGAGAGATCCGAACGAGACCGCGCCGAACGTGAGGCCAAGCACACACCCAAAAGGGTAACCGTGCCTGCCGGATGGAAGCCATACAAAAAGCCGTCTGAGATCGAGGCGGAGATTGACAGAGAAATTTTACGCAAAATGAAAAAAGGAATTATTTAAGATGTTAGCAAAAGCAAATAGTTTAGCCAAGAATTATGAACGTGAGATTATCGGCATTGATCCGAACTACCGGGATGATGTTAAAAAAAAGCTGAGTGCTGAAATTAATGATCGGTATTGGAATGATGCCGGACCCGTTCGGGCCGAACTGCAAGCCGAAGTTGCCAGGCTTGAATCCGAATTAAAAACCGCTCAAGATCCCACAATTCAATTAGCCAAACTGGCGATGCAGCACCAGGCCGATGCAACCATTGCGGACATGAGCATTATCTCTGCCCTTCCGGGCTTGCCTGACGAAATGATTGCAGTATTGGCAGACCAGGCCAAAAGCCCGGCGCTCCAACTGGCTTTATATGGCCGGGTCTCCGGGCGGTCTGATGAGACGGCAGCAACATTGAGACAAACTGTACTGAGTCGGGTGGCGATGCCCACCAAACAGATTCAGGATGTAGCCTTGTCCGCAAAAAAGCACCTGCAAGCCCTGTATGATCTGACGCCCATTAAAGGCGACCATAGTCACGCCAAGCTCGACTATGCACATCAAATGGCCACTTTGGATAAGATTTTGGCGGGATAGGCCCGCCTGTGATCCCACCCGGTAAACGATTGGGGCCGGGTGGGATCTTCTTTTTGGCCCTGCCTGGGATTTTATTTAACCCAAACACTGAAAATAGTATTGGCCTGGGTGGGGCCATTTAAACACTGTAAAGAAAGGTATACTTTTATTAACATGATTTCCGATGCAAAAATCCTCAATGATTACGCGTAAAGAAAAGTTAAATATTAATTCTTGACACTAATGTTAAGATGAGTTAATATCTTACTTAACGTGACTATTAACATTAATATTAATCATAGGGGGCGGCATGGTCAAAGGTCAAAGCATCGGATATGTCAGGGTTTCATCCCTGCTTCAAAATGAATCCAGACAATTGGAAGGATTAAACTTGGATAACGTTTTTTTAGACAAATTATCCGGCAAGGATAGGGACCGGCCAGAATTGAAAAGGTGCCTGGACCATCTCCGGGCCGGGGATACGCTCCACGTTCACAGCATAGACCGGTTAGCACGGAACCTGCGGGACCTGGAAGGCATTATCCGGGATCTGGTGGGCAAGGGTGTGGCCGTAAAGTTTGAAAAAGAAGGGCTTTGTTTCACCGGGGATGACAACCCAATGAATACCTTAATGCTCCAAGTCATGGGTGCCTGCGCTCAATTTGAGCTATCTATGATCAGGGAACGGCAAAAGGAAGGCATAGCCATTGCCAAAAAGAAAGGCGTTCAAATCGGGCGTAAGGCAAAGCTGGACAGTGCATCCATTGACACCATAAAAGACCTGTGGCGCTCCGGCAAGAACAAGATGGAGATTGCCCAGGAAATGGGTGTCAGCCGGGTGACATTCTACGCATTCCTGAAAAAACACCAGATTGACCTTGAAAAACAAAATATTGCTTGACCTTCACTTTGGTTTAAATTAACATTAGTATTAACGTTAAAACAAACTGAGGTTAATATGAGTACAGACGCAGAAAAAAAGCTTGCCAAAATCGAAGAACAGAACAGGGCCAGGGTTAAAAGGTTCATGGAAAAAGCCAAGGAACAGGGCAAAAAACAGATTTCAGCCATTATATCAGGTGAAGCCCATGACACCCTTTGCCGGATCAGGGACAACGCAACACGGGCCGGGGAGGCGGTATCCTTTGGGCAGATCATCGAACGGGCATTAGCTGTTTACGTTAAATCAAACGTTAATACTAACGATGATACAAACCAGCCTGAAAAACCCAGTGAGCAGGAGCCGGTTGAAGCCCCTGCCATGGTGGGGCCGGAACCACAGGCGGCTACCCATGGGCCGGAACCTAAAAACGAAATGGTTTCGCTTTTGCCGGAATCAGACCGCCCGAAAGTAGGCACAGAAGAGTATACAGATTGGTATTACAGAACCATACTTGAGTTAAAAAATACAATGACCTACAAGGAATTGCACCCATTCACGGTTGAAAACAACATCGTTGGGCCATATGGGGAAATTGTCAAGGAAAGTTCCCTTGGTGGCAGGGTCCGCGATGCAAAAAAATATTTAGCAAAACGAACCAAGAAATAAAACAGCCCCGGCAGGTGGTGACGCACCGGCCAGGGCCTAATCATTAATACCTTACAAGGAGGTGCCAATGACTAAATTAAATCTACATCAAACAGCGTCTATCAATCAAGCCGATTTCATCGATAGAGATTCAATCAGATACGCCATAGCAAAGCAGACATCCACCATAGAGAGTATCAACACAGCTTATGGTGAAATTGAGCTTGACGATGAGCTGAAACGGGTCATTCAAGATGCCGTTGAAATGGTCCTTTGCAAACGCCTGGGGGAACGGCAGCAGATCACCATTGAGCCAGTAGAAATAGCCGACGTGCAAATGGAATCCATTGACAAAATGGTGGACCTGACCGGAAAATCAGCCGGCAGCCTGGTGCAATTGATGTTTGATCATGGGTTTGAAACTTGGGATAGTTTGGCCCGGTTGGTTGAGCCTGAATAACCCTAACAAATCCTAACATTTTTACGCCCCTGGTATCCGCCGGGGGCTTTTTTATTTCAAATCCGTTGAAACGACGGGTTCTCTCACGCATAAGAGTGGTTTTATATTCCAAACATCATCGAATTATGATATTTGTGTATTATTTGGGATATGGTTATATAAAAAGTAATGGCTTTATTAGGCACTGCGGTAACATGGGTAAAATAATTATAGATCAATCCGAGATCGTTGATGCTGTATCGGACATTAAAGAGTTTATCGACTCAAAATCAAGAGAAGATATCCCCGATGTCTTTTTTAAGCTGGTCGACAATTTGCGCTTCGGCAGCATCAATGATTTCTTTGTAAGTAGCGCTGGCACCACAACCGGTACAGGTAACAACGTCGTCAGGTTGAGGGTCGCTGGGATACTCAAAGTCCTTACCACCGCAGTTCGCACAGGTGATTTCGACGGCATTTTCACTCATAGCTCTTTCCCCTTAGTGTAATCCTTTATTTCCCATATTGGAGATTAATCATAGCCGATCAGGTAATGCAAGAGCGAATCACCTACCACTTGAATAATTTTTGACAACCAAAGAGGGTCGTCTACATAGCTGCTGCTGTATCGGCGCATCTACGCAAATAGTCCGGGTAAATCCCTTCAAAAAAATATTCTGTGCGCGTAGGTTTCTTATTAGTGCGGGGCTTCTTAATTAAAAACAGCATTGGTCGATATTTAACAATAGGTTAAGTTTTTATTGACATCGGAGCTTTAAATATCTTATAACCATCCGAATTTTTTAATGGTTGCAATTTAAACGACTGTTGTTATTATATGAAGAAAGGGAAGGTCCTAATAAATGGAATTCCCCACAAAAAAAGGAGGTTGACTATGGCTATACCTATTGCACCAACCCCCGTTTTAAAAGGTAAGGAAGTTGTAGACTTTCAAAAGCGGCTTGATGCGGATTTGAAGCGCCCCGCCAAATTTATTGAAACGCCAAAGCTCGGAAAAGGAAAAGAGCTGCTTAAACAATATGCCTCACGATACAAGAAATAGTATCGAAGAGAACGGATGGTTGTTCGCAAAACTTCAACACTTTGAACATCTTAAAGAATTTGATTGTGGCAATGGCGATCTGAACGAATATTTCAAGGAAGACGCCATTGCTCATAGAAATTTCCTTTTAACCCAAACTTACGAATTCAAATCTGAAGAAATTAACATTCCCTTCCCTGTCGGCCTTGCAAGTGTTTGCAATGATGCTGTTGACCGCAGGAAAGTAAAGGAGCTTGATTTCTTTAAAGCCCTACCATCAGAAAAGCACTATCCATCATACCCGGCTGTAAAAATTGCCAGACTTGGCGTGCATGTGGACTTTCACGGCAATAATTTTGGCACCTACATTGTGAATTTGATAAAACAAATGTTTGTAACGGACAATAGGACTGGGTGTCGCCTGATAACTGTTGATGCTTATAATCAGGAAAATGTTTTGAGATTTTACCGCCACAACGATTTTCAATTCTTTAGTGACAAAGACGAGAAAAGACAGACCAGGGCAATGTTTTTCGATTTAAAAAGAATTCGTGATAACCGTTAAAGCATTCTCTATACCATTACTCTTCACAATAAAGAATTAATCAACGATTTAATCGCTATTCTCTTTGGATTTTAACCACCTTGCCGGGTTCATTATCTTCATTTTCTTGCTACTTAAAGATATCGTCAATCTGTCCGGCACCATTCTTCAAAGCCTCATCCCTTAGATGGGCATAGCGTTGCGTCATGCTGGGCGATTTATGCGTCATAAGCTTTTGGAGAACATACATATCAACCTTGCCGGAACTGGCGAGCATCGAAGCATACGCGTGTCTCAGACCGTGCATGGGCCTAAAGTCTTTGGGTAGACCGGCAGCCTCACGAATTCTTTTTCCTGACCTGCCAAGGGTTACTCTCATCTTTCCATCCTTGCCGGGGAAAACGTAAGGGCTTTTTGTTCTAACAATGCTTTCCACCAACCCCCTTGTCATATCATTCATGGGGATTTTCTGATCCTTCCCACCTTTGGGGGCACGAATCCAGATGAAGCCGGTTTCAAAACTCAGGTCTTTCCATTTCAGATTAAAGATTTCTCCACGCCTCATACCAGAATAAAGGGCCATTTTCATCATATTACCAACGGCGATATTACCGTCTGATTCAATGGCAGCCAGGAGCGCCTTGAGCTGACCCGGGGTCAAATCCTCTGTCTTTTCGTTGTTGACGGTGGGTTTCTGGATATGGAAGGAAACGCCAATGCAAAGATTGTTTTTGACGCCATAATTGATAATCCAGGTGAGCAGGTTCAAAATATGCTTTACTGTTTGCGGGGATTTCTTCTTGAGAAGGTTGATTCTGATCCGGTCAACGTCCAGTTTGACAAGATCCTGTGGTTCTTTGTCGCCAAAGGATTCCTTGAGATAATTCTCATATCTGTTGGTGTCGATATCAAGCCCTTTGCCGGGGGTGCGGTTGAGCTTGTATTCATCCCATAGTCTGTTTATGGTGTATCGTTTAGCCTCAGCAGCCTTTTTGATTTGCTTCTGTTCTCTTTTTTTGGCATTGGACAGCACCTTGCCTCTAACACGATCAGCGCGAAGGTTAGAAGCATTGGCCGGGGTCATATCGTCTTGGAACTGACGGCCTGCGCGTTCCTCTATTTTTTTTCCTTCCCTGACGTATCGAATATAATAAATTCGTTCCGGTTTTCCGTCTGATCCTTTGCCTATGACGTAGTAAACACCAGGGTAATTTGTTGAATATCTTTTTTGCTTTGGCATGTCCCCCTCCATTTTGCTGTCCCCCACCATATCCCCCACCTAAATTGGTTATATCAGCATATTTTAAAGTATGTCAATTATAAAGTGGATTGTGGAAAAGCCTTTATTTAAAGGGTTTTGCGTATTGCTGATTATTATGGAGTATTAGTGTGTCGCTGGCCTCTCACGCCGGAAACCCGGGTTCGATTCCCGGTGGGATCACCACTAAAAACAACAAGTTATGCAACTTGACATAAGCCATCCTCGGAGCTGACGGCTCTCAGGACGGCTTTTTTGTTATAGGCCAAACATAAGTTTGCCATAATCCGGCTCCTCTTTCCTTTCTGGATTACGGTCCATGGAAAGACTTTCCAGCGCTTCACGGACCTTTTCCAGTCCCATGCTTTTCAAATATCTTTCCGTTGTATTGGGGCTCTTGTGTCGTAGGATTGTTTGTATCACTGACACAGGATAACCCAAATCCTAGAGGATAGATGCAGACAAATGCCTGATGGCATGAAAACCGAAGGGTTTAACGCCAGCCTTTTCACAGTGTTTACGCATAAAATGCTGACGGTGTTTAAACGGTCCTCCGTAATATTCTATGCAAAAATGTTTCTGCTCCAGGCAGATAAACACATATTCAGATTTTACAGGGCAAGCCCTGCTCCACCAAAAAAGGCCGTCTTGCAACTCCTCTGTCATCGGAAGCCATTCAAATTCATAGGTCCCGTTTTCTCTTTTACGGGTCCACAGCCGAATGCGCTTCTTTTCAAAATCAACATCATCCCATTTTATCCTGAAAGCTTCACCTCTCCGACATGCCAAATGAATAAAAGTCAAAAGCATTACCCGGTCCTGCCCTTGGGCCACTTTGAAAACCTTCCAAAAATCTTCCTCCGGTGGGACATACCGTGGATACCTTATTTCTGGCATTTTAGGAGTTTCAAATGGGTTTGGCTTCGGCAAGTGGGGGTTCATATATAACATCCCCAATTCCAGCCGGCTAACAGATTTTTTCGGTCCTTGTTAGACGCGTATCCACTTCGTTCCTTTTTCTGCTTGATAAGATACGCCTGAACCGCAGCGGCGGACAATGCGTCAACGGCCATATGCGGATTTATTTCCTTGAAAAACCGCTTAAAAGTTGAATGCTTTTCTTTATAGGTCTTTTCGACAAATCTCTCTTTACAAGAATTCAGATAATCTGTTGCCCAGTCAATCAAGCAGACCGTGCCTGTCTTCTCTTTCCTCTTTCCGTCCTTTCTCACTTGGGCTTTCCATTTCCCATTCTTTGGATAAGGCATTTACGACTTCTTTCTCAAAAAAAATATAACGGCTACCCAAGCGTACTCCACCCAATTTTTTGTAGTGCTGTCTTACCCTGGGGGTATCCTGATGTTCGTGGATACAGATTTTAAACTGTTTCGAAAGATTTTCAGACCGTCATCTGGTCCCGACACTCTGAAATCGCCTTTCTGGTATTTCAACCGGATTATAAAATAATAATCATTAATATTGATTTATCAACATTGTTCGTTCAGCGAAACTTTATTTATGATATTTCATTCATCAGTAGCTCGCACACCTCCCGGTCTTCAATGCCCAAATACCGCATCGTGATGGCCGGGAATGAATGATTGTACCGCTTGCACAAGATTTCAAACCCTGCACTATGCCTGGTCCGCTGCTGATAGCCCCAGGTCTTTCGTAAAGTGTGAGCCCCGTACTGACCTTTAAGATTGATGTCAGATGCCTAAGACCGGACCATGCGCCCCACGCTCTGGCTGGTAATATGGCTGTTGCCTTTCCGGGACTTGAACAAAAAGTCGTCCGGGGCTGGTTCAACTTCTGCCAGATATCCTTGTAATGCCTTGTGCACAGCCTTGTTGATAACGAGGACATTGCTTTTGCCGGTTTTGGTTTCGATGATGTTGATTACGGCCCCTATCTTTGTGCCTTCAACTTGATGGTATCTAATTCGGACCAGGTCTTTTGCCCGCAGGCCGTTGTTGATACCCATGACCCACAGCAGATAATCCCTGGGCCTGGATTGCAAAAGTCGGGAGATGGCTTTCACGTCTTTTGCTTTACGGATTGGTTCTACTGTTAAATTGGTGGTGCTTGTTTTTGACATGGTGATTCCTCCGGCAATGTTAAGTTTTATATAGATGTGGCCACAAACTGGCCTTTCAAAACTGGATTGATTTTAGAAAACCGCTGAAAGCCTTAATTGATAAGGGTTTAGAGGTGAATGTGCAGGTTCGTGTAAAAGTTAGCATTGGGGTTTCTACACGTGTAGAAACGGGATTTTAATCTGCGGAAAGTTTGGAGTGTCCGTATACGGACGGTCCAAAAAGTCGTGCTGATTGACCGAATATCCCAAGGTGCTTATATTAAATATCGGACATACACAAAAAATGGGGGTTGCCATGAACATTCAAAGATTAACGGCATTTTTCATGTGGTGTACCATCATAAACGGGGTCTTACTGGTCATTACCGCCATAATGGGCACCTTTGGTCTGGATTTTGTGTATAGCATTCACGGAAAATTGTTCATGTTTTCTCGTGAGACATTAAGTTTGGTTTTTTATGGGTTCCTTGGGTTATATAAAATGGTTTGGCTGGTTTTTAATGCCGTGCCGTATGTCGCCCTGCTGATTATCAGAAAGAAATATTCATCTGACCAGGCATAGAGTTAGCCGGGCGGGTTAAATTTTGAGACCATAGAGGTGATGATATGACCATTCAAACCGAATCAACCGGCTATGAAAAAACAATCCTCTCGGACCTTCAAGGTGCCTGGATAAACTTTCGTAATGCCGTGATTAAGGATGCTGGTTTTCCAGGTTGGGAAAAAGTACTTTTCCATACAGACGAAGCCATGAGTTGGGAAACCGTCAGGAATCTAAAATTGATGCCCCCGCTGGTTCTGGTTATCAGAAATATTTGTTTGAAGGGAGATGCTCCTGAAGATGTTTTAACCTGGCTTAATGAAGTTCATGAGATTCTTGAAGAGGTGCTGGAAGAATATTCGGAATAGCTGATACGGAGAACAGTCATTCCCTCCATTTTAGATGCTATCACCAAAGAGAGCCTGATAAATATCTTCGGCAGATTCATAGCAGGTGAAATCCCCTTTGTTTAGATTGCGAATGTTAGGACGTTCGGCTTTGTGCCCATAGCGGTCCCCTTTGGTATGTTTGGCAATCTGGGCATCTTCGATTGATGGTAATGGATGGCCTGGTTCGGAACCCAAAAAGTAAAATGGCCCAAGGTCAAGCGTGTCTTCGTTAAAGTAAATCCAAACGACACACCCAGATGGTTTTTCTGCTAATTTGAGATGGACCTTTTGGCGGGACGTTTTGCCGCCAATGTATGATGCTTTTAATTGAACATGACGGATGACGCCGTTTGCCTCAACGACAACATCGTATCCAGAATTATCAACTTCCGGTTTGGCAACTTCGAGCTGGCAGTCTCCATTTTTCCAGGAAATTTTTAAGAGTTCGCCGATAAATAAGTGCTCTATGAGTTTTTCCCTGTATGAAGAATGTTCAGTGTGTCTGGTACTCATTTCTACCTCGGTTTTGGATTTTTGGGCGCATTTGAATTGATATTTAATCTCGTATCAAGGCGGATAGGGATTGTAACGGTCCATGTTTTTATTGACCGGTCACCACCAAATGCCATATTCTTTTTAGAATCTATTTCATATCATAGGAGATATTCGCTTTGCCCACAAACTATATCCTGATTGATTTGGAAAATGTTCAGCCAAAAAATCTGGAAGTCCTTTCTCAACACTCCTTTAAGGTTATTGTTTTCGTAGGAGAGAGCCAGACCAAGCTTCCTTTTGACCTGGTTGCTGGTATCCAAAAATTCGGCAATGATGCAAAGTATGTTAAGATTGCTGGGAATGGGAAAAATTCCCTGGATTTTCATATCGCTTATTACCTCGTCAAGCTGGCAGCAGAAGAGCCTGACGAATTCTTTCATATCATCTCCAAGGACACCGGATTTGACCCGCTGATTAAGCATTTACGGGAAAATAAGGTCAAAGTCCACCGGGAAACTGACCTGGTTGAAATACCTGTTTTAAGGATTTCTAACACCTCAAGCAAAGACGAAACTATCAATGCCATCGTTAAAAACCTTGCGGGTAGGGGGCAATCCAGACCGCGCAAGGTCAAGACCTTGATTAACACCATTAACTCGTTGTTTGCGAAAAAACTAGATGATAAGGAAATGATGTCTCTGCTTCAAAGTCTCCGGGACCGGAAGTACATCGTGATAAATGATGTCGAACTCCGAAAAAATCAATTGCAGGACGAATGACGAGGTCAAAAAAAGCCGTGTTATAATACAGGCATGGCAACAGTGGATAAGAAAAGTATTCAAGCCGGCCTTCTTCACAAACGGATAAGGATGAGACCGCCAAATCAAGTCCGGGAAGCAAAGGAAAGGGTAAAGAGGTTAGTGGAAAGATCACCAATGTCCGCACGAAAGAAACCGTCACTATTGCTAAAGCTGAAACATGTGATGTCTGTGGCGCGGCCCTGGACCAAACACCCTGCCGGGAACATGAACGGCGTACCAAGATAGATATCATCTTTGAAAAAGTCTGATTATAACGGATTTGGGGGACTGGGTCGGAGAGCGATGAAATAGACTGAAAAAATTCATTTCCTGAGTTATGGTTGAAGTGCGAACAGCAACTATAACAACTAAGGAAAATGATGACTCCAGCCTCTAACACCGCTCCCCGACTGAATCGAACTATTTGTATGCACATTTGTCAAGCACAATATTACAGCATCATTCAACATGCCATCCAATTTCGGATAATATTAGATATGGTAATCAAGGAGCATCCTAATATTTTTCCGCCTGAAATCGCCTGCGGATACACAATGAAGGAGATCAGAGTCTCAAAAAAACTGAAATTGAAAATCAGAAGAATAGTCATAGCTGGTGTCAGCTACACAATAAGGCCGTCTTTTGCCATGCCCTATATGACTGGATTTGTGAAAGATGTTGAAAAACCGTTATTTTTGCGTAAGTTTGCCGTTCCATTTTGGGCTCTGAGTCACTGTTTCGGAAAAAATCCCATGTATTGGTATCGTCTTGAGGGAACCATTGGCCGTTACAGCCTTGTGGGAACCACTATCAAATCCCCGGAGAAATTACCTCAGCACCTTTCTGCTGATGAAAAACACACCCGCCTTTTGGGAAAAAAGACCTATATTGCGACGACGGTCGGAAATAACTGTATTTTAGGAGCCAGTGTTTCGGAAACAGCCTCCAGTAAGGATCTTCAAAACGCATACGGTGTTTTTAAAGAGGAAGCTGAATGCATTAATCCGGAATATCAGCCGGATACTGTTAATACCGACGGATGGCGGTCGACGCAGAAGGCCTGGAAAAAGCTGTTTCCCAAGATAGCTGTGCTGTCCTGCTTTTTACACATTTTTATTGGCATACGTGATCGCTCACGCAAAAAATACAAGGACTATTTTCTGGATGCCGCCACCAGATTATGGGATTGCTTCAGGGCAGAGTCCAAAAGATCATTCTCACAAAGAGTTCGTAGGCTTTCCGAATGGTGTCGAAATCCTGAGAATGACGTTCCGGACGTCATTTCAGTTAAAATCAAGAAGCTCAGGGATAATCTTCCACAGTTTTCCCAAGCCTATGACTTTCCTGGCGCACATAGAACGAGCAACATGGTTGACCGGCTTATGCAGCGGATGGACCGTCATTTATTCAGTACCAAGTACTTTCACGGCACTATGAAATCTGCCAATCTCAGCATTCGTGCCTGGGCGCTTACCCAAAATTTTGCCCCACTCAATCCATGGACGGTAAAGCAAAAAGGCCATGTGAGTTCTTTTGAAAGAATTAACGGATTTCGGTACCACGAAAACTGGCTTCAAAATCTTTTGATTTCGGGTTCATTGGGAGGCTTACGGACGGGTCCCCCAAATCCGTTATAACCAGAAAAAAGTCATGAACCATGTTGATGCCGAAATTAAAGAGAGCCCCAACTGCACAGCGACAGTAAAGGGAGACTTTCCTGAAGATATGCCAGGCCCCTTACAATATGGAAACGGACTCAAAGCATTCGCCATCCACTTGATCATCAGTCAAATGGTTGCCCTCAACCGGGTTCAAAAACAGATTTCCGCCATGATTGGTACGGTAATTTCTGAAGCCACCCTTCTCAAGTTTGTCTGGCGGCTTTATCAAGCACTTGAAAAATGGGAAGCAAAATCAATTGATAGCATTCTTCAGGCCCCATCAATCCATGTTGACGAGACATCTTTCCGGGTGGATCAAAAAAATCACTGGATACATGTGTATTCTTCTGGAGGAACCACGCTGAAGCTGCTTCATCGAAAGCGAGGCAAGGAAGCGATGGTTGATTTGAACATCATCCCCCGCTATGGAGGAGTAATAATTCATGATTGCTCGAGGGGATAAAGAACTGCCGGAAATCCCGCCAAAGCCGAAGGGTCAACGCGGTAAAATGGCCAAATCAGATGTGCACAATCTTTGGGAAAGGCTTAAAAAATATGAAACGGCCGTTTTGCTGTTTGCCAAAGATTCATATGTTCCATTCACCAACAACCGGGCTGAACGAGATCTTCGTATGGCAAAGGTGAAACAGAAAATATCAGGGTGCTTTCGACGTCAACGATATGCCCATGCTTATTGTCGGATTTCGAGTTACCTGCAAACCATGGCGAACAAAGGAGTGAATCCGCTCGTTGCCATTCGGTTGGCGTTGGTGGATGAAATCCCCTGTGCTGATTTCAACCGGGGTGAGTAGTTACTTCTATTTTTAAGTCACCATCTTGTTAACTTTTAGATGAAAGTTAACAAGACTGCCTCCAAAATCAACATGTCTTCAAAGATTGACAATGTTTGTATTCTTGCTATTATTATGTAGTATATCAAATAGATGAGGAGGTCCATATGCATATCTCATTAACACCTGAACTCGAAAGCAGGGTTAAGCAAAAAGTAGCATCAGGCTATTACAACAATGCCAGTGAAGTGATTCGGGATGCTTTGCGATTCTGGGAAAAGAATGAAGAACTGGTCCAGCACATGAAACTTGAGATGTTAAGAGAACGGTTATCAATTGGTGCTGGACAAGCTAAACGTGGGGAATTTATTGCCCAATCCGTGAACGAAATTATTACTGAGGCCAGGAATGTATAGATACCGCCTCACTCCTTCAGCGAAATCAGATTTAATAGATATCTGGAATTATACTGTTGAAACATGGGGCGAGAAGCAAGCTGAAAAATATCTTCAGGACATTGAGGACAAGCTCAACCAACTTGCGGCCAATCCTGGACTTGGAAAACAACGGCCTGAAATTGCAAGAGGATATTATTCCTTTCCTGTGCAGAAACACATCATGTTTTATCTTATCTCAGATAGCTATATTGATATCATTGGTATTTTGCATGGGAAAATGGATATCGACAAAAATTTAATGTGATTTGCGCCCTAAACTGTTAAGCAAGGATTTACATTGAGGCCCATATCCTTCATGTTTTCCCTCTATTTCTTTATAACGTCTTTGGCTAAGATATATATACAAGTTTACATAATTAAAATTATCAGGTTCGTCTAATTTCAAAAATTGAGGTTAAAAGTGATGACTATTTATTATGGTCAAATAAGGGTTTTAATCTGCGTTCGGGTGGCCGTGGTGCTCTTTTTAACGCTTTTCCGTTGGGTCCCGTGGTGGTAGTGTTTTTGTTCCAGGTCCCGGTCTGGCTGTCCCAGGCGCCCTGGGTCTCTCTCACCACGGAGTTTCCCTGGTTGCCGGTGGTCACCGACTTTCTGGAGATGGTGTTTCCGCTCCTTGATCCTGCTACAGAACACTGCCAGGCCAATGCATCCAGGGCGCTTCCGAAGACAAGCATTCCGATCAAAAATAACTGCAAAATGGCAAAACGATTGTTAATGGTCAGTTTCATGGTATCTTTTCCTTTACGTTATTATCCTTGTTTTCAAGCTGCTCTCCGGTGGATTCCGCCGCAAACCAGCGCTTCTCTAATCGATTGAATCTGTTGTCAAGCTTTTCTTTTTGTTCTGGTGTCAAAACCGTTGCTAATTGATGACGGGCCTTTTCCATCTGTGAGCGCAGCCGCGATATGACCTGCGCCCTCAAGGGCCTCAGCTCCGCCATATTGTCCCGGACGATGGCAGACACCTGGCGGGACTGCTCGTCATTCAGATCGAGCATCCGCGTAGGCCGCCGTAAACCGTTCGGGCACTTTGGAGGTTGAATGGATCGCATCGTGGGTGCGGGTAAAAACGATCCATAGTGTCACGGAGCCCCCCACCAAGCCGCCGCATATAAAGATGAGCAGCATGATGAGAGTGGACCGGATTTTCCGGGAAGCAGGTCTCCGGAAGGGGGGGCGTTGGTTTCCTTGTTCATTTTTTGATTACCTCTCAGATAAATATTCCAAATACGGAAACCGCACAGGCACTCCATGGATCCGTCAACAGATCGATCAGAGGCAGTCCTGTCAGGACGGCCACACCGGCAGTTCTCGTCCAGCCCGTCTGCTGTGCAATCTCTTTGGTGGCGATTCGGCCCAGCCAGTGAATGAAAGAGGCGTGAGCCCTATATCCCCGGAGACCGAGATAAGCTTGGACAAACACATCCTGAACCAGCTCCTCCAGCATTACCGGATCCCGGGTAAAGCGGCGTATTCGGGAGGCAATTCTGCCTTGATACCGCTCTACCAGTCTTCGATAGGCGTCGGCGTCTCCGTCCAGGCTTGCAGTTACAAGCTGCGTTTCATTCATGTCTACTGTACTGGTCACAACATCTCTCTCACCGGTTCCTGAGCTTTCAAAACCATCGACTCACTGCGCCGTCAGCCAATCTCTATACTCATTGTGGACAATGACATGGAATCGGTTGCAAAAAAAATAGACTCTATGCTTCCCAAACGCTGCCGGGGCGTTTATTTAGAACCTGCATACAAAGTCTAACAAAAAAAGTCCCCCGTTGTTCTTAAAACCGGGCTTCTTTTTTTTACGCATTTCACAATTCCCAAAAGCTGGTTTTGAATTATGTTTAAATATGAAATCAGCAACGAATGCTGACTCAGTAGGTACATCACTTTAAAATCAATTATTTGGGCGAAAATTATGAAAGATGACAAACTCAAAGCGCATCGATACTTTCTTAAAGATAGTATCCGTAAAACAATTGCTTTCAACTTTACCGATCAAAACCAAGGTGTTCCCGTCCCACCCATTGAAAAACCATATCCTGAAGGGGCAACCTTAACAAATCTTCCAGGACTTGATGAGTGGCATATGATTCCCCAGACAGATCTCACACATGCCATAGGCAACAGAAAGAGCCATCGGGTCTATCTGAATCAAAGCCTTACTTTAGAAGAACTGGCATATCTGCTGTGGTGTACCCAGGGCGTAAGGGGGAAAAGGTTTCAGGGTCATGCATACAGAAATGTTCCTTCTGCCGGATGTCGTCATGCTCTTGAAACCTATCTTGCCGTTTTTAATGTGGATGACCTTGCCCCTGGTGTTTACAGATATTTACCCCTTTCGCATCAACTTTTATTCGAATTTGAAGATGATATGCTGTCAGAAAAAATGATCACAGCGTCCCTCAGCCAGCCTTATCCGGGTAAATCAGCTGTAACCTTCATCTGGGTGGCTATACCATATAGAATGGAATGGCGGTATGGGTTGGCAGCTCATAAGGTCATTGCACTGGATGCAGGTCATGTTTGCCAGAACCTTTACCTTGCCTGTGAGGCCATCGATGCTGGAACCTGTGCCATAGCAGCCTATGACCAAGAGGAATTAGATGAACTCCTCGGGCTTGATGGTGAAGGGGAATTTGCGATATATCTTGCCCCTGTGGGAAAAGTAAAAAAACGGTGACCAGATAAAGACAATTCTCCTGACAAAGGGAACCAAAAAAGGAAAATTTTTATTGAGGAATCAAGACTCTAACAGCAGGCTTGTTTATTCTACGGAATCAGGAAGGATATGCCCGACCTGTGGAAAGCAATCGGCTCAATGCATTTGTAAAAAAAAGAAAACACAAATTATCCCCAAAGGTGACGGGAAGATTCGTGTGGAAAGATCTACCAAGGGAAGAAAAGGAAAGGGCGTTACTCTCATCACCGGCCTTCCACTTGAAGGCCCATCCTTAAAAGAGCTTGCTAAAAAATTAAAACAACAGTGTGGTACTGGCGGTACGGTAAAAAACGGAGTCGTCGAAATTCAAGGAGATCACCGGGACTTTTTGGCTGAGCATCTTAATTCGCTTGGATACAAAGCTATAAAGGCTGGGGGATAGTATTGTTCAGCTTCTGGAGAATAAAATGAAAATTTGGGTCGATGCAGATGCGTGCCCTGCAGTAATTAAAAATATTTTATTTAAAGCTGCCCAGCGGACAAGGATACAATTGACACTGGTTGCAAATCAGCCTATGCACATTCCACGGTTGAAGTGGGTAACGCTGTTGCAAGTCGCTTCCGGATTTGACGTTGCTGACAATGAGATAGTGAAAAGACTTGAGATTGGAGACCTCGTTATTACGAGTGATATCCCTTTGGCCGCTCAAGTTTTAGAGAAAAGGGGACATGCTCTCAGCCCTCGTGGTGAATTATATTCTTTAGACAGCATCAGAGGGAGTCTTCACATGAGAGAATTTAAGGAGTCTTTACGGGCCTGTGGTGTCGACACCGGTGGTCCGCCACCATTAACCGCAAAAAATCGTAATGCTTTTGCCGGTCACCTTGATAAGCTCTTATCCAAGCGCAGCGTAACTTAGATTCAATGCAGGTCGTCAAATTGTTTACAGATGCCGGTGCCAATCCTCAGTTAAAGATTGGATACGGGACTTACTTGAAAATTTTTGGACCGGTGGAATAGGGAGGGACATCAGGAAATTTCTTTTTTTAAATTTGGGGACTGACATGTAAAATCCGACAAACAATGCCATTCAGGCTATTAACAAAAAAATATTAGGAGGTTGACATGAAAGAATTATTTCTGCCTGTTGCTCTATTTGCCCTGTCAATGTTTATTAAACCAGGCCTTAACTGTTACCCGGAGAATTTTGATTATACTTAGAGTTTGTAAGGGTATAACTTAAGGATGGGAAGCTTTCGCCGGATAGTTTCCCATCCTTAATTCAATTAGCGCCCAAAATCTTCCGGTCCCTCTCCGGAGATGGACGGGCAGTAATGATTATTGGAAGCCGAATTCGTATTTTTAAGATGTAAAAAGGTCTTCAATGTTCGGTTTGAGCCAATTCCCCTTTGGCTGATTTTCACCTAAATAAAGAATTCCAATACCTTCATTGGTCTTTCTGGCCACCCGGCCAATTGCTTTGACAGGCTTTAAATCAGGTTTCTGAAAAGTGATCGTAAGCTTATCAAAAATTTTGAAGTCTTCTAATGGGATAGATTTAATAAAAATTCCAGTCTCACTTATGTTGACACTAACTCCTCTATAAAGTTTTCCCTTAAAAAGGATATCAACTGGTACCTCGCAATCAAGCCTTTGAGAATTCCGCCAGTTAGATGAATTTTGATATACTTTGGGGGAAGTCATTTTTCCCTCTCTTTTGGGGTCATTAAATAGAACTGAATAAGCCTATCAATTTGAATGATTTTTGTAAATGATCAAGCTTAAAGTAGTTACTTGTTTTAAATGATCCGGTTTAATGAAAAGAGTGTAACTTGAATACGATTTTTAAAAATAAAACCGGCGTTAGGATTATTGCCTTAAAGAACAGCATTGACACATGTCACAATCAGATTTATTTAGTTTGACGAAAGCTTGATGTTGTCCCGGGGAATCACGGTAGATGATTTCCCGGGATTATTTTACCCTTTTACAACGCCGAGAGGGCGAAGTTTATGCAGGGGCTTGATCAAATCAAGCTGGGCTTCAATTACGGTTTCAATATTTTTATATGCCTGGGGGGCTTCCCCAAGGTCGTACATGCCCTTGGCTTTGCCGCGCCTGACTTTATTCCAGCGGTCGTAAACAATGCCTTGCATGGCTTGGTCACAGTTTTCGGGGGTGAGTTCTCTGGTTGCCTGCAACCGTCCCAAGACCCGCCCTGCACCATGGGAACAGGACATGAACGATTCAGGATTACCCAAGCCTTGGACAATAAAAGAAGGGGTTCCCATTGAACCGGGAATAATTCCGGTCTCTCCTTTCTTGGCTGAGGTCGCCCCTTTTCTATGGACCCACACATTCTTATTGAAATGATTTTCCAGGGCAGCATAGTTATGGTGAATATTAACCTCATCGGTAAATTCAGTCCCGGGGAAAACTTGCGTAAAGGCATCCTTAAACCGAGTCATGATTTTTCTGCGGTTCTCCCGGGCATAGGAGAGTGCAAAATTCATATCATTGATATAATTTTGTCCTTCCGCTGTCTCTGTCGGCAAAAATGCCAGGTCTCTTCCTGGTGTGTCTGCGTGCCACTTTTGATTCAATTTACCAGCAATATCATTATAAAAGCGTGCTATCACATTGCCCAGATGTCGGGAACCGGAGTGAATCATCAGCCAGATCCGGTCGTCATCGCCGGCCTGGATTTCAATGAAATGGTTACCGCCGCCAAGGCTGCCTAAATTTTTAAAGGCAAGTTTTTTAACATGGGACGAGTACCATCCTCTTTCTTCATACGCTTCTATGTCATCAAGGTTTTCCCATGTCTGGGGTGCTTTATGGGCGTTGCCTTCCCCGCAGGGAACATATTTTTTAATCAATGTAACCACCTCTCTTAAGTTTTCCTTGCTGGTTTCGGATACGGGGAGGTTGGTTCTTACAGATCCCATGCCACAACCAATATCCACACCCACGGCATTAGGGATAACTGCATTGTCCGCGGCAATTACGCCGCCGATGGGCATACCGTATCCCGGATGGCAGTCCGGCATTAGCGATACGTGGTGGAAAACAACAGGGTGCATGGCCAGATCCTCGGCTTGCGTCATTGCAAGTCCTTCGAGGTTTGAACACCAGGATTTGATCGGAACTTTATATTTTTCTTCTTTTTTTACCCATTCCATTTTTTATTCCTCTTTTTATATGAAAGTTCCAAAAAGTTGCTAAGTTACTTTCATATTTTGTTGTGGGTCGAGCCTGGGTGTCGATAAACCAGGTCGGCCCATGGCCGTTATTTCTCAACTGATATCTGCCAGCAGCGGTTGTCAATTTCTGTGCAGCTGATATTCAGGTTTAAAAATTGTTTCACTACGTCAATATTTGTCATTGTATGACGGCTGGGGGGCTGGGTGATGAATGTACCGCCACCGGCCATGGCCAAAGGGATTAATAATTGATCCGCAAGATATTTCCCCACAGGGGCATTAGACGCCAGATAACTTTTCGCCTGCCCCGCACATCTTTTAGCGACCTTTTCAGCGGTGACACCTTTGACCCCGAACCCGGTAAATACTTCTGTGAGGTTTTCGCTTTTCACAGTGAGTGTCAACACATTCCCCGGTCCATTGGAGTCAGGGACGTTCACAATTTCACAGTTTTCCCAACCCAATAGTTTTTTTACTATTTTAATTTCTCTTGCTGCAATATTTTCAGGCAGGTTCGCCACAAGAGCCTTTGCTGTCTTATTTAATATGTCGCCCCGCTGGGTGAGATTTATTTTTTCAAGAGGGGAGGGGGCAATCTCTACTTTAAATTTTCCTCCCCCAGCCGGATAGAAACCGGGGCGAATCAACGATGCTGACACGGTCGGTCCCATTTTGTTAACGAGCCCGAGGAATGTCTGATCGAGAAAATCAAAAGGCGGGGCAAACGGGTTGTGGGTGCCTCCTTCCAGCATGACTTTGGACGGCCCATCTGCCGCCAGCAATGCGGGCAATATCGCCTGAAGTACCAGTGTGCAGCTTCCTGCTGTTCCGATTGCAAAATTATAATCGCCGGCAGTTATGTTGCCTGGTTCAAATTTAAGGGACTGTGATCACTTCATGCCCTCCTTAAACCTTTTTGGCTCATGTCGTGTTTTGGGGTCCTTTAAATTTGTTGAAGAACCAAATCTGACTTGCGTTACTGATTCTCATCATAATAAATATCTGCTCTACTACTAACTGGTTATATTCGGAGCGGAGCTGATGAAGGTAAATATAAAGAGCCTGATAGATGATGTACAATGCTATGAAACCGTTCGTGACCTACGTTGGCCAGAAATACGAGAATGCCCTTTTTGTAATTCCATACGCACAATCAAAAAAGGTTACGATGATAAGGACTCCGCCAAACAACGCTATAAATGCAAAGATTGCGGAAGACGCTTTGATGATCTCACTGGAACCATTTTTTCTGGACATCACCAACCCCTCAAAGTGTGGATATTGTGTCTCTATTTCATGGGGTTGAATTTGTCCAACAACCAGATTTCTAAAGAATTGGGGCTTAATCGTGGAGATGTTCACAACATGGCTGCTCAGCTACGCGAAGGCGTGGTAAAAAAAAACCACAGATAACTCTTCGGGATGAGGTTGAATGCGATGAGGTGTATATCGTTGCAGGGCACAAAGGCAACCCCGCGGCTGTATTAAAAAAAGGAAGAGACGGTCGGCGTAACCGATTAAGGGGTGCCAGGGGCCGTGGTACGTTAGAGAAAGAGAAACCACCCATTTTCGGGATGATACAACGGTGCGGACAGGTTGTGATTCAAATGCTGCCCGATGTCCGGCAGACCACCATTAAGCCTTTGATAAAGGCCACTATACAGTCTGGAACATTGGTCTATACCGATGAATATGCCATTTATAACAGGTTGGATGAGTGGGGTTACGACCATGAAAGCGTGAATCATGGGGCCGGTGAATATGCCAGAGACGACGATGGAGACGGATTTTGTGAAATCCACGTGAATACAATGGAAGGCTTCTGGTCATTACTCCGAAGTTGGATTCGCCCACATAGGGGGATCTCACAGGAGAAACTACCTTTTTACCTCGGTTTTTTTGAATTCGTTCATAATGCTGGTAAACGTGGAAAATCCTTGCTTCACTCACTCATTGAGGTGATGATTAAGTGAGACCCCAAAACACGACATGAGCCACCTTTTTAAGGTAAACCAATTACCGGAGCAGGAATCGAACCTGCAACTCTCGTATTCTCTGTACGATGCTCTACCCATTGAGCTATCCATTCAGATGCCGTTCCATCGTCAGAACCCATGTCCGGAACACCCAGTATTTACAGCTTTAGCCGAATACTGTGTGCCGCTGGCCCGGTGGCATCTGCCTTTGCTATACAGCAACGGGTGTGCCAGTTGCTGAAGAAATATTTATAAAAATTATAACTATCTGAAAAATAATGATTATGATGAATTTGGGGAGATTGGAAGCTTGACATGTGATATTGGTGTTCTATAAAATATAGAAATATTGATATGAAAAAAACAGTTGTAATCGGAATTTTAGGGGCTGTACTTGATAGAGGGCAAAATGCATCACGGTGGGAACACTGGCGGCCAAGTGTGGCGATATAGAAACACGGAACCCATCGTTTAATAATCTGATTGAACAAATCGAACGTGTCGCCATTAACTCGGTTGACCCGGTGTTAATAACGGGGCCGACCGGTGCTGGTAAATCCCGTCTGGCCAGAAGGGTATATGAATTGAAAAAAGCCAGACGCCAGTTGAAAGGGTGTTTTGTGGAAGTCAATTGTGCGACCTTGAGAGGTGATGGGGCGATGTCCGCTCTTTTCGGACATAAAAAGGGCTCCTTTACAGGGGCGACCAGCGACAGGGACGGCCTTTTGAAAACTGCAGATAACGGCATGCTGTTTTTAGATGAAGTGGGCGAACTTGGCCTGGACGAACAGTCTATGCTGCTCCGGGCTGTTGAAGAAAAACACTTTCTTCCTGTGGGTTCCGATAACGAGGCCCATAGTGACTTCCAATTGATTTGTGGCACCAACCGGGACCTGTTTCAAGATGTCATGGAAAAAAGATTCCGGGAGGATCTTCTTTCCAGAATAAATCTATGGACGTTTGAAATGCCGGGGCTTAATAAGCGGCCTGAAGATATTGAGCCGAATTTGAACTACGAACTTGACCGTTTTGCCGAAAGAACCAAACGGCACATCACATTCAATAAAGAGGCCCGTAATCGATTTTTAAAATTCGCAACCGCTCCTGAAGCGCTTTGGCCTGCAAATTTTCGAGATCTTAACGGTGCTGTTACCAGAATGGCAACCCTTGCACCCGGCGGCAGAATCACGGGCCAGGTTGTCAAAGACGAAATCCATAGACTGTCCGTCAGATGGGGATCTGCGCAGAAACAGATCGATGACGGCATATTAGCCTGAAAATCGTATAAAGCGTACACTTTAAACCCTAAAACCGATCGATAAGCACGGATTTAATTGAAAAACCGTGCTTTTTTCTTGCCTTTTTATAATGCACGTATTATACTATACATACACTTTAAAAGGGAATTTATCCATGTCTAAACCAATAACAGGGAAAAATCACGTTGGAGAGCGGCGTGAAAAGCGTCCGAATGGTGACATTTACGTCTATGAACGGATAACGGCCTACAACGAAAAGACCAGGAAGACATATACGGTCAGTCAAAAACTTAAAGGCAAAATCAAGTCGGGAACCCAAAAAATTGTGCCGACTCGTCCGAAAAAGCGCAAAGGAGAAGGAAGCATTCCCGGTGCAACACGGCAGCATACCGGACTCACGGACATCTTAGAATGGGTTGGAAAGGCGTCTGGTATTGATGATGATGTATATGCTTCATTCAGTGAGGGCGATGCCGCAAAAATATTGTCTATCGCACGTTACTGGATCGGATCCGGCGGTAATACGCTGCCACGCCTTGAAAGTTGGCAAGTGATGCACCCACTTCCATATCATGAAGGAATCACGGAAGACGTGTATGGCAATCTGTTTAAAAATGTTGGACGAAATGAAGAAGGCGTTCAACGCTATTTTTCAGCTCGAGCTGAACACCTGGGGAAATCTCCTGTGGTAGCGTTTGATTCGACCACAATCTCGACCTATTCTGAAAATCAGTCGGAGGCAAGACAAGGGTTCAACAAAGCTCAAGACGGACTCAACACGATCAAGCTTTTAACCCTATATTCCGTGAAGTCTGGCGAACCAATAGCCTTCTCCAAACAACCAGGCAATGTTCCGGATGTTATCTCTATTGAAAACACTCTGACACAGCTTAAATGCCTCCATCTTGAAAAACCTCTGGTTGTTACTGATAACGGCTACTATAGCCAGAAAAACATGATGGAATTTTCCTTGCGCAATGTGAAATTTTTGACCCTGGTTGACCCCAACATTACCTGGATCCGTGAGACAGTTGATGCACTTCGCCCAAGTATAGCGAGTATGTCCAGCACCTGCCCGTTTGATCCGTCAATTTGTGGCGCAACTTCGTGCTTAACACACCAGTTCAGTAAAGTTCGCCAGCGGTCACGCAACGGCACAGCTGCCGGTGAAAAAGAGACATTCTCGCGCCGCCTGTATGTCCACATTTATTATTCCCCCGACAATGAAGCCAAGAAAGAACTCGCCTTTCGCAAGGATTTGCTTGACCTAAAGATGCTGGTGGAAGAGAACACAACAGAATTTACGGAATCAGCGCAAAGAAAAATAGACAAGTACCTGACAAGCTCCAGAAAGGGGCGTGGGGGACAGTTGAAGGTTGGGTTCAACGATGAGGCCATTGCCGAAGCAAAAAAATACTTTGGCTATTTCGCCCTTGTCAGCAATCAGGCTATGGACACATTTACAGCGCTTGAAAACTACCGGCTGCGTGAAAAAATTGAAGAACTTTTTGCCGTGCAAAAGGGGAGACTCGACGGCGCTCGGCCGCGCACATGGTATCCTGACAATTTGCGTGGGAGACAATTTACACAATTTGTCTCTCTGGGTTATCATTGTTTTTTGACAAAAAAAATAAAGGAAATACAATCCAGGCTGAGGGAAAAAGAATCCGGGAAAACCCAATCACTTATCAAGCTCGAAAAAAAGCTGGAAAACTGGATTGCACAACGTTCGCTTTCTCAGATTTTGGATTGGTTTGACTGTATCGAAACCACAAAGGTACAGACTGCCATGGGAAATTATCGATGGTCCACCGAATCAGTCGCCAGAGATAGGCTGTTTTTGAAGTATCTGGGGGTACGCCCCGAATAGTGTACGCTTTATACGACTTTCAGGATATTAGTAGATCTGATTGGGGAAGAACGAACGGCTGCCCTTGATCGATTCGAGAAAGTACAACTTGCCGATGTTATCCGGATCTGCCATTCTTCCAAGAATATTGCCCAGGCGGGCAGGGTGCTTTTTGCCGTCTCAAGAAAAAGAAAGACGCATTCAAATGATTCGGATCGGTTAAGAAAATATCTTTCAAAGTATCAAATCAAATGGAACGATATTCATATTTAGCGCCCGACCGAAAATCTGTGTTTGAACGGCTCGTTAGAGGGGCATGCGCCGTCTAACGAGCAGTTCAAACACTATTTAAGCTGTATTTTCCACATCAAAGCCCAGTGGTCCGCCATGAGAAGCTCTTAGGTCTCCACATTCACCACACCCTTCATCAAGATCGAGCAGCAGGGCTCGATCAAATTTCCCTCTGCGTGGCACCGCGTATGATGCTTTTTTGTTGGAAATATTATTTAAACGTTGAATATATTCTTGGGGTATGCCGAATTGGGATGCGCCTTCCCTGATCTTATTCAGATACTCGGTACTGACCATGCGCTTATCCCCAAGAATGTTTTTTTTGTATAAAAGCGCATAATACGATTTGCCTGTCAGTCCCACAACATCCATTGGATAATGAAAATAGGCCCCCGCGCCATCCATCCTGACATCAACCCAGGTATCCAACCTGTATGCTTCAGAAAAATTCAGCTTGAAAACCACACCCCACATCTGAGTGCCGGGGGTATGAATAAATGTTTCCCGGCCGCTGTCCCATGTTGGGGTACGACCGTAAAACGCTAATGAACAGTTTTCAACATACCCAACGTCGACAAATTCAGCATTTGGACAACACAGTTTCAATTGGTTGGCATTCATATATAAACCATAGGCAAATATCAGACGGTATGGTCTTGACAGTTTGTCAGCAGTCTTCATTTGTATCTCCCTTTATCCACCCGGGCCTTCCATTTCGGGATATCATTTATAGATATCTTATTACTGTCCATGACCTCGTTGGGGACAATATACAGATCATTTCCATAATAAAAATAGAAATCAATTGGAAACCGCCCACAATCATTATAGATTTCGTCTTTTTCGAAATATAAAATTCCATCCTCCTGTGTAAATGTTGCGTTTCCGTTGGCATACCGAAAATGCCGGTTTAAGTATATCGGAGAATGAAAAAGACGCAGGTCTGCATCTTCATCATGGAAATCAACGAGTTGATCAATGATGTCGCTATACATTGATGCCAATATGGCTTCAATGTATGTCTCCGGCTCAATGCTGTTAACAGAATAAAAATAGTAGGAAACAAAAGAACTGAGCAAGTTTAATCCGATATCCGTTATACGAAAAGAATAAACAGTCGGATTTGTAACCATATCAACGTGCCACAACATTGTTGATTCGCGTTCGATTATCCCTTTTTCATGAATAAAAGCCATATGATATACGCGTAAAATTCGGTATACCTCTGAAAATAATTTTTCCATCCTGTTGTTTTTAGGCAGAGCCCTGTATTTTTCATAGCTTGTACATGGGCCCAACTCCTGGTAAACAGTGCTGATATATCCGTCCAGCATAACATAGGACCGCCAGGGATCGAATAAAAGGGAAGAATAATCAGATGTTTCGTTCTGCCTCAGAAAAGGAAGAATATTAACTCCGCCCTGGCGTTTTGAATGAAAAGAGAGTTCCTGTATTTCCGGAATAAATAACTGTGAGGTATCCTGATTGAGGGCATAATTAAATATTGAAGCTATATTTTTCATGATTGATCTCTTGTTTTTTATTTGTCAGTCATTTGGTACAATCGTCACTTTTACATAGTCTTCAAATTCTTGGGTCTCTGCGGCTAATTTAAATCCTCCCAGTTGGTGTTCAAACCACGGGGGCAGATGGTCACAATAAACCGTCAGTTTATTAAAGGACGTTTTTCTAAAAAAAGGGATCAATACGCTCTTTGATGTCAGGCCTGCATGTGCTTCAAGAACAACCCTTAAATCAATTTCAAAAATACAGTCCCTGATATCACCGATAACGAAGGGTTCTACCGGAGGCTTATTCTTTCTCTCTTTTTCCTCCTGTTCCTTTTCCTCTATATAATCAAGATACTGTGTAACATCTCCGGATGATTTCCAGATATTAAATCCCATGCCTTCAAGTATTGCGTATGGAACTCCCCGGGTTGCTCCGGCCACAAAGATCTTGCACCCGTCAAGATTTTTTACCAATTTTCTAAGCTTGTTCCGGATCGCAGCGACACCCATATCATAATCCAGCTTTATTTTTTCTTCCTTATCAAGGGCCCAGCTTCCGGTACAATTATCAAACAGAACGACCTTTCCTTCTTCATAAAAATTCGATATGTGATTAACTCCGTTTACATATGCCGCTATTTTCATATTTTAACTCCTATAAAATGGATATATATTTACTTATGATGCATATCGTTCCCAGGCGATATGCTTTGATCTGAGTCCGTGTTCCCAGTCGTTGGCAATAATTTCCAATATGTTTAAAAAACCGGTGTAGCCGAAGAACTCGCGGTCAATATAGATGTCCCGGTTCGTCGGATAAAAAAGATCAAACGTAAACTGAATGCCTAACTCTTCAGCAATGTATTTCTCCCATGACGATCCCAAAACAGCATCCACTTCTACGGATTTCAGTGCTTCTTTGATTTTCCAGCCATCAGCATTAAATACAACTTTTGGGCTGATACCCAGATCATTTAACTCTCTTTCGAGTAATGCGCGGCCATGTTTCGAATCACCCCTGAACAACAACAACTCAGGTATCATTTCCAGCTCTTTAAAAAGCGTACGGACAAGGGGGACGCCAATGGTGAAATCAGCACTGACAGCTATTTTGCAATTGCGGTACCGGGGAATAATCATTAAGCCCCGCTTTCGCAGAAGGTCAACGACCATTTTTTCCCCATTGTCGATGATTGCCCGGGCCTCTTCAACATTGCCGAGATACCCTCCAAGGCGTAATAAAAACTTTTTTGTATTTTCAATACCAACGGGCAGGGGCATATCATCAAATATCGTTGCCGCACCCCGAAGCCTTAGCTGCCGGGCAAAATCAAACCCCACATCATGATTCAAGAGAATATTGACCCCTGTTGAGCCAAAATTTCGAACTTCACTGAGTGTTGCCTTTCTGGGTAAAACAGTGCCGGCGGCCCCTCCTAAACGCTGAACGATTTTTTTGAGCCACTGGGCATCCGCCCACCAGGTCGGATTAAGGCTGCCCTGGGGTACAAGAAAATTAATGACCTTCTTTCCTTCACTATCGCATTCCGAATAATCAGGCGGCTCTTTGTCCATGAGTTTCAGGATGGTTTCCAACCCCAGATTGATACCGTTATAGGCATCGCCCCTGAATCCGCCGGCCATCACCGGAACCAATTTTGCGCTGATCTTGCCTTCAAGACTTCTGCAGACCGCCTCCAGGTCTTCACCGATGATATCCGCGGCACAGGTGCCGACCACAAAAAGAACCTCTGTGCTATAGGCTGCATCTGCTTCAATAATTAATTTTTTAAGCTTTTCAGAGGCCCCCATAATAATATCCGATTCAAAAAGCCTGCTGCACCCGACCTTTCTCATCGTAAAATCTATTTCATGCATATCATATGCATTTGCCACGGTTGCCGAACATCCCTGGGGGGAGTGTATGACAACACCAACATCGTTTATCCCTGCCAGGACAAGGGCAACACCCTCCAGTGCGCAGGAGGTCAAAGGATCCTTTGAATTTTCACAGTTCTGAAATTTTAATTCATGCAGCATAATCGGCCTCGCTTTCCTCCTCTAGCATACATTGTGCAATCCGGAACTTCCGATGAAAGTTTCGGTGTGAGCGACTGGGCGCTTCCCAAGCCTCCTTTTTTTGGAAAAACAATTTCTTTCATAAGTTCACTTCGCGGGCGAAAGGAATATTCCAGGGCGGTCTTGATGCATTGGGCAACCTTTAACGCCCCACGAAAACCAAATCGCGGCCGGTTTAATATGGCATTGAGATCAACAACAGGAATACAAGGAAAACTCAGAGAGGAACCAAAATAAACGGTGCTATTCTTATCAAGATTACCTATAAATGAAAGTAACTCTTCTTCAGTCTGCTGCATTGACTCATATTTACCAAAGGAAAGCGTACCTTTGGTAATAAGTATCTGCGGATCAAAACCTGTTTCAAGAAGATAATCAATACTGGTTTCCCTGGCCTCGGTGCTCCATGGGTGAAAATTGTAAATGACTGCCTGCATCCCAAGATCCATTTCCAGCATATGGGCAATGGCCAGGGATTTTATTGCATCGTGACCTTCTATGATGGCCGTCTTGCCTTCCAGATATTTTTTTAAATGTTGAAAATCATCTTTTATCGCAGCATATTCCCTATCGATCAGGTGCCGGCACTCTTCTTCGAGTTCAAGTGCTTTGGAACATCCCTCAAGCCACTTGACTGTTGCCGCAATGCCATAAGGAAGAATTGTTGAATTAAGCGGTGTGCCAAATTCGTCAAGCATTGCCATGCCAATGGCATACCCGATATCAAGACAAAGTGTGCAGTTGACGGCAACACTTGGGGCTCGTTTCAGTTCTTCCAGAGAACAGTTGCCCGCGATAACGGCATTAATCTGTGCCCCCATGTCGGTTAACAGTCTAATGAGTTCCTTGACATCCGTATCAATTTCTGTTCTTTCCGGTCCCATTTTAGAACCAACAATGTTTACCGATCTGGACAGTTCTTCTTTCATGTCACTGTCCGGCGGGTCCATAAATTTTACCAACTCACGAAATACCAGATCAAATCCGCTTCTGTACTCGCCGGCAAAGCCCTCGCAATGGATAGGCAAGATTTCAGCGTTAATCTTCGACCGCATTTTTTCGATGATATCATCAACGTTGTCACCGATAATTCCTGCGGCACAGCTCGTCGCCACAAAAATCACATCCGGGGAATATTTTGCCTCAACTTCAAATAACGCTGTTTTTAATTCCTTTTCCCCGCCGTAAATGACCTTAGCCTGGTCCATTCCAGTGCTTAACACCGGTTCATAAAGAGAGCCGCTGTTCCTGCAGTTTGTCAGTTTATACGCCTGTTTTACGCCATAAGCACACCCGGATGGACCATGCGTAATAACGATTGAATTTTTAACACCGCTCAGTATTTTCATCGCAGTCCAGAATTTACACGCACGGGTATGGCTGCCTTGCAGTTTGGTTGCAATTTCCCCTTTTTTTGATAAATCGTACAACTCTGATAATTTCCCCAGAAAAACAATACGATCGGAAATTTTTATATCCGTTTTTTCGTCTGTATTATTCATAAATAGTCTCCAGATTGAGGGGATTCCAGTTTCGCAATAGATAGATATTGCGAAACTGTTTTATTGCTGCGAAACGTTTTACCAGACGTTCAGCAACCACTCCCGGTCCTTTTTGTATTCCATATCCGTAAATATTGTGTTTGCTATCGTCTCACCTAAAAATACGGCTCCCGCATATCCTACAATGGGATGACGGTACAGCCCGGCTCTGTCAAATGTCGGAAAACCCACCCGCACCATCGGAATATTATTGTCAATGGCAACCCATCTTCCTTTTGAGTGCCCCATGATCAGATCAAGGTCGAGACTATTATTTTTTAGCCTTTTCTCCAACTCCCAGAGGTCTGAGTTGGTGATAATTTCAATATTATAATCCAGAGACATGTTCTGAAGTTCAGCAATCCGCGGATCATTCCCGTATTTTGAGTTTTCATCACCGATCATTAGAAATACCGGCTGCAACTCAACTTCAATACAAAATTGAGCCAACCCCAGCACCATATCCGCACTGCCGTAGATGGCAACTTTCTTATTTGCGAAAAACATATGGGCCAAATCGGCCAAAGCATCAAGCGCACGACCTCTTTCTTCAACCAGCGATTGCGGTATCGGCTGTCCGGATAATTTTGAGATTTCACCGAGCAGACAATCCGTGTTTTTGATTCCGATGGGCATGGGCACAGGGCTGTGTGGAACGTCAAACTTGTCTTCCAAAAATTGTCCTGTGCGCATACCCTCATATCGTGCCATTGTTATGGTCGCTTTGGCATTGGCACTGTCCTTGATGTCCTCTACAGTGGTGTTGCCGTGACTGAAGGATGACTTATCAGGCATCATAGGCGAATCAAATGTCTCAATATCAAAAAAGAATGTTGCGTCGACCGCCATCTCTTTAAAATAATGTTTTATTTCTTTCAAATCCCCCGGATTAAACCAGCCGGTAATCACATTAATTTTGTCGCCGGCTTCACCTTTTTCGGCTATGTGTTGGAAAACAGCTTTTGTCGCAACATCATACCCGCTGATCTGGCTTCCGACAAAGCTGGGTGCATGTACAGGAATAAAATGGACGTTACTATCCGGATATGTTCTCTTCAGTTTGGTGACCAGTCCGTCAATGTCATCGCCTATGATCTCCGTTGAACATGTCGAGATGATAGGAATAACCCTCACATGCGGATATCGTTTAATGAGGGCATCAACTCCCTCTTCTACCCTTTTTATTGCCCCAAAAACGGCCGCATCTTCATGCACTGACGACGATCCGATATCAAAATTTTCTTTAAAGTGCTGAGCAAACAGCAAGCGGACAAACATACAGCACCCCTGCCCGCCATGAACCAGAGAAATGCAGTCTTTTATACCAATACCGACATATTGCGCCCCTGCGGGCTGGCATGTAAAAACGGGATTAATTATACCAGTTCGTTTTCTTTCTTCCACTGAACATCCCATAAGAACTCCTTTATATGAAAGTAGCAATAAGTTACTAATTACTTTCATGGTTTGTTGTGGGTTGAGCCTGGCCGTTGATAGACCAGGTCAGCCCATGGCTGAATTAATAATAGGGAACATTTAATTCTTCATTTCGTGATTTTTCGACTGTTATCTCGAGCATTCTGTCCTTTACGCCGGTAAAAAGCGCTTTTGACTCTTCTTTTGTTAAGTCCTTTGACCATGAAAAGAGCCTTTTAACATCCGAAATAAAAATCTTGGCATCGGCAAACCAGCATCGGTCGTAATCTGTTTCCAGTACTACTTTTTCATCATTAAACAAGCTGACTGCCATCTCCATGATGCCCTGAATGTTTTCTTCTCTGTCCCAACTGCGGGAAACAAACTGCCAAAGACATCTTTCCTGAATATAATTAACAACCTCTTCAATTTTGTCTTTCATCATGAAGCCTCCGCTGACGGCAATTCAACAATATCTTCAGTCGCATTGTTACCATACGAAAGATCCCGAATGTCCTGTCCGGCCAGTTCCCATATTGGCGAAGTCGTCGCATTGTAGATATCCCGTGCCATGTTTACAAAGCCCTCAAATCCCATATAAGGACCGTTATGATATGCATGGCCGTTGATATACGGTATGTGAAGTTTTTTAACTAAATCACCAACCCGGGGCCCTGTAAAAATTATATCGGGCTTCACCATGTCGATGACCTCAAAAAATTCCAGCTCGTTGGCATCATCAATGTAAACTGTCCCGACTCTGCCGCGTGCGATAACTTTTTCAAAGTCCTCCTGGTGGCCGAACTTGCTGGACATGGCAACCACCTCGATACCAAGATCATCTTCAACTGCCCGCGTCCAATGCCACAGACGCGGCCCCCCTGTCCAGATACACATTTTTTTACCGGTTAACTTTTCCTTGTACCAGTCGAGCTTAGGCCGCCACTTGGCAGATTCCTCCGCGATTATTTCTTCGGCTTCTTTTTCCAATCCGAAGAACGCACCGATCTTTCTTAATCCCTCAGCTGTGTAGTCAAACCCCCATGCGTCAATGTCAAGTCTCGGGATTCCGTATTTCTTTTTGAGTTCGTTGGCGATGTAGCCCGCTGAGCGCGCACAGTTTACGACATTGAGTTTTGCGCGGTGCATGCCGCATAAATCATCATAATTGGTATTGCCGGTAAAATGGGCAATGACCTGAATTCCCATTTTTTCCAGGTATTCAGTTAAAAGCAATGTGTCATTTTGTATATTATAGTCACCTATAAAATTTAACGTATATTCGCTGGTGATTTTGGGTTCATACGTTCCGACCTTATCTTTCATCCAGCCTATATTTAATACATGATGGCCTTTTGACTGGCTTACCCCTGCAAACCCGGGGCATTCGACAACAAAAATATCAACATCAGGCCGGGCAGCCATCACCTCCGCTGCAACGGCTTTAGGGTCATCGCCAATCAAGGCTGTGGTGCACGTTGTATATAGAAACATTCGTTTCACATCCGGCATCTCATCGAATGCTTCATTGATGCTCTTTCTCAAGATCTTTTCCGCACCAAAAATAACGTCCTTTTCTTTCAACCCCGTGGACCACACATATTTGAGCTGAAAATTATCATTGTCACTTGGGTACCGCTTGGTGTGCCATGTGTCATAAGCACACCCAACAGGGCCATGTATCATCTGTATGGCATCTTTAACCACGCCGCCGATTACTAACTTGGCGCCACAATAACTGCATCCCCGTTCGGATAACGATCCCGGTATCGTTGCAATATTTGATAAAGGAAGATACTGAGTTGTATCTTCACCCGGCTTTTTTATATAACAATGCTTTTCCCTTTCCGGAATTGAGGCATCGCACTCAAACTTAATCAATGGCATAATATGGCTCCTTTAATTATTTGAATCAGCTCATTAATCCGTATTTAGCGACCATATGCTCTAATTCATCCATAGCCAAAGGCGTTGGAATAATAAGATTCTCATTTTCAATGATCTTGCGGGCAAGCTCTTTATATTCAGTGGCCTGATTGCAGGAGTCATCATATTCAATAACCGTCTTTTTATTAAACTCGGCCTTCTGTACGATATTATCCCGCGGTACAAAATGGATAAGCTGCGTACCGAGCGCTTCAGTGAACTCGTTCATAAGCTCAAGTTCATTATCTACTTTTCTGCTGTTGCAGATAATGCCGCCTAACCGCACACCACTTTGTTCTGCATATTTAAGAAGCCCTTTACAGATATTGTTTGCAGCATAGACAGCCATCATTTCGCCGGAAGCAACGATATAAACCTCTTCAGCTTTGCCGTCCCTTATAGGCATGGCAAAACCGCCACAGACAACATCACCGAGGACATCGAAGAAAACAAAATCAAGATCAGGTGTATATGCGCCGACTTCTTCCATAAGGTTAATTGCAGTAATAACCCCACGACCGGCACACCCCACACCCGGTTCCGGTCCGCCGGATTCAACACAACGAATGTTTCCATAACCGGTCTGCACCACATTCTCAACAGTGACTTTGTCTTCACCTTCATCGCGAAGTGTATCCATTAATGTTTTCTGATGCATGCCGCCCAAAATCAGGCGATTTGAATCAGCCTTGGGATCACACCCATGAATAAAAATTTTACTATCATAAAAATATGCCATTGCTGCAGCGGTATTCTGCTGTGTAGTAGATTTACCGATACCACCTTTGCCATAAAATGCGACTTTACGTGTCATGAAGACCTCCTGTGTCCTGCGTTGGTTTATTCGAAATCAATCATAAATGGCTTTAATGAACCATAAATAATTTGTATGAAATTTGCATAATGCATGTATCGGGCCAATTGTTTTAAACCCTGCATTATCTGATATTATTTTCCGTTCAAACGCCTTTAACAGGAAAAAGAAGAGAATTCTGGTCACTATTTGTACACAACAAATATGATTAGTACATCGATGTCATATTTCATGAAAAAAGGCACAATGCAAAATATTGTGATTTATTTTTCAATCATGCATAAATGTACGTTTTAGAACATATAGATTACGGAGAAGTTCGGAAACGAACAATTGTGCCATATTATTCATTGTCCCATAGTCCTATTTAATTAAATACAGAGGTAATACATTATATTTATTGATGATTATCTTTTGGTTGATAATATATTTAGGCCCATGGCAGCGCCGTGAAACGAAAATGTTTGGCGGATTATTATTTAATTATTAACGGAATTTTCAGCATATATTAAATTATTTACAATTTTGTTGGGGTATGCGGCATAATTAAAACACAACCCGCCTTTAAATTAGACGCAATTGACGTCTGGCTTTTTTCTGGACGCCTTTTACAATATTTTACATCTTGTGTTGTCACAATGAATTATCTTATTTTTTCAAGCTATTAGACTTAACTAATGCCCTATAATCATTTAATAGCATCATCTTCTGACTATTTATTATGTCGTTTCAACATGTCATTGGTCTGGTATATGCTACGTTTTAGTGCAGGGCAGGAAATTCTTCTTATTACGTACTCCTTCCTTTTTTAATACAGGAAGGAGCAATTACTTATACTGAGGTACTACCTATGATTTACACAGATAAAAGTAATTACAATTTGCGTTGTAATCCCCTACTTCTTGATACCACCCTTAGAGATGGTGAGCAGAGTCCTGGACTTTATTTCACCCATGATGAAAAAATTGAATTGGCGCTTAATCTTGACTCATTAGGCGTTGATATTATTGAAGTGGGGACGCCAAGTATGGGAATTGAAGAACAGACTGTTTTTGAATCTCTAAAAAAACAAAATCTGACCGCAAAAATTTTAGCCTGGAACAGGCTAATAGAAAGCGACCTGTATGCAAGCCTTAACGCTGACATAGAGAATCTGCACTTTTCTGTTCCAACAAGCGCTATCCATCTGAATAGTAAAATAAAAAAAGACGAATCCTGGATTTTGCATCAGATGGATAAAATAATAACAATCGCATTAAAAGAAGGGTGTACCGTATCACTTGGGGCAGAGGACTCTTCCAGATCAGATGTTGATTTTTTGATTTCCATATTTCAGCATGCAGAAGCCTTAGGCGTTACACGTATCAGGTATGCGGATACCCTTGGCATTTTAACCCCTGAAAAAACAGCCAAAATTATTTCAAAAATCACCTCAAAAATTTCAATCCCTATAGATTTCCATGCCCACAATGATTTTGGACTTGCCACCGCAAACTCACTTGCCGCATGGAAACATGGCGCAGACGTAATATCCTGTTCCTTGCTGGGTTATGGAGAAAGAGCCGGAAATACTGCCCTTGAAGAATTTGTCGGTATGATGCATTTTCTAGAAAACCGCTTTGAAAAATTTAACCTGATTAAATTAAAAAGTATTTGTGAAAAGCTTTCTCAATTTTCTTCCCGCCCTATCAGCCCTTACAAACCTCTTTTTGGCCGGGATGTATTCACGCATGAATCTGGCATCCATGTTGATGGTCTGATAAAAGCAAGTCAGAATTATCAGTTTTTCCCGCCGGAAAACGTTGGCGGAAAACAGTACTTTATTGTGGGAAAACACTCCGGAAAATCAGCACTGAGAACAATTGCACAAACATATAGTCATACAATTGATGACAACCAGGCCGATCAATTCATTCAGAATTTGCACAGGAAAATGGCCAATCAAAAAAATATAAATTCGACAACGCTATTTTTAGATTTTTTAAAGGAGGTAGTGCACAATGATTGCAGCGAAAGCGAAAATGAACGATAGAGAAGTTTTTCACGAACATCTAAACGGCCAGTATTCCATGTGCAGAGCAGAACTTTTACCCATGCTTTTTGAGATGGGAAAGACCATCACCAATTGTGACAACCTCCAAAAAACAACCTCGCTCCTTTTAAAAATAATGAAAGGCCATTTTAATGTAGAATGTGGGATCTTGACATTATATCACCAGAAAACCGGGACAATCTTTGTACATGAAAGCTTAGGTCTTACAGAAGAAGAAAAAGCAAGGGGGGTATATAATATTGGTGAAGGCATTACCGGAAAAGTTGTCGAAACAGAACAGCCAATTATTGTTCCTAAAATAAGAGAAGAGCCAAATTTTTTAGGAAGAACACACTGTCGAGAAAATGAAGAGCTGGATTATTCATTTATATGTATTCCAATACTTAGAGAAAAAAAAGTGCTCGGTACGTTAAGTATAGAAAAGGAATATACAAACAACACGCTACTGCAGCAGGATGTGGAACTTTTACTTTTTATTGCGACCGTTATAGCCCAGGCTGTAGATTTATATCTTCTTGAAACTGAAGAAAAAGATTATTGGGAAAAGGAAAATCAGCGGTTGCAGGAAGCACTTAAAAAAAAATTTCACCCTTCAAATATTATCGGAAATTCACCGCCTATGCGGGAAGTTTATTCGATGATAGAAAAGATCGCTAAAACAAAAATGACCGTACTCATTTTAGGAGAAAGCGGTGTGGGAAAAGAGCTTGTTGCAAATGCAATTCATTATAACAGTATCTGTGCAAACGGCCCTTTTGTAAAATTTAATTGTGCAGCACTGCCAGAAAATATTGTTGAAAGTGAACTTTTTGGCCATGAAAAAGGGGCGTTCACCGGCGCTGATTCCCAGCGCAAAGGAAGGTTCGAAGAAGCAAACGACGGAACGATTTTTCTTGATGAGGTCGGCGAGCTTACCTTATCTATCCAGGCCAAACTTTTAAGGGTTTTGCAGGAAAAAACTTTTGAACGTATAGGCGGCAATAAAGCAATAAAAGTCAACATAAGGATTATTGCTGCAACAAATCAGGACCTGCCAATGATGGTCAAGAAAGGTACATTTAGACAAGACCTTTTTTACCGCCTGAATGTTTTTCCCATAAGAATTCCTTCTTTGAAGGAAAGAGGCAGTGACATTATCAGTCTGTGTGACCATTTTGTGCTCAAATACGCAAATGAAAATCAAAAACAGATAAAGCGCATTTCTACGCCGGCGTTGCAGATGCTCATGACCTATTCCTGGCCGGGCAATATCCGGGAACTTGAAAATATTATCAGCAGGGCAGTAATCCTTTGCGAAGATGAGGTAATACACGGATATGACCTGCCGCCCTCACTTCAGGACGCAACGCTTTCAGGAACAACCGAGCGCACCGGGCTGGAAAGTAAAATAGAAGCCGTAGAATATGAATTCATTATTGAAGCATTAAAGCGAACCAACGGCAATATCACAAACGCTGCTGAAGATTTGGGCATGAGCCGCCGGATGCTGGGTTTAAGAATCCAGAAATATAACATTAATTACAAGCAATTTAGAAACAAACAATTTCGGATAAACTCACTCCCTTTGAACCTTTAAAATAGCACCTAATATTTTTTTCTGATTATAATGGATTTGGGGGACCTGTCCTTAGTACATGGAATTTTTTCCAAAGCAGTGACTCAGAGCCCAAAATGGAACAGCAAATTTACGCAAAAACAAAGGTGTTTCAACATCTTTTACAAATCCAGTCATATAGGGCATCGCAAAAGACGGTCTTAATTGTATAACTGATACCAGCTATAACTATTCTTCTGATTTTTAAATTCAATTTTTTTGACACTCTGGCATCCTTCATTTTGTATCCGAAGGCTATTTCAGGAGGAAAAATATTAGGATACTCCTTGATTGCCACGTCCAAGATTATACGAAATTCAATGGCATGTTGAATGAGCAGGCAATATTGTGCTTGACAAATGTGCATACAAATAGTTCGATTCAGTCGGAGAGCAGTGTTAGAGGCTGGAGTCATCATTTTTCCTATTTGTTATAGTTGCTGTTGAGCACTTCAACCATAACTCAGAAAATGATTTTTTTCAGTCTATTTCATCGCTCTCCGACTTAGTCCCCCAAATCCGTTATAATCAGGAAATATAATGCACCGGTCATTATGATCAGCCAGGATATGCATAAATACAAAGAAGTGTTCGCTTTTCTGGGAGATATTCTCGACAAAAAGGAACAGGCAAGAAAGCTTTCCGATTTTATAATAAGTTACCTTGAACCCATCGAAAAAATAGCACAATCAATTCTTAAAGATAAAAGAGCAAGCGTCTACTATGCAGAAGGCAAAGATGGTCTGATGAGTGAACCCCAAGGCTCAAACCACATTCAGGCGCTTGAATATGCGGGCGGCGTCAGTGTTGCCCGGATTCCCAAGCAAAAACGCCCGCCACTTGGCCCGCCGCCCAAAAAAAATATGACTGGGCCAGGAAAAGAGAAAAAATTACGGCCACGGCCTAACAATGTAACAATAGAACAGATTTCGAAATGGAACCCCTCTTATATTTTGGTATGGAGCCCGGGGGCAGAAGAACTTACAACCTGGAACGCCATTACAACCAATCCTCAATGGCAAACAGTCAATGCTGTAAAAGCGGGAAAGATGATACAAGTTCCATCTATTCCCTACAGCTGGTTCGACAGGCCTCCCGGATCAAACCGTATTATCGGAACAATATGGCTTGCTAAGCTTCTTTACCCTGATAAATATGATTTTGATTTGATTCCGGTCATGCAGGAATATTTTAAGCTTTTCTACCATTCCCAGCTATCAACCGGGCAGGCTGCAAATTTACTAAAGACAGCTCATCCGGATCAACAATAAACAAATTTATCAGCCCTTTAATAATAAAATCAACATGAAACAAAATACTGCGGCGCTAATCAAAATTGGACTTTTTAATCTTCTAATTTTTTGTTTAATGCTACCGACAACACTTCTTGTTTTCTACGAACCTATTATCATTAAAAAATATATCAATAACTTGATGGTGGGAGGGACCGAGATTTTAGGCATAAATAACAGTCTTTTAGTCTCTCTTTTTTTTATGTTCGATTTTATCCTGGCTATTGCATCAATATACATAATGACATTCGTTGCAAAAAAGCTCTACTTCTATTTATCAGATAAAGTTTTTCTGAAATATTTAAATAAAGAAGTAAAGGATATTTGTGCAACATCATCAGGAGAAGTCATCACGATTGTGAATAATGATATAAACGCCATATTTGGAATTATTACAATGTCTGTTCCAAGTATTATGGTCAATTTTCTCTTTATCATAATGGCCCTGTTGTATATTAAGGGCGTATCTTCCCTTCTATTGTCGATATGCCTATTATCTATTGTAGTGGATGTTATTTTGGTTGCGATTGTTTCGAAAAGTAACCATAAAGCGAATCGAATTCAACGGGATAAGCTGCAAGAAAAGCAAAATTTCATCGTATTCACACATGATAATTATATTTACATAAGAGCGAATGAGTTAAAAGAATATATCTCGCGCACATTTTCATCTTTGAATAATGGATTTTATTCAATTGCAACCAAAATAGCACGGGTTGGAGAAGTCAGCTCGGGGACTGTGCGATTGATAGCTCTTATTACCCCTGTTGTTTGTATCGCATGCATGGTGGGACAAAACAGCACTAAGGTATACGAGTTTGGAGATATATTAGGCGTACAGTTGATGATTACAAATCTGTTCAGACCCGCGAGCAGCATTTTAAATTCTGTCATATCAATAAGCTCACGTACCGCATCTTTAAGGAAGATTTACAATTTTCTTTTTCAAAAAACCTCGATCAATAATAATGACGAAATGATGAATTTCAAAAATTCAATCTTTTATAAAAGCATAGAGGACAAAGCTGCGTTTTACAGCATTGAAGGCGCCAATGGTTCAGGCAAATCTAGCCTTTTGCGAACAATGGCAGGTCTTTTAGATTTGAAAATTGAACCAGACCTTCTTATTTCCAAAGCAAGAATAAAAGGTATAAGTCTGCACGGACCTAAACCATTTATCCTTTTCGGTTCAATTCGTGAAAATATATGCCTTGAAGCAGATACCACAGATATAACTAAAAAAATAATGTCCCCCTCTCTTTCAGATATGATTACCAGAATCGGCGGGGAGCGACGGGTTCTTAACTGGAATGGTGACGGGTTGAGTTCCGGCGAAAAAACAATGATAGAAGTGCTAAGGATTGCGTTGAGCAATAAGGATATCTTTCTCATTGATGAGCTGTCAGCCCATCTTGATAAAGCGTCAAAAACCGTTCTTATTGAAATCCTTTTAGAAAAAGTGAAAAATGGAAAGCATGTGTATTTTATATCTCACAATTATGAAGAACAAAACATGTTGAAAAAATACGGTGCAAAAAAAATTGAATTAAAAAATACTAAAATGGCAAATATCTATTAAAATAAATGCCGGTTCCTGCCTTCCTGCGTTGGCTGCGGACGACCTTAGCAACGACAACCAAACGCCATTTGTATAATTTTGACAGTTGATATGTCAGGTCAGCCCGTGGCTGTTATTCGTTCCGTTCAGTTATTTTTATTTTCTAATAGTTCGTCAATGAACAAAATTATTTTTTGAGAAACGGATGAGCCGTGTATGTGAATGTATGTAACTTATTGAATTTAAAGTAAATACTAAGCAATCGGTATGCTCTCTATTCTATGATTGGCACATGAATTGCAGAATTCACAGCAACCAATGTTTAAAACAAAGAGAGGTAAGAAATGGCAGATTATGAATTGGTTGCACATGCACACAAAATTGCAGAAGTAAAAGATCCATGTTTTGCACCACTCAGTACCATGACACTCCTTGTGATTATTTTTGCCACAGTATTGGTTGCGTCCTGTACCTTTGGCCAGTTCGGCATTTCCTGCACAACCCTGTTGCATTCCGTTGTTTTGAAACTGACCGGGAACTGTGACCAGATCGCCCATGCCGTTGACACGGTTATCTTTAAAATCCGGCTGCCTCGGATTGCGGTGGCTTCCATCATCGGCGGGGCAATGGCACTGGCCGGGGCATCCTACCAGGGAACCTTTAAAAACCCCATGGTCTCCCCGGATATCCTTGGCGCTTCAGCCGGTGCAGGATTTGGTGCAGCCATCGCCATCCTGTTTTCTTTTAATATGTTTTTCATCCAGGTGTCAGCCTTTGCCTTAAGCCTGATTGCCGTGTCGCTCACATTGCTGGTCAGCAGGATCATTGCAAAAGGGAGCACGGCAATCATCGCAATGATCCTGACGGGCATGATTGTGACCAGTCTTTTTTCAGCCCTTATTTCCATCATCAAATATGTTGCCGATCCGGAAAGCAAACTCCCGGAAATCACCTTCTGGCTGATGGGCGGCCTGGGAAGCGCAAATTCCGGCGATGTACTCTTTCTTCTTCCGGCCATCACGCTGGGCGCTGTTCCGCTTCTCCTGGTCAGCTGGCGGATGAACATCCTTTCCCTGGGAGACGATGAGGCGGAATCCTTAGGCATTGATATCATGAGGCTGCGGCTGCTGGTCATCGCCTGCTCGACCCTGTTAACCGCCTCCTGTGTGAGTATTTGCGGGCTCGTCGGCTGGGTCGGCCTGATTATTCCCCATATTTCCCGACTCATAGTCGGCCCGGATTTCCATAAACTGCTGCCGGTTTCCATTCTGGTGGGCGCAATATTCCTTGTCATTGTTGATGATGTCGCCCGTTGTCTCTTTTCCGTGGAGATCCCCTTAGGCATCATCACCTCCATTATCGGCGCACCGTTCTTTATGTATATGCTCATCAAAGGAAAAAAGGGGTGGATATGAAACTGGAAATAGACAACCTCAGCTGCGGGTATAACAAAAAAGCAGCCCTGAAAAATATTTCGCTGGAAATAGGCCCCGGTGAGATTGTATGCCTGCTCGGCCCCAATGGTGTTGGGAAAACCACTTTTCTGAAAACCATATTGGGATTTCTTGATCCCATCGAAGGGGAGGTCAGGATCGAGGGGAAAAATATCAGGTCATGGCCCAAAAAGAAACTTGCCCGGTACGTGGGGTATATTCCCCAGGCCCATGTCTCCCCCTTTCCTTTTTCCGTGATGGACATCGTTCTTATGGGACGGGCCGCGCATATCGGCAATTTTTCCAAACCATCAGCCCATGATTATAGGGAAGCGGAAGAATCCCTGGATAGACTGGGCATCCTTCATCTCAGGGAACGGATATACACCGAGCTTTCCGGCGGAGAACGGCAGATGGTCTTTATCGCCAGGGCCATTTCTCAGAAAACGCATATCCTTTTAATGGATGAACCGACCTCAAGCCTTGATTTTGGTAACCAGGCGCGTGTGCTTTCACAGATTAATGCCTTAGCCTCAACAGGCCTGAGTATCATCATGACAACCCATGCGCCTGACCACAGTTTTTTGTGCTCAGCCCAGGTCGTTCTCATTTGCAGAAAGAATGAACCCCGTATCGGCAATGCTGAAGATATTGTCACTGAAAATAATTTACATGGTGCTTATGGCGTAAAAGTAAAGATTAACGAATCGTATCTGGATAATGGGACCAAGATTCACTCCTGTATTCCTTTGCTTGATAATTAAATGGATCTTACATGATGAAATACATTTTTAGACTACTCATTGTTGAATTTTTTGTTTTCGCTCTCCTTTTTTCAGGAAATTGCCAGGCGCAGACGTCTGCAGCATGGCGTATTGTCATCGACTGCAAAGGAAATCAGGTCAAAATCCCCCTTGAAGTCAAAAGGGTCTGCGCCAACGGTGCATTAGCGCAAATGGTTTTAATGCTTGGCGCCGGTGATCACATGGTCGCCACGGGGAGATTTGTGGCGACCAATCCCATGGTGCTTAAAATTTTTCCGGAGATCAAAAATGTACCTGTTATTTACGGTGCCCCGGGAGGCAAGTCGGAAATACAGTTGGAGACATTGGTCCGTGCCAATCCTGATGTCCTGTTTGGCAGGCGTGATCAGGTGTTGTCACTGGGTATTCCCTGCCCGGCTGTCAGCCTGTTGAATTTTGAGGATATCAAATACACGGTCAGGATGATCGGAGATGTTCTCGGCGGCGGATATCAGGCGAAATCCATTGCCTTCTGTGAATACTATGACGCAATGATTGAAAAAATTCGATCAAGGACCGCAGATATCTCCAAAAATGAAAGGCCCAGGGTCTACTATGCCGGAGGCGAGGAAGGATTGAATACCGAAGGGCGCAATACCATAAGTTATTCATGGATAACGGCCGGCGGAGGCATAAATGTTGCCGCTGAACATGGTGTCGAAGGCAGCCGGAAGGTTACGATCGAATCTATCATAAAATGGAATCCTGACATCATTATCAGCAATTCATACAACGGGAAACAAACCGTAGCCAACTCAGAGCAGTGGAAAGACATCCGGGCGGTGGTCGACGGCCGGGTTTATCAGGCTCCGCGCGGCGTGTACCTGTGGTCGGTGCGCAGCGGTGAGGGTGTCCTTCAGGTGCCTTGGGCAGCCAAACATATTCATCCTGAATTATTCACGGATCTCAACATACAAAACGAAGTCCGGCAATTTTATGCCCGTTTCTATGGTTATGACATAACAGAGGGTGAGATTGAGGAGATCCTGCATCCTGCCAATTAAAACGGGCTTTTGTTCTGTTCGAAATTTGCCCCAAAAGTTGTTAACATTATGGAGGAATTTAAGGGTGAGGTAAATTCTCGATACAAATTTTCGATGATGGATTATTGTTACATACAAGACGACGTATTTTTTAAAAGTCCTTTACTTTCTTTTTCGGAGCTACGATACTCCAGGGCCAGCACTGCATCGTTTAAACCCATATGCACCATAGCCTTAGCATTTGTGCGGTGGATGAGGGAGAAGTGGCTTATGACATTAACGGAAAAAGAATAAAGGCGTCTCTAATTTGGAACTACACGTATATATGGCATTTGTTATAGCCACCGCTATAATGATCGCCTTGCCGGGACCAAGTGTACTTCTGACCGTGGCACACAGTATTTCATTCGGCTGGAAACATGCTATTTTTACAGTTACTGGTGCGACTATGGGAATTGCGGCACAGCTTATCATCGTCACCATTGGGTTATCATCCCTCTTAAGCGTTGTTACAGACGTTTTTGAATGGCTGCGCTGGGCCGGAGCTGTGTATCTTGTTTATCTTGGGATCAAACAGTGGAAAAGTGCAGGAGATTCCATGAAGGTTGAAACAACGCCCATTTCAAGAGTGAACCTGTTTGTCCAGGGGTTCGTTGTCACTACCTTCAATCCAAAAAGTCTGATCTTCATTGCCGCATTCCTGCCTCAGTTCATTGATGCCGCGAGACCGGTTGGATTTCAGTTTTCGATAATTGTTCCGACCTTTTTATTCATCTCCTTTACCGTAACCTCTGTGTGGGCCTTAGTTGCCGGAAAGGCCAGAGGTTTTTTACAGAACTCGTGGGCATTGAAACCTGTCTTAAAAGCAGCCGGGGGGGTGATGATCGTTGCAGGATTTGGGTTGGCCATGGCACGCCGTACCAATTAAACAACGAAAGCTTCCAAAAAAATAAAAGGTCGTGCAAATGGGATTCAGACTATCTACGTCCAAGTCCAAACCAGAAAGGAATAACAGAAGGAACCAACTCCTTTCATGACAATCATCACAGCGTTTATGTAAACATATTGTGGGGTTTTCGATTCCTCAAAATTTCTGAAAATTAACGTTCCCGATCACCGAGTGCAAAAGGCTTCCACAAACCTATGCAAAAAGCTCAGAAGGCGGAAAACCACCTGCCATGGAAAATGCCATGGCCTTTTGCATCCGGTGAATTGGGTGGTTGAACGAAGCCGCTCGCGCGGCGGAAAACCCCAAAGTTATGTATACTCCTAATTGTGGGATCAAACGGAAGATCCCAACTATCTATAATTAAAGGAGTATACCATGAACACATCCGAAGTAAACCGTTTTAACGAACTCTATGAGCGCCATTTAAAAACCCTTAGACTTCAGGGAAAGGCTCAAAAAACCATTGATGCTTATTCCAGGGCCATCCGGCGGGTAAGAGATTACTTTGACTGCTGCCCGGACAAACTCGAACCCGTACAACTTGAAGATTACTTTTCCGATTTGGTTGACTCTCATTCATGGAGTCAAAATTGATCGCCTTGGACTCCAGCATTTCTGGAAATTTGTTTTGAAAAAAGAATGGAATTGGTTGAATATTGTTAAGCCGCCTAAGGTTAAAACCATTCCGGACATTTTGACTCCTGGTGAGGTGGAAAAGCTCATCGGTGCGACACGCAAACTGCGTTACCGGGTTTTCCTGCTGACAACTTATTCCATGGGCCTGCGTTTGGGAGAGGCATTGTCCCTGCAAGTGAGAGATGTTGATGCAGCACGAAAACTTGTCCATATCCGGAGAGGGAAAGGCCATAAAGACCGGCTAATTCCCTTACCGGACCGCACCCTGGTCGGACTGCGGGAACTATGGAAAAGACATCAACACCCCAAACTGCTTTTTCCCAATGCCAACGGTTCACTGGAAACCATCCAGAAGGCAAAATCTCATATGGACCGGGGTGGTGTCCAAAATGCCATGAAGGCTGTAGTCGCCGATTGCGGTATCAAAAAAAAGTTTCCATACACTCTTTGCGCCACAGTTTTGCGACCCATCTGCTTGAAAAGGGCTTAAGCCTTCGCCACATCCAGGCTCTTCTCGGCCATGCCCGTCCTGAAACAACTGCACGTTACGCACACCTTACTGATGTCACGGAAAAGGACTGCAGGACGACCATCAATGATTTGATTAACACCATTCATGTAGATTTCTGGAAGGTGTAATCATGCGACTTTCTCCTATCATTGAAGAATATTATGATGCATTTTTGACTCGTTACGGGGATAGGGCATTGCCGGAACAGATCAAAGCCTTAAACGCCATACTTCGTTGCCGCACACCAGACGCCGGGCAGATTTATACGGTCTGTCCAGACTGCAATCATACACAACTGCATCCACTGTCCTGTGGAAACCGCAATTGTCCCCATTGTCAAAACCATGAGACAAGCCAATGGATTGACCGGCAGCAAAATAAACAGCTTCCCGTCCAGTATTTCATGGTAACTTTTACCTTGCCCTGTCAGTTCAGGAAAGTTGCATACCGGAATCAACGGACAGTTTATTCTCTGATGTTTTCATGTGTATCCAGCACGTTGAAAGAATTTGGGCTAAATCCCCGGCACCTTGGGGCCCAAATCGGTATGACCATGGTTCTTCACACTCATAGCAGAAGATTGGATTTTCACCCGCATATTCATGTAGTTGTTCCAGGTGGCGGTGTTGACCCATCCAGGCGGCAATGGAAAAAGAAAAAAGGCAAATATCTGTTTAACCAAAAAGCCCTGGCCAGGGTTTTTCGGGCTCGTTTCCTGGATGGATTGAACAAAAAACAATTGCCGATTCCCAAAGGTGCCCGTCCCAAATGGGTTGTCGATTGTGCCAGGGGCGGAACCGGCATGTCTGCCCTGAAGTACCTGTCCAGATATTTATACCGGGGAGTGATCAGCGAACGCAATATCATTGCCAACCAGGACGGCCGGGTTACCTTCAGGTATATTGACGGCAAAACCAAAGAGGTGTGCACTCGAACCCTTAAAGGTGAAGATTTCCTGCACCTGATTCTGCGTCATGTTTTGCCCCGGGGATTTCGCAGGGTAAGGGATTACGGTTTCCTTCACGGTAATGCCAAGAAACTGCTCTTCCTGGTACAGATGATTCTTCAGGTCCGGATTATGGCAATAGTGCGTCGGACGAGACCTGTTTTTAAATGCCCCCATTGCGGGAAGCCTATGAAAATCCTCGGAGTCAAACCTACCGGTGCAGGATAGGATAAACAAAAGGTAGAAACCAAATCTCAATTTAATTGGAGGTGAACAACACGATGAAATAACCCGGCTTGTTTAGAAAACCCTGAAAAGGGCCACGCTATAGGTGCGTCTTACCTCCGGCGCCAAGAAATCACACGCCTTTCAGATCCTTAATCCCTAAAAAGATATTTTCATATATATGGAAAGCCCGGCTCATTTTGGCCGGGCTTGTTCAACAATCGGATAAGATCGTGGTTCGTTCCTCACACGATCTATCCTTATTCGTTATCCGCATACTGTTTGCCAAGGACAGGGCCCCTTAACCAACCACGAACTTGCAAACTTCACTCGAAAATTCCCTAAGAAAAGCCTGCTTATTGGGCAACGGCTCTGTGGTTTGCGGCGGCAGTACATCCATGAATGAGAAATGGCCGGCACCATCAGTCACCCGAACATCCACTGTTTGCCAATCACGCATGGCATAAGCCAGTCTTTCAGTTTGTGCGGGAGGAGTGATGTTATCCGCAGAGCCCACCCATGCCAGAATTGGAACTCTCACCGCATCCAGTGCTCCTGGAGTTTGAAAGAAGTCGGTTGGTGTCGCCAAGAGGGATAGGCGAGTTAATCGGCTATCCGATGTGATATTGTGAACAAGTCGACCTGGCCCTAACCACATCTGAGCTCCCGCTAAAGCTACAAGGGTAGCTGCACCAATTGAGTGACCCACACCCACCGCCGTTATGCCGGGCTGAACGAAGGCGTCAAGAGCGAGAGACAAACGCCTTGCCCGAAGAGTCAACTCCTCTTCCCTTGGAACCGGAGATGCGAGTCGGTCGAAATGCGGTGCAACAATCATACGACCGGATTCAGCCAAAGTGCCCATAAGCGTAGCATAACGTTCAGGCTGGCCACCAGCTCCCACCGCGAAAAGTACCACTGGGGAATTTATAGAGGCTTCGTGTACCGAAACTTCGAATGACTCGGTTCCATCTTGTAGTATCTTGGTCTGCATTAAAAACTTGCTCCTTGTGCCAGTTGATATCTGCGTGGATAACGATGCGGATGAGGGGCCGGGTTTAGCCAAGAGGCCTGTATAGCCAAAGGCCAGGTCCGTTCCATCCGCCTTGGATATGTGGCGCGGGTTACAGGCTCCCCTGTCGCCCATATCCACTCGGCGGCAAGATCATAAGCCGCCGGGAAGTGTGAATTCTGTGGCGATCCACCACAGAGCTGCCTGTGGAGCTGCAGTCTCCGTCTTTTGTAAAGCGACCAGGCGGCTCAGCCGCATCGATATGTGGACGTTAGCGTCCACATATCGTATGGTTCAGGGGTTGCAGGAGCGCAGCGGATGCAATCCCCTGCAACCAATTCGTTAACCGATAATCTTTCTCTCTTCATCTTTTATCCAATCAATAAACTTCATAACAACCTGAATAAAGGTATCTTTTGGAATATTTGCAGAATGAAATTTATCATTTATATCTGTAAAAGCTAAACGGACATTATTAGAATCTGAAATTATGAATGATTTTGTACCGTCAAAAGATTCACCACCGTTAGTCAAAAAATCAAATTTGGAATATTTTACAGCATCTTGTGTAACTTCTTCAAATGTCCGTTCATCATCTAAATAAAGAGCCTGATTTAGATAATCAAATAACATCTGATCTGATAATTTTGATAATTCTTCATCATAAAGTGAATCAATGGCTGTTATTGAATCAAGTAGATGCTCTTTCGTAACGTTAAGAATACAAGTTGGCTCATTAACATCACCAAGCTCAATACCAGATGCGTGTAAACACATTCGCCCGAAGATATGTTTTCCTTCGGTCGAAATTGGTTCATGATAGCACTCGATTGCAAAATTTTGTTTATTACCTATCAGCATATCTATTCATGAAACGTTAAGGGGCAAGAAAATAATTAATTCCACCGATCAGACCGTTAATTGACTACGGTAGGAAATACTATGCATTGAATAGAAAGAGCTTCCCCGGCCTACCCCCAAAAAAAACGGGACAAATGATCATACATCTGTTATGAAAAAATAGAAAAGGAGTATGATCATGCCGGCATTGATACACCTGTGTTCGACAGTTGTAGGTTCATTTTTTTAAAATTTTGTCAAAATATCTAATAAAATCAGCTCGAATGTGATTCCTGACGCCAAAACTTGTAGGCACACGACTTGTTGGTTTATGCTTGACATTAATGACGATACATGCTTTTTCTATGGGCATGTATGTACGCACAATAAAACGCAGAAACAAAGATGGGTCCGAGGTCGAGTATGTTCAGTTAGCCCACAATACTCGTCATCCAGAAAAAGGCTATTCACGAGCCGAGGTCGTCTACTCCTTCGGGCGGCGGGACCAACTCGACGTAGCCGCCCTCAAGCGCTTAGTCAGCAGCCTCAGCCGGTTCATCAGCCCCGAAGACATTCAGGACCTTGAAGCCCAAAGCGCCGGGCTCAAGTTCATATCCAGCAGGCCGGCAGGGGGAGCCCTGCTGCTCAAAGGCTTGTGGGAACGCATTGGGATTGACCGCTGCCTTGCCAATGCATTGAAACACACAGAGTTCAAAGCGCCGATTTCGGATGCGATTTTTGCAATGGTGGCCAACAGGGCACTGGCTCCGTCTTCCAAACTTGCCGTCGAAGAGTGGGTAGCCAAGGATGTTCATCTGGACATTGAGGCGCCGATCAAGGTTCAGCACCTTTACCGGAGTATGGACTTCCTGCTTAAGAATGCGGAGGCCATCCAAGAGAAGGTGTTCTGGACAACGGCTCAACTGCTGAATCTCACGGTGGACCTGATCTTCTTTGATACAACCAACACTTATTTTGAAATGGAAGACACCAACGACTCGGAGCTGCTTGCTTTTGGGAAATCTAAACACAAAAGAGATGACCTGCCCCAAGTCACCATTGGCCTGGCCGTGACACGGGAAGGTATCCCGGTCCGTTGCTGGGTTCTGCCGGGCAACCAAAATGACGCCAAGTGCGTCGATACCGTTCAAAAGGATTTGAACGACTGGCGGCTTGGCAACGTGATTTGGGCCATGGACCGTGGCATGACCAGCGAAGAGAATCGAAAAAACCTCCAAAGAGCCGGGGGACAGTACATCCTTGGTGAAAAGTTGAGGGGCCCCAATGTAAATGAAGAAGCCCTGAACCGGGGTGGGCGGTTCAAAAAGGTCAACGACAATCTCCATATCAAAGAGGTCTTTGTCGGTGAGGGCAGCGGCAGGCGCCGGTTCGTCATCGCTTACAACCCAGAACAGGCTGAACACGACAAACATGTCAGGGCAAGGAACCTGGAGCGGATCGAAAGCATATCTCAAATCCAAATATGCTCTCCTGGCACACCGGTCCATGGGCAGATACCTCAAGGAACTGAAGTCAGGCAAGCTGACGGTGGATAAGGCTAAGATTAAGCAGGCGGAAAAGCTGGACGGCAAATATCTTTTGAGCACAAGCGACAAAAGCCTGTCGGCTGAGGATATCGCCCTTGGCTACAAACAACTCATGGAAGTCGAGCGCGCGTTCCGCACTTTAAAGTCCACCCTGTCCCTCCGGCCTGTCTACCACACCAAAGACGACCGCATCCGCTCTCATGTCCTGCTGTGCTGGCTGGCCCTGCTCCTGGTGCGGATTACCGAGCTGGAGACCGGCTTGAGCTGGCCCAGGGTCCGCGCCGAGCTGGAACGGCTCCATTTAGGCGAATTTTTGCATAAAGATGGGCGTGTACTACAGTACACAGAACTCACTCAAAATCAGCGTAACCTATTTAAAAAATTAAACATAAAACTTCCTGCGAAAATCAAGTCCATAGGATAAACACTTAAAATATGTAGGCACTACGCCATTTTAGAGGGATAGCTGTATCTCTTTATTGATAGGGCTTTCCGGATTTCGTATACCTACGGCTGTCGAACAGGAGATAAGGCTCGCTCATCACTCAAATCAAAAAACCATAAAAACAGTAAGATCAAAGCGTTGAATGTTAATAATAATCTTCTTCTAAGTAACTAAAATTTTTTTATTGTAATTTTAGTTACTTGTAAAATTGAGTTTAGCCTGGCTGAATAGGGTGCTATAAAATTGATAGCCCGTTATGCAAAAAAAAACGATAAAAAACTAAGAGTTTCCCTGATAGACATCTATCCAGATCAATGATACGAAATAATACTAATTAAGCAGAAATTTAGCTACAGCTGATTTTTTACCTTAACTCGTTCCGCTTACAAACGAATAGACAGAATCTGCCTAATTAACTGGTGATGTATCTTTGTCGCCTTACGGATATCTAAAAAACTACACTATTGCTACACGGTGAAAGGATGAATGCCGTTTTCCTGCACAATAGCAAATGGAATTAACGGTGATAGGTTAATTCATTTTTCGACCGATACTTTAAAAAATTTAAAAAAGATATTTTTTAAGGTCTCTGTCAATTGGTGAAAACGATGTATTGTTTATTTTATGCGGAGGAATTATTGATGAAGAACATTTATTTCTTAATATGCTGGGGGATCATAGCTTCGTTTGTGTCTGTGGTGGCCCATGCACAATCTTCCTTGGTGTTGTGGAACAAACTTGGGAGCGATAGTGAGGTGTCGAATAGCATGGTTGGAGATAACGGAACCATCGTGGGAACAAGCTATGCATTTGAGCCTGCTATGTATGGCGACGGTTACGTTCGAAAGGCCGTAAACAAAAACTTCCTGCAATTTCCGCATACCGTCGTTAGCGACCTAAAAGAACGAGGATCACTGGAACTCTGGATCAATCCAAAAGTGCCAAAGCCTGTACCCTACCGTTACGGAATCTTCGGACTGGTGGGTACGCCCTATTGCAGCTATTTTGGTGTACCATCATGCTGTAACATCAATTTAAGCTGGGGTGATACGGTTACAGGGAAAGGCATATACGGTTCCGTAAATTTCGGCGGGGCCGGGGGAGTCACGACACCGCCAGAGCCAGAACAGTTCGTGGCAACCCCCAATGTCCCATTTCATGTCGCTATATCATGGGACATTGATGGCATCGAGGGAACTGAAGACAAAGTACGGGTGTATCGCGATGGGGAGATCGTCAGCTCCACAGAGGACTCATGGGATCCGACTGGAACAACTGAATATGACCTGATACTTGGGTACGGTCCCGATAGTGGAGGTTATGACAAATTCATCATTGATAATCTTATCGTATGGAACTATGCAAAAACCGATTTTTCAGACCGGTTCAATGAAGACCCCACATTTCCTTTTCCGGATGGCACCATTGCGTTTACCGGATCAGATTCATATTCAGATGATATGGATATATACATCATGAATGGCAATGGTTCCGATATGAGGCCTTATATTGTACATCAAGGGAATGACATATCACCGTCATTTTCCCCGGATGGGGAAAAACTTGCCTTTGTTTCCGATCGCAGCGGTCAATGGGCTATATACGTTATCAATACAGACGGCACGGATTTTTACAAAGTTCCCAATTCTGAATTCAGCTGTTATGACGAGGTTGCAAATAATGCGGTCAACTGGTCCCCTGACAGTCAGAAACTGGTTTACCTGGCAACGGACAGTACAGGAGGACTTGGGATCATTAACCTTGACGGTTCAGGCCAAAGAATTTTGACCACGGACGGTGTTGGGGATGGTGTATATAACACAGTTCGTGGGGTAAATTGGGGGGAGACCTCAGATGACCTTATTGTGCATATGATGGCATTTCCTTGGCAGCAGAACATTTTTAAATATTCGATTTCAACTGATACATGGACACAGATGACATTGGACGACACCCCGTCCCATGCCATGGATGCTGCAGTCAGCATCAGCGGGCAGAAGATCGTCTTTACGCGGCGCGCGGACGCTTCCCAACTCTATGACCTTTATACCATGGAAAATTCACCGGGGGCACAGTCTTCCAACCTGACGGGTCTTTCCCTCCAGGAAGGCGCCTTCTCTCCCGAATGGATCAACAATGATGAACAGATTATCTTTTCCTACAATATAAAAGATACACAGCAGTGGCAGACCGGGATAATAAACGCTGACGGGTCACACTTTAAAATAATCGCACCTTCATCCCCGCCTCAATACGCCATGTACCCGACCTGGACGTCAGAAACAGTCTGTCACGTCCATGGAGACCTGAACGGTGACAGTGCCATTGATAACTCGGATTTCATTATCCTTCGGGATTCGCTGGGGAAATGTTCGGGTGATTCAGCCTATAATCCGGATGCAGACTATGATGGAGACGGGTGTGTCAGTTTCCGTGATTATAGTACCTGGTATCGGGAATATTACCTGAACCGTTAAGCCAAAAGGAAAAATCAAGATGAAAAAGCTTTCCCGTATTCAAATCGTTATGGCCGTTTTTTTCACATTAATGTTCAACACCGCCTATGCGGCACCAGTTGTCATCCTGGAAGTTTCCTCATCGGAAATCAACGTTGGCGATGTTCTTGAAATTAATGTCATCGTTAAAGGACTAAGTCGTTCCGATGGTATTCTTGCCTTTGGCTTCGACATTGACGTTTCTTCAGGATTAGATTTCACCGGCGCTGTTATCCATTCCGATTTCACAGACCTGTCTTCTTCGCTCTCTATCACAGATGTGGCCGGCCTGTCATTTCTGCCATTTTACGGAGGAGGAGATGATATTATTATAGCGACCCTTAATTCATTGGTTTTATCTTCGGGAACCCTTGAAATAAAACTGGAATCTGACATTAGTGACCCGAATGAGGGGCTTTTCACCACATTATATCCGCAATTGGACATTACATCTTCCATAACATTTAGCCTTGCCCCCGTCCCGGCCCCAACTTCATTTATCCTTCTGGGGGCAGGCCTGCTGGGTATGGGTGTCCTAAGATATCGGTCCCAGATCATTCATCCATACACAGGCAGCAAAATTCAGAAAAAGCCTGAAGCAGAATGGGTTTAGGGTTGCTGAATCAGGTGCAGAAAAATTTTTGAATTCCAAAATTTACAAATAACTTGGTATTAGGCTCGCATTATTCTATCACACCATAGGCTGTGCTTTTTAAAATTGAATAGCCTCAATATTTTGTAAATTTTCTGCCACTCAGAATGATCCGAATCCAGTGCCTAATTAAAGGTTTACAACTTTATTCCTCTGCTTCTTCGCTCCACAAAGACAATGATCGACCTGGCTGTAAAATTGGTCTTTATCAGGTATTTCAGAGCCCTTATATGTTTCTGGCCCTGAAGGATACGGTAATGTACGCACTGGCATCGTTATACTTATGGGTTATCTCCAGTGCATCAATACCTGTTCTGATCTTTTCAAGACATTGACGGGAACCGGCAGCATCGGTGCCGGGAAAAAGAATGGCAGAGTCTTCTCCGCCAACACGAAAAAGATGATCATCGGGACGCGTTGTGATGCTTTTAAGTGCCCCTGCCACTTTGAATGAGTACATCATCCCCGGCAGGATATCCGTAATGGTCATTGTATCGTTTTAAAAAAAATGATATCCATCATGGACAAGGTCAGAAAAACATCTCTTCTGCGTGCTATACGGATCTCTTTTTCAATCACATCATCAAAGGATCTGAGATTAAGAAGCGTGGTCATCATATCGGTGACTGATAGTTCTTCAAATGCCTTTTTGTCCGTAACATCGCTGATAATGCGTGAATAGGATGACAACTTATAACTCGATGTTCAAGTTTTATATCAACCAAGCGGCGAGCAATATTACATGTATCAATCCCGGTTCTATTCCTATCATTCCGATTTTTTTAGTAGACCACAATAATGGTATTGAACCGGACTATTTGAAGTTCAGCGGCCCTCACCAATAACAGATCAAGTACACATGCCCACGGCGCAGGCATTTTCTGAGCATTTCTGAAAATAGGCCATCTGCGTTTCAGAATCAACAAAGCATAATTTCATTCCTTCCGTTTTCTTGACATTCAACGGCAATAACAGTAGTTAATCCAATTCAGTATATATTTTCAATGTGTTGTGAGAGGGAAAAGATTGGCACTTACCAAAGTAGAAATTATTGAAAGAGTAGCAGAAGGATTGGATCTCTCTGGCTCTGGAGCTAAAGATACCGTAGAAGAAATGCTTGAAATCATCAAATCCACCTTGGCATCAGGAGAGGATATTATGATTTCGGGTTTCGGAAAATTCCAAGTTGCTGAAAAAGCTACCAGAAAGGGACGGAATCCAGCCACTGGTTCAGAGATGATGTTGGAAGGCAGAAGGGTGGTTACCTTCAAATGTTCTGGTAAACTGCGAGATCAGATAAATGAGGGAAATAATGAATAGGCTGTGGAATTATGAAGATTACGTAAAGTTTCTTTCCCATGACAATAGCCTTGTCAGGAGATGGGCATTTGACGCCGTAGAAAAACAATACCCTAATAAATATACTGACGAGGTTAGCAGATTAATTTCAGATGAAGATTCGCACCTGGCATGTGTTGCACCAGGTTATCTTGCTAAACATCACGCTATCCAACATGCCCCGGCTATCTTGAATAGCTTTTTGAATGATTCAGGGAACATTCCATCCAATTGTGCTTTGGCATTATCAAAAATGAAATATGAGCCCGCTTTGGAAACGATCATTGACTCATTGTCAGATGACGTGAGTGCTGATTCATTGTTCGGGCTGTTTAACTATTTAGGGACTATCCATAGCGATGCTGCAAGAGAGACATTAATTTCCGCTGTAAAGCAAATTAAAGATCCCATGCTTCAGGGCAATGCTATTTTCAATCTGTTGAGGCATGATCATCAGGAGGATATTGCCTGGATCATAGAACTCATTCTGAAGCCTGTAAAAAAAGGCAAAGGTATAGAAAATTACCTGATAGAAGCTCTGGCGAATTATTGGAGTGCCGGTGATTATTTTAATGATTTAACCAAACACCAAGGAAGTAAAAGCCTTATTAAAGATTCAGTGGAAGCCTTTGATTCCTTTTTTTACAGGAATGATCATTTATCCATTGAGCAAGATGCTAAAGACAAGATTAATTTATTAATCACGAAAAGACAGTATCATGATCTCATCACAACCCTGATGTTTGAAGCCCAAAATATTACACAAAAGCGATACCCGGAGCAAGCAGTACCTGGTGACGTTCAGGAATTTTTTATTATAGATTCAGCAGGCGTGTTTTTATTTAAGGAGTTATCCAAACAACCCTCTTTATGGCATAAACTCAAGGCCTCTAAGAATTTTGATGACATAGAGGCCTTAATTGCTTTCGTGCTGTCAGTGTATTTTGCTATTATAGAACGAACTCCTTATGTAAAAGCGTTATTGCCAGGTGCAGAGAGGTCTGATCTAATCCGGGCCATACAAAATGCCGGTTCAAAATTTTCTGAAGAATTGTCTCAAAAAATAGTCAATATAGCGCCTGTTGATGCATTACGAGCTTCCTTATCAGATGATTTGAATACCTGGGGCGATATCAAGATCGTAAAAATTATGGGCCAGATTGGGAACAAAGAATTTGTACCTGAATTGCTCCGTGTTTTAAATGATGCGGACAGTCTGGATTATATTTATGGAGATGCAATAACTGCCTTAAATGCTTTAGACGAGTCAGCGGATGAATTGATTTTGACTGCTGCCCAGAATAATAAAATTAAAGATTGGGCGCTCATTTCAATTCTTGAACATCTTCCATATCCTGAATCGTTTGAACTGATTACGGAAAAATGGAACGACGAAGATAGTGGAATAGACTCTTATGAGATGTTTGCCTATTGTCTGCGGGGGATTGGAGACCCTAGAGGGATAGAAGTTCTTCAGGACATTTATAATAATCAAAATAATGCTGATTATGTTGGCAGGCCGTTAGAATGCCTGAGTTTGCTTCATAATGCTGATATTCCGGAACTCCCAGCGATCAGAGCGGGACGAATGGAAGAAAAGAAACGACAAGAGCTAAGAGCAAAAAAGTTGAATGGTATTTTCAGCGATATGGGGAATATCAAAAATAAAGGAACGGTAATTCCGTTTCAAAGAGAACCCAAAAAAATAGGAAGAAATGACCCGTGTCCCTGTGGCAGCGGAAAGAAGTATAAAAAATGCTGTTTGAATAAATCATAACCTCTGTACGGTACGGATTTTTTCAATTGTTGCAAAAAGAAGAATCCAGGAGTCAAAATAACGGGATTCTTCTTTCTTAGTTTATGCTTTTGTGGTGGGTTCATTATCACAAAATCCACAAGGGAAATGAGTAATACAAAACCCCGCAATGATGGTATGATTGAACTGATTTTCATAAAATTATTCAGAACTATATCTTGTGTCTGACCTAAAAAAAACAATTTTATTGAAAATTAACCATACTAAAACTCGGCAACACATCGGCCGAGGCTACCCCATAAATATAGGTGAAATGCAAAATACAAATTTAAAATGGTTGCGGTTTTTGTTGCGGATTTTATCCAAAAGCAGACAAAAAAAGAAAGAATATAGGGAGCGACGTCTTGAAACAAAGGCTTTTTAGGGCTTTCACCGCAATAACAACGGCTTTGGGAACAGGATGTCGGGAGTTCATTTAATTATTAAATTGATTGAAAATTTTCTAATTATAACGGATTTGGGGGATAGAGCCGGAGCTCGATGAAATAGACTGAAAAAAATCATTTCCTGAGTTATGGTTGAAGCGCCAACAGCAACGATAACAAATAAGGAAAATGATGAGTTCCTCCTCTACCACCGCTCCCCGACTGAATCGAACTATTTGTATGAATGTTTGTCAAGCACAATATTACATCATTATCCAGCAGGCAGCCCAATTCCGGATGGTATTAGACATGGTAATCATGAAATATCCCGAGCTTTTCCCCGTTGAAATCACTAACGGATACAAAATGAAGGATATTCGATTCTCCAAAAAACTGAAATTGAAAATCAGGAGACAGGAGAATTGTAATAGCAGGTGTCAGTTATACCATACGACCTTCGTTTGCCATGCCCTATATGAGTGGTCTTGTAAAAGATGTTGAGAAACCGTTGTTTTTGCGGAAATTTGCAGTCCCGTTTTGGGCTTTGAGTTACTGCTTCGGTAAAAATTCCATGTATTGGTATCGCCTTGAGGCATCCCTTGGCCGACATAGTCTTGTGGGAACCACGATTAAATCGCCAGATACATTACCCCAACATGTTTCTGCTGATGAAAAGCATACTCGCCTTTTGGGAGAAAAGACCTATATTGCAACGACGGCTGGGAAAAACTGTATTTTAGGAGCCAGTGTTTCCGAAACGGCCTCCGGCAAAGACCTCCAAAAAGCTTACGGGGTATTTAAAGAGGAAGCTGAATGTATTAGTCCGGGATATCAGCCGGAAACTGTCAATACCGACGGATGGCGGTCAACGCAGAAAGCCTGGAGAAAATTGTTCCCCAAGATAACTGTGTTATCCTGCTTCTTACACATATATATTGGCATACGTGATCGCTCACGCAAAAAATATAAGGAGCATTTCCTGGATATGGCGACCAGGTTATGGGACTGCTTTCGGGCAGAGTCTAAGGGGGCATTCTCACAGAGAGTTCGGAGGCTTTCCGAACGTTGTCAAAATACGCAGAACGAAATCCCAGACGTAATTTCAGCTTCATTGGGAGGCTTACGGACGGGTCCCCCAAATCCGTTATAACCAGGAAATTTTGAAGTCTCAATAGACAAAAGGCTCGCTTTTATATGTCTTGGTTTTTTCTGTCAACTGGCAGTCGAATAATAAAATTCGCCCCTTTCCCCGGTTCAGAAATGACGCCCATTGTACCCTTATGATTTTCAGTGATGATAAAATAAGAAACGGATAAGCCCAGCCCTGTACCGACCCCTACCGATTTTGTCGTAAAGAACGGCTCAAACGCCTTTAATCGAGTCTGCTCGTCCATCCCCGGTCCATTATCCTCTATTTCTATATGGAGCTTCTTTGGCTCTCCTTTACTGAATAGTCTAAGGATAAATTTTGGAGATTTCGTCTTTGCCATCTGCATGGCCTGGGCACCATTCCGGAGGATGTTCAGCAGCACCTGCTGGATCTTTGCTCCGTCACAAATCAACATCGGCAGGTTATCATCATATTCTTTTATAATTTCAATGGATTTAAAATCATATTGCTTTTTAAGATCGTAATCCGTAGCAGCCAATTCGAGAATTCTATCCATAAGCTGATCGGGATAATGAGAGGAATACTCGGCATTTGATTTTCTTGCAAAACTGAGCATGCTGTTAACAATTTCAGCGACCCGTGCCCCTGATTCCTGAATGGCATCAATCATTCTAAAAATGTTTCTTTTTTCCATGAAAGCGGTGATATTTTCCATGGAGATACCAAGTTCTTCTGCTGCTTCCAGATTTGCAGGTATCCCCATGCTTTGCAGCCGGGATTTTATGACGCTGGCACTTTGCATCATGCCTGCCAGGGGGTTGTTGATCTCATGGGCCATTCCCGCTGCAAGTCCGCCCACTGAAAGCATTTTCTCGGATTGGATCAGCATTTCGTTAGTTTTTTTCCGGTCTGTAATATCACGTACAATGCCAACGGCATTCCAGCCATCCTTAGAGAGGATGGCTGAGAGAGATAGCTCAATGGCTATCTCTTCCCCGTCCTTTCTGATCGCCTCCAGTTCTATGGTTTTATTAATGGCTTTGCCTTGCTCTGTCTGCGGGGATATCAAGAAGGCATTGTTATGATCCTTATTATAGAGTTGCGGCATCAATAGTTGATGCAAATTCTGACCAATTGCTTCTTGGCAGGTATATCCAAAAATTTTTTTGGCTGCTGGATTCCAAAATAAAATTTCCCCTTGGCTATCTATAAGAATAATAGCATCCTGGGATGAATCTGTAATACTTTGCAGTTTCCTGGTGGTATTTAACAATGATTGTTCGGCTCGTTTTCGATCACAAACCTCTTTTTCTAACTTTATTTTTGCATAGCTGATACTTGATATGTAAGAGGTGAATTTGACTAAGAACTGCATCAAATGACATATAACTTCCCTGCTGTATTTCGGAACCCGGCGGAATGCGTCCAAGTAAGCATCTTTATCAAACCCGTATTCTTCCGCCTGCTGGATAAATCTCTTTTCGTCTACCAAATCGTCATCGTAAAAAAACTGCCCTGTGTATATATTACCCATGTGTTCGCCTCCAATATACAGCGGCGTGACGACGTCCCATAGACCGTTTTTGCACTGGTAATCTATGTATTCTCCAGGCTTCAGGTGCTCTGCGAGGTAAAGATCACTTTCGGTACAATTCTGAGCGGTTTTTGGATGGACTCTATGAAATTTTGTACAGATATCCTGCCATCCGCTTGTTTCGATAATGTTACCATTTTTATCAAGGATGGCAGTAACCATTCCGGTTGACTTGCTGAAATCATCCATGATCGCCTGAAGTTCTTCAGCATTTATGATGGCCCCAAGTCCATCTGATTCGCCTAAAAGATGGCTATGCTTCATCTGCAAATCCATTTCATCGGATAACAAACCGTTTGCTTCAGTTGCTAAGTCTGTCAACCAACTGCGTTTTTCCTCTTCTAACGCTTTAACTCTTTGCAGTAGCTCCCCATAGGTTGGTTTTTGGCTCATAAGCTTATCTTTTCCCAAATTATACGAAAGTGCATTTTAATTTAGGTTTGTAACTAATAGTGTCTCTGAGATATAGTATGACTTCGCAAGGTTAAATCTGATTGTGACATCAAAAAAATCAAAAGTAAATGAGTTCGTTCCAACGGGAAGTAATACTGGGGAGAACACCGGTATGAGAAATCTTAGGTTAGGGTCTCAGAAACCCAATCAATAACAGACCCAGTACACATTCCCACGGTGTAGGCATTTTCCGAGCGTTTCTGAAAAAATCATACGATCATGAATCAAAGAATTTTCCCGGAGTAGAACCTAATGACTTTTTGAACATATAAATGACGGCGCTTACACTTTCATACCCCACATCAAATGCCACTTCCTTGACCGGTGTTCCCTTCGCCAGCAATTTCAACGCCTCAATAAGCCTTGCCTGCTGACGCCACTGCCGGAAAGTCATTTCTGTTTCTTTTTATATGAAAGTCTGGGTAAGTTACTCAAATCTTTCAATCTTTGTTGTGGGCTATGCCTGACAGCTGATATGTCAGGTCAGCCCATGGCTGTTTATAAAAAGCCGGGTCAATGTTCTTTTCGTTGCGCCGGCTATTTTTCCCCAACTTTCGAGAGTTCTGTTATCAGCGGGATTTTTTTCAAGATAACTCGTAATTTTTAGTAGACGACTGTCCGATGGTCTGGGAAGCAGGATTTATCCTTTACGTGGGGTTAAAAGGAACGACGATTATGATCATTCTGCCGGTTGTTGTCGCACTCATTTCTTTTACGCAACTCAGACAATCAACAAATTGTGGGAAATCGCTAAAGGCCGTACAAATTCCCGTAAAGACAAAAGATGATTGGAGTGCTTTCGCCCGGCTCATAATAACTATTGTCGGCAAATCAATTATTTTTTATGCATTGCTCACTTTTATTTCCTTATATTGGATAACGGAACTACAACAAACGGAATTTGCCGGAAGCCTTGCCCTGAGTCTGTTCTCTATGGCGGGGATCTTTGGGAATCTTCTTGGCGGGCGATTAGCAGACCGGTTTGGGTATAAGACTATTGTTGTTGTGGGATGTATGTTATTGGTTCCTATTATCCCTGCTTTTATTCTGATCAAGAATGTGTATATTGCCACCATATTGTTATTGTTAGCCGGAGCATCCCTGCTGTTTACCTATGGGCCAACGGTCGTTATGGGGCAGAAATATATCCCCAACTATGTCGGGTTGTCATCGGGGATGACTCTTGGGGTCGCCTTTTCTGTGGGAGGATGCTTAACACCGTTACTCGGCTCATTGGCGGATGCCCTTGGCGTGGGAATAGCCCTTTCCGTTATTACCATCATTCCAATATTGATCATGATCGTCTCATTTACTCTAAAACCGATTGAAGTAGAACCCACAGAAAAAAGAGAGTCCAAGCTTGAAACTACTGAGGCATAATTTCGGAAAGAGCAGCTAATTTTAAGCGAGCACCTACTTAGATCATTTTGATCACACCTGCTACAATATATTTGACGAAATAATCCCTTGCACGCCATAAAATTGTTATGGGCGATGGGGAAATTATAAGCTTGCACCGAAGCATAAGAACGGTGCAAGCTTTTTTGTTATACCCTGTATTCCATTTCATACACCGGCATCACATCGCCTGATTCGGTAAGGGCCAAAGATGTGTCCGTGATTTGACCAGCCATCTGCTGATCCTGGGATGACAGGCTGAACAGGGATGATACCTCGCCCAGATAAACGGCACCCACATCGGCATTCTCAAGCTTTGTCAGGCGCGTTGCTTCGTCGGATGAAGGGTTCCACAGGACAAACTGGTCAAACATGGCGTCATTTTCATCAATCCACATGTTTTCATCCTCATCATAATCGGCAAGTTCCTGGAACCCGTTACCTGTAGATGGGCCAAACAGCTCACTGCCGTCGTTGATGATGCCGTCTTGGTTGAGATCCAGTGCCAGAAATGCGTACCCTTGTGATAACCCTGCAAGGTTTTCGTCTTCCCCGTCACAGTTCAGGTCAAAACAGAATTCTGCGCCTTGGAGCATGGGAGTCTGGGCATCGGTCTGGATCACCAGGGGGTCAATGAACATGTAGCCTGTTTCGGTCTCGCTGGTTGTTGATTCATTGACATACTGCCGGTCCATGAACAGATCCATGGAAAAGTCAATTTGGCGGTTATCTGTCGTGTAAACGGTTCCCTGGGCGGACACCGAAACCTGTTCGGTCTCTTCATAGCTAAAGGTTGTGGTGCGGGTCTGCTCCCATTGAGTTAAAATGTTGAAGCCCGAGGATTGCGAGGATGAACCAGATCCTGTGTAAACTTGGTTTAAGCTTGTCAGATTGGTTTTGGCGTCGGGGTTAAGCCGGTTAGTGATCTGTTTAATCATGTCCTGGGCCATTTGACAAAGGTTGTCCAACCGGGTTTTAAACTGCTGGGTTAAAGAGAGTTCGCCCACTTCCTGCCAGGAAGAAAGCGTGCTTTCATCCATTGCCGAAATCTCAGAGACAGGATCATCTTGTGAAAACACACCGGGTTGACTGTTCTCAGTGGCAGCACGGGATGCTTGATCATCCAAAACAGAACTAAATGAAATTGCGCTGCTGACCTCGGTGCTTTGGGTCAGGGTCTGGGTATAGGTTCGGGATGAATCAAGGTTGACATAAAAATCATCTATTTTCATTCAGCCTCCTAAAAATAGGCCGGACTTCCCCCTCTCCTGAGGCGTTACCGGAATAAAAATTTCGACATCATCGTGATGTCGGTTATATCCGGATGGGAAGCAAAAATTATACCCCTAAAATATGCCCCTGATTTTATGGAAGATATTAAAAACAATGGCGTTTTATCCCAAGGAACCAGGAAAATTTTGCCCCACCGTATGAGGGCACCGTCCCTTTTGAATGCTGCCTTTTATTATACGATATTTTTCGGATCAATGGATGATGTGTTTAAATAGGCCATGCTATCGAACGTTATAAAATCAGCGTGTTCAACAAAAATTGTTTCCAAATTGCCTGGTCTACCTTTACATCCATTACATTCATATTCAACTATTTTGACGATTGACGAGCTTCAAATACTGTAACGGTGTTGAGGCTTGATGCTACTGATGAAAATCAATGTTTTTATTGTGATTTAAGAGTGTTGAGTAAAATCGTCATCAAAAACAAAATTGCAAAATAATGTAACGCTTCACAAAGAATTCAAAAATGATCTGTGGTTTCAAAATTTTAAAAATAGATCAAGCAGCAATCGGCACCATTATATAATGAACAGATACAGCAAGGCCGCCCTTGGTGCTAACACAAGGTGGCCTGTTAATGCAGATAAATTGTGATAAGGATTACTGGGGAGGGAGATCGGATATAAATTCCAGAGCAAGGTTGATATCAACAAAGTTGTGATTCAACTCCTTTGCCCTGTCCTGGCAGTCTGTACAGATTTCTTTAAATTTTCTCATGTCGCCTTTGACGGCCATATAAATTTGTTCAACGGCTTCCTGCTGGATATCTTTGTATTTTTCGATGAAGTCCTCGACCTCTATGGGGTATAAAATCAGAGTTTTGAGACGGCTGAGTATATCGGGATGATTCCGGCTCAAATGGGTTCTGACCTTTGGGAGCCCTGCAAATACGATGGGAACACCGGCATCAATAATTCGTTTGAGATATGGCCAGACCCGGGAGTCCAGGTCATTGGCTTCATCTATGATGATAAAACAATTGGATAGGTTGCAGATCGTTTTCAGGTACTGGGGAGTCCGGCGGTAGGTGGCGGTGGCCTCATAATTCAATTCCTTGAGTATGGATGCCAGGGTTTCATGGATGTTGAACAGAGACTCGACCCATACGGCATGGAGCTTTTTAGGCCGCAGCAGTTTTAAAAAACGAGTTTTTCCTGCGCCAAAATCCCCTTCAATGAGTACGCTTTGGCCCCTGTATATCCTGTTATAAGTGGCAGACAGGTATGAGACTCTTCGTTTATCACTGATAAAATCCTCTTTCATGTCATTCTCCGAGGGATGCATAAGTGGCCACTTGATTCGTATTTAACGATTTTTGGCAATCAAGCATAAATGCATTGAACAAGGCCTGTTTTTTACGTTCCTCAGGCTGGGCCATTTTTTTCATGTAATCTGCGTACCTTGATTGATTATGGTGAAGCACTTGCTCCGCCCGGGCCCGGGAAAGGCCCTTATGGTAAACTTCGATTAAAATAGGCCGGTCAACGGCCATATTGTGCTTTTCCAAAAGAGCGATAATGGTGTCGAGTTCGTCGGGCACAGGAGCAGGCGCTGGTGCCGGTGGTCTGTCAAACGGCTTTTTTGCAATGGCTTCGCCCAGGAGTATGCCGTCTTCACTGGGCTCAAAGATAAAAAGTTTGTCCCTGTATCCGGATATCTTTACCGGTGTGCTTTTATGCTTGCTGAACCGGTCTGCACCACTGGTCACAAAAAAATCGCGTTTGTCATGGCGGATAGTTCTGTTTTTAGATACGGTGGCTTTGATTTTCCTGTAACCGTATTTCATATATTCTTGAACCTGCTCCGGGATAAAATTCAGAGTGTCTGCCTGGTTTGATAAAAAATCATCAAACTTCTGTGCCGGCACCCAGGCACTGACCACGCCGTCTTCAGTAAAATAATGTTGTGTATGATTATGTTCGTCACGGTATTGGCGGAGCACAGTGCTGCTCCTCAATTCATCAAGGGTGATATCAAGTAGGGTTACAGTAACTTTTTCCTTTCTTCCCCGTTTGAAGTCATATTCGGTAACGGTTTTCACAATCCTGTCCTCAAAGGCTTTGATAATCCGTATTTCAAAATTATGCAGGCTCCGGTGTGAAGATTCCAGATGCGCCTTATCTTTTGGTGAATGCGCCCTTGAAAAATCCGGCGCCAAATAAAAACCGCCTGGCGTAGAATGCGCAAGGTTAATGGCATTAATGGGACGCTTTAAGTTTAAAAATCCCTTTGCCTGGTCGGGCCTGATGCCAATTGTTTTCAAAGGAAAAGGGGTGCATAACAAAAAACGGGTAAAAAGGTCCACAGAGTTCAGATTACTTTCGGTAAAATAGAATTCCAGGATGAACAGCTTCCTGGAACCGGTATCAAATATTTCAATCACCTGCGGTTTCTGCCAGTTCCCATGTTCATCTCTGATTCTTAAATATTGGAACTTGCAACCGTCAACCTGGATCAAGGCAAACACCGGGACCGATTTGAAGGTATAACGTGCCGGTGACGGCTCCTGATCGTCCTCTTTTTCCAGGTAAAATTTGAGATTCTCCCTTTTGGCGCATCGCCGAAGTGCCGGAAGGCTGATTGTTTTGCCCAACTCTTCCTCAAGCCAGCAGTGGTAATTTTTAATGGTCCTGGCTCTTCGGGTGATAAAAATGAACCCCTGGGATGACGGATCGCATGACGCCTTGACCATTTCAATAAACCGCCTTTTTGTTTGCTCGTCTATAACCTTTGGGCGCCCACTGCACTTGCGGCCATCCATAATGCCTTTTTCAACCAGCAAAAGGGGTGCCGGGATAATCCCGGTTTTCTTGTATTGGTCTTTGTAATATTTTTTGGATCTTCTCTTGGCAGATCCGGTTTTATTCATGATTTTTTTATGCAGCAGTAAGTGGAAGCGGTCGTCAATGCTCAGGTCATCCATTATCTGCCCCCGTTGATACAATCTTTTCGTGTATGACCCGATGCCACAACAATGCAGCCTGGCGAGAGGTCTGCTGCCAATGATCATGCTGTGCTACACGGACCTGTTCAATCATTGCTTTTACAACAGCCATGTATTCATTCGAAATTTGATCCGTCAGATCCGGTTTGGTTACCGATGCCGTTTTTCGGGAGTCGATAAATTTTTTGATGTTACGCGCGGTTAACTCCATGCCGCTTTCTATAATCTCCTTCCAAAGTTGGCGCTGTTCTATGGAATCCAGTTGAGTAAGAGGCCGTGCCTGGGATTCGTTGGCCGGTAACGTGTCCCCAATTGGGGACAGATTATAAATGACTTCATAGAATTTGATCAGGCGGTAGGCATGGGATTTCCCCATATCCCATCGTTCCCTGGTATATGTTTCGAATGATTCAAACAGAGCCTGCTTATACAAACGATTGTCACGAATTTCTTTCAAGGCCTTGCCGATTTTGGAAAAACACTCCTGATTCCGGGCGATCAGGGTTTCAAGCTTGGCCAACCGTTTCATACTCATTGCCCTCCCGGCATGGGTTTGCCGATTGCAGCGACCAGGGCAGCCAGCTTTGATGCCGGAACCTGGTGGGTAGTATTTATCTGCTTCAAAAACAGGACGCTGTCCCGGAATCCATATCCCTTGATTTTCATGACAAGGTCGATGGTGTTAAAGTTTTTTTCGCACCGGAAGCACCTGGCCAGGTTCGTGGTTGGATTTACAGCCGTTTGAAATTCATTGCACAGAGGGCATAGAAAACGAAAATAGCCATCCCTGATTTTAGATGGAATCTGTAAATGATCCCTGATCAGCATATCCACAGGGATATTGTTCCTCAGTTCAAATAATTCCCGTGATGAAAACCTGTGCGCCATGAGACATCTCCTTATTTTTAGAATTTCAGATGCCTTTTTATATCACCGGCCAGGGCCGGTTGTCAGTTGCCTCTTGAACTGGGATGCTGATTACTCTGTCTGTATCCATATATATTATCAATAAGTTACACACATGATGCCTCTTAGAATCAAAATCCGATTAGTCTGTTCATATGTCCTAATATTACAAGAGGTTACTCCAATCATGTCTCTTGAAATCAATATTCGATTAGTCAGAGGCGTTTATGGGAATTCTCGAATTTTTTCTTTGGTGTGGCTGATAACCTGGGTGACCAAGTATTGGGCGATAATTGCCGGCTTGACACCGTATTCTATTTCAATAACTTCCAATGGCAAAACAGGCAATTTTCCGGATGTTTGAGGGTTCTCTGCCTCTTCAAGCTTTTTTGCCAGATAATTGTTTTTGGAGACAGCTTTATTTTTCCTGTTCCAATTTTCACATTGCCTGCGATGAAGCTCTTTTTGGCAAGCCGGGCTACATGTTCTCTGCCGGCCTTTTTGTCTTACATCAGGAGCAAACCATTTTCGGCAAATAGAGCAAGGGCGTTTTCCACGAGAATTCTTTGCCATCATTTTTCTCCAAGATTCGAATCAGGGAGATTATATGTAGCAAATTTTGACCGAATCAGCGGCGGGGTCTATCGGCGGGATAGGCATGCGGGGTATGATTTTATGATTTTTTTGGCGGGGTATGGCAGCGGGATATCTGGCCGTTACATTATTTCGTTATGAATATCGGGGATAAGCGTTACACTTTTTAAAGCTGGTCAGACGATACTATTAGGCAAACCGGTCTTACGAGTTACTTCAACACCTGGAAATGTGGATGAGTCTTTCTTTATGTATTTACCATTATCATTCAATTCAAAAACAATGACTTTATTGATATCGTTTACTAACGCTCCCGCTATGACGATATCCATTTGAATATCTGGAAATTCTGGAATGTTTTCTTTTTGAATTTTGGCGAGTGCAAACGCCCCTTCCGTTGCCGCTTTTACATGTTGAATAAGTCCTATTCCATTGGCGTTGGTGGCAATAGTGAAAGGTAGTTTTTCCAATTCTCTAATATCTTTTTTATTTCCCTCTTTGCATGCTTCTACCCATGTTTCAACGATCTTTTTTCTAAGAACAGGATCGATGATTTTTGATAACTGTGCTCCAAAAGTCGTCTCGATGTCTTGATCTGTAATCATTACTTGATTTCAACTCCTGATTCTTGGTTTTTTTAATATAACAAGTTGATCTGTCGCTTCCGTTTATTTTCGTATTCATTTATCTAAATGGGGAATCCTGTCCCGATTAACTTAATCCGGGGTATGCACTTGACTCAAGTAGGCACAAGATGTAGTGTCTAATCATGACCGAGGATTATCCCAAAACACTCCTTGAGCTTGAGGAACGGTTCCAATCCGACGAAGATTGCTTGGCGTACCTGAGCAAGCTCCGCTGGCCAGAGGGCTTTGTTTGCCCAAGATGTGGGTGTGAAGACTCATGGCACACGAATCGAGGCACGTTCATGTGTCGAGAATGCCAACGGCAGACTTCCGTAACAGCCGGAACCGTATTCCATCAGTCACGGAAGCCGATTCAACTTTGGTTTCGTGCGATGTGGCATGTTACGACACAAAAGTACGGAGCCAATGCCTTGGGACTGAAACGAGTCTTGGGCTTAGGCAGTTACAACACCGCATGGCAATGGCTTCATAAGCTCAGACGGGCGATGGTCCGTCCGGGGCGCGACAACCTCCAAGGAGTCGTGGAGGTCGATGAGACTTACGTGGGTGGAAAGAAGCCTGGCAAGCGCGGCCGAGGAGCGGAAGGTAAGGAGTTGGTAGTGATCGCGGTCGAGGACAAGGGCTCGGAAGGAATTGGCCGTATCCGGTTGGCACACCTGCCAGACGCCTCCTCTTCGAGCTTGCATTCATTTGTGGAGGAAATGATTCGACCTGGTGCGGTGGTCCGGACCGATGATTGGTCAGGATATGAGGGGATCGAAAAGAAGGGCTATCAACGAAACATTGCCACGTCTGAGGAGATGAAACTTGCACATTTAGTCGCCTCCCTTCTTAATCGGTGGATTCTGGGAACGTATCAGGGAAGTGTCAAACCCACGCACCTGACCTATTATCTCGACGAATTTACCTTCCGCTTCAACCGCAGGACAAGTAACTCACGAGGAAAGCTGTTCTACAGGCTCGTTCAACATGCTATGTCAGTGGACCCAGCGCCACTGCCCACCCTCAAAGGGCCTGCTGTTGATTTTCTTAAAAGTGTCGAACACAAGATGTAGGGGGTGCTGGATCTAAATGCATACCCCAGATAACTTAATTTTATCATAATATAAGTGCCATAGGGATAAAACGGATACCGTTAAAACATTGTTCCTTGTTTTGTATGTTAAAGCCAAGCCGCTCGTACGAAGAGACAGCATTTAAAGATGAATTTACAGTTAGCTTGTTAATATCATTTCCTTTTTTGATGATTATAGAGAGCGCCTCATTAAATAGAGCCTTTCCGTAACCTTTTCTTTGATATTGTGGTTTCACAAAATACATGGATATATGACAGTAATCTCTAATCTCTATGATTCCAACCGCTTTTTTGTCCCGATAGGAGATAATAACGAAAGAATTGGATTTTGTTCTTTCTGCCAGGCTCTTTTCATCTGCAAATTTAAAAAATTCTTCAATACCTTCCTGAGCATAATCCGGTGCAACGCTTTCATCAAATGCTTCTTTAACTATATCTATTACAACCTTTTCCTGCCCTGGTTGCATTATTGACAATTCCATATGGTTTTTTCCATAATATTTTTTAAATCTGAAAGAGACCTAATTGCCTCACAGCCTTTAATTGGATCAGAACCATTTTTGGCCAACCAGACACCGTTCATCCCAACAGACATGCAGCCTTGAAAATCCGCCTCAAAATTATCCCCAATGTGCCAACATTCTGAAGGATCTACCTCAGCCATCCGGCATGCTTTCAAGAAGATTTTTGAATTTGGTTTTGATATGCCGATATCACCTGAGATTAGAATCACTGAAAATCGTTCAATAATTCCTGTGGCAGTTAGTTTTTGCCTTTGCTGAACGGAATCTCCATTTGAAATAATTCCCAATCTCTCATCTTTTAATCGGTCAAAACAGGTTATGACATCGGGAAATAGTCTCCAGTTATTTTCATAACAGCCAAGATATTTTTGAAAAAGATTGTCAGCTTCTGTGTCTGATAGGATACGATTATGGGAAAAGATTTCCTTTAATCGCTCTCTTCTTTGGCCCTGAAAAGATAATTCACCTGATAAATATCTTTGAACGTGCTTCTCTGTGATTATTCGCCAACTTTGTGCAAACTCGTCCGGCGATAAGGGAAATACACTTCTATAAAGATAATGAAAATCTTTAGCGGCAGCAGATTCAGCTGCCTGGTTATCAAGCAATGTGTCATCTATATCAAAAAAAATCATTTTGCACCCACGCACAACAAGTAATTACCTAATTTTTTTTGTCAGCGTCTGAGAGCTGTTTGAATCGATTAATTACATCAACTGGCAGACGGCCACCGTAAACAGGTGCACCTATGCAGTTTTGGCGCTCCGCTGCAAAAACGAGGTCAGCAATCCCCGTTTGTAATTTCTACGCATTCGAACCTTATTCTATTCGAATCACGCCATTCGCACCACCTGTAATTTCTTGTTTTGAAAAACGAGACTTCCCCCGTCTCTAAATCGTTAATCCCCATTCGTCTTAATTCATCCACAACCAGGGAAACAGAATCAACCTGAAATGAAATGTGTTGGTTTTCAAGGAATTCAGATTCGGCCTTATATTCCATCACGAAAAAATGAACGTGTTCGGATTCCACAACGAGCGTGGTTTGTGCGTCATCTCGAAACCAGCACGTAAATCCGAAAAGTCTCTCCAAATATTCTTTCGTTTCTTTAATGGATTTCACCAACAGGCACGTGTGGTCAATTGCAATAGGTTTTATCATGATATCTTCCCTGAAGATTTACCATAAAATACTGGTCATGACTGGAAAAACAAAGGGTCGCTATTGAATGGTACCAATTCTGCATCAAGTTTTTCAACCTTGAGCCATTCTGTGGCAAGCCTGCGGAGTTCCTTGTCGTGAAAATCAAACCACTGCCGGCGGAGGTCACCCATGTCTGCAAGTGCACTCCTAAAATTGCTGAATGGTTTTTTCCATGACAAGACCTTCCGGAGAAGGTCGCGATCTTCGCCTTCCGGCAGTCCTGCCACGAAGTTTTCCATAATCCGGAATCCCTCATGTGAATCAATCGGCTCTATCCGGAGGTATCTATCCGGATCTTGCTCAAGCTTCTCAAATATCTCTTCTTGCTCCGGTTCGTCATAATCTTCGAAGGTCATGAGTATCTCACCGGTTTGCTTGTCAATATGCCCGGTTCGGAATCCGCTGTGATCTTCGAGCAGGTCAAGCAGATCCGAATCTACGATCTTGATTTTTCCCATGTCATCACTCAATTTTTCCTACAATCAATCATACATCTTTTCTTCTGTATAACCCTAAAAATTATTTTTGACCCATATCAGAAAAAATTGAAATAACCAATGAAAAAGGGCGGTCCATCCTGATTAAGCTTATTTTCTAAAATACACCCAGGCCATTTAAAGCAATTACTATAATTAAAGTTAGCCCTGACACTGTAAATAGCCAGTAGAATATAAATGATAGCACCTTATCAAAGACGTTAGTGTTTTTCCGTAAACACTTAGAATTTGCATACAACGCAGACAAGGGGCTGTTTTCTAATCTACGCAATAATAATTTTGGCAATGACAACGCTTGTGCGACATTGTAAATGTCCCAGCCACTCGCAAATTCAACCCCCAGGACATTTTTTGTATTTGGATTTCTCCTTAGTTTTTTTACTGTTACTTGACCAAAAACGACATAAAGAATAAGTCCAATCAGCATGCCTCCCATACTGCAACCAAAAAGAAAACCCTCGATATTCATAGTGTTGCCATCCACTTCATAATTCTATCGTAGACGCTTCCACTATTTTCCTTTGTGTAAGAATTAACTCCTATTGATACTGCGGCTGCTGTGCCGGCAACTGCCACCCCTTCAACAATAAGCCCTACCCATCCTATTGGAGTAGCCAAGAGAATTCCTAATGCTGCTGTGCCCACATTCACGGCAATTATTCCAGAACCCGTACTTAGAGCAAAACTACTTGACTCTATAAACAGTTCCCGTTCCCATTCTCCACCGGACTTGTACTCGTTGTGAATATTCCCTACACGACTTGTAAAATCGATTAGCGCCAACCCATTGCCAAGAAATTTTGCATGCCGAGTAAATTTGACGAGGTTATGGGCTTGGATTTGTGACGTAACATTGAGTTTTGCGACATTGCGGCTACTTCTGGTAATATTGGTGGCGCGTGTTGCACTTGATAGTGGTGTTCCACGACGAGCTCTAATGCCTGCGTTGATTGCATTCAACTCATGCTTGAATTGAAACTGCAAATTCTGAAATGCTCTAAATGCTTTTTGTTTAGCAATTACTTTAGAGGCTGCATTTGATTTGATCGCGCTTCTATAATCCATTAACACTTCTTGATATTTTTGAACTGCTCCAGCAAACCCACCAAGCCTATTGGCATAGACGCTTGTAGTGTAGATGCCCCCATAAGCCCCACATTATAATCTATCAGCTTTTTAGTCATCTCAGCGAGAGCCATAGTATTATCCCCACCAAAAGACAGCGAGAAGTTCGTGAGTTCTCTGGCTTCTTTGGGTGTTGATAATCTGGCGATCAGGTGCTTGTCAGACGAGTTTAACTTTTTTCCGAGCATATAAGGCGTAAAGGCTGATAAAGTAGTCGGATTTGAACAGTTTCTTCCGTGTATAAAATTAGCATCAATGCCACATGCGCTATTAAGAAAATCAGCCTTCACTGGTTGGTTACATAATAATATTTCACTCATTTTTGTCTCCTTTGGAGCTATGTCTTAATCTGGTAGAGAGCGGGTAGCTTGGGACAGTTGTTTGTCCTATGCACCCTCAGAACCGTATGTGACGGTTTCCCGTCATACGGCTCAAGCATTTCTAAGGCTAAGCCTTGCTGGACCGCCCGGCTGTTTTCTTTTGCCTATTCCCTTACATACTTTCTCGGCCGCTGTGACAGGAAGAACCTTTGGTTTTACCTGTCTTACTCAAAAGTATTGTTGAGGTGCCTTTGGATATGTATGCTGTACGCTTTGATGAGTTTGTAAGTTCTCGGGTTGCCGTTTTTATCTTTGACCACCGTTGAGAATCGTCCCGGTTATGAGCCCTTTGATCAATATTTCTTTTTCAACCAATGGATGCTTTTCTTCCAGTGACGTCGTTTTATCCATTGCCACGTTTCATCCATATATAACCGTGAACTCTGCGGATTACCCGTTCGCCACGCTCTTTAACCTCAATCATTTGAGTTTCCAAACCGGTGATAAAATAATTCAGCCATCCGGTCATATCCATGTTGTTTTCACGAACACTTTGAATTGTTTTATAAAAAGTCTTCCTGTCACGATCATAATATTCACTAATGGTGAACAATCGTTTGGAATCATACCCGGCCTTGTAAAGACATAGCGTTGATAATAACCTTGAGGTTCGCCCGTTACCGTCAAGGAACGGATGGATATGGACCAGTTGGAATTGGACAATCCCACTGATTAAAACCGGATGGATTTCAAGATCCGAATTCAGCCATTTTACCATTTCAAGGTGGTATGATGGGCCTCTTTAATCGTAAGCGTTTAAAGAACCCCATCTACAAATCATTAGAATGACATGAGAAGATGAGCCAACTTTTAATTAACGGGGGCCCATCATATGTCAGAAACAGAGAAGAAAAACCAAAAACTAACCCAGTTCTGGAAGTACCACATTAAACAATGGTCTGAATCGGGTATGTCCCAAAATGCATATTGCAGGCAAAATGATTTAAGACCCAATCAATTTACATACTGGAAAATGAAATTCAAAAGCCAGGCACTTGTCCCAGAATTCGTTCAGGTCCCTTCAACGCAGATTAACCAGGCGCTAAGTCTTTCTGGACAAAAAGGCTTAACGTTGAATACAGATAACGGATTCCAGATCGAAATACCGGATGGATTTTCCCAAACAACCCTGGCCCAGGTGCTTCAAGTATTAAGGCGGTGCTGATGTTTTCTCCCACCCAGAATTTAAAAATTCATATAGCACTTGGAAGCACTGATATGCGCAAGGCCATTGATGGACTATCCATACTTGTGAGCGAAAAGTTAAATTTGGATCCATTTTCAGGACACATGTTTGTATTCTGTAATCGGAAACGGAATATATTGAAAATCCTGTATTGGGATCGCAATGGATTCTGTCTTTGGCACAAGCGCTTGGAAAAGGATTATTTTCAATGGCCCAAGTCAAAAGAGGAGATTTTGACCATCGGAGCAAAAGAGCTTTCCTGGCTGATTGACGGACTTTCCATTCGTCAGGAAAAAGCGCATAAATCATTAAAATATTCGGCTGTTTTTTGATCATAAAAACTGGTAAAAACCGCGTGGTTATGGTATATACAACGCATGAACAAAGAGGCTTTTGCGAACATAAATGACGTTGAGAAATTAAAAGAAATGATGGTTTCTTTTGTCAGTGATTTTTCAGATAGAGAGCACAATTATAAAGCCGAAATCAAAATTCTCAACGAACAGATTAAAAGCCTTCGGGACCAACTTTTTGGTAAAAAGACAGAAAAAATCCATAAGGATGACGGGCAACTATCCCTTTTCGATACTTTTAAGCCGGATACTCCCATATTGGACGAACCCGAAGAAATCAGCGTGCCTGCCCATAATCGAAAGAAGCCAGGGCGTAGGCCTTTGCCTGAAAATCTTCCACGGGTTGAAGTGATCCACGATCTGACCGAGGAAGAAAAAATATGTGCCTGTGGCTGCATGAAATCCCGTTGCGGCAAAGAAGAATCTGAACAGCTTGAAATTATTCCGGCACAAATGAGAGTAATCAGAAACATCCGCTATAAATACGCCTGTAAAAACTGCGAAGGTGTTGACGATGATGGACCAACAGTGTCCATCGCCAGAATGCCGGAACAAATGATTCCCAAGAGCATTGCAACCCCAGGACTTTTGGCCCATATCCTGACAGCCAAATTTGCAGATGCTTTACCCTTCTACCGACAGGAAAAACAGTTTCACCGAATTGGAGTAGACATTCACAGATCCAATATGTGCAATTGGGCTATGAAAGTGGCCCAGGCCTGTGAGATCCTGCTGGAATATATGAAGGGTGAAATTCTTAAAGGCCCAGTGATAAATATTGATGAAACAACAGTCCAAGTTCTCAAAGAACCGAAACGGTCAAAATGTTATATGTGGGTGTTCAAAGGAGGGACACCGGACAATCCCATTATTCTGTTCCAGTATCACGCAACTCGATCCGGGGATGTTGCCCGGAATTTTTTGAACGGTTATCAAGGTATTGTCCAGACGGATGGCTATGCCGGCTATGACTTTCTTGATCATATTGTGGAAATCATTCATATTGCGTGCTGGGCACACGCACGTCGAAAGTTCATGGCTGTGGTCAAAGCTGCAGGAAATAAAACTGGTAACCCAACGGGAACCGCTGGCAAAGCCCTGAAGTACATCCGCAAATTATACAAAATAGAGAAAGAGGCCAACGAACTTGGCTTGTCTGCTGAGGGACTTTACCGGAAAAGGCAGGAGCAATCCTTGCCCATCCTTGATGAATTTAAAAAATGGTTGGATGCTCAAGTTGAGAGGGTGCCGCCCAAAAGTCTTCTTGGTAAGGCCATTAACTACACCCTTAATCAATGGCATCGGTTGGTCCTGTATACGGCAAGTGGTCTGGTAATGCCGGATAATAATGTAGTCGAAAATGCCATAAGGCCCTTTGTGGTGGGTAGAAAAAATTGGTTGTTTTCGTGTACACCTGCGGGCGCCGTTGCCAGTGCCTGCATTTACAGCCTGATCGAAACAGCCAAGGCCAATGGACTTGAACCTTACTGGTACCTCAGGTTTCTCTTTGAGAATTTACCGGAAGCCATGACAGAAGATGAATTTAAAGCCTTGATGCCACAAAACGTGGATAAACATTTGCTGGAATCCAACTATACAACACTCCGCCAGGCTTAAAAAGGTGCGGTTAATACACCGCTTACCTTTAATCAGCGCCTGGTTTCCCATATCCCTTACCCAGTCATCGGATAACCTTGCGGCTTCCAAAAATCCCCGCGCACGCTCAATCTGTGTAATGGCGGATGTCATGCGGTTGGTGATGGAGAATATGGGGTTGAAACCTGTCATAGATTGTCTCCATCTATTGAAAAAATCTGGGGTCTTGAATTGTCATTTTGACCATCGGAGATTCCTATACACAACAGTGAGTTCACCAGAAGACAGGGCAAAAGAGCCTCCCAACTTTTTGTGGCCGCTCCGTCCCGGCTTTCCGGTGCAGTGTCAGGTTGTTGGTTCTTTAGGGAGCTGCGCTCCATGCCACACTGCGACTATCCAAACAATATCATCTTTGGTTTTATAAAAAAACCGGTACGGCGATATGATCACTTCTCGGTAGGGGAGTTCTGGAAATTCAGGTATGATTCTTCCGAATTCAGGAAAATCCTCAAGCCGACGCAAGATTTTTTCAGCCTGATTACAAAAATTAAGAGCAGCCGAAGGCTTGTCCTTTCGAATATATGATAGCGCAGAAAGGAATTGAGTTCTTGCAGAAGGTGTAAATTTAACCTTCACGAGGGCTCGTTAGACAAAAGGGTATCAGCTTCAGAAAGAACTGTATCCAAATCATATCCCTGACCCGTTTCAATTTCCCTGTCTCCCCTAACCAAAAGGCGCAATAGCTCTTTCTCGTGCTCAGATTCCTCATATGCATCAACTCCGATAATTACCGCTGATGCCCTACCTCTTTGTGTAATTATTAAAGGATCCTTGCTTTTTTGTAATCGTTTCAGCAGATTTGCAGCATCTTGCCTTAAATCGCTTATTGGAATAATATTTGATAGCTTGCCCATATTGTACCTCCTATGATACTTTTGCATGTATCACCAACAAGCCTAAAAAGCAAGCTTTTAAAAAGCTTGGATAATCAATTTTAATGCGCCAACGGGCTCTTGCCGCGGGCGCAGTTTTTGGCGCTCCACTGCAAGAGCGAGGTCAGCCACCTCCATTTGTAATTTCTACGCATTCGAACCTTATTCTATTCGAATCACGCCTTTCGCACCAGCTGTGGTTTCTAAATTTAGAACTGCTGGAACAGTATCTATAGAGTTGACAATTGTAGCTATAAACGTATATTAGGCTTTATGGAAATAACAAACGAAAACAAGCTTAATAACCGTTGGTGGTGGCATACCGGATGAGTGTGCCAACAGGTTAGCAAGTAAAAAATATCTGACTGTCGGCATTAATAGCCGACGGTTGAAGTTAAAAAAGGGCTGTCGGAAATGAATCCGACAGCCCTTTTTTTTATTCCAACACTTAATATTTAGAGAGGAAAATATGAAGAGGATTCTAACAGGCGAAAGAACCACAGGAAAACTCCATATCGGTCATTATTTTGGGTCATTGGCATCCAGGATATCACTTCAGGAAGAGTATGATACATGCATCATCCTTTCAGATATGCAGGTGCTGTATGACCATTTGGAGGATGAAAAAAGCAAAATGTTGCGTAAACATGTTTATGAGGTGCTTCTTGATAATCTATCGGTTGGTCTGGATCATAGGAAAGTCACCTTCTTTATCCAAAGTGAAATTCCCGAACTGGCTGAGCTAACGATGCTTTTTATGTTTTTGGTCAGTGTTGCGCGAGCTAAGAGAAATCCAACAATTAAAGATGAGATGCAACAAACGGGAACTGATTATGATAAAATGAATCTTGGTTTTTTATCTTTTCCCGTCTCCCAGGCCGCAGATATTCTTTTAACAAAAGCCCACATGGTACCAATCGGTGAAGATCAAATTCCCCATGTTGAGCAGACCAGAGAGATAGCCAGGCGATTTAATTCACAGTTCGGAGATGTTTTCCCCGAACCGAAATATTTAATATCAAAATTTTCAAGGCTGCCGGGCCTCGATGGGAAAAAAAAGATGTCCAAGTCGCTTAATAACGCAATATACCTTTCCGACAGTGAAGAAGATGTCGAGAACAAGATCAAAAAGGCTTATTCCGGCGAAGGACACGCCTTATTTATCTACGGTGAATTATTTGGCGTTACACCAAATGATCGGATGGAGATGTTCAAACCACAGTTGGCGGATGCTATTAACGATTTTTTGGAGCCGATTCGAAAAAGACGAAAAGAGCTGGAAGAAGACCAGGAGTACCTGCGCCGGATACTGGATAAAGGAAAGGAAAGAATTCGAGAGATCGGTTCTCATACTATGCAGGAAGTAAGGGAAGCAATGAAAATGATATATTGATTGAAAAATTTGATTGGCCGGGCGTGGCGCAAACCGTTTCCGCAATATTATTAATCCGCCACCTGCAAAGGATGCTGTGATATAATTGCCGGCGCGCCGGCGCGCCACCTACCGGTTGGTGAATGCCCGCTGGCAGACAGAAAGAGCCGGCGTCCCGGCCAAGGGAAAGGTTCTCAAGGGAATTGCCGCCAGCCCGGGCATTATCCGGGGCAATATCAGGATCATCCGCGGGGAGCATGAGTTCGGCAAACTTCTGGCCGGCGAGGTGTTGGTCTGTCCGTACACCAACCCGGCCTGGACACCGCTTTTTGCCACGGCAACAGCAGTGGTTACCGAAACGGGCGGGCTTGCATCGCATGCGGCAATTGTGGCCCGTGAATATGGCATACCGTCAGTAATGGGTATTCCCGGGATAACCCGGACCCTGAAAACCGGTCAGGAAGTACAGGTTGATGGAAACCGGGGAATCGTATCTCAATTTTAAAATTGAAGGCTTATCATGAGGTCATTACAAAACAGACAATTACAATTACCAATCTAAACGCTCTTAAAAAATCCATTACCCTGGAAAATCTGCTGACCATGACCTCAGGTCTGGAATGCAGAGATTCCTACCGCTATAAATGGGCGGGACTGACCGAAATGAGAAAGTGCGGTGATTGGGCACAACATTTTCTTGACCTGCCCATGGACGAACCAGCGGGAAAAAGATTTGAATACTGTAATGAAGGGTGTTGAAATCAATCAAATCTTCAACAGAGTCTATACCGCCTACGCGCTTAAATTTCGATTTTCCAAGACCCGGCAGTTCGTTTTCTTCGCTATAAAATCTGAAATTTGTTTTTTGCCGCGATTTTTATGTTAGACAGCGGCCTTGCTTATACTTCAGATACAACGATATTAACTGAATCAATCGGTTCAAGAAAAATACAGCATTAAAGTTTCAATTCTATCCTGTGGCGGCAAACAACTCCCTTTGTTTATAATCTTTTTTTTGCGGTTTATGTCTTGTCCCAGCCATTTCAATCAACAATGTTACAATTGTCGTCAATGCTGATCGGACAACTACACCATGCTGGCTTCTCACTCTCGTCTGTTCAAGGCCTTCCCTTTTTTTCATCAAATTGAAAGGCCGTTCGCAATTCTTTCGAACTTTGATTGCTGTTTGCGACCCGGTATGAAAAGTTGGCATTGGCTGGAAATGACCGTTATCAAAATTGATTATTCTCGATTTAGGGCAACTTGATGCAAACATACATTCGCCAGGCGTTGCACCACACCTAAACTCATGGCCATTCAGTGTTGTACCCAAATAATCCATTGGAATTTCACAAGAATTATTGCAGGTAACCCTCATCGGAGTTTGCAATACATTCTCGGGCAATTTCGCTTGCTCCGATGCAGGGGCTACGACATAGACACCGGTTTCATTGAGAACCGAACCATCACTATCGTGGTAAGCCTGGTCTGCGGTTATCAATTTAATATCGATACCGAGTGCCTGAGCAAGCTTGATCAATGGTTTCAAAAATAGACTGTCATGATGATTGGCTGCCCCCACAAGGGATACCAATGGAAAGCTATGACCGTTTGTGGGGTTGATGGCGGTTAGTGTATGCATTCGGTATCCAATGACATAATAGGACTTATCCCTTTTATTCCGGCGTTTTCCACAATCACAGTCCGGATCGGAATAAATTCGTACTTTGTTGCCGTTGATTTCAATGGTGCAAAGGGGATAATTGACTTCGGACGGCAGTTCACTGGAATCAACTCCATGGATAACGGCATTCTCAAGGCAGCCCGATTTATAAAAATGGTGGAGAAAATATACCAGGACATTCATCAATTGCTTGAATTTCAAGTCACGCCTGAAATGACATAATTCAGTATGATCTACCTGGATTTTGGTTTTTAACGACAACCGAATAAAACGCCTGTTTTGCTTTCGTTCTTTGCCAAAATATTCATCGCTGCAAAATTTCCTGTAACTGATTTCAGGGTATTTGATAATTTTTAACAGCTCCATCCGAAATAATTGGTAGGGCTGAATATCCCTGTGCGCAGCGGAGTAGCCGTCGGGCGCGATCAAGCTATTGATAATCCTGTCATCTATAACTTGATCAATAAACTGTAATTCCGGATCTACAATTTCAGGGTATGGCTTTTTCAGGGTATCAAAATGAAACAATTTATCTGAATGAAAATTTTCAACGTAAAATGCCATTTCAGGAAGACTACGAATGCCTGCTGTAGGGGCTTGATCTTCAATGCCTATGAGCTCCTCGATGGGGATGTCCAGAGACTGAGAATAATCGTATTGCTCCACAATCTCCATCATGATTTGCTCTGCCAATTCTTTTTTGGACTTCTTCGTCATCTTTTTCCATCTCGGAAAATTCGTTTTTAATTGCTTTGTGATGAGCCGCCTGATATTTTTTCTATGCATAAAGCCTCTGTGGTGTTGTTTTCTTTTGTGTTTGGTCGCTTGAAAGTACAACTAAACAGAGGCTTTTTCAACTCCTAACAGACTGAAAATCTATCGGATTTTATTAAATTTAGGTGGTCGATTTCAACACCCTTTAATGGCAATTCTCAACTTATTTCCACGATTATTCAAATAACAACGAATATGACGCCTTTGGATTTTGCCCAAAAATATCTATTCGACCCCCTTTGATCAACGACAATTATTTTTTGTTACCAAACTTGGCTTTGCCCACCTTGGATAAAAGTGCAGCTATGGTAATGATCAGCATTATTAAAAAAGTGTATTGCCCAAAAATTTGAAAGATTCCCCATGCCAGCGCTGTAAGTACAACGCATGCTAATAAAAAAAATATATTTTTTAACATTATGCGTACTCGAAACTTGAGGGTGAAGTTTTGGCTCGAATTCCAAAGCTGTTTCTAAACGTATGTTCCTTATTCAAAATTTGAGAATTGTGTGTGTAGAATGCAGCTATCCCCTCAAATTGTAGGTTGTTTTGATGTGTAAATGCGAATAAATCTGATATGCGTGAGCCTCGTCCTAACACCCGACCAATTGCGACTGCAATACTACCAATAACAGCGCCTGTATATGCCGCTGCACCAAATGAAGCGGCAACAGCTAATTTTTCTAAACCGACAGTTGCACCAATTAACTCTCCGATTGTGGCTCCCTTTCCTAAAGTTGCCAAAGTTCCCACAAGGGTAGATGCTGTTGCTACAGCCGTTTGATATGTATCGAATAGTGTTGAAGGGACCGGCAACCCTAACGCCTTCATATTTTCGTTAAAATATTTTTTAAAATCACCTGAGTTATAGCAGTGATTCATTTTTTACCTCTTTTGTTGATTTGGCCAAACATTGGACTTTAGTCGACACGGTCATGCACTTCCCTATGCTGAATAGCTTCGTCTTTTTGAGAATCTGACTATACAACTCAATGATATGAAAATGCAAACTTTTATAATCTGGGACGTCTTACACATTTTTTTCGACCTGGCTTCTTTGGCCTGAGTCGTCTGTCTAAAATAGTCTCCAATTTTTTTACAAAAGTCGTTTTTCCCAGCGGTCGGCCGTTGCGTTCATGCTTTCTGAACAATTCGATTTCAGATTCTTTAATGTCAGAGGATAAAAAATTTTTCCAAGGTGTATTAACAATCTCAAGCAAGGGCCTTGTTTTGACAAGAATGTCATCCTTCCCATCCATATGTGCCCCGGCGCTGCTCCATTTCCAATCCTCAGGACGTTTGGCAAGACTCCATATTCGTGCGTAAATAGTGCCTGAACGAAACCAAACAAGTTATTGATTTGCTACATTAAATTCTAAATGTCACAGTATTTGTCATAGCAATGTCACAGCTCGGTGTCATAGTTTGTCATAGCTATGATAAAACGTAATGGCGTGTTGGGTCTGTAGGTCCGGCCCCAGCTTCTTTGATCAAACCTTTTTCCAAAAATGATTTTAAATCTCGCTGCAGACTGCGCCGGTTAACTTCAGGGCAAAGTTCTTCAAAGTTTTTTATAGTGAGTTCCCCATGGGCTAATAAAAATTCTATAGCCTTCCCTTGCCGCTCATTTAGCCCGTGTTTTTGAGTCATAACGTCTCTGCGGATTACCCGTTCGCCACGTGCTTTAACCTCAATCATTTGAGTTTCCAAACCGGTGATAAAATAATCCAGCCATCCGGTCATATCCATGTCGTTTTCACGAACACTTTGAATTGTTTTATAAAAAGTCTGTCTGTCACGGTCATAATATTCACTAATGGTGAACAACCGTTTGAAATCATACCCGGCCTTGTAAAGACATAGCGTTGATAATAACCTTGAGGTTCGCCCGTTACCGTCAAGGAACGGATGGATATGGACCAGTTGGAATTGGGTAATCCCACTGATTAAAACCGGATGGATTTCAAGATCCGAATTTAGCCATTTTACCATTTCAGCCATCATGATTGGTATTTCTACTGCAGATGGTGGGGTATATAAATAACTTCACCAGTAGATGAGTTGTCCACATAATTTTGGATCCGCCGATAGTTCCCCGGATCAGCTTTGCCGCCTCGAACTCCATAGACCAGTTTCCGATGAATTTCCCGAATCATTCCTTCGGTAATGGGATCTCCGCTATCCAGGCATTCGGATACAAATTCAAAAGCAGACCGGTAGTTCAACAGTTCTCTGCTATCATCCGGATCGGCTTCAGGTGCAGCTTCACCTTTCCATAGACGTTTAGCCTGATCCAATGTCAGCCGTGTCCCTTCGATATGGGTGGTATGATGGGCCTCTTTAATTAGAGCCTGGTTTCCCATATCCCTTACCAAGTCATCGGATAACCTTGCGGCTTCCAAAAATCCCCGTGCACGCTCAATCTGTGTAATGGCGGATGTCATGCGGTTGGTGATAGAGAATATGGGGTTGAAACCTGTCATAGATTGTCTCCATCTATTGAAAAAATCTGGGGTCTTGAATTGTCATTTTCTTATTTTTCAAGATCCTACTCGCGTTACCATGCAAAATTGGGGTTAGCGCTATATATAATTAGAGGAACTCTGTTGCTCCTAATACACGTTTAACTTCTCTTATAATTACCGGAGAAACATTATATGCTTCAAGGGGTCTATTTTTTAACCACTCAATAGCGCCTTCTATTGACAATTCTGTATCAGTTATTTTCGCAGAAATTTCTATTGCAGCAGTTCTCGATAACCCCAATCCAATCAAAGCAATCATAGTTCGTTCTGTTACCCCTGTTTCTAACATATCTTGGATATCATTAATCTCATTTTTAAGGTCATCACGATTAATGCAGGAAAACCAATAAGAAATACAATCAGCATAACAAGAAAGATATTTTGGGATTAAATATCTTGCGTTTTTGTTTATTAACTCAATAATTGATCTTATCTCGGCAGGTATTCGTATTTGTTTTTTAGATGACAAAAAATTAATTCGCTCATCAATTATCCTTCCAAGCGGTAGTCCTCTTATCCATTCAATAGTTAACTTTGATTTGAGATTTCGTTGCTTTTGGTTCCCAAATTGCCCACCAAGATAGGCATCTATAATTTTGAGATTATCACTTAGCACACTTAATGCGTCAGGCATATCCGGTGACATGGGCATTAAATGTTCAGCATGAGATTCGGGCAAAGTTTCAAGCTTTTCAAGAAATTGCGAAATTAATATCGGATTTATCCCGCTATGACGTCGGATGAGCTCTGGAGGAGCAGTTATATTTTTTAATGAGGATTCGACAATATCATCTAATGTTTTTAGTTGATGATTAGAACACCAACGAGCCCAACCGATGCTGGAAAGGTTTCTACCATCTAATTTTGTTGAAACCAGTTCTCCTAGGATCTGCTCGAAATATCGATTAGCTTGAGAAGCAGATACTGGATCAGAAGATTCAACAAATAATTTGAAATTTTCAATGTCTCCTAAAAGTATCGATCCAGAGTGATCCACAGCTCTTGCCTGGCGATGTGAGGGTGGCCCGTGCGGCCATTGCTTTTTATCGTATACGTCTATACAAAATACATTTCCTGCGAACTCTCGCCCCCATCTCCCTGCGCGGCCAGCTAAATTCCAGAAAGCATGTTCGCTCATGGGGTTTCCCCGTCCCTGTCTTGGCCCCCAGATAAAAAGATTTCTGCATGGTAGATTTACACCCTCTAAGAGAGTAGATGTACAGACTAAAAATAAAAGCTTACCCTCATCGAAAAGTCTTTCTTGCTCTCTTCTCGAAATTTCAGGCATATCGCCATAATGAATACCTATTCCAAAAGGTAAAGTTTCTCCTAATGGGTATGATTCATGTACAGCATCTTTGATTAATTTGGCCAGTTCTATATTTTCATCTTCAGGTTGATAGTTTTTGCTAGATGATTCAACGTGCTCTCTTAACAATAATGCCACCTCTTCAGCTTCTGCGGCGCCATTGGTAAATACTATATTACCGCCTTCTTTTCCTCCTAACTGGAAAGCTATTGCTGAGAGCCTTTTTTTCTTCCCGGTAGGCCCCCCTTTAAGTTTAAGTTCCCCTATTTCACCAATTTTTTTTTCTTTAATAAGGGAGATATTCCATCTCGCTTTTCTTCTTTTCACTGGTGTTACCCAAAATAAATTTTGCAGAACAGTAGGCCTGGAATCAGATACTATATTATCTTTTATTTTTTCCATTTGATATTTATCTGAATAGGGAAGCAATACTTCTGCATTATTTGCATGAGGGGCCGCTAAGATTACTTTACAATTTTTAAATCGTTTTAATGATTCGTCTATTACTCTCTGAAGAATGACTCCTCTGGGCCCTTCACCTAATTTATGTGCTTCATCTACAACAATTATGTTGAATCGAAGATTTCCATTTACAGCGAATAATCGTTCAATACGTTCTTGCGTCATTACCAAAATCGTTTGGCGATTTTCTTCTTGCTGATATAATGTTGGTAAGGTCGATATGCGAGGACGGATGTTATATTTTAAGAGCATTTCTTCAATGCTTCTTCTAACTTGACCAATTAAAGCTCTCGATGGAACAATATATGCGACTACTGCATCCTTTCCGATTTTTAGAAGAGATTGGGCCAACCAACGCATCAAAACATATGATTTACCTGCTGAAGTCGGCGCTGTCAGTGCTGTATCTTTTTTATTTCCAAGTGTATCCCAAATTCGTTCTTGAAAGTCCGTAACTGGTAGAACTGATGATGTAAAATCATCAAAAATGATGTGTTGGAGCCTTCTTTGATAATTTTTAATTATTGTTAATAATTTTTTTTGACTTTTTAAAGGTTCTGCAAGCCCTCTTTTTTGAGCCAGACTGACTGTTGGGGTATTTGAGCAACTTTCTAAAATAAAAATAGCAGCTTGGTGGGCCATTTCTGACTCTGTTTCTGCTGTAAGCAAAGCGGCTATAGCAGCAGCGATTGAAAGCTCTAAATGAATATCAAGATCACTTTGTGAAAAAACAGAGGCCCATGATAGTAGCTGTCGCCAATTAGGCTCTTTCCCAAGCTTGCTTTCTACACATTCAGATAAAATATAACGGGATAGCCTTATATGAGAATCCTGAAATTCGTTAATAACAGTATCTATTTGGAACAAATGATCAGCGAGTCTTCTTGCTAAATTCGTCATGATGTTAAACCAAGTTCCTTTAATAAAAGATCTCGAAAGACTTGGACATCTGGAAAGGGGATTAGGAACTGATCAATGTGAAAGTTGTTAATTCCTTTGTCTTTCGTTTGTATTTCTAATTCTTTCACCAGTTTTTTTGCTTTTTTAATAAGCTCTATTGGGAACTCATCTTTATCCATAACCACAGGATATTTTTTTACTTCATGTCCTGACAAAAGGACCGCACATATTTCAGGAGCTAAAAAATTCTCATCTAATGGGTCCAAAAATTTTTTTAAAGCTTCTTCTAAATCTTGATTGGCTAAATCAGCATGTGAGTTTAATAAATAATAGTCTCGCCGTGCACTCTCAATAAATCCCTCATCTTTTAGCATTGTTGCGATAGAACATATAGCCTCTCGCACTGACCCAATAGGATTTTTGTGTATTTTTGATTCTCCAAAATGAAGTCTGAGGTTTCCCGGATTTCCTGAACAGCTAATGTAAACACCATCTAATCCATGGTAATGCATCTTTGCGGAAGTTTTTAAAGCCATTTTGGAAAGTACTTGTGGATATCCTAAAACAGATTCTGTTAGAACAAAGAGTAGTAGTTCTCCACCCTCACCAGAATTTGAAATGTCTGTAAATAACTTTTGTGCTTCATTTTTTAAAGCCACAATTCTTTGAGTGGATTGAGTCGCTTTAAAATGATTTACAGCCTGAATAATTTGTTTTCTTGGAATACAATAATCAAGTATTGTTTTGCTCAATTCTCTTACTAATAACCCGACTTGGGGACGGCTATTATTATCTGATTTCAGAACATGAAGATGAATACTTCGATTTTCGGAGTTTGCTAAAACAATTGTTTTAAAAAGGTTTTTTAATAATATTTGTTGATCTCTAATTTTTTCAACTAATTTTTTTGCAAATTCATCAAATTCAAGAAAGCTTTCAGCTTTTATAACCTTATCCATTACAGACATCCCTTTGGTATTTTGAACGACGTTGTCTGACTATTTTTATTGATCTATGATAAAAATTTCTTAAAATTTCCCCAATTGTTAAAAAATATTTTTTTAGCGCCACAAAGCTCAAATAATGTATCCCAACTATGCAAAATATTTCTCGGAGGAAATATAACTATATTCCTCCCTCCTGGATCAAGTGAACTAGGGTACAACAGGGCACCAATCAATTGTCCTGTGTTTAACCTTAATATTTGATAAAAATATTCTGATAAAATTTGTGAAGGGACATAATCAATATGCTGTCTGCCCTTTTTTGCTACTGGAGTAGCAATGGCCTTTACAAACGACGTCAAAAATAAAATAGCATCTCTATCCGACATTTTTTCCCAATTAAATATAGAAGGAGGAGGTGGTATGGTTGTTAGATCAATTGCCATTAAAGGTTTTTTCAATTTGAAATTACCAAGCGAAAGCTCTGTTGGGGGCGTCTCACAAACTTCAAGCACCGCCGTTTGCTCTGAGCTCGCGAAGTAACCATAGCTTATCCCCGGTGGATTCATTCGCCCAGCACTTGCCAAATTATATGGAGGAGGGCCAAGTTCGCTAAACGTTTTAAAAAAAGTACCATTGTGAGTTGTACGAACACGGTATAAATCAGTACCAGGGGGCAACTCCTTTAGCATGTCAAATCGCAGAATGTCCTCACAAATAATTTCCAAAATTTTTGCTGGGGGATAATCTTCATAGCTATCAAAATTTTCCTCGCGGCGATTTAAAAAAAAATACCTCGTTTTATGTTTTGTTAATCGAACAAAACCCTCCCATGCAAATTTTCGGCGTATATGTTCATGTACCCCTAACCACCACCCGTCGGAACAAGGGAACCAAGCGTCATTCATAAATGCGTCACAAACATCCTCAAACAACTCGTCGTGACACATCCATCCCAACGAAAGAAAGGCGTCTACTGTATCTGTAATAAGCTCCTCTCCAATCCATTCGCCCGAGTCTCTTGGCAAACCTGCAAGGGTAGGATCAGCGAAAAAATGAAAGAATGTGCCAGCTACATGAGGCATTATACTTTCAACTTCAGTTGCGATAAGAAATCCTTTATGTTTGTTGCAGTATGAACAATAATCCTTTGAAAGGTTTGAATTAACAATGTTTGCTAAAAATTCGTCACCAACACACTCTGCGCAAACGAATTTTTCTGGTGCAGTCCAACCTCTATTTTGTGCTTCCATCCAATCTGCTTTTACAAGTCCCATAATAAAAAGTTTCTTTTTAATGTAGTTAGCATACACTTATGATTATTCATTTATCCTCATGACAAGTAATCCTACGGTTGTCCTTATATCTTTAATATCTAACCGCATATCATTCATAGAATTAATGATATCTGAAACATTGTTGAAATTCGATTCTACAATCTAAAATCTCGTATCAAGACTTAAGTTGGAAGTAAAGGAATTTCGGAAAATTAAAACTGATAACTACCTGAATGTACCAGGAGTCCCAAACTGCTGATGCGGTTTATTGATTTCCCCGAGAAATTAAAAAAAAATAATAAATGTGGTGAAAACGGTATCAAAGAGGACCGATCATAATTCCCAGACAGACAAGAATAACGAAATTAGCCAACGCCTTTAATAACAAATATCACAGCGTTTCTGTATAGATAGATTATTGGGTTGGTCTTTTTTTAAAATTTGTAAAAAATCAGCTTGATTGATCAAGCCCCCCAAACAACCCTTGGTTGATGCTCCTTGTTCCGTGTGGTTTGGAATGTCAACTCAGTGATTCGAAGTCCTATCCCGATTTGGATTTTATCATTATGTGTATGAATTTAGTTTTTTTAATGAGCTTGTTCAATCATTTTTTGAACTTCATCATCATTTTAAAAAAGCCATTACCACATTGGAAGTCAACTATTCTCTGTTCGCACCCGTTCCGAAGTCCATAACCCACGGCGTCCAGTGTGGACCAGGTTGTACGGATATATGCCAATGCGGTGAATGTTCGATTGGGTTCGAAACAACATATATTTTGTTCGCTTTCGTACGGCATGAAGTTGTGGACCTCCATTTTTTAACGAAAAGCCTCGTTTTTGAGCTGAATTTAATATGGCATGGCAATTGCTGTTTGCAAGTTAATAACAGTTCAGGGAGGCTTTTTTTATGGACATTATACGCAGAGAAAAGAGATGAGGAAACCATTGATTTGCTGCTTTATTGGATACGAACGCTACGTTGCTTTTTGGGTGTTGCTCTTATTGTTGGGTTGGCCGGTTCCTGTTTGGTCCGTTGAGCCTCTGACTTCCCATTCGGAACAGCAAACGTCGCCGGATGAGGGTGCAACCGCCCCGGATGATGAGCTTCCGCTTACGGAATTGTCCGAACTGGAGGTTACCGGAACCAAAGAGATCGAGCCGTCTTACAAAGACGGAAGCGCGGAAAACGGCTACCGTGTGAAAAGCGCAGCAATGGGAGCGCTGGGTGAAAAGTCCTTACAGGATTCACCCTATTTCATTAATGTGATTTCGTCCGATTTTATGGAAAACATTCAGGCGCAATCCGTTGCCGATGCCCTCAAATACAATCCCACGGTCAGCTCGGGAAGCGGGGCGAACGGCGTCGGAGGTGGCGCCGGTTTTCAGATCAGGGGATTTCACACCCAGACCAACGAGTCATTCATTGACGGTCTGCGCATATACTCCCGCACACCGGTTGAAGATAAGGAACGGATAGAGGTCATAAACGGACCGGCGGGCTTTTTGTACGGCATCGCCAATAGTGCCGGTGTCATCAATTACGTGCTGAAGCGTTCCACTGACACGCCGTTGCTGAATGTCACCGTCGGCAATTACGGCGGTGAACAGGGCTATATCCACGGTGATCTGGGCGGTCCCATCGATTCTGCCGGGAAGTTCGGTTACCGGCTCAATCTTCTCTACGTGGACAATGGCGACACGGGCATTGACGACCAGACCCATGAACGGTACCTGATCAGCGGTGCGTTTGACTGGCATATCAGTCCGGACACGCTGTTATCCATGGATTATTCACTGTTCGATATACAGATCAACCATGGCGACGACATATTCAAGATCGGCTCTGACGTCACTACCATTCCTGACGCGCCGGACGCGGCAAAGAATTACATGCCGGACTACAGCTTTGCCGAAGACCGTTACAACAGGTTCGGGATCAAGCTGACTTCCAAGCTCAGCGAGGTGTTTACCCTGCGCTCGGCCTTTGCCTACAGCGATACGAACAGATACCGGCACCGGGCAAAGGTCATCATCATCAATAATGCCGGCGATTATACAATGACCAGGAATTACTACGATACCGACAGATTGGTCAGCGAAGGGTATCTGTTCTTTGATGCGGATTTTGATACCGGCCCTGTCGGGCATAAGGTGACTGTCGGACTGACTGAAGAATATTCGGAAATTAAATATGCCTATCCTTTTACATAACTATATCGAAGCCCTTCAGAAAGGCGATACCGCGCCGGACACCGCCGCCAACGCCAACGAGACGCTGGAACCCTATGTCGGCACCCAGGTGGAGGTGGGCGCCAAAGCCGAACTTGGCAGGGTAAATCTGAGCGCGGCGGTTTTCAGGATCGAACAGGCCAACGCCTATACCGATGCCATGACTAATATTTACAGCGAAGACGGCCGGGAGATTCATATCGGTGGAGAGTTTTCCGTTCTCGGCAAGGTCACGGAAAATCTTACCCTGGGCGGTGGGTTTACCATTCTTCGGGCCTACGTGGATAAAACGGCTACCGCCGATTTGGAGGACAAGACGCCCACGGGGGTCCCGGAAAAAATGGCGCGAGCTTACGCCGAATACGCACTGCCCTGGATTAAAGGCCTGACGATAACAGGTGGCGCGGCGTACATCGGTTCGCAATACGTGAACAGCATGAACACCCTCTCCATTCCGAGTGTTGTTACCGGAGATGTGGGCGCCCGTTACCAGATAAAACTATATGGCCGCGATCTCACCTTACGGTTTAACGTGGCCAATGTTACCGATGAAGATTACTGGACCACAACGGGCAGTTCTTTGTCGCTGGGCGCGCCCCGAACCTTTGCCTTCTCCACTTCCATAAAGTTTTAAGGAAAAGGAGAAAGCTGTTCTGTTTTCAAACTTTTTTTGTCGAGGTGCATGGGAAATGAATTACGTGTTGGAGCAAGCAAGTGAACGCCTATACCTGAAAATCATCCTGGTTACAGTGCTTTGCGCTTTGTTTGTGAGCGGGTGCAGCGGGAATGAAGAAGCAAATAAAAGCACTGAAATCCGGACGATTACCGATATGACGGGGAGAACGGTGTTCCTTCCCGTTGCAGTCACGCGAGTGGCGTCCAACGGCGGGGCCATTGATGAATGGTTTCTGTTGCTGGGTGCCCAAGAAAAAATGGTTTCCACCTCCACCAGGACTAAGATGAATCCCTGGTACGAGAAGATATATCCCGGCATCAAAAACATTGCGCCCACATTTCACAACTCGGGCGTGAATCTGGAAAAATTGTTAAAGGCCCGGCCCGATGTGGTGCTGGTCCTGTCCGGCATTGAGGCACAGGAAAAACTGGCTGAGGTGGGCATTCCGCTGGTCGTGCTCGAACGGCGCAATCCCCGGGAATTAAAGGCGGGTATTACCCTTACCGGAAAAGTGCTCGGTTCCGCTGAAGCGCGGGCCGCAGCAGAGTTCTGCGCCTATTATGATGAAAATATCCATCGAATTACCGAACGAACCGCTTCACTCTCCCGTGAGGAACGGAAGAAGGTCTATCTTGGAGGCGGTCCCGACGCGCTTAGAACGGAAGGAAAAAATTCATTGGTAACGTCGTGGATAGAAATTGCGGGCGGGATAAACGCCGCGGCACAGGCCGGTATCAGCGGTATCGGAAGGCAAGTGTCGGCGGAAGCCGTTATCAAGTGGAACCCGGACGTTATCATCCTGACGGAAAGGGCCGCAAAGGCGGAGGTTCTGCAAAGCGGGCGCTGGAGAGACATCAATGCGGTGAAAAACGGACGGGTTTATGTAAATCCCCGGGGGATCTACCTGTGGTCGGTCCGCAGCGCGGAAGAAGCGCTCCAGATATTGTGGGCGGCAAAGGTGATTCATCCCGAGCTGTTTGCAGACCTGGATATGGTGGCGGAAGTACGCAAGTTCCACAAAAAGTTTTACAAGTACGATCTGACCGCTGACGAGGCGGGCAGGATGCTGCTGGCACTCCCGCCGGACTCCAAAGGTTAGTTTTTCATATCAACATCAAATTATCGGGGCGTAAAAAATGAATGACCATGTTCTTGATGCCGAAGCGATCACACCTGCTGACAGCGCTAAGTTCAGACAGTGTTCTGTTTGTTCCATTCCCCCTGTATTGAAAATACTATCGACGATCAGCGGCGTTGGAATCATTATTCATTCCGCCTCGGGATGTGCAGCGTCTTTTGCCGATATTGACCGCAGTTTCAGGTTCGGGTTAAAGCGCAGGGGAAAACCGTTGAAGAAAGCGATTCTGGTCAATACCCGGCTCAATGAGATGGATCATGTCTATGGTGCTGAACAAAAATTATACACAACAATCGGTGATACAATAAAGCAACACAGCCCCAAGGCGCTGTTTGTGGCAGCCAGTTGCGGCTCCGGCATTAACGGCTGTGACATTCAACAGGTTGCCTGGCCGGCGGCACAGAAGTTTAATATTCCCGTAATCCCAATGGTCTGCGAGGTGTTTGTAACGAAAAAATGGGGCTCCGGCCTCGATTTTAAAAAATACGGCAACTTCCAGAAAATTTTTCACCCTGCGGGTTCTGTCAAAAACACGCCTTTTTTTAATGTCATTGATTTCAGCGGCAGTGAAACGGTTAAAAAGATATTGAATGAAACCGGTTTTAACTGGAATTTTATAGCCCAATACGAACCCATTGATAATTGGTCGGCAATGGGAAATGCCGACCTTACATTCTGTGTCTCAACAGATCATCTGTCCTTGTTTATTGCCGAACATGTGGCATTGAACCATGGCGTGCCGTATGTGAAACTCCCGGGCTTTTACGGGTTTACGCAATCCGATCAATGCCTGAATGCCTTTGGGCAATGGCTGTCGGCAGAAGATACTTTTGCAAATCTGATAAAAAAATATCATGCGGAATACAACAACACCTTAACAAAACTGCAAAGGCAACTGCGTCAATTAGAGGTATTGCCTATCCTGTCAAACAGAAACGACTGGAATAAACTCATCCCTTTACTGTCAACGCTTGGGGTTGCGCGCCCTGATATTGACGCGTTGAAATTAACCCTGAGACGAATGTCTCATTTTAACCTGGTTAAACCGGTAAACACACTGAAACCTGCGCTGATCATTTCCCGTCACCACAGTTATGCTGCGCAAAACGCCATGACCCATTGTCCTTCAATCTGGTTGGGTGATGATTGCGATATTGCCGGCTACCCGGGGACCATCAGGCTGGGTGAAACCATACTCGAAAAAATAAGCAATCCGTATTTTTTTAAGCGCATGGCCCGATACCCGGTTCATCCCTACAAAAAGGAGCGGACAGATGATTACCCGGAAAAATACGAACATGGGAATAAAACAGTTATGCCCGCTGGCGTGTTTTAGCCTTGTTTCAAGCATCAACGGGGCTGTACCCATATTGCATAGCGGGGCGGAATGCTGCCTTCGTCTGCAAAAAGGGCTCTATTCGTGTAACGGGATGCAAAGTATTGACTGCACCATTCCTGACGATAATATCCATCGGAACGCTTGTGTGCCGGGCAGTGAAGATTCGCTGCGAAGCCTGATTGAGGGCAGTCTTGCCGTGTTGGAAGCCCGGCTTCTGGTGATTATGACGGGCTGTATTGTCGAATTAACCGGTGACGATGTGGCCGCCGTTGTACGTGAATACAGAAAAAAAGGCGTCTCTGTTGTTTTATCAGAGACCGCCGGGTTTAAAGGAGATATTCATCAGGGGTATGAGTGGGTAATTCAATCTATCATATCATTTTTTCAAAAAAGCATCTGATTTTTTGTCTGTTTATAATACCGGGTTCCCCGACCGGTTTTACATCATTGCCGATTCAACCCGGGCATTAAGTTTTTTCCGGTTCTTGTATGCCGACATGGGAATAACGCCGGGAAAACAATATATTATTGATGCGGTGCCGGAAAAGCACCGTGAAAGGATTAAGGCACTGTTTGTTCAATATTATCCTTCTGGGCACTGGGCCTCTAACATTCGGATAATCAGGGCATCTTGTTCAAAGCGCCAGTTTAACTTGTTGGTTTATGCCGCTCTCTGCATGGATAAGATACCTTCGAGAGAAAGCGGTTTTGCTAATATTCCCAAAGCAACAGCGGGTACCTCTCTTGTCGTCCAATGCGGACGGACATAGTTGTGAATTATTTGATGAACATCCAGTGTTCTTTGTAAGCCCTTTACCGTTTTTGCATAAGTGTTTGTTTTCCTCCTGAAAGTACTATTCTTTCGCCTGATTGCAGCGTTTTGAGCCTCAAGGTGGTTGGCATGGATTTCGGATTCCTTTAAATTTTGATCCGTATCAAGATGTTCTCGCTGTGGAGCTTGGTATTTTGGGCGTTTACGGCCTTTTTTGTGTTTTTGATCCCCTTTGTTTTTAACACGAACTTTGACTCCTTTAGGAAGAACTCTGGGAGGACGCCCCTTTTTGCCGGTTTGAAAAACCTCGGAACATAATTCGAAAAGCATATTACCATATCGTCTTTCACCATCTGAAAAAAACGATAAATCATCTGTATGATCGATATACCCGCATACGGTTTTCATAACTGATTTGAATAATGATGTATCTTTTTTCCCACATCGTTGGTCGACAATAAATCGACTGGCTCTTTCCATAATGACCGCTGTCCAGCCTTCGGATTCCGATGGCATTGTTCGTTTACCGACAATGGTGTAGAGCTCATCTCCTTCAAATGTCAGGGATATAAATTCATGACAAAAACCATATAGCAACAATGTGGCTTTCTGGTCGGCAAATCTATTTTCCCATAGTGCAATGGTACTTTTGTTTGATCTCAATACCCTGCCGGTTGCTCGAAGCCCAAGGCCTTCACCGCGAAGTCTCAATGCAGATGCAACCTTGCTGATTGGCGTTTTAATATTATTCATGGCTGTATTGTGGGTTTCCGAAAACAAGCGTTCACAACGCCTACAGATATACAGTTTCCGGATTCCATTGTGTATGGTCGGATAATGTTTAAAAACCGATGTGTCAGATGAGCAGCAGTATGGGCATTGGAGTGGGGTAGTTTTTTTCATAACCGCTGTTAATCACATCATTCATATAATATCAATCCTCATTCAAAAGGAAAGTGCGTTCAACGGTTCAGGCCCAGTGCCTCCTTCTGCGGCAATTGCTTTTGTTGACGAGTCATTCGATATCGAGGCGGATATTGGGCAATGTGCCGCAAACAGGAGACCTCTGGTACTGGCAAGCGGTTGTGAGCAACAGCTTGCGTCAAAACTTGATGCGGCGTTTGTTGAAATCGCATTTCCGGTATCAAACAGGCTGGTGCTGAACCGTTCCTATGCCGGATACAATGGGGGCTTGACCCTGCTTGAAGACGTTGCATCTTCAATTTTGGATTATGCCGGTTTGGATTGAATACAGGAGATTTGAACAATCACTGCCACTCGTCGATTTTCCCCAACTCATGTACTGGAAAAATCGACGAGGCAGGAATGATTCCAAATTTTTTTTGTTAAACGGCAATGAGATCCAATTCCGGTTCACGGCTCAACGCCTTGGGTAACCATTTTAATTTGGGGGAAATATTGAAAAAACGTTCACGTTCATGTGTCCCCTCTAATTGACAGCCCCTCTTTGTAAAATATTTGACGAATCTGTTCGCCTGAGACAGGTCAACAGAGGTAAGGACCGCCTTATACAGACAGGCCCAAAGATCGGCGTCGTGGAAATCTGCGAAGCTCAGGTCGGTCCAACTCAGGTTGGTATAATACAAATACGCGCGGCTAAAATTTGCCCCGAGGAGATTGGCTCCCCTAAAATCCGTCAGACAAAGATCTGCCTCTCTCAAATCGGCGCCACTCAGATCCGCCCAACGCCGGCTGCCGTCGCATAGTTTGGCACCACTTAGATCCGCACCACGAAGGTTCGCTCTCCGGAAATCCGCACCATGCAGATCAGCTCCCCTGAGATAGGCCTTCTCCAGATTCGAATTTTGCAGGAGGACCGGACGATCAGGATTGTGCTTTCTCCACGCATTCCACTCCGTCATATCCTTTTGACCAGAGCACTTCATCAGTAAATCAAACTGCTCTGTGTCAAACGTTATCACGAATTCATCTCTTGCAATTTTTACCTCAAGCATCTGTAACCTCCTTGATTAACGCATTCAGATTTGTTGTCAGGCTCGACTGCGCCTAAGCTACGCGCCTCTTGCCGCCATCGCCTCGAACATCCATACAAAATTTTCCAGCGCCGCTCGGGCAATCGTCTCCGAGGACTCTTTTCCGCCTACCCCCGAAAATTTACAATATTCATGCCGCCGCTGCGGATAAAAATTAACTATTTAATTTTATATAACGGCCATGGGCCGGCCTGACCTATCAACTGCCAGGCATAGCTTCTTATAAAATATTTACGAGAACCCCCAGATGTGGCCAAAAAACAACGAGAACGGAAAGACAACCATCTATAAATAGGTAACAATAAGGTTCATAAAGCTGCAATAAGACATACAATTTTGCATATAGTACAGCAGCGAACTTTTTTCTGTATTGGAAATTGGAAAGACAACTATCTACAAACAGGTAAGAATAAAGCCCATGGAATTGCAACAAAAACATACGCTTTTGCATATAGTACAACAACGTACTTTTTTTATTGTTTTATCAGAGGCTGCCGGGTTAGCTTTAAAATACCGAAGCAAAGGTACGTTTTTTTTCTGATTGTACGTGCCGGTACATTTTATCTACGCCAGGAACATCACCTATAATTAAATTTTCGTCGTATCTGTCTGTAATTTCACGAAGAATAATATCTTCCTTTTGCGGGCATGGTTTTTGCCATCATGCTTCTTAGTAGTTGATAAAACCCGTCAAGCGGTACATCAGACTTAAATGATAAGCTGAAAGGAAAGGAGATTAACGTGAGAAGCAGGATAAAAATAATGGTCATTTTGCTTGCACTCTGGCAGAGCCTGGGCATCTCTGCCCAGGGGCAGGAAGTTGAAGACAATACTGCTCAGGAACTTGAACCCATTACAGTTTCCGGAAAAAAAGAAGTCCCCTGCAATGCACCGGTTACAAGCCGCTACTATCTGCCGGAAAGTGTTCAGGCGACTCAGACCCTGACCAGAGAGGATATTGAAGCCATTGCGCCCCACGATGTCAGCGATCTGATTGAGACGTCTCTTGGCATGAGCATCCGTCGCCAGGGCGCACGGGTGCATAATTTTTCCTTCAGCCGTGGTGACAGTGTCAGCGTTATCCTCAATGGTGTTTATCTGACCAGCACCGAAGCGCGCCGTATGATTGGCGACATCCCGGTGGAAATGATTGATTCCATCAAATTCGTGCGTGATGCTTCGGTTATCACAGTCGGTCCGCTGATGTCTTTTGGCTCGGTATCTAAAGGCTCCCCCAATCAGGGCTTCATCATCATTGAAACCCGGGAAAAAGGACCGGACACGCCATACGGGACAGAACTTGTCACCAGTTTCGCCTCTTATGATACCTGGAAGGCCTCGGGCTTCACCGGTCATTCATGGCAGGACGATCGTTTTACCTTCAGCGGCGGTTATCAGCGAACCCAGAGCCAGGGAAGAGAGCACTGGAATAACGGCTATGAAGGTGACACATTCTTGTTGAACGGCGGGTTTAACAGCGATGAACTACAGGTGAGCACATCGTTTTATTATAACAGTGCTTCAAGGGAAATTCAGCGTCACGTGGGCATCTATACAGGAGAGACCGATTATCCGGAAAGCGGCCCTACGCCTGCCGGGGTGCTGAATAATAATATCTGGAAATATGATCCCATCGAAACCTTGCTTGTGACATTCAACCTGACCCGCCCCTGGAATGAACACCAGACCACGTCGCTCACCTACGGCTGGAACAGAACCGAATCCACGCGCTATGGCTACACCACGACGACTGATAAAGATACGGTGATTAGCGATGAAGGAGAGGATCGATCCGAGGAGTGGAATCTGTCCCATGCAGTTGCCGGTGAAAAAAATACCCTGAAATTCGGTGCGCAGGTTGTCACCTGGTACCAGAGATCCGAGATGAGTTCCAATCCGGATGAGGAAAGAATCTATGGGGTGTATGCAACCGATGCCTATAAAATCACGCCGGACTGGTCTGTTGATGCGGCAATCCGGATGGATAAAAAGAAAATTATTCAGGGGGGAGACAAATACCTGTCCAGCGGAACCACAGTGAAACTATCGGACGGGGAGTGGACGGATGAAGCCTATGTCCTTTCCCTGGGGAATGCCTGGCAGGTCAATTCCGTATGGAAATTGACGGCCCGTTATTCGTTTAACCTGACGCCCACACCGGACGTGCTGACAACCCTTGCTGACAAAGAGCTTCCCGATGAAGAGCGGCACCGTTATGAAGTCGGTATTGAGGCTTTTTTCAACGACGCCTTCCGGATCACGGCAACGCCTTTTTATTATAACATAAAAAATTCCAAGGTCTCTGCCGGGTCCATTTCCACTGATGTCAACGGGGATCCTCTCATTGACCCCGATACCGGAGAAGAGACTACCCTGACAATATATGATGCCGATAACCGGGAACTTTATGGGTTTGAGATGAGCGTGAACGGCAACTTTTTACATGGCATGCTGGGGTATGAATTGGGATGGACACACTTTGTTGACAGTGACGAAGACGGTGAAACGGGTAATGAATTTCCTGAAAACAAGTATTCAGGCCGCCTCAACTGCCACTATGGAGACTGGAACAGTAACGTGACGGTGCTCTATGTTGCGCCATATCTAAGTAATGGCTATACTGTGGGAGATTTCACTGTAATTAATATGAGCATCAGTTGGCGTTATTCCGAGAACCTCAAGCTGACCCTTTTCGGACAAAATCTGCTGGATGATGAATATACAACCAACAATAAGGGGTACCCGACCAGAGCTCAATGGGGTGTTCTCCAGGATGTCGGTGCCACTGTCGGGGTTGCATTGAACTATCGTTTTTAATTTCACCGTGTTTAAGTATAAAATTGGGAACGGATATTAGTTGTGACCCAGGGTAAATATTGAAATGCAATATCTTTCCCGGGTCGCAACTGAGCATAATGGTGGTTTTATTTGGTATTAATCATTGCTTTAACGGCATTCATGGCTTTGGTGCGGATCTCTTCTTCAACCACCACCCGTCCTGACATGTTTTCAAGACAGTCCAAGATGTCCTGCAATTGTGTTTTTTTCATGTCTGCACATAAGAGTTGATCGGATGCGGGAAAAAATGTTTTTTCCGGGTATGCTTTTGAAAGGGGGTGCAGCAATCCTGTTTCCGTGCCGATGATGAACTGGTCGGCCGGGCTTTCACCGACAAACCGGATCATTCCCGATGTGGATTGGATGCTGTCGGCAAGTTCAAGCACCTCCTGGGTACACTCCGGGTGGGCGACAAACAGGGCTTCGGGGTGGGCGGCTTTTGATGCTTTGACCGCTTCGGCGGTTAAATCGTTGTGGAAAGGACAGTAACCTTCCCATAGGTGTACCTTTTTATCGGTGTGGGCCGCCGCATACCGGGCCAGGTTGCGGTCCGGTGTCATGAGTACCTCATCGGCATCTAATGAATTGACCACCTTGACCACGTTGGCAGAGGTACAGCAGATATCCGATACCGCCTTGACTGCCGCCGATGAGTTGACGTAAGTGATAACAGGGATGCCGCCAAGCTCTTCCTTGCGTTTGAGTAAAGCCTCTGGGGTAACCATGTCTGCCATGGGGCACCCGGCCTCCGGATTGGGCATAAGTACGATTTTGTCCGGGCACAGGATGGCTGCCGTTTCAGCCATAAAGCGAACCCCGCAGCAGACAATAATGTCTGCATCCGTGGCAGCCGCCTTTATGCTCATTTCAAGTGAATCGCCGCACAGATCCGCAACGTCCTGAATTTGGGGGGATTGGTAATTATGGGCCAGGATAACGGCCTTTTTTGCTTTGGCCAAATCCCGGATCTCCTGGTGCAGTGTAGAATTTTTAGTCGTCATCAGTCTATTTCTATAAGTTCGGCCCCTGGTGGGGGGGTAAATTCAAATATCTGTTCGTCAAATGTGCCGAATCGGATATTGGTGAATATAAATTTTGTGGTATCTCCGTAAATATTTTCGGTTTCCACGATGGGAATTTTATATCCTGGAAGATCCACTGTGATACGTATTTTTGCAAGCTCCGGCGTTTTCTTTTTAGGGATCAGCTCAAGTTGTGAAGTGTTTTCTCCGGATTTTACCGGTTCAATGGTAAACTCTTCCCTGATTTTGTGGATGTCTGCCAGAAATGCACCCCCGGAACCGGATTGGAAGAATGGATCTGCATCGCCAATCATCACCTGATTATCTTCGGGGCGGTAGATCCATAGTTTCTTTCCATTGGTGATGATTTCATGGTTGTCTGAGCCCTGATATGTCCATTTCATTTTACCCGGATGGCTGAACCAGGCTTTGCCCTTAGCAGTTTCGGTTACATCAAGCGCAGTCAGGCGAGAGGCCTGTTCAAAATCGGCACTGAAACTTTTATTGGCGTATTTTGCTTCAATACCGGAAATAATTTTGGCGGTTTCATCGTCAAGGGACTGGGCCGCATTGCAAGGTACGATTGTCAGTATCATGAAAATAAAAAACAGTCTTGGCCATGGGCAAATAATCCGAGGTCTATATTTCATTGTGTTATCCATCCTACATGAAAGTTTTGATAAACTGTTAAATTTATTTCATGTTTTGTTGTGAGGTGTGCCTGGGTTCTGATGCGGCCAGGCATCAACCCATGGCTGTTATTTGAGCAGCACATCCATTGATTTGCGCTTGTCTTCGGCATAAATTCTTCGCAGTTTCGGTTTCTCTATTTTACCGGTGGGGTTTCTGGGCACATCGCCGAAAAATATTTTTTTCAGTTGCTTGTACCTGGGCAGTTTACTCTGGAAATCAAGAATATCCTGTTCACACATCATGGTATTGGGCTTGGGGCTGATAATGCCGGCAGGAATTTCTCCTAAACGTTCGTCCGGCACGCCGATGACCGCAATATCCCTTATCTTTTCATGTTTGAGAAAAAAGTTTTCAATCTCCACAGGAAAAATGTTTTCCCCGCCATAGATGATTACATCCTTTTTGCGGTCCACAAGCCAGATAAATCCGTCCTTGTCGTACCTGGCCATGTCTCCTGTGAATAACCATCCGTTTTTTATTGTTTTGGCTGTGGCTTCGGGATTTTTGTAATATTCTTTCATCATCCCGGGGCCTTTGACAATGAGTTCGCCGGTTTCACCAAAGGGCAATTGACCGCCCTGCTTGTCTACAATTTGGGCTTGCCAACCATATCCCGGAATGCCTATGGGACCGATTCGTTCAGCATTTTCAACGCCTAAATGGACACAGCCGGGACCTGAGGATTCGGTTAAACCGTAATTGGTGTCGTAATCCTGACCCGGGAACTGTTTGCGCCAGTTCCGGATCAGACTTGGGGGGACGGGTTGGGCCCCGATGTGCATGAGACGCCACTGGGAAAGGTTGTAGTCGGCAGGCTTGATCCGGCCGTCTTCAATGGCAATGAGAATGTCATGGGCCCAAGGCACCAGCAGCCACACAATGGTGCATTTTTCTTCAGAGACGGCTTCAATGATCCATTCTGACTTGACACCGTTGAGCAGGACACATTTCCCCCCCACCAGGAACGACCCCATCCAGTGCATTTTGGCACCCGTGTGGTAGAGTGGCGGAATGCAGAGGAAGACATCATCGTGGGTCTGGCCGTGGTGGTCATGTTCCACCTCACATGCATGCATTAACGCCTTGTGGGTGTGCAGCACCGCCTTGGGTGTGCCGGTGGTGCCGGAGGTGAAATACAAAGCGGCATCATCTTCCGGCGTTAGTTCGACACCAGGCGGTGTGAGTCCGTCTGCTTCAGAGATGAATTGATTATAAGCGCAGGCCCAGTCCGGGCAATCATTTTCCGGCCCGGTAAATATCCACAATTTTACAAATTGGGATAATTCCGCTCTGATTTCTTCTATCCGGTCTATAAACTCAGGACCGAAAATAAAAATTTTGGCTTCCGCTGTCATGGTGCACAAACGGATTTTGTCTGACTCAAACCTGAAATTTAAGGGCGTGATCCAGGCTCCGGTATATAATACCCCGAAATAAATGGGCAGCCATGTCAGACTATTGGTCATAAGCTGAACCACTGTATCACCCTTTTCAATGCCTTTTGCCTGAAGGGCATTGGCTGTCTGGACGCTTTGCCGGTAAAATTCGGACCAGGTGATCTGCGTGCGCCGGCCTGTGGCCGGAGTTCGTTCAATTAATGCTGCTTTTTCCGGGTATAGTTCGTTGTTTTGCCGGAGGATGTCAGTAATGATCATGTATAAATCAGTTCAAATAATTCTTTTAAAGTTAAGCTAACCTGCCTAAATAGTATTTTAGCGGAAGCCGGTGTTTGAACGAAGAGTTACGCATCTGCAACGCCGCAGATGCGTAACTCTTCGTTCAAACACCAAATAAAAATCCTGCCGGGACAATATAGAGCACGGCAGGATTATATTCAACATCAAATTCCCGCCCTGAATCAGCACATTATAATGCAGGGCGGGGTCGTACTAAGACTGCTATTTGTCTTTTTTGACCTCTTCAAAGTCCGCGTCAACAACGTCATCATCGTCATTGGCAGGGCCGGCACCGGTATCGGCTCCGTCAGCCTGGCTGTCTGTCTGTGCCTGCTGGTACATCACTTCTGCTAGTTTGTGGGAGGCCTGGGACAGGGCTTCAATTTTGGCCTTGATGTCCTCAAGGTTGTCAGAGTCCTTGGCCTGTTTCAGGGCTTCAGCTGCATCCTCAATGGATTTTTTGGTGGCTTCATCCACTTTGTCCCCATGCTCTTTCAGGGTTTTTTCGGTCTGATCCACCAGGGCTTCTGCCTGATTTTTGGTATCCACCAGATCACGTTTTTTCTTGTCATCTTCGGCGTGCAGCTCAGCATCTTTCACCATACGCTGAATTTCGTCATCGCTTAAGCCGGACGCTGCTGTAATCTGAATGGACTGTTCCTTGCCTGTGGCCTTGTCTTTTGCTGATACGTGAACAATACCGTTGGCATCAATGTCAAAGGTTACCTCAATCTGGGGAACACCTCTGGGGGCCGGGGGGATGTCGGACAGTTCAAACTGACCTAAAGTCTTGTTGTCCGCTGACATCTGGCGTTCGCCCTGGAGCACATGAATGGATACGGCGGGTTGGTTGTCGGCTGCCGTGGAGAACACCTGGCTCTTTTTGGTGGGGATGGTGGTGTTCTTTTCGATCAGGCGGGTCATTACACCGCCAAGGGTCTCAATACCCAGGGAAAGCGGGGTAACATCCAGTAGAAGCACATCGTTAACATCGCTTGAAGTACGCCGGCCTGGACTGCGGCCCCCATGGCAACCACCTCATCCGGGTTAACACCCTTATGGGGTTTTTTGCCAAAGATTTTTTCAACACGTTCCTGAACTGCTGGCATACGGGTCATGCCGCCAACCAGAACCACCTCATCCACATCACCGGGTTTCAGGTGTGCTTCTTTCAGGGCTGTGGTACAGGGGATTTCCAGTTTGTCCAAAAGGTCTGCCACAAGAGACTCCAGTTTGGCACGGGTCAGTCTCATATCCAGATGTTTTGGGCCGGATGCGTCAGCCGTGATAAAGGGCAGATTGATGGCCGTTTCCGTGGAGCTTGACAGTTCCATTTTTGCTTTTTCAGCAGCCTCTTTAAGCCGCTGTAACGCCATTTTATCCGTTCGCAGGTCGATGCCCTGGTCTTTTTTAAACTCAGTTGCCAGGTAGTCAATGATCCGCAGGTCAAAGTCTTCTCCACCCAGATGTGTATCACCCGAGGTGGATTTTACTTCAAAAACCCCATCACCGATTTCAAGGACGGAAACATCGAATGTGCCGCCACCAAGGTCGAATACGGCAATTTTTTCCTCGCCTTTTTTGTCCAGGCCATAGGCCAGGGATGCGGCTGTGGGTTCGTTGATGATACGTTTAACTTCTAAGCCTGCAATTTTACCGGCGTCTTTGGTTGCCTGGCGCTGGCTGTCGTTAAAGTAGGCCGGAACCGTAATAACGGCTTCGGTCACAGCTTCCCCAAGATAGTCCTCGGCAGTTTTCTTTATATTGGCAAGAATAAAAGAGGAAACTTCTGCAGGACTGTATTGCTTGCCCCGGATATTGATCCGGGTATCGCCGTTGGATGCAGCTTCTATGATATACGGCAGTATGGGGATGTCATTCTGAACTTCCTTTGAGCTGAATTTTCTGCCGATGAGCCGTTTTACACCGAAAATTGTATTTTCAGGGTTTGTTACGGCCTGGCGCTTGGCCGCCTGGCCGACAATACGCTCTCCGCTTTCAGTGACCGCCACAATGGATGGTGTTGTTCTGCCGCCTTCGGCGTTGGTGATGATTTTTGCTTCTCCACCGGTTTCCATAACCGCGACACATGAATTGGTTGTGCCAAGGTCAATTCCAATAATTTTACCCATAACAATTCCTTTCGAAAATATCTTTAGTCTTCCTGAGTTTTTTCTTGAGTCTGATTCTCAACTTTTTTTGAGACAACTACCATGGCTGGTCTGAGCAGTCTGTCATGAAGGAGATATCCTTTTTGCAGGACATTTGTGACAGTATTGTCCGGCACATCATTATTCTGTGCATGGGTGACGGCCTGATGGAAGTTGGGGTCAAAGGGCTGATTTTCTGCCTCAACCAGCGTCACGTTGAAGGATTCAAACAGCTTGAGCATCTCTTTGTGCGTCAATTTTACGCCTTCAAGCAGGCTGGTTTCGTCCACGGCATCCGTTGCTGAATCGATTGCACGCTCAAGATTATCCACGACTGAAAGAAGCTGTCTGAAAATAGTTTCATTGGCAAACTTTTTGAATTCATCAATTTCTCTTTGTTTTCGCTTTTTGAAATTTTCAAATTCTGCAGATAATCTGAGTACTTTGTCTTTTTGCGCATTTAACTGATCTTCAAGCCCTTCGTCATCATCCTTGGTTGCCGGGTCGTTTCCCTCATCGGAATTTTTTTGCTCGTCTGCCTCAGGAGTGTCCGGGATATCAGTTTTTTCCTCTTTCCCGTCAGCTTGTTTTTTATTCTCTTTGAGTACCAATGTGTTTGCTCCAAAATCCCTAATATTTAAGTGTTTAAAAATTAATTAAATGATAAATTATGGCTGAAAAATAAGTCTGTTTGAAAGCATGTCAAGATATAAAAGGAAGGTAAAAAAGAAAACCCGACTGATCAAATAGGGCGGATAATTGCGTGACCGGGATCGATCCAAGACACAGAAGGGATCACTTATCGCTGCTTCCTTCCGGACCTGACGAGGTTCATGGCCTTCTGTTACGAGGCGACCGATCAGAATTATCCGCCCAACTTGACCAGCCGGGAAGAAGTTACACTATATACGTGCTTTTTAATTTAAATTCAAGGAGAAAATAAAAGTGATTATTTTGTCAATGTTCACTTTGAAGTTGATTTTTGGATTTGAACAAAAGCAGGTTTTAGTCTAAGATATAGACTTAATTCAACCCGTCATTGTAATAAGGAGAGAAAGATGAGTGAAATAGTCACGAGTGCGGACCAGATTACGATAAAGCCCGGTGAAGATGTGGTTGCGTCTATGGCTGAAGCGTTTAAGGGGGAACTGCTTTCCGCTGTCGATTCTTCTGAGGGTACCTTGGTTATTGATCTTGAGGGTGTGAGTATGGTGGATTCAGTTGGTATTGGCGTGATTATTGCCGTTTATAATTCGCTGAGCCAGGTCAATCGTCAGTTAAAGGTCATCAATGTTGCACATGATATTTACGGCCTGTTTTCAACCATGAGGCTGAACCGCCGTTTTACCGTGGAAGAGGCCTAATAGGATTAAATCTGCTCTTCAATTCGGCCCAAATGTTAGGATAGTGAAATGCGTTTATTTCTGATTTCTTTTTTGGTTTTTCTAATGGCTGTATTGTCGTCTTGTGAGGGCGAGGATGATAATTATTCCGGCGTCGGCAAGCTCATTGCTGATAGAAATAAGATGCGCTACCAGCTGGCCGATGAAACAGGGAATAACAAAGGAACAACAGGGCCATCAAATCAAAACATTGATTCTGTGTCCAAAGATGGGTCACAAAAGGTTGTGCCTAAAGAAAAATTATCAACGAACGTGTTGGATGAAAAGAAAATCGTCATCGTTGAAACCGCTTCCGGAAAACCCCTTGGTCAAGGGGTGGCCTATGTAAACCAAAAAGGCGAAATTGTAAAAATTAAATTAGCCCATTAGTTGAGACCGCCTGTGCCTGTGGTGGTGAGGCCTGTGTGGGTTTTTTTCCAAGGTCTTCTATCTTGACCTTGGTTTTATAATTTATTTCGATATAAAATTTCTTGTTTTGAACCTGAATGTTTGACATTAAATAAGGCCATATTTTAACCGCCTTAATGTAGGAGTGTGCTTATGCTGTCAGATCTTTTCAGTCCCATCCGGATCCAACACATGGAAGTGAAGAATCGGCTGCTTATGTCGGCCATGAGTATTAATTTCGGTGTGGATGAAAATTGCCATGTCACGGACCAGCTTACCGAATACTTTGCGGCCCGGGCCAAGGGCGGTGTCGGCATGATGCTTGTGGGCGGCGGCGGGATTCATCCCAGCGGTCAGGAACTGCCTGATCTTCCCCAGATGTATGAAGATTCATGTATCCCGGCGTTAAAAAGAATGGTGAATCGGATTAAAGAATATGATGTCTGTTTTGGGGTTCAGCTACTGCACGGCGGCCGCCAGTCCTATCTGGAAGAAAAAGTGGCGCCCTCTGCGATTCCTGCGCCTGCGGTGGTTAAAGGGCAAGTGCGTGCTCTGGAAATCGAAGAGATAAAAAACCTTGCCGACTGTTTTGGTCAGGCGGCCCGGCGTTGCCGGGAGGCTGGTTTTGATTTCATTGAACTGCACGGGGCACACGGCTACCTGATCAACCAGTTCCTGGCACCTAATTCCAATATCCGGACAGATGAGTACGGCGGAAGTTTTGAGAATCGTACCCGGTTCTTATTTGAGGTGATTGACGCAGTAAAGAAAACTGCCGGCGCGGACTATCCTGTGGGGATCCGCATCAATGGCAACGATTATATCGAAAATGGGTGGGAGCTTAAAGATACCCTGCGTATTGCACCGCTCTTGGAGCAGGCCGGGGCGGCGTATATTCATGTGTCCGGTGGTGTTTACGGGTCCACGGAGTTGACCATTCCGTCCATGTATACGCCCCAGGGGTGCTTTATCCATATGGCCGAAGCAGTCAAGCAGGTGGTTAATGTGCCCGTGATCACTGTCGGGCGGATCAAGGATCCTGAGATGGCCAATGCCGCCATCAGAGACGGCAAAGCAGATATGGTGGCATTGGGGCGCTCGATTATTGCAGATCCGGAATATCCGAACAAGGCCAAATCCGGTAATGCCTCCCTTATCCGGCCCTGTGTGGGGTGTTGCCTGGGGTGTATTCATGCTGTGCTGGCCAAAGAGCCTGGGTCTTGTGTGGTTAACCCGGATGTGGGCCGGGAGTTTAAACTGGCCGAAGAAAAAGCGCCGGAAAAGATTCAGAAAATCCTTGTGGCAGGCGCCGGGCCTTCCGGACTTGCTGCGGCCAGGATGTTTGCCCAAAAAGGGCATCAGGTGAAAATATTAGAAAAAGATTCGGATCAGGGCGGGCTTCTGGCCCTGGCAGCGACGGCCCCCGGCAGAGGAGAGCTGGGTGATATTTTACGCTTTTTTCGAAATGAGCTTGAGCGTCTTGGTGTGGCCGTGGATTATAATACACCTTTGTCGGCAGACGTATTGACCGCCTTTGACCCTGATCATGTGATTCTGGCACGGGCTCGATGCCGGATATGCCTGTGATCAAGGGATTGTTTAAAAGCAAAATGAAACTTGTCACCAGTGTGGATGTATTCACAGATGCCCAGGCTGCCGGAGACAAGGTGATTGTGCTCGGTGGCGGGTTCACCGGGCTGATTACGGCCCATAAACTGGGAGATATGGGAAAAGAGGTGGTGGTCCTGAACCGTAAAAAGAGTTTTGCCGAAGAGATGTCCTCAAATGACCGGTATTATTTGCGGGAGCGCCTGACGGCCTGCGGTGTCATTTTATACAAGATGGTGGCGGTTAAGGCCTTTACCGATGCCGGTGTAATTTTTACATCCAAGGGAGAGCCTTTAACCCTTGAGGGGTTTGACACGGTTGTCATTTCGGAAAAACATCAGCCTGTCAGGGATGCGAAACATCTGGAAAAACAGAGCCGGGCAAAATTCCATGTGATTGGGGATGCCAAAACACCCAGACATCTGATGTTCTGTATTGCCGAAGCTGAAGAAGCCGGCCGGTCCATATAGCAGCCATGGGCCGGCCTGGTGCATAAACACCATGCTCAGCCCACAACAAAATAGCGCCAAACGGCATACCTCAAGTTTTACTGCAAGTGATTAGTTTACTTTTTCCTGATTGGGAATGGGACAGGGTGACGTCGGCAAAGATTTTTTGGAACGGTAACGTGCCTTGTTTTACAAACTCCCGGGCATCTTTGGGGCCCATGGACATCATGCGTATGTAAAACAAAATTTTAATAAGCCGTTTGCGCGGCACTTCATGTTCCATAATCAAGACCAAACCATACGGTTTTACCACCCGTTTCATTTCTAAAAGCGCCGCTGTTCTCACTTCATTTTTCAATTCATACAGGGCATGGGAACAGCAGACAACATCAAAACTGTTATCCGCAAATGATAACCTTGCTGCGTCTCCGCTAATGAATTGGGTTCGACCGGATGTGTCCTTTTGTTTTGCCTTGTGCAGCATCCCTACAGCAAAATCATAGCCGATGGATTGAACGTTTGGATGCTTTTGGGTAAACGCAAGCGCGACCGACCCGGTCCCGCAACATATATCCAATACCCTGGGATGATTTTTTTCCCCCAACTTGGCGGAATTCACAAGAAATTTGCGCGTCTCTTCTCCATGATTATGGGAATGCATTTTTATAAACAGGTCATAAAAATGCGAGAAAATATTATAATACTTCTGCCTGCCCTTTCGTATATCTGACATGATCGGCTCCTTTTCAAGGCCTTTATGGTATCATTAATATTTTGTAAAAGCCAACAGGTAAAAGACAATACTGCAGCCCTGATGAACGAGTGGATAAGGCTATTCCCAAGGCGTATCTTCAACGGATTTTATTGACGCGTAACCGTATTTTTTATTCCCAGGACAGGGTGAAGATGATAAATTGCACCGCAATGATACCTCACACTCAATTTTTAACCGATATTAAGGCCGAATCATGGAACGAATTTTGGTAATTACGGCATCCGGTGCCTTGGGGGCCCTGTTTTTTTTCTGGTTCTCACACATCTTGAAGAAAAAGGCATCTGTCCGGCAGTTTGTTGAATCTCATTTGTGGCTGATGCATCCCAACTCCATCTGCTACTGGCGCACAGGTTTTGCTTTTTTGGGGTTCGTTCTCTATTTTTATTCGCCCTATCAATCTTTGTCCATTTTTATTTTTACCTTTGCTGCGATTCTTGATGGGATCGACGGGGTTGTTGCCCGGGGGTGCAATTTGGTGTCTCGGTGGGGAGAGTGGCTGGACCCCATGTGCGACAAACTCACCTATCTGCCACCCTTGGTCGGATTTGCCTATACCACGGATTCCGTAACCGGTATGACGATCCTTTCCCCTAACTTGATCTGGGTTCTTGTGGCAATTGAGTTGGTCGGCCAATTTTTTGCCCGCAGGATGCTGGCCTGGCTCAATGTGTCCGGGGCGGCTAATAACTTTGGGAAAATCAAGGCTATTATCTGTTTTGCCCTGGTGATTCTGTGTGCATTGTTGCATGCTACTCCTGGTATGCTGAACATCGGTAACGGGGTGTTGGCCTTCTGCATTCTTCTTTCTGCGGCATCCATGATTTTTAAGTTTGTGCCCAACCGGCTTTATGCCGATATTTTGTCCATGCTCAATTTCATGTGCGGTGTTACCAGCCTGATTTTAACCTATCATCACTGTTATGCCTGGGCTATCTGTGTGATCATCATGGGTCAGCTTTTTGATTTGTTTGACGGGCGCATGGCCCTTAAACACGGGGGAACCAAGTACGGTCCATGGCTGGACGATATCGCTGATTTTGTCAGCTTCGGTCTGGCTCCGGCCTATATGATAATCGTTCGAGGCGGCACCTTTGCTCCGTTTTTTGCCGTGATTTACGTGGTGGGTGTGGCCTATCGTCTGGTGCGGTTTGTTACCCGGGACAAGGGGCGCACAGACTTGCCAACCGGAATTTTTAACGGATTCCCTAGTCCTGCCGGTGCTCTGATTGTTTTGGGTATATCCCTTATAACCGGGCCTGTATTGCTCTGGTTTTTCACTGCGGTGTCTACGGCCTTGATGGTCAGCAATATCCGGTTTGCTCATTTGGGTAGGGTGATTCTTAAACAAATCCCCAGACCTATTTTTTTTCTGATTTCCGCTAGTATTATTGTGATTTTAGCCTATATTTTGAAAACTAAAAATGTTCATATGTTTGGATATCTTATCCTGGCGTTTGTGATCATTTATTTGGCCGCAGGCAGGATTTGGGCACAAAAGACAACTGCACAGGGTACGCCCGGGTGACCGGTTTTTTAAAAGGGGTTACGGCAGTGGGTGAGAATCTACTTTTCGGGTCATTTTTTTGTTGAACCGGGCCACATGATCCATGATCAGGTCTGCGGCATCCCTTCCATTCCCCGATTTAAGGGCGGCAATGATTTTTTTGAAATCGTTGAGATTTTCAAGGGTGCTCTCTTTGTTCATGGGCAGGTAATAGCCATAGTATTCATGGATATTGGTGTGTATGCTCTGCTGGAGAAGCTGGAATACGGGATTGCCGGACATGGTGCCGATATAGGCATGCATGGCTTCATCGGTTTTTAAAAAACTTTCCCAGTCCCCGTTTTCATAATGCTGCCGGGCCTGTTCATAAAGATCTTCCATTGTTTCAATATCCCCGGGCGTGGCCCGCTGGGCAGCCAGTTCCACAATGGCGCCTTCAATCTTGATCCTGAATTCGGCCAGGTGATCCGGAGACACCTTGCCAGATCGGATCAGCAAGGCAAGGGACTGCATCACAGGTTCAGCATCAATCTGTTTCACATAGGCACCGCCGGCAACGCCAAGCTTTATGCGGATCAGGCCTTTTTGTTCCAGAACACGCAGGGCTTCCCGCAGGGTGCCCCGGCTGGTGTTAAACATCTCTTTAAGTTCACGTTCCGCAGGCAACCGGGTACCGGGTTCAAGCCGACCGTTTAAAATCGCGTCTTCAATTTGCTCAACAACATCCTGGAACACCCGGCTTTGTTTTGCCTTTTTGAAAATGGATGCCATTTTATTTTCAGTCTGAGGGGCTGTGGTGGTTTTTTTTCGCATATGCGTGTTAAATCATTTTGCGGGTTCAGTGTCAAATTATAAGTAGTGCCCGACCGAAACCCGTAAATTTTGCCGATTACAAGGCCAGGTCCATTCAGGGATTTAGAAGCCTGTTACTTTTTTCTTTTGCTGTGCTTTTTGCCTTGTCTGGAAAATTTACCCTGATGCTGTTTTTGCCGTGGCTGGGTTTGGTGCCGGCGTTCTGCTTTTCGGGTGATAATCTGTTTTTGTTTTTCCTTGGCCCGGAGGTCTTTTTCCACAGACACGGGAACCATGGCAAATGGGTCCATGCCGGTATAATACATCAGCGTGGAAAAGGTGGATGGCGTGGGGGTAAAGATCTGGACTTGTTCAGGTGTGATGTGAAGCTCGTTCCGGGTGAAATCCTTCAACTCATTCATTTCTTTAATGGTGCATCCGGGGTGGGCCGCGATCAGGTAATAGGTCAGGTATTGTTTTTTATTCAGTGTGTTGCAGATGCGGTCAAACCGGTGTTTGAACGCAACAAGACTCTCTATGTCCGGTTTTCCCATAAGTGCAAGCACACCGGGCGCACAATGTTCCGGTGCCAGCTTCATCTGGCCGGAGACATGGTCGGCAACGACCTGTTTTAAGTATGCCTGGCCTTTTTGTTTATCCATGAGGATCAGGTCATGGCGGATGCCTGAGTTGAGAAATACCTTTTTGACTCCTGCCAGACGACCGATTTCTTTGAGCAAATTCATCTGGGGACCATGGTCCGGTGAAAGGGATGGGCATGGGGTTGGGAATAGACATCGTCTATGGGTACAGGCGCCTTTCTTTAGTTTTTTTTCACATTCATATCCGTACATGTTGGCGGTGGGACCGCCTAAGTCAAAGATATAGCCTTTGAAATCTTTGTCCCTGGCCATTTTTTTTGCCTCGGCAATGATGGAGTTTTTGCTGCGCCATCTTACCGTCCGTCCTTGGTGAACGGTGATGGCGCAGAAATTACACTCTCCATAACAGCCGTAATGGGTGGGAATGGAAAACCGGATGGTGTCCATGGCTCGGACATGGCCTAAAGCCCGGTAATAGGGGTGAACATTTCGTTGAAAATTCAGATCATGAATCTCGTCCATCTCTTGGGTGGAACTGAATGGTGCCGGGGGATTTAAAACAAGAAACCGGTCTGCATGGGCCTGGCTCAGGGGCTGGGCAAGCTTGGGGTCTGTATTGTCGTAAAATGTTTTAAAACTTTGGATATAAAGGTTTTTGTCCCTAATTACTGCCTCATAGGCTGGCAGTTCTATACCTTTGGGTGTTTTAGCGATATATCCCAGACCGGCAATCTGTGTAACAGGGTCTTGGGGCTTTTTGTCCGTTTTCAGCGTTTTGTCGGTGTTCTGTTTAGTCTCTAAGGCCCTGGCAAGTTCCACGATACTATGATGGGCCATGCCGAATAAAAGATAATCTGCCTTGGCATCAAACAAAATAGATCGTCGAATTTTATTGGACCAGAAATCATAGTGGGCAATGCGCCGAAGGCTTGCTTCAATGCCGCCTAACACAATGGGGACGGTGGGTTTGAAAAAGCGCCGCACAAGATTGGTGTATACAATGACCGCACGGTCCGGCCGCTGTGTGTTTTCTCCGCCGGGTGTGTAGTCATCCTGCTTGCGTCTTTTTTTTGATGCCGTGTAGTTGGCCACCATGGAATCCACAGCACCACCGGTGATGCCCCAAAAGAGCCGGGGTTCGCCTAACCGGGAGATGTCCTGGGCGCTGTCCGTGTTCGGCTGGGCAATGATGCCCACGTTAAATCCCTTTGATTCCAGGACCCGGCCGATCAGGCTGGCCCCCATGAACGGGGAGTCAATGTATGTGTCGCCGGTGACAAGAATTACATCAAGCCGTTCAATGCCCCGGTCGTCAAGTTCTTTGCGGGTGGTGGGTAAAAACATAAATCAGCGTTTCCGGGCAGGGGTTTTTGTCGGCTCTACCCGGGCCATAGAGAAAATAATGCCCACCAGACTGAGGCCGGCAAATATTATAAAGGCCGTATGCATGGTTTGTAGAAATTGGGGGGCTGTGGCTGTGGTAACTTTGGCTTCACCCATGAACATACTCAGCAAAAGGGTCGTGATGGTCATGGCCGTGAGCATGCCGATGCTGCGCATGGTGGCCACAAGGCTTGAGGCAATGCCGTAATGCCTTGGTTCCACAGAGCCCATGACCGTGGTCATGTTGGGTGTGGAAAAAGCAGCAAATCCCAAACCCATGATTACCAGCACCACCAGCACCTGCCAGGTGCGGGTGTCCTGGCCAAGAAAGGTTGCAACGCCAAGACCTGCGGCGCAAATGGCCATGCCTGCCGTGGATAATTTGGAGGCAGAGATTTTGTCTGAAAGTGTGCCGGATAACGGTGAAAGCGCCGCCTGAATAATCGGTTGGGCAATGAGCACAAAACCTGTAGCCTGGGCGGACATGCCTTTGACCACCTGCAGGTATAAGGAAAAGAAAAATGTGAGCCCGAATGAGGCGGCATAGTTGATCCATGTGGCAATATTGCTGAACGCAAAGACTCGGTTGCTCAGCACCAGACGGATATCCAATATGGGGGAAAGGTGCCGGTACTCAAAAATTGAAAAGCAAACCATGAAAACCATGCCGGCTGCCATCAGGTGAGGCGCCCACGTCTGGCTTTCAAGATGGGACACTCCGACGATCAGGCAGGAGAGCGCTGCCATATAGATAAGGCTGCCTATCCAGTCAAAGGATTCCCCTTCAGCTCCTTTCCACTCCCCCTTCAGCTGGGTCAGGGTGAAAATCAGGGCTGCCATGGCCAGGGGGACAGACGCAAAAAAGATCCACTGCCAGCCCAGCCAGGCGATCATGAGTCCGGCCAAGGTGGGACCGGCGGACAGTCCCAGATAGACACAAGCCACAATGATGCCCATGGCTTTCCCCCGTTTTTCTTTAGGTACCACAGAAGATAAAATGGCCACGGAGGTAGAGACAGTGCACGATACACCAATACCCTGCAAAAATCGAATGGCGATGAAGATGTCAATGGACGGGGAAAAGGGCAGAAGGATTGTGGCAAGGGCAAATAAGGCCACACCTGAGACAAAGATTTTTTTTCTTCCCGTGATGTCTGCCAGCCGACCGACTGGCAAAAGAAACAGGGTGACGGCGAGCATATAGACCATTTCCACCAGGGCCAGAGACACGGCACTGGCACCGTAAAATCGACCAATGGTGGGCAGTGCCACGCCAACCGCGGACATCATGAACGGTGCCAGGAACTGGACCGCGGAGACAATAAATATGGTGTGGCCGGTGGAGATTTTTGGGTGGGGATTGCGGTTGCGTCTGTTCATTTCGCCCCTTCCTGGCGCTGTCAATCATCATTATTGATTTATCAAGTATTGATCCGTCAATATAAGAAAGGGGTTCAGGAAGTCAAGGGAATATGAATGCCTGAAACGGCCATGACCCGGCGGACAATACAAACTATGAATAACATTTTACGATGGGTCTTCTTTTTTGACCAGGGATATCTCCACACGCCGGTTGGCTTCCCTGCCCAAAAAATGCGCGTTGTCTCCAATGGGCTGGTACTGGCCGAATCCTTCGATATTGATCCGTTCCGGAGCCACCCGACATTCAATTAAGAATTTGGCGACACTCATGGCCCTTGCTGCGGACAGCTCCCAGTTGGAGGGAAACTGGGCCGTATGGATGGGGGTATTGTCCGTATGACCGGCAACAATGATTCTGTATTCAGGTTCTGTTATGAAAAATGAGGCCAGATCCTTTAGTGCCGGTTTGATATAATCTATCAATTCGGCCTGGCCGGGAGGAAAGCTGATGGCTTCACCCAGGGTCAGAACGAGTCTGGTTTTTGTGACGTTAACCGTATAATTTGAAATATTGGATTTTTCCATGACTTGGTGCAATTGGTCTTCCATGGTGAGAAAATTCAACTTGGACGCGCTAACTTTTTTTACTGGTTTGGCAGGTTCTTGGACGACTTCAACGGGTCGGCGTGCCTGCTTTGGATCATCCTTGATTTTTGGGGTCTGGGGCATATGTGCCTGGTTGCTGTACAGCATGATAAAGAAGGCCAGGATCAGGGTCATGATATCCAGCATCGCCCATAGACCCGAATCTTCTGGTTCGCATTCCTCCAGAAGGCTTTGGCGTTTCATACGGAGCCGTTTTAATTCTGAAATCTCAAGCTCAGATATAAGATTTTTAGGGGGTCTCATAGGGTTTAGCCCGCCATGGGTTTGGGTTCCTGTTTTTCAGGGGATGGTTGGGGCCGGGGCAGTCTCATGGGAAGAGGCTGGAATTTTCGGCCCACGGTCCAGTCGTCCTGGAAATAATCGCCAATGCAGTATCTTAGACGATACCCGATGGCCTTGGCATTGGTCTTGTTCGCAATATCCAGTATGCCTTCAATGATTAATGATAGTTCCATGGCGTCATGTTTAGTCTTTTCCGTCAATTTTTTGGCAATGGGAAGAAAAATAATATTGGCATACAAAAGGCCGTAAAAAGTAGTCAAAAGGGCTGTGGCCACTCCTTTGCCGATCAATTCTGCCGATCCCATATTGCTCAGTACATTGATCAGGCCGATGATGGTTCCCACAAAACCAAATACCGGCATCAATTTTATGAACGTATTGATCAGGTCGGCCTGGGATCGCCGGGCCTGCAGGAAATTGTCGTATCTGCGCTCAAGGGTCTTAAATATCGTGTATCTGTCAAACCCGTCTGCAATCATTTCAATGCCCATTTTTAAAAATGGATTATCAATGTTTCTTGATTTTTCATCCAGTACAAGTTTTCCCTGCCGCCGCCGGATAGCCGCCAGCACTTCAATTTGTTTTATGAGGGCGTTCAGATCGGTTTTTTTTCCGGAGAATGCTTTGCGTATATTGACATAAAGATCTGAAAACAGGCGAAGGGGATAGGATACCAGGGCACAGGCCAATGCACCGGCAAGGATAATCACGTTGCTTTTAATGTTCAAAACAATGGACGATAGTTCGGATACGGTCCCTGAGAGTAGTATAAACACGATAATTCCTGCGGCCGGCAGTATTTTCTGGAGCATTGGTTTCTCCCTGTCAAGTGGTCAAAAACGGACTGCATGATTAATAAATACGTTATAAGCATAAATCATGCCTTTTATAATTGTGTTTATTTGCAGAGAGTTATCTATCCTTAAGTAAACGGACAGGAAGGGTTTTCCCATTCATGCAGGTCATTTTTTTCCGCACTAATTCGGATTGTTTTGGAAAACGTGGACGCTTTGGGGGGAAAAAGCAATCGTTGCTTCACGGTCCGGCGCTATTTGAAAATCCCTTAAATAGCGCCGGGGCCAGGCGGCTTCAAACCTAAGACTGCCCGATTCGAGGTGAACTTCAACAAACATCCCCTGGCTTGCAACCTTTGTAATGGTACCGCAAAATTGATTGGTTGAAGTGGCGGGGACGTCCGTTCCTTGGGAAACAAGAACAATATCCTCGGGGCGAATGCCCATGAACCCATGGTCAAAGTCCGGCACGACAGACGTTTCTATTAAGGTGTCCGACCCCTCAATTTGGACTTTGCCCTGGATAATCCGGGCGGGAATAATATTTTTCATGCCCACGAACCGGGCTGTGAACAGGGAATCCGGCTTTTCAAACAAGGTGGTGATATCCCCTGCCTGGCAGATTTTACCCTGGTGGATCACGGCGCCTCGGTTGGCCAGGTACATTACGTCTCCAAAATTATGGGAAACCATAACAATGGTCATGTCCATATCCCGGTGTATCTGTTTGAGCAGATTTTTAGCCTCTCCGTGGAATTCCGGGTCCAGGGCCGACAGGGGCTCGTCAAGCAGCAATACGACCGGGTTGAGGATCAATGCCCGGGCCAGGGCCACCCGTTGTTTTTCTCCGCCGCTTAGTTTATGGGGTTTTCGGTTAAGAATACGTTCCAGGCCCAGGATATTTGCCAGCTCATCCAGGCGCTTATGGCTTTCGTCAATTTCGATTCCGTGGTATCTGATGCCGTAAAGGATGTTGTGGGCTACACTGAGATGGGGGAAAAGGGCAAAATCCTGGTACACCAGGGCCAGGTGCCGTTTCTCAACAGGCGTTCGGCCTATGTTTTTTTCTTTAAACAGCAGTTTGCCCGAGGGAAAGGGCGTCAGCCCCATGATGATTTCAAGGAGCACGGATTTACCTGATCCTGTGGGGCCGATCAGGGCGAAAAAATCCTTTTCCCGGATGGTCAGGTTTATATTTTCAATGGCAAACCCGGGAAAGACCAGATTGATATTGTCGAGACGAATCATGGGTTACCTGTGGTATTGGACTGCGGATCTGGACATCAACCGCAATACGATAAAAAGAAGCAGGGACAAAATAATCAGCCAGACTGCAACGGGCTGGGAGTATTTCAGCCCGTAAGCGGTAAAGCGTTCGTAGATCATGACAGGCGCAGTCATGGGGTGGTACGCCACGATCACCACGGCCCCGAATTCGGAAATAGCCCTTGCCGTACACATAACGATGCCCAATACCATATGTCTCCATGTTAAGGGCAGGGTTACCCGTCTGAAGGTCTCAAAGGTCCCGGCCCCAAGGGTTCTGGATGCGTACTCAAGACGTACGGGCACGCTTTCGAAGCCTGCCTTGACCGCATTGACATAGAAAGGAATGCCCACAAACACAAGTACGGTGACGATTCCCGTCCGGGTCCCCATGATTTCAATGCCCATGTTGGAAAGAAACCGTCCAAAGGGATGGGTGCGTCCGGCAAGGCTTAAGATGGCTATGCCTACCACAGGGTGGGGAATCATGACCGGCAGATCAATGATGCCCTCAATAATTTTTTTTCCAAAAAAATTTTTTCTTGCCAGCAGATAGCTTAAGGGGGTGCCAAGAACAAAGGCAAGAATGCCGGCCGCAAGGGAGAGTCCAAGTGACCGGGCGATGGCAAGCAGCACATCTTTATCGCCCAGGGTCTCCCAGAGCATGGAAAGGGACGGCCCGGTCGTCATCTTGATCAAGGGTACGGTTAAAAATAAAATCACAGGCAGGCTGAACACCATGAACAGCCTGCCCATTCCATCTGTTTTACTCATCAAATTAGTTTTTTACCTCAACTAATCCTGAAATGGCCGTAGGCAGTTTTTGAGCCATCTCATCGTCAGGAACCCGGGCCGGGATAAATGGGGGCTGGCCCATCTCTTTGAGGGTTTTTAACCCATGTTTCGGGGAGAGCAGAAAGGATAGAAAGGCTTTGGCCGCTTCCGGATTGGGTGCATTTTTGATCATAGTGATGCCGTAGGTGCAAGATTGACCGGTTTTGGTGGTAAAGGTTCCTGGTTTTTTCCCGGCAACTTCGACCTTTGCCAATTTGTAAAAGCCGTCGTACTTGTAATTTCCTAGGTTAATATGGTCGTCCAGGGTAACATATTTAAGGCCGTGCTGGATGGCCACGGACAGGTATTCCCAGGCATAGTCCATATGGCCGGTTTTCAGCAGGTTTACAAGTTCCACGGATTTGGGCCGGACATTTTTCTGGGGGCGGTTGGCAAGTAGTTTTTCGTTGAGGCCGGGTTTGTCGTAAAATTTTTCAGCCAGCTGAAGCACCATGAGGCTGCGGTATCCGCAAGGGTCAAGATTGGGATCTGAGTGACCCCATACCACCTCTTTTTTTAAGAGAATCTCATACCAGTTGTCGCGGGTGATTTCTTTGGCAAACCGGCTGTTGTCCATATAGCAGAGAACCAGCTGATTGCTGGCAAATCGGATATTCCAGTCGGCAAATCCGGGGATGAGGTTGTTGTCAATGACTTTGAAATCGGCTGACGCCATGATATCCGCTTTTTTGCCCACCTCTGAAATCAGCCGGGCCATTTTGGTTGAACCGCCTGCTTCCCGCAGTACATCGACGTCGGGATACTTTGCTTCAAAGGCCTTTTCAATGGCGGCAAAAGGCACGGTCAGGCTGCCGGCATGAAAAATGGTCAGCTTCCCCGAGGGTGCACCCAGACAAAGACCGGGCAGAGTTAAAAAAGCTATCAGGATGGAAATAAAATACCACAAGTGGTTTTTCATCGTCGTTCTCCTTTTTTGTAGGTTGAATTATGGACTGAAAAATTGATTAACAGACGTGTATTTTACCGATCCGTGCGTAAAATTGCAACAGCTATACCGGCGTAGGGCAGGGTGACCGCATTTATAGTTTTTTCGATTATTTTTTGCCTGGAAAAGATGACAACTCCGTTTGTTTATGGCAAACTGTTCCGTTGTAAAAAATAAGGACTTTCGGTGCATACCGGAACTTAAGCAGAAAGGATATGACAGTGAGCAATCTTGACGCATTTCTGGACAAGCTCCAGGAGGAAATATTTGATGAGGCAAAAGAAGCTTTAGGCGAAAAAGGCTTTGACCGCTGGAGAAATCCCAAGCACAACGGCCGGATGGAAAACCCTGATGGATGGGGGCGGGTGACCGGTGAGTGCGGGGACACCATGGAGATCTATCTTAAATTTAAGGACAACCAGGTGGCAGACGCCTCCTATTTTACAGACGGGTGTGCCTCTTCCATGGTCAGCGGCTCCTTTGCCGCGGAGCTCTCCCTGGGCAAAACCCCGGAGGAATTGACCGATATCACCGCTGACGACGTTCTTGCCGCCATTGGCCGGCTGCCGGAAGAGGATCTTCACTGTACCACCCTGGCCGCCCGAACCATCCAGGCCGCTTTGGATAACTACATGGGTAGCATGGTGAAAGAGGGTTGATTTTTTTATGGAAATCCGCCTTGATTTGAGCCGCCACTGCATCCAGACGGCGGCTCGCCTGAAGTTGGAACACCTGATCCGGCAGTGCCTGAAAGCACCGGATCAGGAAACCGAATTTCTGATCGAGGTTTTGACCGAATTTCTGTCGCAAAATGATTTCGGTGAGTTGCGAAGGCGAATTGATCTGGCCGGTAAATCTTTAAAAGACGATCCTGTCTCGCTTGTACGCCTTGACCTGCCTGGTGATATGGTAAAACCCTTCTCCTGTCTGGTGATTGGGCCGGGTTTCTGTCGTTTGTCCATGTCGTTGAGGTCATCCTCCGGTTGAATCTTAGTACCGCAATTTCGTATTCTTTATTTCATGCGGACCTTAATTTCTTCACTTGGAAGGGCGATCGCAAAAAAAAGGCGCGGGTCGTATTCGACCCGCGCCTGGCTTTTTTTGTCAGTGAAACCCGGCCGATTTTAACCGTGTGTTATTTCGTGTAGCCGCTTCCCACGATTAATCCGCCTGCGGTGGTCCGGACATATGTTTTTTTCTCTGCGCCGGCCCACTGGTATTCCACCCATACCCCATCGGATGTGGACTGGACAAGAGCATCGTATACCGGCTTGAATTCGCTGGTGTTCAGGCTTTGCCCCTGCTTGCTGGGATGAACCACCATTGTTCCGCCTTTCTCCATGATGAACACGTAGGGGTCGTAATCGCCTGGCTTAATATCAGTAGGCGCTTTACCGCCGTCAATGCCTGCTGCAATTGTGTCAACATGGCCCTTGATTGCGCCTTCGTCCGCCGCCATCGCGCCGGTAGACAAACAGATACCGATTAACATCGCCAAACAAATCGTCAAAGCTTTTTTCATAACAGTTCCTTTTTCATTAAAATTATAAGAAAATTGTTGTTACTGATACGACTCGTGACAAAAAAAGCGTTCGCGGGACTGCAGCCCCGTCTGTCCTTCTCCTTTTTTCTTTTACGGCCAGGTTTCGGAAAAGGATATCGAATCACCTTTGGCTTATTGAGTTTTTGAATTTAATATGGAACCCCAAAAAGCTGCTGTATGGTGAATTGATACCAGCTACACTGCGTTTAAGTACACTGACTAACGTTTCTTGTTTTTAAAATTTGAATATCGCCCTACATTCTAAGCAAAGTTATTGTAGGATTGTTAGAGGATTGATCCCTTACGTTTTCAACGTAATTGATTATTTTCAGACTCATATAGCATGCTAATTAAAATTAGTAAACTATTTTTTTTGTGATTATCGTACTCGTTTTTTTATAAAATTTCGTTGTTGTGTCTTTATGGCGAATTGTAATTCGGCGTATTTATGGCAGTTGTAAATTTTAGAGGGCTATCAAGATTTAGTATCAAATTCTTTCTTGCCATCCGGAGGGCAGTCAGGATATTCTTCAAATGTCTTTATTTGGGGCCAGTCTGTCTTAAAAGTATCTTAACCACATTCAGATATTCTCTTTGGAGAAAGGAGGGAGGGTCATGACAGAAAAAAAAATATCTACGGATTTTAAAATCCGTCTTTTCACTCACATGGTTTTGATCCGAAAGTTCGAGGAAAAAATTGTGGCCCTTTGTCGGGAGCAATACCGGTTGCCTGGCATGCAGATTTTGGCCAACGGTCAGGAGGCGGTGGCCGCAGGTGTTGTGTCAGCCCTTGAGCCAAAGGACATCATCGTCAGCAATCACCGCAGTCACGGCCATCTGTTGGCCAGGGGCGCCGATTTAAATTCTTTGATGGCTGAAATTATGGCTAAAGCAGATGGTGTCAACTACGGCAAGGCCGGTACTCTGCATCTATCTGTGCCTGAGATTAATGCGCCGATGACCTCCACCGTGGTTGGCGCAGGCCCCCCTCTGGCCGTTGGGGCAGCCTTTGCCCAGCAATATCAAAATTTGAACGATGTGACCGTGGTCTTCTTTGGTGACGGCGCAGCAGCCGAAGGCAGTGTTCACGAAGCGATGAATTTGTCCGGCATCTGGAAGTTGCCGATTCTGTTCGTCTGTGAAAACAACGGGTGGGCCGGTGCCCAACGGCCTGAAGATCATTGTGCTACACATCAAATTCACAAGCGCGCACAAGGATACGGTATGCCCGGCCGGAGTGTGGACGGCAATGACGTGGAGGCGGTCTACCATCTGAGCCTTGCATTGCTTGAACACTGCCGCTCAGGAAACGGGTCCGCTTTTATGGAAACCCTGACCTATCGAATGCGTGGACATGGCGAGCAGGACCACCAGCATTATGTCGATCGCCAGGAGCTGGAAGCCTGGGCGCTTAAGTGTCCTATAATAAGGTATCGCCAGGCGCTGCTCAACGCCGGCGTTCTGGATGAAGCCCAAATTCAAAAGATCGAACAGGATGCCGAAGCACGCGTGGCTTCGGCTGTGGCCTTTGCAGATGCAGGCGCCTACCCTGAATCCGATACCGCCCTGACAGATGTATTCGTCCAGGCGTTTAAGAGCTGAAAGGAGTGTTGCCATGAGTCAGAAAACGTTTGGAAATGCAATAAATGACGCGCTGTCCACTGCCATGGAGATGGATGATAAGGTTTTTGTTGCCGGAGAAGGCGTGGGGGTGTCCATTCATAATGATCCCAATATGCCGACCTATGGTCTTTTGGATAAATTTGGAGGACTCCGGGTGAAAGATACGCCGGTCAGCGAAGCCGCCATTGCCGGGCTTGCTGTGGGCGCCTCCTGCATGGGGCTGCGGCCGGTTGTGGAGATCATGTTTTTCCCGTTCATGACCCTGGCCAGCGACATGCTGGTCAACCACGCCGGGAAATTGCGCTACATGAGCGGTGGCAAATCCAGTTTTCCGCTGACCGTGCGGGTCAAAGCCGGTGTCGGGTTCGGTGCCGGCAGTCAGCACTCTCACAATCTGGAGGTGTGGATCGCCCACAGCCCGGGGCTGAAAATCGTCTGGCCGGCAACGGCTGAGGATGCCAAAGGTCTTTTACTCAGTGCGATTTTTGACCCGGACCCGGTCATCGTGGTGGAAGACATGATGCTTTACCGGATGAAAGGAGAATTCCCGGACGCGGATTTCCGCACCCCCCTGGGCAAAGCCCGGGTGGCCGTTCTGGGTTCTGACTGCACCGTGGTTGCGTATGGCATGGCCCTGTACACTGCCATGAAAGCTGTCAAACCCTTAATTGAAAAAGGTATCTCGTGTGAGGTCATCGATCTGCGCTCTCTGGTGCCCCTGGATAAAGCCTGTATCCTCGATTCGGTCCGCAAGACGGGGCATCTGGTTGTGGTACATGAGGCCAATCGTTTTTGCGGCTTTGGGGCGGAGTTGGCCGCCATGGTTGCCGAAGAGGCATTTTGGGATTTGAAGGGGCCTGTCAAACGCATTGGTGCGCCACCGATTCCGGTTCCTGTTGCACCAAGCCTTGAAAAGGTTTTCATACCCAGTCCGGAGGATGTTGTTAAGGCCGTTCTGGAGACCATGGAAAAATAAAAAGAATAGTTGCTACGTTGCGAATTTGTTGACAGGGGTATATAAAATAAGGGGAAGCATAAAGTTTCGGCTCTCCTTTAACCATTTATCCAGGGAGATCAAAAATGAAGACTGCTAAAGATATCATGGAAAAAGAAGTCATCTCAATAACCCCGGAGACCGATATCTCCCGGGCCGTAGAACTTTTGTTAAACAACCATATTAATGGGGTTCCCGTGGTGGATGGGGAGGGTACGCTTAAAGGAATCCTATGCCAGAGTGATCTGATTTTTCAGCAGAAAACCATCTCGTTGCCCCCCATACTTACCTTTCTGGACGGCATTATTCCCTTGTCTTCATCTAAAAAATTAGAACAGGAAATGAAAAAAATAGCCGCCGGAACCGTGGCCCAGGCTATGGTTGCAGACCCTGTCACCGTTTCACCGGATGCTCCGGTCAGTGACATTGCCGCCATGATGGTTGAAAAACATTTTCACACCATCCCTGTAGTCCAGGACGGGAAAGTGGTGGGCGTTGTCGGCAAAGAAGATGTGCTAAGGACTTTGATTAAATCATAATTTGGAGGTGAAAATGGGCAAAGAGACGCATAAGGACCAAAAGCCGTTTGTGGCCTGGTTCAAGGATTTGAGCATTGACGACGTGCCCTTGGTGGGCGGCAAAAATGCCAGCCTGGGTGAGATGTACCGCAATTTAAGTCCCAAAGGTGTGAGTATACCTAATGGATTCGCCGTCACCGCCCATGCCTATACCTATCTTTTGGAAAAATCCAGGACCATGGACAAAATTCGAGAGATCTTGTCCGATCTGGACACCCATGACATGGATAATCTTCAAGAGCGCGGGGCTCGGGTCAGGAATCTGATTCGCAGTCTGGAATTCCCGGATAAGCTGTATAAAGAAATTGCCAAGGCCTATGCCGAACTGGAAGGAGAATACGGTAAGAACGTGGATGTGGCCGTACGTTCCTCGGCAACGGCCGAAGATCTGCCGGACGCAAGTTTTGCGGGCCAGCAGGACACCTATTTGAACATTCGTGGTGTGGAAGACCTGGTGGAGGCCTGCCACCGCTGTTTTGCTTCTCTGTTCACCAACCGGGCAATATCCTACCGCGAAGACAAGGGGTTTGACCATTTTTCCATTGCCTTGTCCATTGCCGTACAAAAGATGGTCCGAAGCGACCTGGCCTCAAGCGGGGTCATGTTCAGTATCGATACGGAATCGGGCTTTCGGGACGCGGTATTCATCACCGGTGCCTATGGACTGGGGGAAAATGTGGTCCAGGGTGCAGTGAATCCTGATGAATGGTACGTATTTAAGCCTACCCTTAAACAGGGCTTTAAGCCCATCATCATGAAAAAGATTGGTGGCAAGGCCATAAAGATGATCTACACCACAGATGCCAAACAACCCACCAAGAACGTGGCCGTGCCGGACGAGGACCGCCGCCGTCTGGTACTAAAAGATGAGGAAGTGGTGGAACTGGGTCGGATGGCCTGCACCATTGAGGATCACTATTCTGAAAAAGCCGGATACCTTAAACCCATGGATATTGAGTGGGCCAAGGACGGCGAAACCGGCAAGTTGTTCATCGTCCAGGCCCGGCCCGAGACAGTGCATACCTTGAAAGACCAGGCCGTTCTCAAGGAATTTCATCTCAAAGAAAAGGGTGAAGTGGTGTGCACCGGCCAGTCCGTGGGGGAACTCATCGGCCAGGGCAGGGTCAATGTGATCAAGTCCGCCCAGATGATTTCCCAGTTTCAAAAAGGTCAGGTGCTGGTCACGGATATGACCGATCCGGACTGGGAACCGGTGATGAAGATTGCCGGTGCCATTGTCACTAACAGGGGCGGGCGCACCTGTCACGCAGCCATTGTCAGCCGAGAACTCGGCATTCCGTGTATTGTAGGTGCCGGCAACGCCACCAGCCGGATGCAAACCGGCCAGGACGTCACCGTGGACTGCTCCCAGGGCAGTGTTGGTTATGTGTATGGGGGGCTGTTGCCCTATGAGGTCAAGGAGACGGATCTGGAAAGTCTGCCCAAGACCAAAACCAAGATTATGCTGAACCTGGCCAGTCCGGAGCAGGCCTTTGAAAAGAGTTTTATCCCCAACCACGGGGTGGGCCTGGCTCGTGAGGAATTCATCATCAATTCATATATCAAAATTCATCCCCTGGCTTTGCTGAAGTACGAGGAGCTGGGCGACGAGATTTTAAAACGGGCCATAGCGGATATGACCATCGGCTACAACGACAAGAGTGACTATTTTGTGGAAAAGCTTGCCGAGGGTGTGGGCATGCTTGCCGCTGCCTTTTATCCCGATCCGGTCATTGTCCGGCTCTCGGATTTCAAGAGTAACGAGTACGCCAACCTCATCGGCGGTGCCCAGTTCGAGCCGGACGAGGAGAATCCCATGATTGGATGGCGCGGGGCCTCACGGTACTACGCCAAGGAATACAAGGAGGCTTTCGGCCTGGAATGCAAGGCCATGCTCAAAATAAGGAATGAGATGGGGCTTGATAACGTTCAGGTTATGATTCCCTTTTGCCGCACACTGGATGAGGCCCGGCAGGTGATTGAAACCATGGCTGAATTTGGCTTGCGCCAGGGTGAAGACGGATTCAAAGTGATCTGCATGTGCGAAATTCCGTCCAATGTCATTCTGGCCGAAGAATATTTGGATATTTTTGATGGTTTTTCCATCGGCACCAATGATCTGACACAATTGTTACTCGGTGTGGACCGGGATTCGTCTCTTGTTTCTCATGTGTATGACGAGCGCAATCCGGCGGTGAAAAAAATGGTCCGCCAGGTGATCGAGATTGCTGTAAAAAAGGGCAAGTATATCGGCATCTGCGGCCAAGCCCCCAGCGATTACCTGGAGTTCGCGGAATTTGTAGTGGAATGCGGCATCGAGACCATGTCCCTTAATCCGGACACGGTAATCAAGACCACCCTGGCCGTGGCCGAACTTGAAAAGAAATTGGGCGTATGAAATACAACAGGCGTTAGATGCACATAAACTCCCGTTCGACAGTCGTAGGTTCATAAAAACCCAAAGAACTTGCTTGGCCAGGCACACAGCTTCCCGCAGAAATAGCGTAGTGTCTACAAATTTAGGGGGGTGATTTCGAAGGATTCGATCTTCTTTGGTGGGTTGCAGGGTGAATTTGTTTTAACCGTCAATTAACTGATTTCAGGCTATTCTAAGCTCAGATTGACTTACCATGAAGAGCATGAAGGACATGAAGAAGTCTATCCTTCATGCTCTTCTGCTCCTTCATGGTTGATAAAAAAACGGATTTATAAGGTACTGATCGGTATCGTTTATAACTAATTGAATTTGTAATTTAATTTTCCTATAACAAATTTACCCTGGGTGGGGTGATTTTTAATTGATCAATACCGATTATTTTGATAATCTTCCAAACATCATAAAAAGCAAATTCTAATTTATAAACTAATGAGGTATCTATGCCTTGTTTTATCATCGTTCCCTTTTATTCTGTTTGCCTGACTTTGTTGTTGATACATGCTGCCGGTGCTGACGTGGTAATCCCCACGTCCGGGCTGAGGCCAGCCATTCAGGCAGCCGTCAACAATCATCCGTCCGTTCAAGCGAAGATAGCTGAACTGGAATCAGCCGGTTTTGATATTAAAACGGCTGAATCAGGCCGGTATCCAACGTTATCCGGCCAGGTAAGCACCCTGGACAACGGAGATAACCAGGGTGCGGCGGCCATTGAGCAGCCCGTATGGGCCTTTGGAAAAATTGACATTCCAATCCAACAGGCCGAAGCGGAATACAAGGCGGCCAGGATCTCATTACTGCAAATTTACAGAGAATTGATAGAAAATACGGCTGCCGCAAATGCCCGGCTTCAAGGACTGACGAAAAAGCTCAAGGTCGCTGACGATAACATCGTAAAACATCAACAGCTGTTTGAGCGCATTAAACGACGCCAAAAAGGTAAAATGGCAACCGATGCAGATATGCAGCTGGCGTTGTCCCGTTTGATGCAGGCTAAGGTCAGCCGGGAGACGCTTCTGGAGGAACTTGAGGTTGCTATTGAGGAATTAAGGGCACTGACACTGACGAACCTTGATATCGAAAATCCCGAAGAAGACCTTTATTTACATATCCCGGAGCCGGTTGTAATCCGGGAACTTGCCGATGCAAAGCACGCTGATATTTTGTATGACCAGGAGAAAATAGAACTTGCAAAACAGGAAGTCGCTTACGAAAAGATCGCATCTACCCCCACGGTTCTTATTAAGGCGGGACATGAATTTTTAGACTTTGCCGGTGATGACCGATCCAGTATCGGCCTTTTTATCGAGGGCAGTGTCGACGGGCTCGGCTTAGGCATTGCCAGCCGGGTCAATGCAGCCCGGTCCAATGTCCAGGCAGCCAAAGAGAGTTTAAAAACAACCCGTAACAAAGTCAACCTCCGCATCAACAGCCTGCTGAGCAGCTTAAAATTTCAAGACAGGATCAAACAGTCCCAGCTCACATCCATAACCGCCGTCACAAAGACCCTGGACTCTTATCTTCGCCAGTATGAAACCGGACGAAAATCCTGGTTGGAAGTTTTGAATATGCAGCGCGAACTGACCAACCAAAGGTTCGGATTGGTTCAGACTGAAAATGACTATGAGACAACAGGCTTAAGAATTTGTGCACTGATCGGAGAACTGGACGAGGCTGCCGGTGTAGCCGGTCTGACTGATGATTTATCAAACTTGGAAACACAAAAAGTAGATACGGTATCAACCCCTCCTGTTTCAAACAAAAGCAGATTTTAAAAAAACAAGGCTACAAAGAAAATTGACGCGACGGATATGCAGGAAACACAGGGTGAGAAAAGGATAAAATCCTTGCCACCAAAGCCTGAAACTGTAACTGCTGTCCGCAATGAGACGGTTCAAGCGGATACCGTTGCAACCGATGACGCACTGTCAAAAACAATTCAACAGGATAATGAAACGGTTCGTACACAAGGAATCACCACTGCCATTATAAATCTACGAAACGAACCTGGGTTGGACGGTCATGTCATAAGAGTACTGAAAAAAGGGATTCCACTAACTATTATTGGAAAATCCGGCAACTGGTATCAAATTCCAACCGGGTATATTTATGCAGACTCTGTTTTAATTACAAATAATTAGGTAATGCAATGGCACAAGAATCCAACTGTGATGTAACTGCGTCAATTTTAACCGCCGATATCCCGGGACAGGTGCTTAAAAAACTGTTTGACCGGCTACAGATCCACATGCAGGCCGGAGGGGTGGAGACCATATGTCATAAGATCCAGGAAGCAATGACGGATTCATCACCTGCCCAAAGAATCAATACGATACTCAAAGCATTGGGGCTCAAGGGCGTGCGGCCTGCTGTGTTGCAATTCAACCGATTTGATCTGCGCAAACTTCCCGTTCTCGTCCATTATCAGGACCGGTGGCAGTTCCTTGAACGCACCGGAAGTTCTCTGGATGTGACGGATCATGAGGGCAATACGACCCAGTGTCGGGAAGAAGATTTGGCGCAGTCAGCTGTAATCTGGCTGAACCCCGGCGATACGGCTCGGGAAGATGAGCTGAAAAAGGGGGGAAATCCTGCCGGCAAACTTGTGATGATGGAGATGTTCCGATCAAAACGATGGCTTGTGGATATTCTCATTGCTACATTGGTTATCAATGTACTGGCCGTCGGCACCTCTTTATTTGCCATGCAGGTTTATGACCGCGTTGTCCCCACTTTGGCGTATGCCACCTTGTGGACCCTGGTGGCCGGCATGGGAATCATCGTCACCATTGACTGGCTTCTTAAAACCATACGCGCCCGTATCCTTGACAGCCTGGCCTGTGCTGTGGACAAGTCTGTCTCCCAACACGTGTTTGACCATCTGACGAAACTGCAGCTGGATGCACGCCCCCAACAACTTGGCTCCCTGGCCGCACAGGTGGGCGGGCTGGATTCGGTGCGCCAGTTTTTTTCCTCGGGCATTATTTTCGGACTTGTGGACATGCCTTTTGCCCTGATGTTCATCTGTTTTATTGCCATAATCGGCGGCCATGTAGGATGGGTCTATCTTGGATTGCTGCCGGTGGCCGTACTTCTGGGACTAATTTCACAGCTCAAGATGCGCCGATTGATGAAAGAGCAGATCAGTCGTTCCAATGAACGCCAGGGGCTTTTGGTTGATACGGTCCGGGGGGCGGAATCGATCCGGGCCAACAATGCGGCCTGGCGTTTTTCAGACCAATGGCGTGACATCAGTGCAACGATTGCAAGGTACAATGTCAAGCAAAAAGCCATCAGTAACCTGACCACGGTCACCACTGGCAGCTTATCAAGCATTGCCTATGTGGCCGCCGTGGTGGTGGGGGTAACCCAGATTGAAGCAGGCGTAATGACAATGGGCGCCATGATCGCCTGCAGCATCCTGGGCAGCCGGGTCATTGCCCCAATTGCCCAGGGCGTCCAGTACCTGACCCAGTGGCAGGGGGTGGCCCAAGCCATGGCCATGGTGAACAGAATACTGCTGATTGATACCGAACGGGAGGTGACTCAAACATTACTGGTACCGGACGAGGTTCCGGATAAAATCGAACTGGACCAGGTCTCCTTTTCCTACCCAGACTCACCGATACAGCAGCTGAATATTGCAAACTTGAAAATTTGCGCAGGAGAACGGGTGGCACTGCTCGGTCCCATCGGGTCCGGTAAATCCACCCTGCTTAAGGTTATGGCAGGACTTTACAAGCCAAGCCGGGGACGTGTCCGCCTCGGCAATGCCGACTTGTGGGAAATTGCTCCGGATATCATCGCAGGCCAGGTCGGATATCTGCCCCAGTCCATTGACCTGTTCAAAGGCACGCTGCGCTCCAACCTTGCCCTGTCCGGTATCGCATCAGATTCAAATCTGCTGGACATCTCAAGGCAGCTGGGCATCGATGCGATTGCCGCAGGTCATCCTAGGGACATGGAGCTGGAAATCCAGGAAGGCGGCCAAGGTCTTTCAGGGGGACAAAAGCAATTGGTCGGGCTGGGCCGTATTCTATTGGCCTCGCCGAAGATATGGTTACTGGATGAACCCTTTTCTTCACTGGACAGCGAGGCGGAAGCCAGGGTGATCAATGCCCTGAAAACACATATCGGCTCCCAAGATATCCTTGTAATCGCCACCCATAACCCCATGCTTGCCGCAAGGCTCACCGGGCGGATGCTTTTAATGCACCAGGGAGAAATCAAAACAGACGGGCCGGCAGACGCCGTTATGGCAGAACTGCGGGGGATCGTAAAAACAAAGAAAAAAAACATGGCGGTCCGCCCCCTGGCCATCAACCAAATAGCGAAAGGTAAACCCCATGTTATCTGACGGTTGTTATCCTTCCTGCACGACAGCCCAAGACACACCCATCAGGCTTGAGACCTTCCATACCCGGCGTTTTTCTCCGTTAATCTGGGTACTCTTTCTCGGATTGCTCGCCTTTAGCCTATGGGCGTTTCAATCCAAAATAGATCAGGTGGCCAGGGCCCGAGGCGAAGTGATCGCAAGCTCCCGGGTTCAAGTTCTCCAGGCGGTTGACGGCGGCGTATTAACCAAGCTGAATGTAAAGGAAGGAGACCGGGTCGAGGCCGGCCAGGAGCTGGCCCGGCTGGACCAGACAAAGCTTGGGGCTGCCGTCCTTGAAATAGAAGCCCGGCTGGCTGCACTCAACGCCAAAGCCGCACGGCTCAAGGCTGAAGTATCAGGGCAGTCATCAGTAAAATTTTCCAAGAAAGAGTGGGTATTTCCTGAAATCGTAAGAGTGGAAAAGGCATTGTTCAAGCAACGCAAATCAGGGTTTGCCGAAGAAATCAGAACCCTGAAAGTTGAAGTGAGACTAGCCGGAGAAGAGTTTGAACTGATCCGCAGACTTTCCGATTCCGGGGATGTCAACCGTTCTGAAGTCATCCGCACGGAACGTGCCCTGAACGACGCCCAGGCCAAGCTCATCAACCGGAAAAACAAATTCCTGGAAGATGCCCGCATTGAGCTGACCGGCATTGAGGACAAAATAGCACAAAATGACCAAATTCTGACCCAACGCAAGCAGCAGCTTGCGGACTGTGTATTCAAGGCCCCCATTCCCGGAATCGTGAAAAACATCCGGGTGACAACTGTCGGGGGAGTCCTCCGGGGAGGAGAAGAACTTATGCAACTGGTTCCGGTCAATGACCGTCTGATTGTTGAATCCAAAGTCAGCCCGGCGGACATCGCCCAGATCAGAAACGGACTGGATGTCACTATTCGGTTCGATCCGTTTGACTATACCATATTCGGAGCCGTCAAGGGGAAGGTGGTATATGTCAGCGCAGATACACTTAAAGAAAAAACTCCAAGGGGAGAAGAAATATACTACCGGGTTCACGTATCCACCCAAAATAAGTCGGAAACCACCACCGGCAGAAAAATCGATATTCTCCCAGGCATGACCGCACAGCTTGACATTCGTATCGGAGAACGGACTCTTATGAATTTTCTGCTTAAGCCGGTCCGCAAAACGCTGTCACAATCTTTTAAAGATAAGTAAGCACAATCAATAATCGGAGAGGAGACAAAGATGAAGCATTTTATTTTTATTAAAACGCTGAAAAACGGTGAGGTAATCCAGTACCCTTTGGAAGATATTTTAACCCTACCGGTTGAGGCTGGGTCAGTCTACTCGGTTATTGATAAGTCCACTGGGGCGCGTCCGGACAACCTGGTGCTCAAACGTAGAAGAGGCGACCTTGAAATTGAGATCGACCAGGAACAAGTCGCCATAATAGAAGGATTTTACCAGGAGGATGTCTCATGTGTATACAGTGTTGACGGCTCGGCAGCTCCGCCGGAAAGCATGTCCGTCACAAGTGCCGACCCGCCGCCTGACCAGGCAGACATGGGCGAAAATGAAAGCGCCGGACGCAGCCTGACGGACAGCGAGCACGGCACCGGTCAGACTTTCAGGCAGGATGCCCAGGCCGACAATCCAGGCGATGCGGCCCGGGGAACGCATACGGCTTTCCAGGACCACGGCATGGCCGGAGATACTGCCGGCATGATTGTATGGCAGGAACAGGGCCATGACGGAGCCGGTCATATAGGCCCGGACCAGGGCGGGGGGCTCTCAGGGGGGACATTGCTTGCAATGGGCGCATCTTTAGCCGGCATAGCCGCAGTAGCGGCAGCAGCCAACAGCGGCGGCAGCAGCAGCGGGGGCAGCGGAGAGGACGAGGGGGCGAGCATCATTCAAGGGACCATTACCATGGGTCCGATTATTCCGTCCCACACCCTGGAATTGACCGTATATGACATGGACGGAAATATCCTGGGAAGCGACTGGGTCGATATGGACGGCACTTACAGGGTCGTCATAAACGCAGATTATACCGGCCCGGTCCTGGTCCGGGTCATTGACCATGACAATACAGGCGACACGCCTTCCAGCGACTATCTTGACGAGGGGTTGCTGGCAGCGACAGGTCTGGCCGACGGCGGTGCGGAAGCAGACTTGACGCTGGATCTGAGAGCGACCAGAATGGTCCAGGGAGAGGGTACATACACGGTCAATATAAATGCGCTGACAGAGCTTGCCGTCCGTGAACTGGGCCTTGTGGGCGGTGACAAGGGGGAATCAGGCTCAAAGCTGGCCGATCTGGAAATTGACGATATTGAAACGGCCATACAGAATGCCAACGAAAGCGTCGCCAAGGCCTTCGGCCTGACCGATATCATCGAAACAGAGGTCGAACCGATTGTCAAAGCAGACGGGACCGCTAATGAAAATGCCAATGATTACGGTAAAATTCTTGCCGCTGTATCAGGGATGGAGCAGGCACTGCGTGAAGAAAGTGAAGCTGACGGAGAAGACCCGGATCAAATCACAGCGGAAACCGTTATTGCACGATTGACCGAATCCCTTTCAGATGGCAAATTATCCGATGATGCAGTGGTGGAGATTGTCCAGGGGGCAAAGCTTATCACCGAATCGGACAACGTTCCTACAACAGACACCGGCGATACGGACGACACCGGAGAGTCAACAGATATTATAGAAATAGCAGATCTTGTCGGATATACAGCCCCCGAGTTCACATCCCCTCAAACAGACAATGCCGATGAAAACCAGGCAGTTCTCTATGCCGCAAAGGCAGGCTATGGACAGGCCGAAGGCGACCATGCCGAGGTAACATACAGCCTGAAAAGCGGCTCAGGGGATGAATCGTTGCTGGATATTGACGCTGAAACCGGTGTTGTTTCGCTGAAAACAGGCAATCTTGACTACGAAAGTGTCTCCAGCTATACATTCACGGTCATTGCGGACAACGGTATTCATGACCCTGTAGAACAAGCCGTTACCATAATAGTATACGATGAGATCACAACGGTCTCAGTTATTGGAAATGTAACGGTAACCGAAGGAGATTCAGGCACGGCAACGGTCTCGTACACCTTTTCCAGAACCGGGGACCTCTCCCCGGCCGTTGTGGATTACAGTGTGTCCGGGACAGGGGACAATGCCGCGGACAGCGATGACTTTGACGGTGGTGTTCTCCCTTCCGGAACCGTGGCCTTTGCCGCAGGCGAAGATACTAAAACGATTGAGGTGCTGGTGGCAGGCGACACCGTCCTTGAAAGCGATGAAGGATTTACACTGCAATTGTCCCAGGGAACACCCCAGGATGACAATACACAGACTGCGGTAATCAATCCAGACGCCGAAAGTGTCGTGACTACCATTGCCAATGATGACTCACAGGTCTCCGTCACAGGGCAAAGCACCGTGACCGAAGGTGATTCTGGCACGGCAACCGTCTCCTACACCGTTACCAGGACCGGGGACCTGTCACGGGCTGCTGTAGTGGATTACCAGGTGACCGGAACAGGGGAGAACGCTGCCGACGCCGATGATTTTGACGGCAGCGAACTACCTTCGGGAACCGTGACCTTTGCAGTCGGTGAAGATACAAAAACCATTGAGGTACAGGTTACAGGCGACACTCTCCTGGAAAACGACGAAGCATTTACACTGCAATTGTCACAGGGTACGCCATCGAATGCCGACGAGCATATCGCATCCATCAATCCCGAGGCAGCAAGTGTACAGACCACC